>JAFSVL010000002.1 GCA_017445015.1 Bacteroidales bacterium | reverse complement strand
GATGAGACAAAGTCTCCGTCCCAGTCGCCGTCGTGCTCAAGCGCGAAGTTAATAAAACTCAGGATATATACCTCCGACAAGGCGTAATTATTTTCGCTGCTCATCTGTATCTGCTCCGCGACGGGCCATGTGGAATAGTAGAGCATCCGGTCCAGATAGTCCGGACGGTCGGTATACTGCGCCTCGATGATGATCCGCCTGCCGTCCTTCGTCGTGCAATAGACATCGAAGACGCTGCTTTTCAAGCCCTCGTCACGGCCCACATGCTCCTGCGGCCCGAGGCTTACGGATTCAATTCCAAGTTCCGGGAGGACCAGTTGCAGGAGGAATAGCAGAAGATCCTTGCGCTCCTCACTGGCGAAGAAAAACTTGAAGTTCTTATCGAGCATCAGCTCGACATAGGGCCCGATCTCGGTGGCCGGCCGGGAAGCGGCGCCGCTTCCGGAGCGCCGCTGTACATGGGTTACATAATCTCGCATGACTCACATAAAATTTTGTGAGCCGCAAAAATATGAGCAAAAAACGTAAGTTCTGATCAGATTTATTTTTCTTACGCATTTTTGTACGTTTCCTACACATTTGTCCGTCATTGCTTGCAAAGGAGCACGGTATCACGGAGTCCCTGCCGGGAAGGGGCAAACTTTTGCCCGTTTTCCTTGAAATTCTCGAAAAATCTGCCCCTATATTCGGATTTGACGGCCCGAAGCGGCTATAGGTTCAGTTCCAGCCAGCGGGTTTCCTTGGTGTCGAGCAGGGCCAGGACTTCCCCGATGCGCTGCGATGACTTCAAGATTTCCTCCATGCCGGCACTTCCGCCGCCCAGCACCGTTTCCAGGGCTGATTTTTCCTGCTGCAAGGCCTCGATTTCCGCTTCCAGCGCCTCCAGTTCCCGCTGCTCCTTCCACTTCAGCTTCTTCTTCGGAGCAACGGGAGCAACGGGAGCGGAATCGGGAGATGCCCCGGAGCGAACTGTTCCCTGTTTCTCTGAGCGGGCGGGCGCTCCCGATTCCGCAGCCTTATCACTGCGCTGGTCCCGCAGGAAACTCCGGTACTCGGTATAATTGCCCACGAAATCCTTGACCAGCCCGTCACCGCAGAAGACAAAAAGATGGTCCACCAGCCGGTCCAGGAAATGCCGGTCGTGGGAGACGACAAGCAGCGAGCCCTTAAACTCCAGCAGATACTCCTCCAGCACTTGCAGCGTCAGTATATCCAGGTCGTTGGTCGGCTCGTCCAGAATCAGGAAGTTCGGTCTGCGCATCAGCACGGTCAAAAGGTAGAGCCGCCGTCGTTCCCCGCCGGAGAGCCGTTCCACGCGGGTATTCCACATATCGTGTGGAAAGAGGAAACGCTCCAGCAGCCGCGTGTCGGCCACCGTCTCGAGTACGGTCTGTCCGGGTTTGAAAGCCATCCCCGCCTGGCGGTAGTATCCGATGCGCAGCGTCTCTCCCCGGTCCAGCACCCCCTCCACGGTGCCCCCTTCCGAAACCCCCGCCAGCAGGTTCAGGAAGGTGGTCTTTCCCACGGCATTCGCCCCCACGACGCCCACGCGCTCATAGCGCTGGAAATTATAGCTGAAACGGTCCAGATAGCACTTCCCGTCCCACCAGAAGGACAGGTCGCGGCAATTGATGATCTTGTTCCCCAGATACGTCCCCTCCCCGGAAATACCGCCCAGATCCACCTGACGGCGGATATAGGCGTCCTCCGCACGGGCCTTGATGCGCTCGAAGGCCTGTTTGCGGTACTTCGCCTTTCCGCTGCGGGCACAGGGCGACGCGTGAATCCATTCCAGTTCGCGCCGGAACAGGTTGCGTACCCTTTCGGTCTGCGCATTGTAATTGTCGATGCGTTCCTGCCGCTTTTCGAGAAAATGCAGGTAATCGCCGCGATAGATATAGAGCGCCCCGCGGTCGAGTTCCATCACGGTATTGCAGACGCGGTCCAGGAAATAGCGGTCGTGCGTCACCATCAGGAGGGTGCAGCGGTTGTGCCGCAGGTGGTTTTCAAGGGTTTCGATGGCATCGAGGTCCAGGTGGTTCGTCGGCTCGTCCATGATGTAGAAATCCGCCTCTGAAGCGAGCATCGCCGCAATGGCCACCCGCTTCACCTCCCCGCCGGAGAGTTCCCGCATCCGCCGCGAAAGGTCCCGCAGGCCGAAGCGGTCGAGCAGTTGAGAGACGCGCAACTCAAAACCTTCGTCCTGCGTCCCTTCCTGCGGGGAAAGGACCTGTTCGAGCAGCGTCGCATCGGCATCGAAAGCATATTCCTGCTCGAGGAACGCGATGCGGATATGGCGCAAAAAAAGCACCTTGCCGCCGCTGTCCGAAGCGTCCTTGCCCGCGAGGATGCGCAACAGCGACGTTTTACCAGTGCCGTTCGGCGCAATCAGCGCGACCTTGTCCCCTTCGTTGATATTGAAGGAAATGCGGTCAAACAGGACTTTCGGCCCGTAGGATTTGGAGATATTCTCTATCTGGAGGTAGGAAGGCATGCCACTAAGCGCGGAAAAGCGCCTTCACCAGGGCCGGAACGTCCGCCACCCGTATCACGCGGAGTCCTTCAGGCTGGGGTGTACGCGCAGAAAAATCGGAAATAAAGATCCGTTTGAACCCCAGGCGCGCCGCTTCCGTGATGCGCCTTTCGGTCTGGGACACCGGCCTGATCTCACCGCTCAGACCCACCTCGGCGGCAAAGCAGCAGTCGGGGGGAACGGGATAATCGAAATTCGAAGAGAGCACCGACGCGATGACTGCAAGGTCGCAGGCCGGGTCGGTGACTTTCAGGCCGCCCGCCATGTTGAGGAACACGTCCTTCTGGGCCAGTTTGAAGCCCGCACGCTTTTCCAGCACCGCCAGGAGCATGTTCAGGCGCCGCGCATCAAAGCCGGTCGCCGAGCGCTGGGCCGTCGCATACACGGCGGAACTCACCAGCGCCTGCACCTCGAAGAGCAGGGGCCGCGTCCCGTCGAGCATGGCGCAGACCGCCGTCCCGCTGAGTGCCTCCCCGTGCATGGGAATCAGCATTTCGGAGGGGTTCGCCACTTCTTTCAGCCCCGTGCCCGTCATCTCGAACACGGCAATCTCCGACGTGGAGCCGAAGCGGTTCTTGATGCCGCGCAGAATGCGGTAGGCGCCGCGGTTCTCCCCCTCGAACTGCAGGACCACGTCCACGATATGCTCCAAAATCTTCGGTCCGGCGATAAAGCCGTCTTTCGTGATATGTCCGATGATGATGACGGCAATCCCGCTCTGCTTGGCGAAGCGCAGCAGCGCCGCCGCCACCTCCTTCACGGAACTGACGGAGCCCGGGGTGGATTCTGCGGCGGCGGTGGACATCGTCTGCACCGAATCCACGATGACCAGGTCCGGCTGCATGCGCACCGCCTCGTCGATGATGTTCTCGACGAGGGTTTCGCAGAAGATATGGCAGTTGGAAGGGTCGCCGCCCAGACGGTCCGACCGCATCTTCACCTGCTGCGCACTTTCCTCTCCGGTGGCATACAGCACCTTGAGGGACGGGCAGCAGAGGGGGATCTGGAGCGACAGCGTCGATTTTCCGATGCCCGGTTCCCCGCCGATCAGCACCAGCGAACCGCGCACCAGGCCGCCGCCCAGGATGCGGTCCACCTCGCCGATGCCCAGTGACAGCCGCTCCTGGGAGCGCATCGCCACTTCGGCGAGTTTCATGGGCCTGCGCCCTTCCCCGCCCGGGGCGGGAGCGGCCGCAGCACCCTTGGGGGCTGCGGGGGCCTCCACCATCGTATTCCATTCCTTGCACGCGGGACACTGCCCCATCCACTTGGGGCTTTCATTCCCGCACGCCGTGCAGTACCAGAGGGTTTTGGACCTGGACGCCATTACTTCCCGGCGATATGCTTTTCCCAGGCCCAGGCCGCCGCGAGCGTTTCCTCCACGCTGCGTTCCGCCTTCCAGCCCAACTCCTTATTGGCCCGCGTGGGGTCCGCCCAGATGGCAACCACGTCACCGGGACGGCACGGGGCAATCTTATAATTCAGTTTCAGGCCGTTGACCTTTTCGAAGGCATTCACCAGTTCCAGCACGGAGACGGGACGGCCCGTACCCACGTTGAAGATTTCATATTCTTCCTTCATCCTGCCGTCCAGCATCCTCGCCACCGCGCAGACATGCGCCTTCGCCAGATCGACGATATCGATGTAATCCCGCAGGCAGGTGCCGTCGGCGGTGGGATAGTCGTTTCCAAAAATGCTCAGGCATTCCCGCTTGCCGATGGCCGTCTGGGTGATGAACGGCACAAGGTTGTTGGGCACCCCGCGCGGCAATTCGCCGATCAGGGCCGAGGGATGCGCGCCGATGGGATTGAAATAACGCAGCGCAATGCCCTTGATGCCCGCATAGGCCCTCACCGAGTCGCGCAGGATATCCTCGCACATCTGCTTGGTGTTGCCGTAGGGCGAAGTCGCGCTCTGCCGCGGGGATTCCTCCGTCACCGGCAGCCGGTCCGTCTCGCCGTACACCGTCGCGGACGAGGAGAACAGCACATTGCAGCCTCCCTTCCGCTGCCGGGCCACTTCCAGCAGATTGATGAAGGAAACAAGGTTGTTATGGTAATACATCAACGGTTCAGCCACCGATTCGCCCACCGCCTTGAACGCCGCGAAGTGGATCACCGCGTCGATGGGATAATCGGCAAAGAGTTTCTCCACCGCTCCCCTGTCGCAGAAATCCATCTTCACGAAGGGCAGTTTCTTCCCCAGGATGGCACATACGCCGTTGTAATTGGTCTCGTCGCAATTGGACATATTGTCCGCGATCACGACATCATAACCCGCATTGCAGAGTTCCACGGTCACGTGGCTCCCGATAAATCCGGCTCCCCCGGACACCAGCACAGTCTTTTTCATACTGCAAATATAATCATTCCCGACCACATATGTATACCTACCATCTCCGGGGTTGGAGGATATGAGGTCGTATTCAAACACATAATATATCCATTGAGAGGCTTGAGAGTACAATCTTGTTCTTTCTGGCCTGTTTCTCCTTGGAAGCGAAGAAAGCGACCGTAAATTTTGCGACTGGTGCAAAGTCAGCAAAAAGAACCGAATCTGCAGGAGGGCGCCTGTGCTCCGCACCTGTCTTTTGCCCGGTAGTCGGCAAGGTCCGGCAACCCCCGAAATTCAGGGCGTTTTTTGCCAGGTTGCCGGACCTGAGGTCCCGCAACCCCGAAGAAATTGCCGCTTTTTTACCGGGTTGCCGGACCTTTTGATGGGGTGAGGGACGGGGACCAGAAGCAGATTACCAGTCCCGGTAGGGATTCGCCACGAGATAGGAATTGTAGTAGCGGGGGTCGAGGGTAACCTCTTCGCCGAGCCATCCAGGGCGCGGGAAGGGGGTATCCTCCCCCTCCAGTTCGATTTCCGCCAGGACCAGGCCCTCGTTGGCGCCGTGGAACTCGTCGATTTCCCAGGTGTGGATTCCGTCGGCGCTGCGGACAAGATGACGGGTCTTCTCGATGCTGCCCGCGGGAATCAGGGAAAAGAGGGCGTCGGCATCCGCAAGGCTGATTTCCTTTTCCCATTCGAAGCGTCCGAAATGCCCGGGCCGTGCCTTCCCCTTGATGGTCAGGAAGGCCCTGTCGCCGTAGGTGCGCACGCGGACGGTACTCCGCGCATCGCGGCACAGATATCCCTGGCGGATGTCGGAAGAAGCATACACTTCCGCCCTCCAGCCGTCTTTGACCAGGAACTTCCGTTCAATTTCCATCATGCTGCAAATGTACCTTGGAAAACTCGCAACCGCAATAGGGCTGATTATAAAAATTCCATTCGCGGATCAGTTCCGAGCGCCGGGGCTGAAGTCCGCCTTTGCGCCAGTTGGCGTTCCACCACCGGGGAGAGTCCCCGCAGGCCGCGCTCCCCGCCTCGTTTACCTGTTCGAGGGATTTCCAGCGGGACTGCGCGAGCGACGTGGTGAGCAGCGTACATCCCCTTTCACGCGCGAATGCGGCCGCACGCTCCAGACGGAAACGGAAGCAGCGCAGGCAGCGCGCACCCCTTTCAGGCTCATTCTCAAGCCCTTTTACCGCATCGAGCCAGGCCTGATGGTCATACCCGTCACCCACCAGTTCCACGCTGAGCGCATCGCAATAGCGGCCCAGTTCCGCAAAGCGGCGGTCATATTCTTCGCGGGTGTCGATATTGGAATTGCTGAAAAACACCAGCGGACGCTCCCCCCTGCCCGTCAGGTATTCTATGACGGGAGCGGCGCAGGGGGCACAGCAGGCATGCAGCATCAGGGAGGAGGCGCTCATTCTATCTCGCTGATATCCACAAGCCCGTTCAGCAGTGCGTAGGCGGTAAGGCCGGGCACCGTCTTGATACCTGTCTTGCGGGTGATGTTCTTGCGGTGGGTGATCACCGTATTGATGGAAATATGGTGTTCGTCGGCGATTTCCTTGTTAAGAAGGCCCCTGGCTACGCTTACCAGGATTTCCTTCTCGCGTACGGAGAGAGCCGCCCCCTGCCCGTCATCCTGATCGTCCGGCAATTCCGCGGCCGGATTCTCGAGAATGCGGACCAGGGGAACGAGGATGTCTTCCTCGACGCTCGTATGGTGGTGGATATCCTTGCGCAGGGTATAGATGAAGACCAGGAGGGCCCGGCGCTCGCAAGGGTCGCATTCCTCCGGGAGGGACTGGTTGATCAGATTGCGGAGGTCGGAGAATTTCTCATCGACGAAAGCATGGTTCTCCTTGAGCTGCTCGATGGAAAATCCGGGACGGCGCCGTCCGGCAAGTAGCCCCTTGACATAGGGAAGCACTTCGCTTTCCTCATACTGGAAATGCCGTTCCAGTTCATCCCGGTACTCGTCGAAGAAACGGCGCACCGCCATCCTGCGGGACGGCGTGCAGGGCGCGATCAGATGGTCTATGGCATCTGAAAGGGCGACCAGCGCGTTGTTCAGATAGTAGGCATGGGACTGTTGCAGATAGACCAACAGGGTTTCTACAAGGTCGTTCATGCCGTAAAGTTAACTTTTTTTCATTGAATCTCCAAGTGGCGGGCGGCGGCGTCCAGGGCCTCCCAGAAGTCCGTACCGAAGCGTTCCTCCAGCGGACGGCGCAAAAATTCATAGACTCTGACGCCCTCCCGGCGCCCCTTTTCGTAAGCGGCCCCGCAAATCGACCAGCGGTGCAGGTTCAGGGCCGTCCCGCCGCCGGTCAGGGGCGTCAGGCGGATGGGATAAAGGCTGCATGAAGCGGGCTTGCGCCAGGCGCACAGCCCCTGTTCATGGCAGCGTTCGATACTGCAAAGGCACGCCCCGTCCTCTCCCCTGTGCAGATAGGCGCAGGCTCCGTCCGAAGCGCAGAGCGGCGTCACCAGGTCCCCGTCGCGGTCAATCGTGAAGAAACCGTCACGCTCCACCGCCTCGCGGCCTTCGGCGCTCATCAGGGGAGCATACACGGCATAGGCCCGTTCCAGCTGCTCCGGTTCGTCCTCGGAGAGCGGAGCCCCACCATCTCCCTCCACGCAGCAGATTCCCTTGCAGGCGTTGTAGTCGCAGGAGAAATATTCGCACACGACATCCTCTGAAACGAGGATATCCCCGATCTGGATAATCGCCCCGAATTCCCGCTCTTTCATCTCTCACTATATTCTATCCGGCAGCCGTCGTAAAGGGCCGTGAGCACATTTTGCAGGTCCTCCGCCCGGATGGATTTGACAACTGACGCATAATCCTTATAAAAATCCTTTCCGGACAGTTCACGCGACAGCACGGCGGAAATATAGAATTCCGGATCTTCTGCCAGGTGTTCCATCTGACGGATCAGGGCCGCCTTCCAGGCCTCCAGGTCCCGGGGGGCGATGGTCCCGCCGCGGAGGCGGTCCACTGCCGCCCGGAGGGCGAGCGCAGCCTCGCCCGCCCCCTCCGGGGCGATTCCTTCGGGCAGCCCCGAAGGAATGCACGGGCGGCAGCGGACCCGCAGGCATACCCATTCTTCGGGAAGCAGTTCTATCCGGGAACCCACATCAGCGTACAGGCCCTTGTCCGCAAGCGAGCGCACCAATTCCTTTTCGAGCGCCACCTGGGAAAGCCGGAACGCCAGATAATTGCGGCGGGTAAGCACCAGGCGTCCATACATCGCCACCTGGACGCTTTGCGCCCCGCGCCGAGCAGCCGGAACCGTATAGGAAAGGCTTCCGGACCGCATCGGGACGGTCATCGACACCCGGCGGTCCCGCCGGAACGCGGTGCTGAAATTCCCGAGATGGCGGCAGAGGAATTTCTTCAGGGCAGCCTCGTCAAGGTCGCCCGTCAGCACGATCAGGCTGTTATTCATCGCAGCGAAACGGCTCCGGAAATACCGGTGCGCCCGCGCCTGCAGGTCTTCGGTAATCCGGGATGCATCCCGCAGCGGGGAATACAGGTACGGCGCTATCGCGATACTGTCCATCCGATAGGCGACATCCCGGCCGCACCGCGCGGAGAGCACCTCACAAGCCGAGAAATAAGCCAGCGCACCGCTGTCCGCTTCCAGCCGCGTCCCCATGGCGAGCAAAGCCTTGAAAAGCAGCGGATATTTGTCCGCGGGCGCATCGCCTTCGAGCCGGAAATCTTCCAGCGACACCCGGGCCTCCATCCGTATTCCGGCAGCATGGAGCAAGGCCCCCATCTCCCCTTTCCGCATTCCGGAAATGTTCTCCAGCGCCCACAGGCCGCCGATAAAGGGCCCTTCACCTTCTTTCAGCGCAGGGACATGGTTATAGCCTCCGCCCAGCGATACGGCATAACGGAGACGGCCGCCGCCCTTCTGCCTCCGGTACACGACCTTCATTCCGTTGGAAAAGGTCCAGCGCTGCCCGCCTTCGGGGGCGGGGCGTTTCGACACCAGACGCACCCGGGATACGGGCAGACTCAGGGACAGGCTGTCCGGACGCTGCCAGACATAGACCTGGCGCCCCTCGCTCCCGTCCATCACAGGTGCAAGCAACTCCCGCAAAAAAGCATTGAACAGCCCTGCCGATACGGCCGGAGACATCTGCCTTCCGGCAAAGAACTTCCCCACCTCCTGCGGAGAAGCCAGGGATGCGCCATACAGGTAGTAATTGATCAGTTTGCGGAGTGGCCGTTCCGCTGTATAGCGGGCCTGGTCATGAAATGCGCAGGACATCGCATACTCAAACTCAGGAATCCCCGCCCCGTTTTCACAAAG
Source organism: Bacteroidales bacterium (assembly GCA_017445015.1). GTDB lineage: Bacteria > Bacteroidota > Bacteroidia > Bacteroidales > UBA932 > Cryptobacteroides. The sequence continues at coordinate 9,093 of JAFSVL010000002.1, read as the reverse complement.
CGAAGAAAGCACGCCACCCATCAGCACTTCCGCCTTTTGCGCATCTTCGGGAAAGGTATTGAGCGCAATGGAATAACATTCATACAGGGGGGAATCGGAACTGTCCCGATAACGGAAATTCAGCCCGGAGAGGGGTACTCCGGCCCCGGAAAAAGCCTCGCGGATGCGGCCGGAGAGCATTTCCGTCAAACAGGCCGCATAGAGCCGCAGCACGAAGGGAAGTGGCGTATTCATCTGGTCCTGCGTGAGCCTCGGGTATCGGAATTCCCAGCGCATCGCCGTCCAGACGCCCTTTTCATCGACATGGCATTCATACGGAAGAGGGTCATAGGAGGGCAGCGGAGGACGGGAGAACACGCGCGCCGCGGGCGGGACCAGCATCGACAGCAGGGAAAGGGTACGCCGGGTGGCGGAAACGTCGATATCACCGCAAATCATCAGCGCCTGCGCCCCTTCCCGCTGCGCTGCGATATCCAGCAGCATCAGGCAGAGCGAATCCGACACCTCGGACCGATAGACCGGTACCTGGAAAAACTCGAATATTGCGGCTCCGGCCGCCCGGCGCAGGTAGCCGTCCCGCCGATAGCCCACCCCCGCATCGGCGAGAAAGCGGTAAGGCGCCCGCCCGCGGAAGTGCGGCAGGTTACGTAGCGACGCACGCAAATCCGTTGAATCGGGGGCGCCGAGTTGAACCAGTGCAAAATCGGCATAACCTTTGTTAGAAGTATCCGGAAGCAGGTAAAACTCAATGCCGGAAGCAAGCCGCCCGTGCGTAACTCCCCCGGAAAGGCCGAAGACCGGCAGGTCCTTCGCCGCACCGGGCAGGGAAAGAAACATCAGGGCATAGAAAAAAAATCGCGACAACGGCTTCATGGACGCACATATTTCCTGCAAAATTAGTACTTTTGCAGTTCGGACACAATAAAACACAAAGATATGATGAAGAAATTTGTATTGATGATGACTGTCCTGTTCGGCGCGACGATGCTGACCGGAGCCCAGAGCCTGAAAGAAGCGACCGAAAAAGCACAGGAAGCCAATGCCGCGCTGATGGCCGGCAACCACGCCGACGCCCTCGAAGGATTTAAAGCCGCCCTTAAGATGGCCTCCGCCTGCGGAGACGAGGGAGCGGAACTGACCCTCACCTGCCAGACGGCCATTACCCAGATCATGTATTCCAACGCCAAGCAAGCCTTCGATGACGGAGACTTTGACAACGCCATCGCCAAGGCGCAGGAAGCCAAGGCCGTCGCCGCCGAATACGGCAATGACGAATTCGTAGGGCGCAACGAGAGCGTCATCACCAACGCCTACACGAAGAAGGCCAGTACCCTGATGAACGCCAAGGACTTCGACGGTGCCGCCGCCGTGTACAAGCAACTGCTCGAACTCAATCCCGACAACGGCGCCGCTTCGCTGAACCTCGTGCGTGCCTTCGTGGCAGGCGGAAAGGTGGATGACGCCAAGGCCGCCTTCGAACTGGCCAAGGCGAACGGCAAGGAAGCCGAAGCCGCCAAACTCCTCGGCACCGCACTGCTCAAGCAGGCGGCCGCCAAACTCCAGGCCAAGGATTACGCCGGCGCCGTTGCCGCGGCGAATGAGTCCAACGGTTACAATGAAAACGCCAAGGCCTACCTGATTGCGGGACAGGCCTCCCAGAAGTCCGGAAAGAACGACGACGCCATCGAGAACTTCTCCAAGTATCTTGAACTGGCTCCCAATGACAAAAACGCCGGCGCCATCGCCTTTACCGTAGGTGCGCTTTACCAGCAGGCCGGCAACAAGAAAGCCGCCGCCGAATACTACCAGAAGGCGGTGGACGACCCCAAACTGGGTGCCGAGGCACAGAAAGCCCTCGCAGCCCTGAAGTAATGCGGGACCTCGAGCTCCTCGCTCCGGCAAGGAACGCTGACATCGGCATCGCGGCCATCGACTGCGGTGCCGATGCGGTATATATCGCCGGTCCGGACTTCGGTGCACGCAAGGCGGCCGGCAACCCGGTGACGGAGATTGCCCGGCTCTGCGCATACGCCCACCGATTCGGCGCGAGGGTGTTCGTAACCTTCAATATCAGCCTGCGCGACGGCGAGGAGCCGCTAATGCACGCGCAGATGCTTGAGGCGCAGGAAGCCGGCGCGGACGCCTTCATCATCCGCGACACCGCCCCCCTGGGCTGGAAAGACATCACCGTTCCCCTGCACGCCTCCACCCAGTGCGCCATCCGCAGCGTGGCGGATGCACAGCGCTACGCACAGGCCGGCTGTGCGCGCATCATCCTGGAACGCGAGCTGCCCCTGGAGACCATCCGGGCCATTTGCAACGCCGTTTCCTGCGAGGTGGAATGTTTCGTCCACGGAGCCCTTTGCGTATGCTACAGCGGAGAATGCCGCCTGTCGGAATACCTCGACGGAAGAAGCGCAGACCGCGGGGACTGCATCCAGGCCTGCCGTTCGCGCTACGACCTCCTGGACGGCACCGGGAAAATCCTGATGCACGACAAGGCCCTGCTTTCACTCAGGGACCTGGACCTGCACGGGCGGCTTGACGACCTTGCCGGAGCTGGCGTAACTTCTTTCAAGATTGAAGGACGGCTCAAGGGGGAAGATTATGTGCGGAACCTCGTCCGGCTGTATTCCGAGGCGCTTGACCATCTGGTGGAAACACGCCCCGGAGCCTGTCGCAGAGCCTCCTTCGGAAGCGTGGAGCACAGGGACTTTACTCCGGATCCGGCAAAAACCTTCCACCGGGGATACACGCAGTTGTTCCTGGACGGGGTACGGCAGCGCGGCTGGTCTTCCATGGACGCCCCCAGCTTTGCCGGAGAAAAGGCCGGGACAATCCGCAGCATCGAAAAAAAAGGCCCGGCAACACAATTGCGGCTCTGTCTGGAGAAAGGCATCGTCCTTCACAACGGCGACGGATTCACCTTTCTCTGCGGCGGCGAACTCACCGGCTTCCGCGGCGACGTCTGCTCCGGCGACACCCTTCTCTGCCGGGCTCCGGAAGGGCTTCGGGAAGGAATGACCCTTTACCGCAACGCCGATTCGGCATTCCTAAAAAAACTCGAATCCGCAAGTTTCCGCAGGGCCATCGCCGTATCCCTTGATGTAAGCCTGTCCGGGGACACCCTGCACCTTGAGGCCGAAAGTGAGGACGGAAGGCGCTGCGAGGGCGCTTACCGTATCGGCGCGGAAGAAGCGCATAACCGGGAAAGACAGGAAGAACTTATACGCAGCCAGCTCTCCAAAAGGGCCCTGCACTACAATTTCGCCGTAAGGAAATTGCGGACTGTGGAAGGAAGCGCGCTTCCGCTGATATCGGCGGGAACGCTCAATGAAATGAGACGTGACATGGCCGCCAAACTCGACGCCATGCCGGTTCGGGCAAGAAAACTGCACCACCCGGACAGGCCCGGCGTCATTCCGGCCGTCCCCGCCGGAGCGTCGTCCCCCCTGATGCGCAGTAAATACTGCATCCGCTTTGAACTCGGGCTCTGCCCCGTACACCAGGGCGCCTCCGACAGCGGAAAACTGTTCCTATTGAACAACAATCGCAGGCTCGCACTCGGATTCGACTGCAAAGCCTGCGAAATGACGGTATCCCCGGCGACCTTTTATTGAGGCATCTGTGCGCCGTAACCGGCTACCTTTCCAAAGAGGTCTTTTGCCTTCTCCCAGGGATATTTGTTGCCGTACATGCTCGGACGGACGATTTCCGTACCCTGCTGGTTCAGACCGAAGAGCCGGTTGACCTGATTGGCGGCAGAGTTGGCATTATAACTCTGGGACTGCATGATTTTCAAGGTCAGGAAGCCCTCGAGATAGGGCTTGTCGATGGCATTGATGAAGTCATCGTTGCCTGCAGGCATTTCTACGTTCCCCTCATATTTGGGTCCGATCTGCTCGGCCTCCTCGATACGGGCGGCCGGAACGGAGATGGAGGAAGCGCCCATGGCCGCGATTTCGAGGTCCCTGCGGTTGGCAAAATAATAATTGTCATACAGGTTGCTCACCTTGAGCTTCTCCATTTCCTTATTGGATTCGTAGTACACCCGTTCCACGGCGCAGTTGCTGTTGCAGCCGAAGATATTGTTATGCACGTCGATGGTGCGGATGCCGTTCATGAAACGGAATCCCTGCCCCATATCCTCGAATCCCTTGGTCCGGGTCCAGGTAAAGAGCACCGTATTGTGGTGGAAATCAAGGGAGACCTTTTCGATATCGGCATCCCGGGTATTGCCCCTGACCTGACAGGCGGCATAGCGGCAGGCCACGAAGATATTGTTGCAGATTTCCATGTGGCCCTTGCCCATCAGGGCGGAAATACCATAGTCGCGGCAGTTGACAAAGATACAGTTGGAGACGCGGACATTCCCCTCCACATCCATGTGCAGTGCATATTCATCACCGCTGGAATAGCCCTCTACCGGGCACTGGGGAGAAGCGTCAGGCTCCAGGAAACGGCCGGTGAGGACCCCGTCATTGGGCGTTCCGGTGATTTCCAGATCGACGTTCTTCACGCAATAGCGGTTGTTCTCTCCGAGATCGAAGACGAATCCGTCAATGACCAGGTTGCCGACGGGACCGGTGTAGCCGTAAGGGCGCCTGGCGTTGAGATTCATCAGCGGTGCGGTGAACTTCTGGTCCGTGGGCTGGATTTTGGTCACGTGCTTAATCACGTCGCGCTCGCTGAAATCCGTGGAATAGCCGCCATATATGCTGAAATATTTGCCGGGCTCGTTGGCGGCGTTGCCGAACCTGCCGGATTCCACATAGCCGCGGTCCATGTTACCCAGATAATTCCCTTCCGCAACAAGGATGACATCATTCTCTTCCGCCTTGTCGATCGCCTTCTGGAGGTCCTTCAGGGGCGCAGTCGGGCTCAGTCCGTCCGCACGTGCGGAACCGGTAGAGACACTGACGTAATAGGTCTTCCCCGCGGCTGCGGGCGTAGCCTGACTTGCCTGGCCGGCGGAAGCAGCCGGAGTTGCCTTTCCCGCCTCGCCTTTAATGGCACTGGCAGCCTTGTTTTTAAGAGACCCGAGAAGTCCCGCCTGTCCTGAAGCGGGCTGCGCCGCAAACGTCATCAACGCTGCGGCGAGAATCATGGAAAAACGTTTCATAGATATAGGGTTTGGAACGCAAATATAAGTATTTTCATAAAGAATTGTTACCTTCGCGATATGAAAAATATCCTTCTGCTGGCGGCTGCGCTGCTTACGCTGTCCGCCTGCCATGCACCTACACCGAAGTATGCCAACCGCGCCGAAGCGATTGTCGCGCAGATACACGATCCGTCATCGAAATATGTCGTCGTCGCGTGCCACCGCGGCGACTGGCGCAATTTCCCGGAGAATTCCATTCCCGCCATCGAGAGCATCATCCGCATGGGGGCCGACATCATGGAACTCGACCTCAAGATGACCCGTGACTCCGTACTGGTGCTGAGTCACGACCAGGACGTACGCCGCTGCACCGATTTTTCCAAGGTATTCAAAAACAAACCCGGCAAGAGCGCCAGGGTGAGCGACCTTACCCTCGCGGAAATCAAGCAGCTGCACCTCAAACGCGCCCACGGCGTAGCCATCGATACCCTGCACATGCCCACGCTGCGCGAAGCCCTGCTCTGCTGCAAGGACCGCATCTGCGTCAATGTGGACCAGGGCTACGATTACTATGATGCGGTGCTTGCCGTCACGGAAGAACTCGGGGTTACCCGACAGATTCTCATCAAAGGAAAAAAGCCCGTCGAGGTAGTGGCCGCACACGAGGCCGCATATCCCCGCAATATGATGTATATGCCGATTGTGGATATCCAGCGGCCCAAAGGGATGGAACTCTTCAACAGTTACATGGAGCAGGGTGTCGTGCCGCTGGCTTATGAAGTCTGCTGGCAGAGCAATGACGACGACGCCTTTGCCCGGGCCTGCGACCGCATCCTGGAGCAGGGTTCGAAAATCTGGGTAAACACCATCTGGGCGTCGCTCTGCGGCGGTGACGGCAACGATGACGATGCCGCCTTTATGGCCGCAGACCCCGGCGAGGTCTATCAGCAATACCTTGACAGGGGCGTGTCGATGATACAGACCGACCGTCCGGAACTTCTGATCGGCTGGCTCAAATCCAAGGGCCGGCATACCCTGTAAGCCATGCGCACAATCAAAACGGGCATCGCCGGAACGGGGAAGATTGTTCCGGAAAGCGCCGCTGCGCTGCAGGAGACAGGGTTCGACCTTCTGTCCATCTGGGGGCCGCATCCCGAAAAGGCGGTTCCGCTGGCGCACCGCTTCGGCATCCCCCGGGTCTGCGACAGTTTTGAAGCCCTGCTTTCCTCAGGAATTGAATTCGTCTATATCGCCCTGGTCAATTCCGCCCATTATGAATATGCCAGGCGGGCGCTCGCCGCGGGCGTGAACGTATTGCTGGAAAAGCCCTTTTGTTCAACCCCGGACCAGGCGGCGGCGCTCTCGGACCTTGCCGCCGAAAAGGGCCTGTACCTGTTTGAAACCATTTCCAACATCTACCAGCCCTCCTGGGCGTCCGCGAAGGAAAAATTGCCCGGAATCGGCCGGGTAAAACTCTTTCAGGCCGATTTTTCGCAATATTCTTCCCGCTACGACGACTATCTTTCCGGAACGGTCAGCGCCAGTTTCAATCCGGCTTGCGAAGGCGGCGCCCTGCGCGACCTCAACGTCTATAACCTGCATTTGGCCGCAGACCTGTTCGGCCGCCCGGAAGAGGTGATTTTCCGCGCCAACCGCGGATACAACGGGGTGGATACATCGGGAACCGTCCTGCTCCGCTACCCGGAGCTGATCGCCGTCTGTACGGCCGCCAAGGATTCCGCCAATCCCTCCGGCGTCACGATCCAGGGAGAAAACGGCTGGATCCGTATCGGGGGAATGCCCAACCTCCTTGAGAAAGTGGAGGTTTCCATCCGCGGGAAGGAGCGGGAAAGCATCGCCCCCAACCGTTTTTCCTCCCGGCTGTATCACCAGTTTGAAACGATGCGGGACATTTTCCTGCGCCGTGACGCGGAAGCCATGCGCAGGCAGCTGTCCCATACGCTGCTCGTAACGGAAATCCTGGGCCGCTGCGTTTAGCGCTCCGCCGCCGCGTGATAACGGATCAGCTCTTCAATAGGGGCCGGGATAAACGCCCGGATGCGGATGCCGTTTTCCTCAAAAATGGGACGGATGATGTCCTGAAGGGCATTCCCGAAACCGCCGATGATCCCTACGGGATATCGGTCGATGTCATATTGCCGCAGGCAGCGCTCCACGAAATCCCGGAAATTCCCGTCCACCAGCCGCTTGATGTAAGGATGGTGATACCAGGACAGGATAAAAGGACAGAGACTGCCCAGCCAGCCGGAGGGCGAGCCGGGATTATGGTACACCCTCTCGACAATATCGGGATAGGCCGGGGGAAACTTCTCCGCATAGGCGGCGGCGATTTCAGCCGGGACAAGGTCCTTGATAAAGTCGGAGACAAAGCGTTTCCCCAACGCCGACGCGGACCCTTCGTCGCCGATGATAAAGCCCCCGGACTTTACTTGTTTGATGATTTTTCCGCCATCCCACTGGCAGGAATTGGACCCGGTGCCCATGATGGCGGCAATCCCGGGCGCATGCCCGCAGGCCGCCCGCGCCGAAGCGACCAGGTCGGTCTGGATTTCAAGTTCTTCCGCGTGGAAACAGCGGCGAAAAATGTCCTCCATAGCTTCCCGGATGGGGTCGGTAATCACGCCGGCAGTGTAGTAGTGCACGGACTTCACCGCGCCCGGCGGCAAGGCGGCCGCCGCGTCCCTGATGACGGAAGCGATGGCATCCATCTGCATGGTGGACACGTTGGTTCCCGGAGTAATGACCCGGGCAAGTTGTTTTCCGTCTTCCACGACGCGCCAGTCGGCCTTGGTGGCCCCAGCCTCACAAAGAAGGATTCTCATAGCGAATAGTGACTGACCGCCTCCCTGACCGTGCCGTATTGCAGGAGCAGCGCTTTGGCTTTTTCATAATCGGACTCCCCCGTTTCCTCCATGATCATCCTCGTTCCGCGGTCCACCAGTTTTTTGTTGGTAAGCTGCATATCCACCATCCTGTTCCCCCGCACATGTCCCAAGCGGATCATCACGCAAGTGGAAATCATATTCAGGATGAGTTTCGCCGCCGTTCCGGACTTCATGCGGGTACTTCCGGTCACGAATTCCGGCCCCACGACGGCAATCATGGGAACATCTACCTCGGCGGCCACGGGAGCATTCTCGTTGCAGGTGATGCAGGAGGTGAAGGCGCCTGCGCTCCTGGCAGCCCTGATGGCGCCGATGACATAGGGTGCGCCGCCGGAGGCCGTGATGCCGATCACGGTGTCGTTTTCATCCGGATGGAAGGCCAGGAGGTCCTCGGCGCCCTGCTCCGGATTGTCTTCGGCACCTTCCTGCGCATGGCGGATGGCCGCATCTCCGCCGGCGATGATGCCAATAAATTTGTCACGGACGCCGTACGTGGGCGGAATCTCCGAAGCGTCGGTAATGCCGATACGCCCGCTGGTTCCGGCGCCCATGTAGAACACGCGGCCGCCGCGACGCATCCGCAGGGTGATTTCTTCCACGACCCGGGCGATTTGGGGAATCGCCTTTTCCACGGCATCGGGCACACGGCGGTCTTCCCGGTTGATTCCCGCGAGCAGTTCCGTTACGGACATCCTCTCCAGTCCGTCGTAATGGGAGGCTTGTTCTGTCGTTCTCATCAGGTTTTCAGTTTTGCGGCATCTTTTTCATAAAACAAGACAAATCACCACTTCCCACTTGTAGAACCCGGCATCAGTATTGACTTTCATCGCCATCCTAAAAAATTTCCCGGAGACGAAGGTAGCAAAAATTCGGGAAAGTCATAGGACGATTTGATGCATAAAATAAAAATATGCAGTCAACGTCAATGAATCTGATAAAAGTTGAGGGTGACTAAAAAGTCGGAAGACTGATAGTCACCTTCTTTTTTTGTAGTATGCCAAGGCTCCGAGCCGTCAGGCAGCCAGACCCTGGCGGAACTCCGTTCGCTATGCTCACTCCGGCCCCTCCCACAATCTCCTTCGT
>JAFSVL010000071.1 GCA_017445015.1 Bacteroidales bacterium | reverse complement strand
TTTATGCAAGTTAGTGAAAATAAATGAATTATGAAAATATATCTTACTTCTATGGCAACTTTTTTCGCACTTCTGTCATCGCCCCTCGGCAGGAGGTTATCGCGTAGTGAGGGGACGTTGACTTTTTAAAGTGGACTCATCTATTGGCATCAAGAACTGAGATGCAGAAGTCGATGCCTTTCATTTCGGCGCGGAGTTCGCGGCGCTTCTGCGGCGGCTCATCAACGCTGACCAGGCGTCGCCCGATATTCTTTCGGCGCTCAACCATTTCGGCCTTAGATTTGTCGAAATATTTGTTCGCATCTATGACCAGACCGCCAATGGATTTGCCGCTGCAAATAAGAGCTTGCACCTGGGCGAAGAGAGTGTCTTGAAACTGCACGTATGCGTCCCGTTCGTGGCAATACTCCAGCATAAGGTTGAATACTTGACGGAATGTGGCCTCGGGTAATTGCACATACTTCCTGCGAATCCCGGGCCTGTAACTGAAGGAATGTGAGATACTCATTCTGCAATCGAACATATCAGCGCCGTGATTTATGCGAAGCGTAATATTGATATGAGATGCCTCAAGGAAGGCTTCAAGTTCATAGTATTTGGCATAGTCCTCCGTATTGATATAGTATTCTCCGCCAGATGTTTCAAGATTATCCAATCTGTAAAGAGTCTGGTTGAAGTACTGCAGTAAATCGGCTTCCTGAATCCGTTTTACTTTGTAGTATTTCGTCGACTTGGGAACTTGAATGATTTCCCAATGTATCTCTGCCTTTTTATGTGAAATAGTTGATTGATTCGAAGTATTTTTGTAGCTTTACAAAAGAATAAAGAAATAAGGTATTAGCCATGAAAGTTTTTTTAAGTTGGTCTGGACATAAAAGCCATCAGGTGGCATTGGTATTTAGAGATTGGCTTCCTTCTGTAATACAGTCAATTAATCCGTATGTTTCATCGGAGGATATTGATAAAGGAGCAAGGTGGAGTACGGACATTGCAAAAGAACTGGAGGATAGCACCTTTGGTATTTTATGTGTTACAAAAGAAAACTTAGAGGCCCCTTGGCTTCTATTTGAGGCCGGTGCATTATCAAAAATGATGGATAAATCCTCTGTTTGCCCCTTTATTTTTGATTTGAAAAGAGCTGAAGTGAAAGGACCAATTTTGCAATTCCAATCTACTATTTTTGAAAAAGAGGATGTAAAGAAATTGTTGATGACACTCAACAAATCCTGTGGTGAAGCAGGATTAAAAGAAGAGTTGCTCTCTAAAACTTTTGAAGTATGGTGGCCTAATTTGGAAGAGTCACTAACTAGCATTAAATCAGAGAGATCTGAGGAGGAGAAAGATATTTCAGACAAGAATCTGAATAATGAAATATTGGAAGAGATTCTTGAGCTTTCAAGAACAAATCAGAAGATTCTTCGTTCTCCAGAGATACTCTTGCCTCCAGAGTATTTTGATTTCATTGTGAAAGAAAAGCTTGATAAGGATTTGTCGGAAAGAGAACGTGAATTGTTATCAGAGCAAAGACACTTACTCATGGAGGTTCGCCATAGAACTATGATGATGCATGAAATGGTTAGTTCTTATAGAATAGAAAAGAGAGTATTAGATGATGAATTCTATGAAGAATTCCGAAGATATATCGATCTATTGCAACGACATCAAATGTCTGTTGATAAGACATATAAGATAATGAACAGAAAGTATTGAAATAGCCTATTATTTTATAATTATTTGTGATTTATTGGTAAACAAGACACACATTCTTTGTTTGCCATTTTTCATTTTGTGTGCTTATCCCTTAGTTGGGTAGAGACACCGTCACTTCCCGATGCAAAACCTCTCAAATATCCTTCCCAGAATGTCGTCCGTGGTGACTTCTCCGAAGATGCTGCCCAGGGATTGGATGGCGCTGCGCAAATCTTCGGCCAGGAGTTCTCCGGTAAGCCCGTGGCCGAGTCCGTCGGAAACCCTTCCGAGGTCGTCCTGGGCGGTACGCAGGGCTTCGTAGTGGCGGAGGTTGGTGACCAGCGTGGCGTTGTTTCCGCAGAGCTCTCCCGCGCGGCTTTCCGAGAGGCGTCTGCGCAGCTCGTCCAGGCCCTCGCCGGTCCGGGCGGAGATATCCAGGACCTGATAGCCTTCAGGGAAAGTCCGGTCCGCATATTCCGCCAGTTCCGCTGTCAGCCGCGCCGGGTCAAGGTTGTAGGTTCCGAACGCAGGATATTTGAGCTCCAGGACCCCGTAACTCCGGTCGAAGCGCGGAAACTCCTCGGGCGGAATCGCATCAAAGGCATCCACCTTGTTCCGGACGAGGATAAGGTCGGTGCCGGGGGAGAGCCGGCTGCAGATTTCCCGGCAGTCCTTCCGCACGGTTTCCAGCGGGGAGAGCGCGTCCAGCACGCCAATCACGATATCGGCCTTGGATATACTGGAACAGGACCGTTCGATCCCGATGCGCTCGATGGCGTCCGAAGACTCCCGCAGCCCCGCGGTATCGATAAAGCGGAACAGCACCCCGCCGAGCGTCAGCGTTTCTTCCACGGTATCCCGCGTCGTGCCGGGAATATCGGACACGATGGCCCGGTCTTCCCCGAGCAGGGCATTGAGCAAAGTGCTTTTCCCGGCATTCGCGGCGCCGGCAATCGTCACCGGCACGCCGTTTTTAATGGCATTGCCCGCCTTGAACGAGTCGGCAAGACGGGCGATTTCGGCACGAGCGTCGCTGAGGAGCGCACGCAACTTCGACCGGTCGGCAAATTCCACATCCTCCTCGCTGAAATCGAGTTCAAGTTCCATCAGCGAAGCGATTTCCAGCAGAGAGTCGCGCAGCGAGCGCAACCGCAGGGAATACTGCCCGCGAAGCTGGTTGACGGCTATACGGTGCGCCGCCTCGGTGTCTGCGGCGATAAGGTCGGCAACGGCTTCCGCCTGTGCCAGATCCATTTTCCCGTTCAAAAAGGCCCGTCGCGTGAATTCTCCCGGTCCGGCGCTGCGGCATCCGTTTTCGCACAGCAGCTGCAGGATGCGCGATACGATGTAGGGCGATGCGTGGCAGCTGATCTCGGCACTGTCCTCTCCGGTATAGGAGTGCGGAGCGCGGAAAATCCCCACCAGCACCTCGTCCACTTCCGGGATTTCGCCGAATTTGATGCGGTAGCCCGGTGCCGATGCCGCATTGCCGCCACGGAAGCGCACAACGCGGTCGAGAATGGAAAAAGTATCGGGTCCGCTCACGCGGATAAGCGCGACGGCTCCGCCACGTCCGCTGGCCGGAGCACAAACCGTATCGGAAATATAGGCAGCCATATCGCAAAAATACGGTTTTATTCGTACCTTTGCAAGCATGACTGGAACAGGTGAATTTTTCCATCCGGAAATAGAAACCCTCACGCGGGCGCAGATCCGCACGCTGCAGGCGGAAAGCTTGCAAAAGACCGTTGCCCATTGCATGAATTCCGATTTTTACCGGGAGCGGTTCCGGCAGGCGGGACTGAAGGCATCGGATATCCGCAGCCTGGACGATTTGCGGAAAATCCCCTTTACCACCAAGCAGGACCTTCGCGATACCTACCCGTTCGGCCTGCGCAGCGTCCCCCTCGAGGATTGCGTGCGGCTGCATTCATCCTCCGGCACCACCGGAAATCCCACCGTCATCCTGCACACCCGGCGCGACCTGGCGCAATGGGCGCATGCGGTTGCCCGCTGCCTCTGGATGGTGGGCTGCCGGCCGGACGATGTGTTCCAGAACAGTTCCGGATACGGCATGTTCACCGGCGGGCTGGGATTCCAGTACGGCGCCGAACTGCTGGGGATGCTGACGGTCCCGGCCGCGGCGGGCAACACCCTGCGGCAGATCAAGTTCTTCACCGATTTCGGTACCACCGTCCTCCATGCCATTCCCTCCTATGCCGCCCGCATCTACGAGGTGATGTGCGAACACGGCATCGACCCGCGCCGGGACACCCGGCTCCGGACGCTGGTCATCGGCGCGGAGCCGCACAGCGAGGACACCCGCCGCCGCATCGAGGACATGCTGGGCGTAAAGGCCTACAACTCCTTCGGGATGAGCGAAATGTGCGGCCCGGGCGTGGCCTTCGAATGTAAGGAACAGAATGGGATGCATATCTGGGAGGATTATTACATCGTCGAAATCGTCGATCCGGATACGCTGGAACCGGTACCTGACGGGGAGGTAGGGGAGTTGGTGCTCACGACGCTCAAGCGCGAGGCGATGCCGCTGCTGCGCTACCGCACCCGCGACCTTACGCGCATCCTGCCCGGCGAATGTCCCTGTGGCCGCCACCACCTGCGCCTCGACCGCATGAAGGGCCGCAGCGACGACATGATCATCCTCAAGGGCGTCAACATCTTCCCTATCCAGATCGAGCAGGTCCTGATGCAGTTCAAAGAACTCGCAAGCGACTATCTCATCACCCTGGACAGTCGGGAGAACGGAGACTTCATGCGCGTGGAAGTAGAGATGCTGAACGTGAACCTGGATGATTACCCGTCCCTGAAGAATCTGGAAAAATCCATCGCCTCGCGCCTGCGGGACGAAATACTCATCACCCCAGAAGTAAAACTCTTACCCAAAAACAGCCTCCCCAAGGCTGAAGGGAAGGCTGTCCGTGTCAAGGATTTGCGAAAGCAGTATTAGTCTCTCGACGAAACCTTGTTCATATTGTCGATCAGGCTCTCGTTGGTCTTGAATTCGTCCATCAGTCTGGACATGAAGTTCATGGCCTCGACGGGAGTCATGTCGGCAAGTATCTTGCGCAGTATCCAGATGCGGGAGGCGGTCGTCTTGTCCAGAAGGAGGTCGTCGCGGCGTGTGCCGGAGAGCAGGATGTTCACGGCCGGGAAGATGCGCCGGTTCGCCAGGTTGCGGTCCAGCTGGATTTCGGAATTGCCGGTGCCTTTGAATTCCTCATAGACGATATCGTCCTGCTTGGAACCCGTTTCCGTCAGCGCGGTGGCCAGGATGGTCAGGGACCCGCCGCCTTCGATGTTTCGGGCGGCGCCGAAGAAGCGCTTGGGCTTCTGGAGCGCATTCGCGTCTATACCGCCGGTGAGCACCTTGCCGGATGCCGGCTGCACGGTATTGTAGGCACGGCCCAGGCGGGTGATGGAGTCCAGCAGAATCACGACGTCGTGTCCGCATTCCACCAGCCGGCGCGCCTTCTCGATGACCATGTTCGCCACTTTCACGTGCCTTTCCGCGGGCTCGTCGAAGGTGGAAGCCACGACCTCCGCCTTGACGCTGCGCTGCATGTCGGTCACCTCTTCCGGACGCTCGTCAATCAGCAGAACGATCATATAGACTTCCGGATGATTGTCCGCAATGGCATTGGCGATGGACTTGAGCAGCATCGTCTTGCCCGTCTTGGGCTGTGCGACGATGAGCATGCGCTGCCCCTTGCCGATGGGGGCGAACATATCGACAATCCGGCAGGAAGGGTCTTTCTCGTGCCCGTGACCGAGCAGGTTGAATTTCTCGTCCGGGAAAAGGGGAGTGAGGAAGTCGAAGGGGACGCGGTCGCGGATGAATTCGGGACTGCGGCCGTTGACCATCTTGATCTTGACGAGCGGGAAGTATTTGTCGCCTTCCCGCGGCGGACGGATTTCTCCGGTGACGGTGTCGCCCGGCTTGAGTGCATTTTGCTTGATCTGCTGCTGGGAGACGTAGATATCGTCGGGGGAATTCAGGTAATTATAGTCCGATGACCTCAGGAAGCCGTATCCGTCAGGCATGACTTCCAGCACGCCCGTCGCCTCTACGGTTCCTTCATATTCGGGGAGCTGCGGCTTCTGAGGCTGCTGTTGCGGCTGTTGCTGTTGTTTCATTTGCTCGCGGCGTTCCATGAAACGCTGCTTGCGGAGCTGCTTGCCCGTCAGTTCCGGCTGCGGCTCTCCTTCGCTCCTGGGCGCTTCCTCAGCCTTCTCGGGCTTTGCAGCCTTCTCAGGTTTTGCGGGTTCCTCGGGCTTCACGGGTGCGGGTGCGGGCTTCGGCGTCTCTGCCGGCTTGGCTTCCACGGCTTCCGCCGCGGCCGCCTTGGGCTTGCGGCCCCGCTTCTTGGGCGCGGGCTTCTCTTCTTCCGGGAACAGGGACGGCTGTCCGTCGGCAGGAGCGGCCTCGTCGGTCTTCTTTGCCGGACGGCCGGGCTTGCGGCCCCGCTTCTTGGGTTCCGCGGGTTTGACGGATTCGGCCTTCGCCTCGGCATCCAGGATGGAGTAGGCGAGATTCTCGTCGTCTAATTTCTTAATACCTTTTATAGAAAGGGTGTTGGCAATGTTTTCGAGCTCTTCCCTGCGCATCGCGTTCAGCTCGAACAGGCTATGTGACATATTTCAAGGGATTTGTTGTAAGACGGAGGCAAAGGTAGGAATAATTTTTCAATTCTCCGCTATTTATCCCAGAAACTGCTGCTCTTTTTGAACCGGAGGATATCGGCCAGCGCCGCGGCATTGGCGGCGATGCGGAAACTGTAGGACTGCCAGTTTCCCATAGGCACCCATTGGACCGATATATTAAAGCAGTGCAGGTCATAGGTGGCGCTGAGCTGGGTGGTGGTCATCTTCATCGCCACAAAGTCGAAGCCGGTTGTCGCATTCAGCGAAAGTTTGGGCGTCAACTTGATGTTTCCGCTGATATTCAGCGTGTTGGAGAAAGTGTTCTTGACGGTCATCTTCTTCGTCTCGTTGTCGAAGCCGAAGTTCCTGCCCAGGCGGAAGGAGTAACTCAGGTTCACCGACCAGGGCACGTTGGGGTTGGTATAATAAACCCAGCCGCCGGGGATGAACTCTCCGGTCACGGGATGATAGAAGATGCGCTGGTAATAATCCTGCGTGCCTGTCGTCTGAACGCCGCCTCCGCCGCTTCCGCCGGAAGTGCTGCGGGTTCCGTCGTTGCCGTCGATGTGCCCCTTGCCGTTGATGGAATATGACGCGGAAATGCTGGCGCTGGTCATGCGGACAAGCCCCTGTCCCATCATGACGGCCGCCTTGTTGATGCGCCGGCCTCCGGGACCGATGGCGTAAGGATCCAGACTCAGGCTGCCCTGGATGCTCACCGCATTGAAGAGGGTGGTGCTGATGTTCATCGAGATGGGGTTCCACTTCAACGAATCGGCCAGGAAATTGCATCCCGTCGAGAAATTCAGCTGGTCGATGAGTTTGACCTTCTTGCTGCCCTTTCCGGTCGTATCCGCGTAATCCCGGACCTTCGCCTCAAAGTTGTTGCCGATGGTAAGGGTCATCGAAGCGCTCTGGCCTTTGCCCGGAACGCCGCCGAGCTGCCCCTCGAAACGGTTGTACTCATAGGTCTTCTTTTCGCCGTGGATGTCCGTGTATTCGAGGGTCCGGTATCCGTTGAACGCCGTTCCCTTCTCCGGGCTGTAGGAGAAATTGACCGAGGGAGAGATGATGTGCCGGATGGCCTGGATCCGCCGGAATTTCCCGAAGTTGAAGGTTCCGTAGATACGCGTGTTCATGGAGAGACTGCCGGAATAGGTCTGCGTTACGCCGAAGTCCTTGAAAAGTCCGCTGTCGATTTTCTCCACCTTGTCCGTTTCCGGATTGTATTTATAGTCCGTGCTCCGAAAGAACCAGTTCATCCCGTAGGAAATCGAGGGATTGAAGTTCAGGTACTTGAGCAGGGTGAAACTGGGCAGGCCGATCTGGAAATTATGCTGCATGCCGTTCTGCATCTTGTCCCAGAAGCCCTCCTTGAGGAATTCGCTGGCTTTGAAACCGAGTTTGTTCTGGAAGGAGGTGTTGTAACCGAAAGAAATCTTTTCATAGAACCGCTCCTTCCCCACGCGGTTCTTTCGCTTGAAGGGATAGAAGGTGCTTACCCCGAAGGTGATGTTGGGGAGGGTGAGCACATAGGAACTGTCGCGTGAATTCTGCGAATGCAGGGCGTTGACGGAGAGATTGAATTTTCCGTTCCAGTTACGCGAATAGGAGATGGAAGATGAGGTCTGGCTCTGGAGCGCTTCAGTCACGGAATGCGAATTGTAGCGGCTGTTCGACGGGCTGGAAAAGTTGACCGATGCGCTGAACGAGGAGCCCGGATGCGCCTTCGAATCCTGCTGGTGGGACCATTTGACCCCGAAGTTGCTCTGTTCCTGATAATCCGGCGTCCCTTTCTCTCCCGTCTTGTCCACGGAATAGTTGACCGATACATTGCCGGTGAACTTGTATTTCAGCAGATAGCGGGAGTTGACGTCGATGCCCCAGGACCCCATCGTATAGAGGCTGCCCGTCACCGAAAGGTCCAGATAATCGCCGAACACGAAGTACATGCCGGCGTCGCGCATATAAAAACCGCGGGCGGCCTCCTCGCCGAAGGTCGGCATCAGGAGCCCCGTCGCCCGCTTCGGCCGCTTGGGGATAAAGCCGAAGGGCAGTCCGATAAAAGGGAGATTCACGTCTTCCACCACCAGGTTCGCGGGGCCGAATACCGTTTTCTGCGTGGGCCGGGTCATTACCTTTGCCGATGATAGTTTCAGGTAGTAATGCGGATTCTCGGCATCGCAGACCGTATATTTACCCTTTGTGATATTAATCGAATTGTCCGGCATCAGTTTCACGTTCCGTCCGTGCAGGATGGCGTCGTCCTCGTTCGTAATCACATTGGTAATGCGCGCCTTCCGGGAATTGAAGTTATAGCGCACTTCCTCTATGTTATAGGTCTTCCCGGCCTGGCTGAGTACCGGACGCCCCTTCCACTCGCCGGCGAGGGAATCATAGACGCCGCAGGCATAGACCGTACCCGTGTTCATGTCGTATTCCATGAATTCCGCCGTGATGCCCATGTCCTGGTATTTGACGGAAACGTCACCGTAATAGAGGATTTTGCGCTGACCGTCCGAAAAGACTTCGACGATCGAATCGCGCGCCTGTGAGAAGGCCGGAAGTTCCAGGGAACTCTTGGAGAGCAGCGCCAGCGAATCTTCGCGGTGCAGGGAGTCGGCACGATGCAGCGAATCCCTGCGGGCCAGCGTGGCGGAATCGGGCAGTTCGGGCTTTTTCGGCTCGAAGCGCGGACCGAACACACGGCCTCTCCTGGACTGTGCTCCGACTTCCTGGGAGAGGAACACCAGCAGGAAAAGCAGGCCGGCGGCCGGCAGCAAAAAATGCCATATGGACTTTCCCGTCTGCAAGATTTTCACTATATTTGCAATCGGCAAAGATACATGATATTTCTGAAACACACAATTTGTACGGCCGCTCTTCTGGGCATTTCCCTGCTTTTGCAGGGACAGGGGCTGAAGTTCAGGACGGTGGTCCTGGATCCCGGGCATGGCGGAAAGGACGCCGGGGCCATATCCGCGGATAAAAAAACGATGGAAAAAACCATCAATCTCGAGGTCGCCCTGAAGCTGGAAAAACTCCTCAAGGAGAAAGCGCCGGACCTGAAGGTCGTGCTGACGCGCCGCACGGATGTATTCATCCCCCCTGGGCGACCGTGCCGAAATCGCGAACAAGGCGGATGCAAACCTCTTCATCTCCCTGCATGTGAACGCCTGCCCGCGCAGCGGTCCCAGCGGTTATTCGGTACATGTGCTGGGACAGTCTTCCGCCAAGGACCGCGACCTGTTCGCCTTCAACCGGGACATCTGCCGTCGTGAAAATTCCGTAATCTATCTCGAAGAGGACTATAGTACGCGCTACGAAGGGTTTGACCCCAACGACGAAGAATCCTACATCTTCATGCTCCTGATGCAGAACGCCTATCTGGAGCAAAGTATCCGTTTCGCGGCCAAAGTGGATGCCAACATGAAGACGAAGGGGCCGTTCCCGGTATCGCGCGGACTCTCGCAGGATCCGTTCTTCGTCCTCTGGAAAACGGCCATGCCGTCGGTACTCGTGGAAATGGGTTTCATCAGCAATGCCGGAGACCTTGAAAAACTTCGGACCGAATCGGCAAAAGACAAAATTGCCGAAAGCCTGTTTTCCGCGATTATGGAATACCGTAAAGAATACGACGAGAGTATTTCCACGACGAAATAACCCCTGTTTCCTTATTTGGAAATAGTACAGATAAGCATCTTGCGACCGAGGCGTATCACGGCTTGTTTACAAAAATTAATTCGTTTTAAATCAAATTGTTAAAGCCTCACGGCAGAAATTTGGTCTGCATTTTTATTTAGAACGAAAATTCTTAAAAAGCAATACGAAAAAAAGTTTTTTGTGAATTTTTTTTCGACCAATTTTGCAGTCCCATGAACGGACAGGCAAGACACACGGACATCTGGAATGACTTTCTTCACATTGTGGAGAATATCATCGAGCCCCGTCCCTTTACTACATGGTTCAAGCCGATCAAGCCGATTTCGCTGGAAGGCTCGACCCTGACGGTAGAGGTGCCTTCCGATTTTTTCCGCGAGTTCATCGAGAACCAGTATCTGGACCTGATCCGCGTGACGCTGCGCCGCGTCATCGGCCCGGACGCCCGTCTGATTTATTCGGTACGCCCCGTGCTGTCGCAACCCCCGATGACGCTCAATGCCCAGTACGGCACCGCTCCGGTCAACAAACCTGTAAGTCTGGGCGGCCTGCGTACGGACAGCATCACGAACCCGCTGGTTCTTCCCGGACTAAGGAAGATGGAAATCGACCCGCGGCTCAATCCCGTCTATTGCTTCGAAAACATGATCAAGGGGGAGTGCAACCAGGTCGGCCTGAGCGCCGGGATCAGCATCGCCGATGCACCGGGCAGGACCCCGTTCAATCCGCTTTTCATCTTCGGCGGCCCCGGTCTTGGAAAGACGCACCTGGCGCAGGCTATCGGCATTGCCGCCCACAACAAGTATCCGGACCTGATCGTCCAGTACGTGAGCGGGAGCGAGTTCAAGTCGCAGTATGTCAACGCAACCTCGGTGAACAACAAACTGAATGACTTCCTGCATTTCTACTCGAAGATCGATCTCCTGATCATGGATGACATCCAGGAACTTCAGAATGCGGGCGGATCCCAGTCCGCGCTCTTCAGCATCTTCAACAGCCTGCACCAGAACGGAAAACAACTGATCTTTACCTCCGACCGGCCAGCCGTGGAACTGCGCAACTTCGAATCCCGGATGCTTTCCCGCTTCAAATGGGGACTTTCGGTAAAACTGGACCGTCCGGACTACAGGACGCGCCTCTCCATGCTCAAGGCACGCCGCGACCGCGAGGGGGTCCTGATTTCCGACGAGGTGCTCGAGTACATCGCGGCGCATGTCAAATCCAATTTCCGGGAACTCGAAGGCGCCCTGGTCTCCGTCATGGCCCACGCCACGCTGACCCATCAGGAGACCTCGGTCGAGATGGCGGCAGGCATTACCGAAAACATCATCGGAGAAGAAGCCGGAGACCTGAACATCGCCCGCATCCAGGAGAGCGTCTGCGAATACTTCAACATTACCCGCGACGAACTCCTTTCGGCTTCCCGCAAACGCCAGATTGTACAGGCCCGGCAGATTTCCATGTACCTGAGCCGCAATCTGCTCACCAACTGCTCGCTTGCCACGATCGGCAATGAAACCGGCGGAAAAGACCATGCCACGGTGCTGCATGCGTGTAATACCGTCGCCGACCTGATGGCCACCGACCGCAGTTTCAAACGCTATGTCTCGGACATCGAGTCCGCCCTCTCCACACCGGAAAACTTTTAGGACATGCTTGTAAGCCCATCACTGCTCAGTGCCGATTTCCTTCACATCGGCGATGCCGTGCGTCTGCTTAACGCACACGCGGACCTCATCCATCTGGACCTGATGGACGGGGTGCTGGTGCCGAACCTTTCCTTCGGATTCAGCGTCAGCGATGCCGTTTGCTCCGCCGCCGCCATCCCGACGGACGCGCACCTGATGACGGTGCATCCCTGGCGTTGGTTCGCCCATTTGCAGCGGAAAGGGGTTCGTTACATCAGTTTCCATCTTGAAGCGGCCGGCGGCGATGCGGCTCAGCACCTTGCCGCCTTGCGTGGGATGGGCGTGAAAGCCGGCCTCGCGATTGACCCCGACGTGCCCGTACATAAACTTTATCCCTATATCGGCATGGCGGATTTCTTCGTCATCATGTCGGTATATGCCGGATTCGGCGGACAGAAGTTCATCCCGGAGAGTATCGGACGCATCGCGGCGCTCAAGTCGGAAATCCTGCGCAGGGGGGATTCCGCGCTGATTGAAGTGGACGGAGGCGTGTCCGTATCGAACGCGCAGGCCCTCAGGGAAGCCGGTGCCGGCATCCTCGTCGCAGGCAGCGCGGTCTTCGGCGCTCCGGATCCCGCCGCGGTCATCCGCAGCCTTAAAAGGCCTGCAGTTCGGTAAAAAGCCGCAGCAGGGTTTCGAGTTCCCTTTCCAGCGTATAGTCTTTTCCTGTCAGTTCTTTCAGCGATACGGGGTTGGGCAGCTCCGGCGGCCACTGCGTCTGGTTCAGGTTCAGACCGATGCCGATAATGCTCTCCGTAACGAAACTGCCGTCCAGGATATTTTCAATCAGGATGCCGCAGATCTTGCGGTCCGCCACCCAGATGTCATTGGGCGGCTTCACCCAGGCCTGCACCCCGTGCGCAGCGAGGTATTCCGTCAGTACGCGCGTGACATAGGTATTGATGGCCGCCAGGTTCCGGACATCCAACGCGCCTTTCGGGAAACGCCGCAGCAGGGTGAAGGTGAGATTTTCTCCAGGTGCCGACGTCCAGGTATGGTCTCCCTGCCCGCGCCCTGCAGTCTGTATTTTTGTCGCAATGACTGACAGATTGTCCAAGTCCGGAAGACGTCTGCGCACCTCTGCATTGGTGGAATCGAGAGATTGATACCAGATGATGCCCTTTTGCATGGAATTTGTTATATTTGCGATGCAAATTTACTGAAAAATATAACAAGATGCCACAGAATAAAAAGAAAGGCGGCAGAAAGAACGGCACCGGTAAAGTCAAGATTGTCCGGATCAACCTTTCCTGGGTTTTCTATATTCTCCTGATTGTCGGCTTGGGCTATATGCTGCTGGGCAAGGGAGGGAATCCTGCCCGTAAAATCGAATGGGACCAGGTGCAGGAAATGGTGCGCGCCGGAGATGTGAAGAGTATCACGTTTACCCGCAACGATATGCAGGGAGGCCTGACCCTCAAGCCCGAACGCGCGCAGAAGTATGCGTCCCTGTTTCCCAATAATGAACTGCCCAAGAGCGCGCCGCAGTTCATTTTCCTCGTTTCCGGCCGCTTCTACCCGGAAGAGGAGTTCGAACGCCTGAACGAGGGCCTTCCGCAGGAAGACCGCGTCCGCGTCGTCATGGAAAATGACGAGCACATCTGGGGAGACCTGCTCCAATGGGTCATTCCCCTGGTGTTCATGATCCTGATCTGGGTCTGGATGTTCCGCGGCATGGGCCGCGCCATGGGCGGCGGTCCGGGCGGTCCCGGAGGTGGCATGAACCCGTTCAATGTAGGGAAGGCCACCGGTAAACTGGCGGACAAGACCAAGGTAAACGTTAGCTTCAAGGATGTGGCCGGGCTCTATGGCGCCAAGGAAGAAGTCGTCGAAATCGTGGATTTCCTCAAGAATCCCAGAAAATACACCGCGCTGGGCGGAAAAATTCCCAAGGGCGCCCTGCTCGTCGGGCCTCCGGGCACGGGTAAGACCTTGCTTGCAAAAGCCGTTGCCGGCGAAGCGAACGTGCCTTTCTTCAGCATCAGCGGCTCCGACTTCGTAGAGATGTTCGTCGGCGTCGGCGCCAGCCGCGTACGCGACCTCTTCAACCAGGCCAAGGAGAAAGCCCCCTGCATCGTGTTTATCGATGAAATCGACGCCGTAGGGCGGGCACGTGGCAAGAATGCGGGCTTTTCCTCCAATGATGAACGGGAGAATACGCTGAACCAGTTGCTTACGGAAATGGACGGGTTCGGCTCCAATAGCGGCGTCATCGTCCTGGCCGCCACCAACCGTGCGGATATCCTGGACAAGGCCCTGATGCGGGCCGGCCGCTTTGACCGGCAGATCCATGTCGATTTGCCGGAACTCAAGGAACGCAAGGAAATTTTCGAGGTGCACATGAAGGGGCTGAAAGTCGAGAAGGACTTCGATGTCGATTTCATGGCCCGGCATACGCCCGGTTTTTCCGGCGCCGATATCGCCAATGTCTGCAATGAGGCCGCACTGACCGCCGCCCGCAGGGGGAAGAGCGTCATCGACCGGCAGGATTTCCTGGACGCGGTGGACCGCATCATCGGCGGCCTGGAGAAGAAGGGCTCCATCATTACCCCGGAAGAAAAGAAGTCGATTGCGCACCACGAAGCGGGTCATGCCGTGGTCAGCTGGCTGCTGCCGCATGCGAATCCGCTGTTCAAGGTAACGCTGATTCCGCGCGGTTCCGCACTTGGCGCCGCCTGGTATCTTCCGGAAGAGCGGAAACTCTGGCGCAAGTCGCAGATGATGGACGAGATGTGCTCGCTCATCGGCGGCCGCGTGGCGGAGGAAATCATTAACGGAGAGCCTTCCACCGGGGCCCAGAACGACCTTGAACGGCTGACGCAGATGGCCTATGCCATGGTACAGTACTATGGGATGAGCGATCATGTAGGCACCCTTTCCTATTATGATTCCACGGGCGCGCGCGGGTACGAACTCACCAAACCTTACAGTGAGAAAACCGCGGAACTGATGGATGCCGAGGTCAAGAGGCTTGTGGATGAAATTCACCGGAAGACCCGGGCCATCCTGGAGGAGCACAAGGAGGGTTTTCTTGCGGTGGCCGCACTACTTTTGGAAAAAGAAGTTATCTTTGCGGAAGATGTCGAGAAGATTCTCGGCCCGAAAGTAAAACCTGAGCCACAGGCCATTTCATGAAAAATCTGATATTACGCACGCTCTTCGGAATCCTCTATGTGGGGGTACTGGCGGGCGTGCTGCTTTTTTTACCCGGGTATCTGCACATTTTCGCCGCGCTCGCCGGCTGCCTGATGCTGCATGAATTCTATGCCAATTCGGTGGGGGAGAGCCTGAAGGCCTGCCGCATCCTCTCGGCACTGGCGATGGTGCTCTGCTGTTTTGCGCTCTGGTATGTCCGCATCGGGAAAGCGCCTGAATCCGCGCTCCTCTTTGCCTTCGTCCCGCTCCTTTTCCTGCCGGCTGCCCTGATTTTCAGCAAAGAGAAATTTGAATTCGACAAATTCGCCTATCTATGCGCCGGACTGGTCTATATCGGTCTTCCGGTGGCCCTTTCTCCTGTCATCCTGGCCTATAGCGGCACCCTGGTGCTTTGTTTTTTCATCCTGATCTGGTGTTCCGACGTAGGCGCCTACTGTCTGGGGTCGCTGCTGGGGCAAAAGCCCTCGTCGCGCAAACTGGCCCCGGATATTTCTCCGAAGAAATCCTGGTGGGGCGTTGCCGGAGGCGTGCTGCTCTGCATGGGCGGTGCGCTGGTGCTCTGGGCTGCGGGCGGGCTCCGTCTGCCCTGGTTCCATTGTCTGGGCCTGGGCCTCATCATCTGTATCTTTGCGACGATGGGCGATTTGTTTGAATCCCTCTGGAAGCGCCATCTGGGCATCAAGGATTCCGGGAATGCCATTCCCGGGCACGGCGGCTGGCTGGACCGTCTGGACAGTTCGCTGCTCGCCATTCCCGCCGCGACCGTTTATCTCCTTCTATTCGACCTTATCTGATGAAAATCGACAAGAACTCCTATGGCACCCTTGCACTGGTTTATCTGGGCAGTGCCGCCGTCCTTATCCCGGTCTGGATTTTTTCGCGCAACCCCTGGGTGCTCTGGCCCGTGACCCTCGTCCTGGGCTGGTTCTGCATCTGGCAGACCCGTTTCTTCCGCGTACCGGTCCGCAGGCCCGTGGGCAGTTCCAAAGTGGTGAGCAGCGTTGCGGACGGTGAGGTCGTCATCGTCCAGAAGATGTATGAAAATGAATTCCTCAAGCGCGATTGCATCATGGTTTCGGTGTACATGAACTTCTTTGACGTACATTCGAACTTCTGGCCGGTGAGCGGGGAAGTGACCTACTATAAATATCATCCCGGAAAGCATCTGCTTGCCTTCAAGCCCAAGGCTTCCGAAGACAATGAGCACACCTGCACGGCCATCCGCACGCCCGAGGGGCGCGATGTCTTTTTCAAGCAGCTTGCCGGCACCTTCGCCCGCCGGATCGTCTGTTACGCCAAGCCCGGACTTTCCACGGTGGCGGGGGAGCAGTGCGGTATCATCAAGTTCGGATCCCGCATCGATATGTACCTTCCGCTGGACGCTGCCGTGCGGGTAAAAGTCGGCGACTACACCCGGGCCTGCGAGACCATCATCGCGGAGCTGTAAGTTCCCCCCTGAGCATCAGCCCCCTTCCCAAGATCCCGTAAAACGGCCATGGGGGGCGGATTGCATATTTTCCCTCAAAAATTTGTCATTTACGATTTAATCGTTACATTTGTACATTCCATTGCGGAATGTAAATACTGAAGCGTTTAGCTTGTCCGTCTCGGTGAATCTGGACAATTCTCGATAGAAACGGAAAAAGCGGGCGCTCACACGGCTATTCGTGACATTCTGTCACCTTGGCAAGTGTGAGTTTCCTTGTTGATTTTTTCTTTCTATCAGGCAGTCCAGAGCCTACCGGGGGATAAAGTCTAAGGTGACTCACACTTTTGTTGTTTATTAAACTGCCCGGCCGGGTCGCCGGGGATTGTGTCAGGAAGCCGTGTTATTTTTTGTGGCTCTGTTCTTTTCTTTGCTTGTCGGGGTAGGGATTCTCGTGCTTACGACAAAAACCTACTCCCGCTTTCAAATGGAGGGGCTCCATTGGCTGCTCGTACTGACATGCATTTCCATAAGTACGGTTGCCCTTCACACGGCGATAGAATCGGCGCACAGCCTGAAAGTAATCGGGAAAAACTCCCAGACGGTTGCCGCCTGCGCCGGAATTTTGGATGAGCTGTTTGGCGACGACGGCAGTGGCTTAGGCCAGATAGCCGGGGAAACGCTGGCAAACTGGCGTTTGGAAAAAAGGAAAGAATTGATCACCGCGATGATTCTTGCGTTCGGTCTGAGCCTCATGGTCAACATCCTGCTGTTCATATTCCTTCAACATCAAGGGAGAAAGCAAACCCGGCAGAAGCAGCATCGTGCTTTCTATGGTCATTCAACTTCTATGGATAATTTTTAATCACGAATAATATGCCTGAAAAAAATCATTTGTTCATCGGTCTGGGCGGAACGGGAGGAAAAGTCCTCCGTGAACTCAGGAAGCGGATCTATGAAGAATTCGGATCGAACGAACCGGATAACGGGTTGTATGTGGACTATCTTTATGTCGATTCTTCGGATGACGACCTCAATGACCGGGAAGGGTGGAAGGTGCTCGGAAAATCCGTGCATCTGAAGACTGACCAGAAACTCTCCATCCACGGAATCTCCCTGAGCATGTTCGACCAGTTGGGCCAGTATCCCGGCATCCAGGCTATTTTGACGGATGAGGATGTGGCACTCTTTAAAGATAAACTCGGCCCGCTTGTGACCGCGGGCATCGGGGGGCAGCGGCGTCGTCTGGGACGGACTTTGATCGCCAATAATCTGGCCATCAATGATTCGACGAATTCCAATAACTTTATCATCCGGTTAAAGAGCAAAGTCTCGCAACTTACCTCCGGTGCAGGCGGTTCAGGGACACAGGCTGTCGTTTTCCATATTTGTGCTGGTCTGGCAGGTGGGACCGGTTCCGGAACCGTGGTGGATGTCATTTCCCAGATACGGAAAGAGTACGCTTCCGCGGACTACAAAATTTTCCTTTATCTTTATGTGCCGGAAATCAATGTGGTGAACCCGGCCCATGATCAGGACGGTTTCTATCAATCGAACGGATATGCGGCGCTACAGGAATTGAATGCATTGTCCGTAGGTAAGTACCGTCCGCTGGATATTACCGGGCAACTAGACCCGGCTACTGGGAAAGTGAAGCGCCTTGCGGCAGATACCCCTTTTGATGCGGCATACCTTTATACCAATGTCAATACCGCCGGTCATGTGCTGAACCTTCATACAACCCTGCCGGCAGCCGTCGCTGATTTTATTTATCAGAAGGCGATTGCCCCGGGTGAGAACGTCAATGCCCGGATGGGGCGTCTTACCGGGTGTGAAAATGATGGTGCCGGTCCGGAATATGACCAGTCGGGTGCTGCCACACGGAGCCGTAAGTTCATGTCTTTCGGCATCAAGCGAATCGAGTATCCGGAAACGGAAATCAGTGATTATGTGACGCTCAAATATGCGGAGCAGGCTGCGGAGCAGCTGCAGTACAATTATTGGCGTGATGGACTGGGTTATGGCGAGCGTGCACTTGAAGAGGTGGGTACTGGATTTTTGGATGAAATCAAAAACATCCGGACCCGGGAAACACTTTTGATTTCCAACGGCCATCTGTCGCTCTCCAGGCTTATCATAGAGACGAAATCAAGTAAACTCTGGAACGATATCGACAGTACATGGGAGACCAGGACCCAGGAATTCATGAATGATGTCATGGCTGAACGGGAGAAGAAGACCTGGCTTTCGGAGCTTTCCAAAGAGTGCGAGGAGTATTACGCCAAGAATTACCGGGTACACGGCGTGAAGCGGTTCTATGAAATCCAGAGTGGAGAAAAGATAGCTTATGCCTCATTTATCCGCAGGCATATAGAGACCAAACTGTTTGATGAATGGAATGCCGGGACCAAGAGTGTATTGGAGGTGGAGAAATATACCCGACTCCTGATTGGTGATTTGGAAGAGAGAGCGGTTTCTTTTGAACATCAGATTGCTGAACTGAACGCTGAACTGGATGGTATCAATGCGGCGATCAGGGAAGATACACAGGATTGGAACGGAATAAACTGGCTGATGGATGCCATTACCAACCGTTCAAGGAATATCCTTTCCAGATACCGCGATCACAAGAGGGACTATTACATTAATCTGACACGCCAGGAGGGATATGCCTATGCCATACGCTTGATAGGCGAGATCGGCGTGCAACTGACTGCGATGCTGAACGGCCTGCTTGCCTTTAAGTCCAAATTGAACGATATCCTGGTTTCTGCCCGCAAACAGGCGGCCGGGAAATGCAGGACGACCGGTGACGAGATGATTACCAAAAAGTACAATCCGGAACTGGTCATGTCCTTCACGAAGAGTGTTACGACCAACGCGGACTATCAAAGGAATAACGCCAATACGATACGTCACAGGATGGTCGCTGAACTGGGTGACGGGGATACGGCGCGTCACGCTTTCGGCGAACTGTCAGACAAACTCGGCATAGATGCCGCGTCTGATCTGATCTATGAAGTGTGTCGGGCCAATGCGAGGGACGCCATGGTTGAAGCATCAAAAACGGATCCGACCCTCAAGATGGTAGGAGTAAATATCCTTGAAAAACTTAAGGAAGAGTATAACACCGATCTGAAACTTGAGAATCTGGTCAGGGGATGGAAGCAGGAGGCCCAGACCTATCTCCCGATGGATGCAAAGCATCAGGCTATGAATTTCCGGAATGCAGGTGGAACAATGATGTCCATGATACAAGTTGCGATTCCGGAAATGGAAGGTGATGCTTTCCGTGGCCAGTTGGTCAAGGCGATTCAATCTGAATTCCCCGGGTTCAATCCGGACACGGATCTTTCGGTGAATATGAAAAGCAATCAGATTGTCATCGTTTCCGCCTCTGCCGGCTTCCCGCTCCGATATGTGGCCAATGTATCGGTATTAAAGGAGAAATTGGAATATAAGATCTTGAAAGACGGCGATCTGGCCCGGATGAGCCTCTACGGAGAAACCTTCGAAAAACCGCTTCCGTCCCTGTATGAAATGACTCCTGCAGAGATTAAAAAGGTGATGGGGCGAACAATCCTGATGGGCTATGCGATGGGGCTGGTTTGTCCGCAAACCAACCCGGATACCGGCGCAAATTTCGATGCAATATCTTTTCCCAACCAGTTTGGCAAAGATGCTTGGGAACCCCTTGGAAAAAACATCCTGGATACGCTGGATAAACTGAGCCAGAATTACGCGCTGGCCATGAGGGTGGAAGGAAAAATCGAGGAAAAATTGAAAGAATGCCGCTCCAATGAGCAGAAATCGGTGCTCAAGGCGGCACTGGGGGATGTCCTGGAGCAACGTATCCTGCCTTTGTTCGGAGGAAATACATACAATGAAGAATATCGCAAGTACGAAGCGCTTGCCCTTGATATTCTTGAGAATGAATTAAAACTGCTTTAATCTATTGGTTCCATGGCAAAGAAAATAGGTATTTGCAAGAATGTGGATGGTTGTTCACTTGCGCAGGAAAAGATCGTCCAGGAGGCTGAAAGCACGCAGTTCGTGTGCGAAGAATGTGGAAAACCTCTTGTCGATGTCGTCTCCAAAAACAAGGGTAAGAAATCCGGGGGAGCCGGCTCGAAGAAAGGTCCGGTCATTGGCATTGTCGCAGGAATCCTCGTCCTCGGCGGAGCCGTCTTCGGTGTCGTGAAGTCCGGAATCTTCAAGGAGAAGACTCCGGAAGAAACCCAACTCAGCTGGTCGGCGGAGGAGGTGTCTCATGTTTTGGGAGATGTTCCTCAGCTGCCCGTGCTGACGGCGATTCCGAAAGGACTCGAGATTGTCTACACTTCTTCTGACGAAGCGGTTGCCTCCGTCTCCGCTGATGGGCAGGTAAAACCGCTTAGTGCTGGCGAAGCGATGATTACCGCTTCTTTTGCAGGGAGTAAAGAACAAGCCCCAGCAACATCGTCGTACATCCTTACCGTAAAGGAAAAGCCGAAGGTGCTGCCTACAGAAGATGGGAAATATTCCCTCGGCTGGGGCATCTATGAAGGCCCGAAGAAGAACGGGCGTCCGCATGGTATCCAGGGGGAGGTGAAAGTGACGAGGTATCATACCATCGACCTCAAAAACGGCGCTGACG
Organism: Bacteroidales bacterium; assembly: GCA_017445015.1. Classification (GTDB taxonomy): domain Bacteria; phylum Bacteroidota; class Bacteroidia; order Bacteroidales; family UBA932; genus Cryptobacteroides. The sequence continues at coordinate 4,335 of JAFSVL010000071.1, read as the reverse complement.
CGAAACAGCTGAGTCCCGGGGACCGTGTCGTAAACTGTAAGTTTGTGGACGGGAAACTCGTTTACGGCGTCATCAAGTACAGGGACGGCCGCCAGGAGGTGATCAATATCGGTATTTAAAGGCGATGAAACCCATTATTCTGCTTTTAGCGCTTGTTCTTCACTATCATTCTCCTTTGCTGGAGAAGATGGTGGCGTCGCTGAAAGCGGAAGAAACGCTCGCCTTGTTGGATGAGGGGACGCATTTCCGTTCATTATCCTTTGGCGGTTATCCGATTACTGTTCGAAAGAAAGGCAATCAAATCAGGCATATCGGCTTCAGCCTGTTCCGCGCGGAAGACAGGACTACCTTCCCCGTTCCTGTGTTGGAATTCATGGAACGCTACCCGCTGGAATTGATGCTGGGCATTGACAAGGAACGCGGTCCGGAAATCAAGATGTTCGAGGACGGGGTGGAGTTCCTTGAAGGGAGCCTGTCCGGCATGCTGGACGCACTTTGCGCAGACACTTCTGCCGTCACTACAGGACTGGATAACATTCGCGGAAAACGTTATTGCTTCCGCTGGGACAGCCCTTTGGGAAAGGGGCGCCTCGTGTTCCCGATAGACTGGCAGCTCCTTTCCGGACGGAATATGATGGAAAACGAGGATGCACTTCCCGCCGATGTCCTTCTGGCGGAGCCCTTTATCCCCAGGGCGGTCCCGGAAATCCGTCCGGGTATCGCAAGCGACAGCCTGATTGTCTGTGGCTCAGATTTTTACTATCTGAAATCGATGTCTTCCAATCGCTATTACCTGAGCCGCGACGGTAGCCTCTCCCTGGTGGACAATCCGGACTTCCTTGGGGAATACACGGCCAATCTTTTTAACGGCGGCGGTGTCCCCAATGGATTTACCCTTGGCGTCAAGTTAAGGAAATACGGCCTCAAATCTTCGTACTTTGACGTCAGCCTTGATCAATGGCTGTCCTTTTGCCTCGAAAGCGGCTGCACGCCTTACTGGGGCATCGTCTCTGTAGAAGACGGACTGCTTACCGGAGAATGGATTATGCACAACGAGGATTGCGGCTATGATCATGTTTTGCGTGTGCTGGCTCCGATGGAAACACTCCGAAGCGGGCGGGGAGAAATCCGTTGCCGCCTGGTTCCCTATATTCCCCTGCACAGCCTCCGCTATTTATTTGAAGAAACAAAATCCTGACGTATGAAAGCAAAAATCATTTTGTCCGTTCTCTGTACGTTGCTGACGGTATTCCCCTCCGCAGGTCAGACAACCAGGAGAATCAACGAAATCAAGAAAAATTATAATTACCTGTGGTCTGAGGCCACGATGGAAACAACCGCTGCCGCTTATCAGGTGGCCAATGAATATCTCCAACAAAAAGTGAAGGAATATGCTGCCGAGAAGAAGATGGAGAGCCAGTACCTGACCATCAAAAACCTCTCCAGTAAATGCGATACCATCCGTCAGCCGCGGGGGGACATGGTCAAGGTGTTTATGTATATCAAGAAAGTGGATATCGCTCCGGCGGCGGGTGTTGTGCAGAATACGGGAACGGCCGCTCCCGTTACGCCCGTTCAGCTTCCTGTCCCGGTTACCGATCCAGCTCCCGCGCCCGCGCCCGCTGGCCCTTCCGCTCCGGCAGCCGCGCCGGGCAGAAAATTGGACGTCGCCTGGCAACAGGCTGTGATTGACGACCTCCTTTCGGCACCTTCGTTCGCCGAGGCCCGAAATAAATTGTACCGGATGAAAAGTGAATTCAAGGTAAAGCGCTATGGCGTGCCTGCCGCATGCAATGATTCGGATGCTGCGTTTTGGCTGATTGGCGGCGCTGATGGCAAGGTGGTTACGGTACTTGGCCCTGTACAGGGGGGGAGCCGGACGGATTTCCGCACGCTTTCGACAACCTCGCTCCCGGCTTACAAAAATCATGAGGCAATGTGGTTTATCCTTAGTAAATAGTTGAAAAATGAAGAGAATATTAATTGTCTTTCTGGCATTGTCGCTGTTCTTTCCGTTCAATTCTTATGGGAATGTAACCTTTGAGATTTCCGGAGGCCTCGACGCCAATCCTTCGCTGAGAGCTAAGATAGAATACCAGGTTTCTGCGTTGCTGACAGCCATCAACCGGGCGGCGGGGAGTGGTTCCGTCGTCAATTTCAGCGGAATTGACATCGATGACATGGCCTCCTTTACCATCGCGCAAACCTGGAACAATGCCCGCTTCCGCACCTATGATGATGAAATCGTAACAGATGCTTTGCGCCTATCTTCCGGCGGCCGCCTGAAGGGGTATGAATGCAGGAACATCGAGGTTGAGATGATTCCTGTGGATGATGCATACAAAGGCAATAAGCACCAGGAAGTCAGTCTCCAATTCAATACTTCCGGAAAGATTACCGACTTTAATTTCTCCATGAGTGATAATCAGTATCTCCAGATTTTTCGCGAAGGGGAACGGCTTGATGATCTTGACCGGCGCCTGCAAATCTTACATTTCGTCGAACAGTTCAGGACAGCGTACAATACCAAGGACATTCATTTTCTGGATGCCATCTTCAGCGATGACGCCCTGATTATTACGGGAAAGGTCATCCGGCGTATCAACAGCGACGTTCAGCCTCGTCCCGAAATTCAATATACAAAACAAAGCAAACAGCAGTATATTGCCAATCTGAGAAGAGTATTCGCCCGCAATGCCTATCTCAATATCCTTTTTGATGATATAAAGATCATGCGTCACGGTGCTAAACCGAACTTTTATGGGGTTACCCTGGTGCAGCACTGGAACTCCAGTACCTATAGCGACAAAGGCATTCTCTTCCTGGTTTGGGATTGCACTGACGAAGATCAGCCTAAGATTCACGTGCGTACCTGGCAGCCGATGGAAACGCCCGAGAATGAAGTCTTCACCTTGTCGGATATAAAACTCTGACGGTTTTTCGTCTCCTATGAAAAAAATTCTGTCCTTCTGTATCTTCCTCTCCGCCGTCGCGTCCTTTCAGGCGCGTGCACAGGAGCTGACGGTCAAGGATTTTCATGCCGATCCCCTGGACGCCTCAGCCAGCATACACGAGGTAAAGGACTTGAACGGAGAAGCCTGCGCGCTTCTTAAGCTGGGCCTTGTACTCATGGATGTCAACTTTGAAGGCGATATCGTAAAAACCGAATACAAGGATGGTGAGTGGTGGCTCTATATGCTAAACGGAGCTACCTGGCTCAATGTCAAGAGCAGGAAATATCTTCCGCTGCGTTACGAGTTTCCGAAGCTTGAAAAGAGAGTCACCTACATCATGCAGGTCGAAGTTCCGCGCACAGAAGTGAAAGGACCGAAAGGAAAGATGGAAATTACTTCTAATCTCCGCGATGTGGATGTATATATCGATGGGGAAAAAATGAGCAGCATCTTGCCCTTCGTTTATGAAGGAGGGGATGGGGAGCATTCTCTTGAACTCAGGGCGGAAGGATATAATTCTGAAAAATCCCATTTTACTATCCAATTACGCAGGAAAGGGAATATTCATCTTGATATGAAACAGAAAGGAAGTATCTACATTGATGGTGTTTCCTATGAAATGGTGCGTTTCCCCGGCGGAAAATTCAAGATAGGGTCATTGGCAAAGAAATCTCCAAGCGGCTTCAATTACAGTCAGCCGGCACATAATGTAAGCCTGCGCCCCTTCCGGATAGGGAAGACCGAGGTGACGCAGGCCCTCTGGATGAAGATCATGGGCAGCAACCCGTCGCTCCATCCAGGGGAGCAATTACCTGTGGATAATGTCAGTTGGTGGGAGGTGCTTGAATTTATCGAAAGACTGAACAAGCAATGTGGAACAAATTTCCGCCTGCCTACCGAAGCGGAGTGGGAGTTTGCCGCAAGGTATTGTGGGGCAGGACAACCCTTTTCCCAACCGGACGCCTGGTCCGGGGATGGTGGGCTTGAGCAAAATGCCGTGCTGGGAGTTTCTACCGCCAGGGTGGCCTCACGTTCAGTCAATCGCGCCGGGGTTCACGATATGAGCGGTAATGTAGCGGAATGGTGTTCGGACTGGCTGTCAAAGTATGGCCCCGAAGATCAGGTGAATCCCAGCGGCCCCTCGACAGGTCTTCGCAAGGTCGTGCGCGGAGGTGCGTACTGCGATGATAAACTGTTCCTTAACACCTCGTATCGCGGTCATGAAAAGCCGGATAATACGAGCTCCCGTATAGGGTTTAGGCTTGCGTCTGATGACTGAAACCCAAAATTTTATAACATATTAATCTTTAACTCAAATCGTTATGAAAAAAGTAATTTTAACTCTTGCCGCCACCTTTATGGCGCTGAATGTATTCGCTCA
>JAFSVL010000070.1 GCA_017445015.1 Bacteroidales bacterium | reverse complement strand
GTGATAGAAGAGCACCAGGAGGACGACCACCCAGCGCAGATTGTCGAGCCAATGCTTTCTCATTTCGTCAACCCTCCCATCATTTTACCCAGGGCATCCTGGAAGATTTCAGTTTTGAGAAGCGCCATGCCTTTCTCGTCGCCAAGGACCAGGAGGGCGTCGCCGGGTTTGATATCGTAGAGTTTGCGGGCGTCGCGGGGAATGACTATCTGGCCTTTGTCCCCCACCTTCACTACGCCGAAGATGTATTTGCCGTCGTTTTCTTGCATAACTTGATTACGGGGTTGCGGGGTTGCAGGGTTTGCGGGATTGAGGGTTGCGGGGTTGAGGGTTGAGGGTTTGAGGGTTGCGGTTGGAAAAGTTGGAAATTTCCTACAAATATAATTTTTTTTTGATGTTGATGCCCCCGAGATATCTCAAGGTGTTATTAGCCGGTATTTTTTTAACCGGTTAATAACGAAAAGGGGGTGTTTCCGTTGTTAACCGGCGATTTTATGACCGGTTAAAAACGCTTTGCCGGGAGAATCCGTTGGTTTAATGGATGGATCCGTTGGTATGCCAGGTGAATTGATTACTTTTGTGTTATGGAGATTTTGGAAATTCATTCACTGGACGCATTGGCAGGCGGCGGGCACGGATTGCTGGCAGGCGGCGTGCACGAAATGCCGGCGGACACTGTTTCCGGTGCGACGCCTCATATTCCGTCCGAAATCATGATCACCGATTTGCTGGGGCTGATGAACGAACTGGATCCGACGCTTGAGATTACGCCCGCGATGCTTCAGGACGCGGCCGGAGATCCGGATACCCATCTGTTCGTTGCGGTGGAGGACGGACATGTTATCGGCACCGCATCCCTTTGCGTATTCAGGACTCCTACCGGAACGAAAGGCAGGATCGAGGATGTGGTAGTGAGCCATGAGTACCGCGGGCTGGGGCTCGGTAAGCACCTATTAGAGCATATGATAGAATATGTGAGTACAGGTATTTCGCGGGAAGGACTTTTGCGGGAAGGACTAGCGCCAATCGAGTTGCAACTCACTTCCCGTCCGTCCAGGGTCGCAGCAAACCAGCTCTACCGGAGACTTGGGTTTCTTCCGTACGAAACCAATGTTTATAAGATGAAGGTGCGGTAAGATATTCTTGCCTTTCCGCCTCCGGGAACTTCTCGATTGCATATCGGAGCATGGTCCGCGGCATGGAGGCGTAGCGCGGGGAGGTGGTGGCGGTCGGGATGGTGCTACAGCCTGCCGAAGCAAGAGCGGGGGAGGGAGCGGAGCCAGGCGAGCCGGCAGCGGGGTGGATGGCAGGAGGAGCGGAGCCAGGAGTGCCGGCAGCGGCGCGGATGGCGGGGACGGAAGTGCCGGCAGGAGGAGTGGGCGAGCCGGGAACGGCTGGGGTGGGAACGGAGCCTTTCAGATACGTTTCCAAAGCGGCTTTATCGCGCTTTCCGGCTTCGCGGAGGAGCCAGCCGACAGCCTTGTGGATGAGGTCGTGGGGATGATGCAGCAGGATGTCGGCGATGGCGAAGGTGTCGGCCAGCTGGCCATGACGGATAAAGGTCATGGTGCTGACGATGCCGATGCGCTGCTCCCAGATCGTGCGGCCCTCGCGGGCCAGTTTGTAGAGAAGGGAGCGGTCCTTGTCCAGCAGCCACTCGCCAAGGAGGGGATAGCAGCTCAGGTCTACCAGGTCCCAGTTGTTGATGTGCTCGGTGTGGGAAAGGTAGAAGTCGATGCAGGCCTGGCGGGAGATGGCAGCGGGAGCGGTGGAGGTGGCGGGGGGTGCGAGGGAAGGGGCGCCGGGCGTGGGGGTCAGGGCGATGGCTCCGG
>JAFSVL010000069.1 GCA_017445015.1 Bacteroidales bacterium | reverse complement strand
TCATCATTATTTACCTGAAAAGACCCGGATGGCACGGCAAACATCCTCCTTCATCGCCTTCATCGCGGCGAATTCGACATCGTGAAGGTAGGACGAAGTCCCGGAAGCAATCACTTCGGCGGCGGCATTGTACCCCGCCTTTGACATATAGGAATAGTAATTGATCTTGCGGATTCCCGCCCGGATGGCGTGGGTGTAGTCTTCCGGGGAGACGCCGGACCCACCGTGCATCACAAGGGGAATACCGGTGCTTTTGCGGCAGGATGCGATGACATCGAAATCCAGGACAGGGGTGGATTTATAGAAACCGTGCGCCGTTCCGAATGCGATGGCAAGGGCGTCGATGCCGGTCTGCCGGATGAAATCAGCCGCTTCATCCGGATCGGTATAGAAATCCTCGGGATTGACCGATTCGTCTTCCCGGGTAGCTAGACGCCCCAACTCGGCCTCAACGCCAATTCCCTTGGGATGACACAATTCCACCACCCAGCGGGTCAGGGCGACATTCTCTTCATATGGCCTCGCGGAAGCGTCAATCATAATGGACGTAAAGCCGAGATCGACGGCTTTTTCGATCATCGGGAGGGATTCTCCATGGTCAAGGTGCACGCAGACCGGCACGCGGGCGTCCCTTGCCACGGCCAGCATCGCGGGGCCGACCATTGAAATGTCGTTGAACACGTTATGCACCTCAGCATGGGCAAGAATGACAGGTTCATTCAGTTCTTCCGCTGCTGCCACAATGGCCTGCAGCGAGTCGAAGCCCGTGGCATTGAACATTCCGATCGCTTTCCCTTCCCGCTCCGCGAGCGTAAGGATTTCCTGAAGGTTTACAAGCATTTATTGTTTCGAATGAAGGACAGGATGGTTTTTAACTCGGGGGCGCCTCCTGTGGAAGTGGCGCTGAACAGGTTGAAACGGGCGCTGGCCGCCGCGAAATCCAGCATTTCCCGCAACGACCATCCTTCGTGGATGGCGTAGAGCGCGCCGGCGCAGAAGGCATCACCAGCTCCGACAGAGGACACGATTTCGCCGCGGTCGACCGGGAAAGAGGAAGCGTAGCAGACCTCGCCGCTGCGCTCCGCAGCCACACCTCCTTCTGGGAAATGGATGACGACAAGTTTACGGACGCCGAGCCCCAGCAGGCTGCTGGCGGCCTCCTTGATGGCAAGCAAATCCGGCCGCCCGTCACGGCGGAGCGGCGTTCCTAGGCAGTTGTCTGCCTCCACTTCGTTGATAATCAGATAGTCGATATATTTCAGACAGGGAAGTACCACCTTGCGATACCGGTCACCTTCCTCCGACACCACATCGACCGAGGTTTCGTATCCCTGCCGCTGCAGGCCCTCCAGCGCCCGGGCTGCGGCCACTCCGTATTCCGGATCATCCTGATCCAGCGCATCGAGCAGCAGGAGGTACCCGAGATGGCATATCCGTGCAGGAGATTTAGAGGCAAGAACCTGCTCCACGGTAAGCTTCGCATTGGCACCGCGGCAATGGAAAAAGGTGCGTGATCCGTCCCCGCCAGTCTCCGACATTACGTCGGTGTAAGAGGTCGCTTCCCCGTCCAGGACTATGAGATTGGAACGGTCTATCCCGAAGCGGTCGCAGGCGTCTAAACACATCTGGCCATATCTGTCCGCCCCGATGCAGCCGCCCGCAAAAAGAGGGATGCCGCTGCGCATAGCGGCCAGGTCGGCCAGGACATTATGAGCGCATCCGCCCAACCCCTCCTCCTGAGAGGAAATCGTGGTCAGGTTTCCCTTCCGGGGATACGCCCCGATGAATTTGACGTTGTCGACAATCCAGTTGCCGACGGCTATGATTCCCTTGCGGACCATGTAGACCCCTTTCCTGCTAAACAGGCATATCCAGGTCAATCATCACTTTCATCGAGGTCTCCCTGTGGGCGTCGATGAACTTGTAGGCGTCGTCGAACTTCTCGAGGGGGAAACGGTCGGTGATAAGGGGTTTGAGGTTAATCGTGCCTTTATAAACCTCCTCGACGGCCTTCAGGTAGTCCTCATGCTTATACATAAGGGTGCCTATCAGATTGAGCTCGTGTTCGCCGAGATGTTCCATGTTGATGACTGGATTATGCGCAAAAACTGCGACGATCACGATGTCTCCGCCCTTTTCGATGGTGGCCATCAGCGACTGGATGGAGGATTCTACGCCGGCCACTTCAAAGGCGGCCTGGTACCCCTCTTCCCCGAAAAACTCCTTTATGCCCTCCGCGAGCGGGGTCTTGCTCACGTTCAGGGTGTACTTGATGCCGCATTCGCGCGCCTTGGCGAGACGCAGGTCGCTGATATCCGTAATCAGCACCTTGGCCGCCCCGCGCGCCTGGGCGAACTGGGCGATGAGGTTGCCGATGGTCCCCGCTCCGGATACCACCACGTTGCGGCCCGCAAGCGGAGCCCGGCTGGTGGCGTGCGCGCCCACGGCGGTGGGTTCGATCATCGCGCCGAAATCCAGCGGCATTTCCTCCGGCAGCAGCACGGTCCGGTCCTCGGTCACGACGAAATAATCCTGAGCGGCGCCATCCGCGTGGAAGGCCTGGACCTTCAGGTGCTCGCAGATATTGTAGCGGCCGTGCTTGCAGGGATTGCACTCGCCGCACACAAGCTGCGGACGTGCCGTCACGTGATCACCCGGCTTGAAAGCTTTCACATCCGGCCCCACTGCGACGACGATACCGGAATACTCGTGTCCCTGCACCACAGGATAGATACAGGAGGGATGCAGGCCGTGATAGGAATGAATCTCGGATCCGCAAATACCGATACGTTTGATGTTCAAAAGAATTTCGTTTCCTTTCAGGTCTTCGGCTTTCGGAGCCGGAGCATCGTTCTGCACCTCTATCGTCTTCGGTGCTGTCATAATAACCTTTCTCATATCGCTTACATATATTTATTGCCAGAAGAAATCGTTCTGCCGGGATTCGGCCGTATTCAGCCTCAACTCACTCTCGGGATAAGCGGAGAGAAGGCCTTTGCGAAGGTCTGTGATATCCGTAGGGAACACATAGCCCTTTCCGATGG
>JAFSVL010000068.1 GCA_017445015.1 Bacteroidales bacterium | reverse complement strand
GAGCCAGGATCAAACTCTTCTTTGTATATTCAAATTCTCAGCTTGAACCTGACGCTCTCTTGATTCCAAAAGAATCAACGCTCTCGTTTACTATTGTTTCTCGGTACTTGCTTGTACTTTCCAATCAGTCTTTCAAAGATCTTTCGTGTGCCCGTTTCTCGAACGGGGATGCAAAGGTAAACACTTTTTTTTAATCCACAAATTTTTTTCAACTTTTTTTGATTTTTTTCACGCTTCGCAGAGAATCTTCATCATACAATGGTTGGCAATCAAATGCAAATCCTCCACTATCTGCATGTCATTCAGCGGTATATGCAGATTATACCGGCATATTTGCTTCACGGAGCCTCCGTCATAACCCGTGAACCCCACTGTAACAGCTCCGTTTTCGGCCGCCCAGCGCAAGGCACGGATAACATTTTCAGAGTTCCCGGACCCGGAAATTCCCAGCACAACATCACCCTCCCTGAGAAAATTTTTCAGTTGTTCCAAAAAGATATCATCATAGGAAAGGTCATTGGCAATTGCCATGAGCGAGGGCACATTGTCATTAAGGCACATCATGCGATAGCGACAGTCCTTGCTCATCGATATGCCTTTGTTGAAATCGCATACAAAATGGGAAGCTGTTGCCGCCGACCCGCCGTTACCCATCACGAAAACACCCCGGCCGTCAAGCCGCGCCGCTTCCAGGACATTCATTATCTCATTCAGTGCCTGCCGGTCCACCCGGTCCAGCGCTTCGCCAAGACGCGATAGATAGCCGCCAATTGCAGCCGTAAAGTCTCTCACCATAAAACAATATCATTTCCGTTTTTCAAAAGTAAAAAGTTTCCCCCACAAAACCAAATTTACGCCCGGTCCCAAGGTATGATTTTTGCAGAGAAAAATCTCCAAAACTGACATATCTTATGCATAGAAAATTTTGTGGCTGGCTGCTCAGGAAGCTGGGTTGGACGGTGGGAGAACCGCTTCCGGAAGAAGATAAATGTATTATTCTCGGCGCACCGCACACCTCCATCTGGGATTTCTTTATATCATACCTATATTATGAGTCTATCGGCGGCAACGCAAAATGTCTGGTAAAAAAGGAAATGTTCGTACCGCCGCTGAGTTGGCTGCTCCGCGCTATGGGCGCCGTCCCCGTGGACAGGTCCAACGCCACCAAACTCGTCATGAGCGTCATCCATGCGATGGAACAGGAGAAGCATTTCCACCTGGCCATTGCACCTGAAGGAACGCGCAAACCTGTCAGGAACTGGAAAACCGGTTTCCATATGATTGCCCGCCACGCCAATGTGCCCGTGTACCTGGGATATTTCGACTGGGGAACCAAGCGCATCGGCCGGGGGCGGAAAGTGGAACTGACCGATGACGCCCGCACCGACATGAAGCGTATCCAGGCACTCTACGAGGAAATGCACCTTACGGCGAAATACCCCGGGAATTACCTCACGCACTAAACGCCAGACTTCCTGAAACAAGAAACGGCGAGCAGAAGCAGCAGAAGCAGGGAGGAGAGGCAGGAAACCCGCCCGATAACGTCGCCGTAACGCACAAAGAAGGTTTTTTCCGAATTCAGCCCGACTTTCCCTTCGAGCACCGCTTCCTTCCACCAGGGGCCGCGGGAGACCACATCGCCCCGCTGGTTGATGAAGGCGCTGATGCCGGTGTTGCCGCAGCGTGCGATATCCCGCCGCAATTCGATGGCACGCAGGCGCGAATAACTGAAATGCTGCCGATAGCCCGGCGTATTCCCCCACCAGGCATCGTTGGTGATGACCGTCAGGACCTTTGCCCCCTTCCGCACATATTGCGTACAATATTCCGGGAAGACCGATTCATAGCAGACGGCGCAGCCCAGGGGCACATCGCCGAAACGTAGCACGCCCGCCTCCTTCTGCCCGGTGCAGCGGCCCATCACTCCGCCCAGTGCATCGTCGATGGGCACGAAAATCTTCGGGAAAGGCGTCAGTTCCGTTCCCACGACCAGGCGGGACTTGTGATACACCTGCACGTCACCGGCGGCATCCTGGAGCAAGGCGCTGTTGTGCGAGTCCAGCCAGCCGTCGCCCAACCTGCGGGCTACGGGTGAGGGAGCCGGACCTGGGCCATAGATATCGTAGGTGGAAGCGCCGAAAAGTATCGCGCTGCGGGGGTACCGCTCAAGGAAAGCCGAAAAGCGTTGTACGGTGGCATTGGGGCCGGTCGCCCCCTTCAGGATATAGGAAGCGGTAAAGGTCTCCGGCGCAATGAAGAGCGTCGGACGGGCGGAGTCCGCGCCTGCCGCAGACGCAAACAGGCGCAGCAACACCTCATCCTGCTGCTCCTGGGTCATACTTTCGAACTTGTGATACGGGTCGAAGTTCGGCTGGCCGATAACGACATCCACACGCCCCTCTTCCGCTTCCCGGAAATGCGCGAACATTCCGAGCGAGAAGGCGGGAGGCAGCAGCAGGACCGCCATCGCGACAAACCGGAACGCAAGCCGGCGTCGCCGGGGAAGCCGGGACGGCAGGCGAAGGACCAGGGCAAGGAGGAGAAGATTCGAAGCCCAGATCCATAACGATCCTCCCATTGTGCCTGTATATTCGTACCATTGCGCGAGTTCCGTGCTGCCGGCCAGGGCATTTCCCAGCACCAGCCAGGGCCAGGAAATCTGCACATCGAAATACAAATGTTCCCAGGCCATCCACACGGAAGCAAGCAGCAGGTACGGCAATGCACCGGTCCATTTTTTGCGTGCGAGCCGGAACAACTCGAAGATAAGGGACATCTTCAGGGCATTCGCGAAAATGGCGAACAGGCCTCCGCCGACCGTCGCGTTACATACCCAAAAGGTCGTCAGCGCATTCCAGAGCACGAAGCACGAATAATGGCAAAGGAAGAAACCGCGCCGCCCGCTGCGGCGGACTTCCCGCTCGGCAAGCAGGAGCGGGACGAAGGCGAAAAGGGCGGCCGGGGCGCAGTGCGGCACCAGCCAGGGGATGCTGAGCAGCACGCCCGATAGAAGGCTCAGCGCCCAAATACGCCACCGACGGCTTTGGATATGATTCCCTTGGCCTTTCATTCCGCAGGCATTTGGGCGCAGTAGCGGCGCCATTTATCCAAAAGGTTCGTCATGTCGGCGGGAAGCGGAGCACTGAATTGCAGCCACTTCCCTGTAGAGGGATGCACAAAGCCCAGGGTTTGCGCATGAAGCGCCTGCCTCGGGCAGAGTTCGAAGCAGTTGGCAATAAAACGCTTATACTTGGCATAGATGGTTCCCTTGCGGATGTCCGTTCCACTGTATCGACCGTCGCCGAAAATAGGATGCCCGATGCTGCTCATGTGCACGCGTATCTGATGCGTCCGGCCGGTTTCAAGCTTACATTCTATAAAGGTAACGAAGCCGAATCGCTCCAGCACCTTATAATGGGTCACCGCGCGTTTGCCCTTGTCAGGATCGGTCTGTACCGCAAAGCGCAGGCGGTCGGAAGCATCCCGGGCCAGCGGCGCGTCGATGGTCCCTTCGTCATCACGGATATCACCCCAAACGATGGCACGGTAGCGGCGGTCTATACTGTGTTCGAAGAACTGCTTTGCGAGACGCAGCTGCGCTTCGTCGTTCTTGGCGACGGCAAGCAGGCCCGATGTATCCTTGTCGATGCGGTGTACCAGCATGCCCATCCTTTCGTCCCCGTCCGCACCCGGCGTAATTCCCAGATGGAAGGCGAGGGCGTTCACCAGAGTGCCGTCATAATGCCCGTGACCGGGATGCACCACCATGCCGGCGGGTTTGTTGAGCACCAGCACATCTTCATCCTCATAACAGATATCGAGCGGGATGTCCTGGGGCAGGATTTCCACGCCGCGGCGCCGGTAAGGCATCATGAAGCGGATGACATCTCCCGGCCGGACGATGAAATTCGCCTTGACGGTCTTCTCCCCTACGAACACATAGCCCTCCTTGATGGCAAGCTGGATCCGGTGACGGGAGGTATCCTCGAGGTGCGCCGCCATATACTTGTCCAGACGCAGGGGCGCCTGTCCGGGATCCACCACCAGGCGGAAGTGCTCGAACATCAAGTCCAGCGCACTATCTTCCAGTCCGTTTTCCGGCATCGGGAGAAAGGTAGAGGGTAACTTCGGCACCCAGGGGGAACGGGCCTTCGGAAGGGCCGGGGTCCTGGGCATACACGACGGCACTGAGGGAATCCGCATAACTGCGGACCGAAGCGTCAAAGCGAAGACGCACGGGATTCAGGTAATTTTCCTGCACCAGGTCAACGGCGTTGAGATACTTCCGGCCGATGACGTCCGGCATCCAGGCCTGTTCGGAGCCGTTGGTCGTCACCCGCAGCGTAATGGGAGAACCGGCATTAAGGCGGGTACCGGGACGTACGGGACGTCCACGGTACAGTTGTTCCACCACTCGGTTGGAGGAAATATCCCCTACATACTGGATCCGCGCGAGACTGAGGTTCGCCGCGGAAAGTTCGGATTTGGCCTGCCGAAGCGTAATCTTCCGCACATCGGGCACAGTCACCTTCATCGGCGTAAGCGCATTGACCGTCAGAAAAATACGGCGTCCCTTCTTGACATGCTCGCCGGGTGCGGGATTCTGGCTCAGGACAACGCCGGGCTTTGCCTTGCGGACATACACGGAGTCGGAAACCTGCACCTTCACACCGGCGAGGGACGCTTCTCCCAAGGCTTCGAACCAGGTCATGTTCGTAAAATCCGGGACTGAAAGTTCGCGGTTGTGCCGGGTGCCGACATTCAGGAGCAGGCCGGTAACGAGCAATATCCCCGCCACCGCCGCAACTCCGCCGAGCAGCATTTTTACGGCCCAATGGCTAAAAAAACGGTTCATCGATGAAAAGGATTACGCCTCGGGAAACCAGCACGACACCGAGCACCATGACCACGCATCCGGTGACCTTGCTCAATTTGTAAATGAGGCCATTGTCGATTTTTTTGCGCAACATGTTGACGCCCCAGGAAAAGCAGAACCAAAAGGAAAGGGCACCGAGAAACACCATCAGCACCATGGCCCAGACCGGAGCCCGGGACGCCCCGGTGTCCGAGAAAAGCGCGACCAGCGCAAACATAAAGGCCAGGGCGCCGGGATTGGCCAACGCACAGCCCGCCGACTGGATCGCATATCCGAAATAACTGCTGGCAGTAATCGGCTTCCCCACATTACGCATCGGGTCCTTGAAAAGCATGCCGGTGCCGACATAGATAATCAGCAACCCGCCGAAAGCATAATCCAGCCCTGATGGGTGATGATGATGTTCTGGACCAGGGAAACGGCAAAAAGGGCCACGGCGGCGTACAAAGTGTCGATGATGGCGGAACCGATACCGGTGGCGAAGCCTGCACGGAGGTTCCTCGTGAGAGTGATCTGCAAGACGTATATGACCACGGGGCCGATCGGCGCAGAGGCGCAGATCCCTATCAAAAACGCTTTCAGCAAATCATACAGCATAGCCAGACCGCAAAATTAAGAAAAAAGTTGCTTTTCGCAAGCAACTACCTAGAATCGCGGCGGGCGCCTTCCGCCATAACCGCCAGGCATTCCGCCCTGACGGCCGGAAAAACTGCCGAAGCGCCAGGTCAGCGACAGGACGACGTAGCGTCCCAGCGTATTGTTCACGGACTCGGTATGGTAGTTCGCATTGTCCGTGACATCCAGGTTCTTGGCCTGTCCGAGGACGTCATATCCCTTGAGGGCAAGGGTAAACTGCTTCTTGAACAGCAGTTTCTGGATTTCAGCATCCAGGATATATTCGGAATCCTGCGGCGTGGTGTACCCGTTATACCAGTTGTAGCTGAACTGGCTCTTGAAAGCGAGCCCGGCCAGGTCCCAGGTCCAGTTCACGGTGGCACGCACCTGATTGTTCCAGGTCGTGGCATCGGAGCCTGCCCGGGAGACCGTATACCAGGAGTGGTTCACCCGCGTACGCCCGGAAGCGGAAATTTCAAGGGCGTTGTTGCGCCAGGTCAGGGTCAGCCGCTCGAAGGCATTGAGGTTGTGGATATTGTTCCGGGTAATATGCGCTTCATAGTAATCCCTGTCCGCAAAGTCCTTGATAAACTGCTCCATGAAGGCATAGTACCCGTCTTTCCGGTAAAGGGTCATGTCAATATTTTCACCGATATAGGAAGTGTTCATGGACCAGTTCGCCCGGAGGGTATTCTCTATGGTAAAGCCGGATTTGGCCACCGGGAGGTTCAGGAATCCGTTAATCCCGGCACTGGCGGAAAGCGGGCCGTTGAAGGGCATGGAATATTGTGCCCCGCCCTCGTCATACCAGCTGGCGTTGACGACAGGGTCCTGCACGACGGAGGCATTAAGACGGAGATTGAACGAAGAGAAGTTCTTTTTATTGTTATAGCGCACGCCGCCCCGGATGGAGTGCGTGAAATACGGATTCAGGGTGGGATTACCGAAACTCACCGACAGCGGATTGGTGTTGTCCGGCACCGGCATCAATTGCGAGGTGGAGGGCTGACCTGCACGGCCGCGGTAGAAAAGACGGGCATTGGAATTGTCCCCCATCTCCCACCAGAGCATCGCCTGGGGAGACCAGAACCAGCGGGTACCCGGGTCATATTCCATCGGCTCAAAGGCATCCGTCTCGCTATTATAGCGGGTCGTCCTGTTGTACGTGGTGGTGGGCAGCGCCGCAAAACCCAGCTGGGCGCGGAATTTTTCAGTCTGAAAAAGGGCGTTTGCGCCGATTTCATGGTTGCTGCTCCGGTTCAAGATTTTATTCGAGTAATTAAAGTTCTGCACTTCCTTGCCGCCGCCGAAATCGAATGTCGATTTGTCGGAGGAGGACTGCGCCCAGTTGTAGCCGTAATTGGCCTCCAGATAGAAATTGCCGGAGAGGGGCTGGGTATAGGTAACGCGGCCGCCGACGCTCGTGCTTTGGGCATTGTTCGTAAAGCGCTGCCGGATCCGGACAATGTCGTCACCTTCATCGCCGTAAGTACAGGTATTGCTCATGTTCAGGCCGTCGAACATCCGGTTGTCTGAAAAACTGTAGCGGGCAAAGGCGGTCAACGTACGCCCGGGCGCCCCGAGCCGCTGCCGGAGCAGGAACCAGCCGCTGGTCGAGACATTGCGGTTGCGTCCCATATTGAGGGTCCGGGAACTGTTGACGCGCGAATCCGTATTGCCGCGATAGGTATCGGCATTGCTGCCCTGGGAGTAATACCCGTCGCCGAAATTCACCTGGGGTTCGAAGAGGATGGAGGTGTTTTCAGAGAATTTATGCTCCAGCCGCACGCCGAAACGGTGTCCGTTGCTGACCGTATTGCTGTTGCCGTCCGATTGGTAGAGCATGTCGCCGGATTCCAGGTAGGTCGTCTTCAGGGACGACTCCAGCACATCCTTTTCCGTACGGTTGAAAAGGTAATTCCCGCCAAGGTTCATCTTGTCGTCCAGCAGGTCCCAGGCCCCGTTCACGCCCGCCATGTAAGAGGTCGTGATACCGTTGGAACGGCCCCAGCCGCCCTGTCCCTGGCCATATCCGCCACCGCCGCCACGCAGCCCCTGCATCATGGATCCGGCAAGGTCATTGAATGCACGGTTGTTGGTATTGTTGGCATTGAGGATGACGCTGATCTGCGATTTATCCTTAAACCGCCCGAGGAAACCGGCTCCCTGGAAGCGCCAGTCGCTCATCGTGTTGGACTTGGAGGGGATATCATGTCCTCCGCCGGCCATGAGATTCCCGAAAAGCCCTTTCATCATGCCCTTCTTGAGGCTCAGGTCGATGACCATTTCCTCTTCCCCGTCGTCGATGCCGGTAAACTGGGCCTGTTCCGACTTCTTTTCGATGACCTTCAGTTTATTGATGGCCTTGGCTGGAATGTTCTTGGAGGCGAGTTGCGGGTCATCGAGAAAGAAAGTCTTGCCGTCTATGGTTATTTTCTTGATGGTCTCGCCATTCCAGGTGATGGAGCCGTTCTCCGAGACTTCCACGCCCGGAAGTTTTTTCAACAGGTCCTCCAGAACGTCATTGTCCGTCGTCTTATAGGCATTGGCATTATACTCGACGGTATCTTTCTTGACGATGATGGGATTGCCGACAGCCGTCACCGTGGCGGCATCGAGAATCTCGGTTTCCGGGGTCATCTTCAGTTCTCCAAGGTCCAGGTCGCCGGAGACGGGTGCCACGTCCAGGGTAAAGGGCCGGTATCCCATCAATTCAGCCTTGAACTGGTACTTCCCGGGGCGCACGGCGCCGATGCTCACGGCTCCGTCTTCGGAGGAAAGGGAATATTTATCCGCCCTGGAAGCATTTTCCCGGGTAAGGGAAACGGTAGCGAAACTGACGGGCTCACCGCTGGAAGCGTCTTTCAGGACAGCTTTTATCGTAACGTTCTGCGCGTAAAGGGATGTGCTGAAAAAAAGAATTCCGGCACAGAGGGAAAGAAGGCGAAACAACGGTTTCATTTGATCCTTTCTGGATGGTCCTTGATGAATTTCTCCCAGGAGCCCGCACCGCCCTTTGCGGCAAGCGGGCTTCCGAGCTGATAGTAGTGGCACATGGCGATGGCAAGCGCATCGGTCGCATCGAGGTACCTTTCATCAAATTTTATGCCTAAAGTATTCTGCACCATCAGGCTGACCTGTTCCTTGGAGGCCGCCCCATTCCCGCAGATCACTTCCTTCGCCCGCCTGGGGGCATACTCCGTAACGTTTGACCCATGGGAAAACGCCGCGGCCATCACAGCCCCCTGCGCCCGCCCCAGTTTGAGAATGACCTGGGCGTTCTTGCCGTAAAACGGCGATTCGATGGCGAGATGGTCCGGGGCATGGAGCGTGCAAAGCGCATCCACTTTCCGATAAATGCAAGCGAGTTTTTCGTAAGGATCCTTCAGTTTCCTGATATCCAGGACCCCCATATCCACGAAGCCCGGATGTCCCCCCTTGACACGCACAATCCCGAAACCAAGGAGATTGGTTCCGGGGTCGATGCCTAATATGGTGCAGTCCTTAATCAATCCTGTCAAAACCGGTGTATGGCCTCAGTACTTCGGGAATGATGATTCCCTCCGGGGTCTGGTTGTCTTCCAGGAGGGCGGCGACGACACGGGGAAGTGCAAGCGAACTGCCGTTCAGGGTATGGCAGAGCTGGATTTTGCCTTCTTCGTCCCGCCAGCGCAGATGCAGGCGGTTGGCCTGATAGGACTCGAAGTTGGAAACGGAAGAAATCTCCAGCCACCTTCCCTGGGCCGCGGACCAGAGTTCGAAATCGTAGGTAATCGCGGAAGTGAAGGACATATCCCCGCCGCAAAGGCGCAGGATGCGGTAGCGCAGCCCGAGCTGATTGACGATGCCCTCGACATGGGCCACCATCTCATCCAGAGCGGCATAACTGTCCTCCGGTTTTTCCACGCGCACGATTTCCACCTTGTCAAACTGGTGCAGGCGGTTGAGCCCGCGCACATCCTTGCCGTAAGAACCGGCCTCGCGGCGGAAGCAGGGCGTATAGGCGGTAAGCTTCTGCGGGAGCGCCGCCGGAGCAAGGATTTCGTCGCGGAAAATATTGGTCACGGGAACCTCGGCGGTAGGAACCATATAAAAATCATCGACGGTAGCGTGATACATCTGGCCTTCCTTGTCGGGAAGCTGGCCCGTGCCGAAACCGGATGCGGCATTCACCATCACCGGCGGCTCCACCTCCTTATATCCCGCTGCCGTATTGCAGTCCAGGAAGAAATTGATGAGCGCACGCTGCAGTTTCGCGCCTTTGCCCTTATAAACGGGGAAGCCGGCACCGGTAATCTTGACGCCGAGGTCAAAGTCGATAATGTCATATTTCTTGGCCAGTTCCCAGTGCGGAAGGGCATTTTCGGGCAGATTCACCTCGGGACCGCCCATTTTTACGACAAGATTGTCTTCCGCGCCCTTGCCCTCGGGCACGAGGTCGCAGGGCAGGTTGGGAAGGAGCACGAGCTGCGCTTCCATTTCACGCGCGGCGGCTTCTCCCCTGGCGATGAGTTCCGAAGATTTCTGCTTCAGGGCGGCGACTTCCGCCTTGACCTTCTCCGCCTCTTCCTTGAGGCCCTGCTTCATGAACGCGCCGATGGCGGCGGCCTTCTGCTTCTGTGCGGAGAGCAGGGAATCGCTCTCGGTCTGGGCGGAACGCCTCAGCGCATCGAGTTCAAGCACCTTGTCCACGATGGCCTCTGCATCAAAGTTCTTAATCTTCAGTTTTTCTATGACTTTCCGCCTGTCATCGCGGAGCATCTTGAGCGTAAGCATATCTATGATTTTATTGTGAGTGTCTTTTCTAACAAAAAAAGACCTACACTCCCATCGAAGCGTAAGTCTTCATTCCAGTGCGTGACTCCCTTCGAATTAGCTCTCGAACGGAATAACAGAGACGTAGGACTTGTCGTCCTTCTTGCGCGTAAACTTGACGGTACCGTCAATGAGCGCATAGAGCGTATGGTCCTTACCCATCCCGACCCCGCGGGCGGGATTATGGACGGTGCCCCTCTGACGCACGATAATGTTTCCGGCTTTCACGACCTCGCCGCCGAATTTCTTGAGACCCAAGCGCTTGCTTTGTGACTCACGACCGTTCTTCGAACTGGATTGACCTTTCTTGTGTGCCATAGTCTTCTTCCTTTAAGCGATTTCGTTGATTTTGACCTTGGTAAGTTTCTGACGGTGGCCATTGAGTTTCTGGAAACCCTTGCGACGGATCTTCTTGAAAACCAAAACCTTGTCCGCCTTCACGGAGTCATCCAGAACGGTGGCCTTCACCACGGCTCCTTCCACATAGGGCGTACCGACCTTGACGGCGCCCCCGTCTTCGACGAGAAGCACTTTGTCGAACGCTACTTCTGCATCCTTGGCCTCCGGAAGCCGGGGGACAAAGATTTCATTTCCAGCTTCCACTTTGAACTGCTGGCCTGCAATGTCAACGATTGCGTACATAAAAACTTTATTCTTTTTAAAGTTCCGGCCGCAAGCGGCCACCCCGGGGGCGGCTCTTTGTCAATGGCTTGACGGTCATCTGATTTTTAAAGCCCGCAAATTTAGTCCATTTTCTTATTTCTGCAAAATTTTTGGATAAAATATTATCTTTGCAATATGTACTTCAACTACACCCGGCCGGCGACAGGCAAGAATTTTATCGGGCGCAAGCAAGAACTTTCCGTACTGGGGAACCTGCTCTCGCAGGGAGAGAACGTCATTCTCTATTCCGCCCCTAAAACCGGAAAGACTTCCCTCATTGACCAGGCTGTATTCCAGCAGCGGGTAAACTCGCGCGGAAGCATCGCCGTGCACTGCTCCCTGCTGGATATCCGCAGCGCCTCCGTCCTCGCCCTGCGCCTCGGATCCGCAGTCCTTGCGGCAGCCGGGTCCACGCCCGTCGAGTATGCGGCCCTGGCGGAAAAACATCTGGAAAACTCACATCTGGTCTTCGATCCGGAACGATACAGCGGTGGAAGCGAAATCCTGTCCCTGGGCTGGGAGGCGGACGAACGCGACCTTCGCGCGGTGTTCGCGCTCCCCTATGCCATCGCACGCGAGCGCGGAATACAGATAACGGTCATCCTTGACGAATTCCAGAATGTACTGCTGACCGGCTGCGGGGAAGATATCTGCGCGCAGCTTGAGCAATGCTTTTCCACGGAGGGCGGCGGCCCGTCCGTCAGTTACATCCTCTGCGCATCGGCCGTCAATGCGATGAAATTCCTGCTGAATAAAAGGCATTTTTTCCGCCGGAATGCCGTGGTGCTTCCGTTGCAGGATGTAGATGAGCGCGACATCGCCGATTTCATGAACCGCGGCTTCCTGACCAGCGGCAAGGTCCCTGACCGGAACCTTCTGATTGCCGCCTGCCGCCTGCTGCGCTGCCACCTGGGTTACCTGAACCAGTTCTGCGCCATCTGCGATTCAACCACCCGCGGCTACCTGATGGCCCCGGCGATGAATGCCGCACTGGACTCGCTCGTCGCCCTACATGAACCACATTTCCGGGCGACGATGGCGGGACTTACCGGCTTTCAGGTGAACCTGCTGCTCGCCTTGCTCGAAGGATTTGACCAGTTCAGCAGCGTAAGCGTCATCCGGAAATTCGAGCTGCATTCCTCCGCCAACGTCTGCCGGGTAAAGGAAGCGCTCTGCAAAAAAGAAATCATCACCTTCGACGACGACGGGAAAACCCGTTTCCTGGACCCGCTCTTCGAGTACTGGGCCCGCCGGGATTATTTTAAACTGGAATACAAAGAAATATAGGGATGCCACAACGTATTGCCATACTTACAGGTGCCGGGGTCAGCGCCGAAAGCGGACTCGGGACTTACCGTGACAACGGGGGCCTCTGGGATCAGTATGACCCGATGGAGGTCGCTTCCGCCGAGGGCTGGAGACGGAATCCCGGCCTGGTGCTGGAGTTTTACAACCAACAGCGGGAAAAACTGAAGGACTGCGTCCCGAACGGGGCGCACAAGGCCATCGCCGCGCTGGAGAAGGATTTTATCGCAGACGTGATTACCCAGAATGTGGACGACCTGCATGAAAGGGCGGGAAGTTCCCGCGTGCTTCACCTCCACGGCGAGGTGACAAAAGTCCGTCCGCAGGACAGCTGCACCTGGGAGGACGACTATTCCGAGAAACAGGTCATGGATATAGGCTACGGAAAGGTTTCGCTGGGGGACCTCTCCCCGAAAGGTGTGCAGTTGCGGCCGCATATCGTGTTCTTCGGAGAACAGGTACCCAAAATCGAGGAAGCCGCCCGCATCGTCGCCCAGGCGGATATCCTGCTCATCGTCGGTACGTCGATGCAGGTGTACCCCGCTGCAAGCCTCTATACCTTTGCACGCCCCGACTGTCCCGTTTATCTGATTGATCCGGCGGACGTTGCCGTGCGGGACCGCCGCATCGTGCACATCCGCGAAAAAGCGACGGACGGGATGTTGTCTTTTAGAAAAAATTATCTACCTTTGCACCCGCAAAAGAAAAAGGGGGTGATTTAAGGAATGATTATCGTACCGGTAAAAGAAGGCGACAATATCGAACGCGCTTTAAAAAAGTTCAAGCGCAAGTTCGAGAAGACGGGGGCTGTCCGCGAGATGCGTGCGCGCAAGAACTTCGAGAAACCCTCCGTCAAGCGCCGTGCCGCGAAGATGAAGGCCATCTACGTGCAGCACCTCAGACTTGAAGACGAACAATAAAAGCCTGACGGCTTTCTACCTGCCCCTCCACGAAGTACTCGCCGGAGGGGTTTTCCTGTAAATAGAGTTCCGCCGTCTCGCCGGGATGGACTTCGTGATTGAAGTTGATGGAAAGGCTGCGCAGGGGTTTTTGGGCAAGCACTTCCATCGGCAGCACGTCCAGGGCCCAGCCGATATAACGCACGTTATTGACGTGGTTGTTATAATCGATGTCCGAGAAGAGGGCCGTCCGCTCCCCCGCCCGCTTCCAGGGGACGCCGCGTTGCGGAATCACCTTGGTCGCATAACCCTCCAGCGCATGCTGCCCGGGAGCGGCATCCGACACGGCGGGAAGATCCACCTTTCCGGGCATCACCATCGCCCTCGTTTTCAGATCCAGCAGCACCCAGGAGCTGGAAGAGGCTACCGCCACAGTCCCGTCCTCGGCAAGCAGCCGGTAGTCACGGATATAGAACGGTCCGCTCACCCCCCTGTGCCAGGTCTGCATCTCCAGAGAGTCCTTGAAGCGCGGAAGCGTATGGAACTCCACGCTCTGACGGGCCAGCACCCACGCGAGGCCACGTTCTCTCAGGAAAGAAAAGCCGAAACCGCCTTCCTCGGCATCGTCTTCACCAATCTGCTGCGCAAGGTCCATAAATGCTGTCGGGCGCATCCGGTACTGGAAATCCGTCATATAGCAGGGAAGACGGAGCTGCTGGGTCGTCATCA
Organism: Bacteroidales bacterium; assembly: GCA_017445015.1. Lineage (GTDB taxonomy): Bacteria > Bacteroidota > Bacteroidia > Bacteroidales > UBA932 > Cryptobacteroides. The sequence goes on along the minus strand of JAFSVL010000068.1, from coordinate 4,285 downwards.
TGGCTTAAAGTATTTTACGCTGTATCCTATGGTTACTGAGGGATTGAGGTTCCCTTTGTTTTCCTCGATAAGTTTCCGGGCACGGCGGGCCGTACCTTTGCTGATGTCCTTGCTCTTTTCCAGGTCGTCCACCACCTTCGGCAGGTTCTCCTCGTTGACAAGGGAGAGGCTGGGTTTAAGAACCAGCGTCACAGGCATGTATATCCCCCGTCCGTTGTCGCGGGCCTCGCAGCGCATGACCTCTTTTCCCCGGCCCACCTCAATGCGCAATATCCCCCACAGATCCTCCACGATATGGACCGTGGCCGTAAAACCGCTATGCCTGTTTTTCCAGTAAAGGATGTCCACGAGATGCCCGCCATACTCATAGGTCCCCACAAGCGAAAATTGATGCTTCTGGGAAAACTTCCGGCCCCATTCCTTCTTCTCGCCGTAAAGCATGCCATACAGGTCCACCAGCGAAAAAAGCGATAATACATTCTTGCGGACGGCCTTCGGAAGCACCTGGTTGCTGCTCAGCAGCCGCTGCGCGGAGTCCGTCGTCTTTCCGGCTATCACGGTACGCGTCAGGGAAGCCTTGACGGCCACGTCATCGTTTTTGAAACAGTAATTGATCAGCGGCCCGTAGCCCGTCGCGTAAACGGCCGGCTGGATCATGCCCCTCGCAAAGCCGGAAGCCAATTCCTTGAGAAGCGGCATCTGGTGCGTGGAGAGGTTGTAGTTCACGTATGCCCCGTAATCACCCAGTCTGGCCCGGTTGGACTTTGCCGTTTTCCAGACCTGCGAAAGAATGTATTCCGCGGGGGATTTCCCGTCCGGAGTCACATAAGCCGACGCCAGGAAAATGGGCTGCAATTCCATATATACGGGCGGGACTTCCTGAACGCCGGTTCCGACGTACGCCACTTCCCGTTCCTCCGTCCTGTATCCCATCCTGGAAAATTCCAGTTTATGGGAGCCTTTTACAGGAAGCCGCATGGAGAAACGGCCCGCCTCGTCGGTCAGGGTTCCCGTACCGAGCGAGGGACAATAGACGGTAATATAGGATGCGGGAACCAGCGTGGAATCCCGGAAAAACACATTTCCCTCCACTTCAAATGATTGCGCGTGCAATGCCGCTCCCGAAAGGAACGAAAGCAGCGGGAACAACAGCCTCATGAACAGAAAACGCTTCATATCTTCGACAAAATTACAATAAAAAACATTTTTTTCCTATATTTGGGGATTATGCGTAAAACAATAACCCTTATCAGTCTCCTGCTTTCCGCCCTTTTCCTTCGCGCGCAGGAGGTATTGCCCGCTCCGGTCAATATTCCGGAAAACAGTGTTTCCCTGCTCGATTTCGGCGGCATCTCCGATGGCGTGGAACTCAATACCGCCGCATTCGCCCGTGCATTCGAAGCCCTCGAAAAGGGCGGCGGCGGACGGCTTGTCGTGCCCGCCGGCATTTTCCTTACCGGACCTATTGCGCTTCCCAGTTGCACAGACCTGTACCTGGAACGCGGGGCGGTCATCCTTTTCTCACCGGACAAGAAGGATTTCTTCGACGGGAAAAAGGTCCCTCCCTGCATCAGTGCCTCCAAGAAGCACGACGTGAGCATCAGCGGCGAAGGGATTATCGACGGGAACGGCGCCTGGTGGCGGCCTGTCAAGCGCAGCAAGGTCAGCGATACGGAATGGAAGGTCTTCCGCCGCATGGGCGGCACGCTCACGGCGGACGAGAGCGCATGGTATCCCTTCGGGCTCAAGCACTATGAAGATATCGCACCGACCTGGATGGCGCAGGAAAAACTACGTACCCATCTGATCCGCTTCAGCGACTGCGAGCGCGTGAACGTCAGTGGCGTCATTCTCCAGAACGCCCCCAAATTCCACCTTGTCCCCCAGCGCTGCAGTGACGTCACCATCCGGGATGTGTTCGTCCGTTGCCCCTGGAATGCCCAGAACGGCGACGGAATCGACATCATGCAGTGCGTCCGCGTACATATCAGCGGGTGCACCGTGGATGTAGGTGACGACGGCATCTGCCTCAAGGGCGGCGTAGGCCAGAAAGGACTTGAGGAAGGCCCCTGCAAGGACATCCTCATCGAGAACAACATCGTCTTCCACGCCCACGGCGGTTTTGTCATCGGATCCGAATTCTCCGGCGGCATGCAGGACATCATCGTCCGCAACAATACTTTCAGCGGAACGGATACGGGCCTGCGGTTCAAAAGCGCGCCCGAACGCGGAGGACTGACGCAAAATATCCGTATCAGCGACATCTGCATGACCGACATCAAGGACGAGTCGATTGTTTTCCAGACCGACTACGTGGACCGTCCCGCCGGAGGAAAGGAAAAGAAAGCGTCGAACAAGAACGATTTTGTGCCGGAATTCACCGACATCACCATTTCCGGCGTCGTATGCCGCGGCTGCAATACCGCCATCCGCGCAAAAGGAACCTTGGAAACGATACATGGCATTTCCGTCTCCGACTGCGTGTTTTTCTACACCGACAAGGCAACGGATATCGACATTCCGGGAATGATATCCCAGAAGAATGTCAGGATGATCAGTTATTAATTTTGAGTAAAGAGATTATGTCTGCACCTTCACCCCATATCGGAGCACAATACGGCGAAATCGCCAAAACCGTCATCATGGGCGGAGATCCGCTCCGCGCCAAATTCATGGCGGAAAACTATCTGGAAAATCCGGTCCTCATCAATGAGGTCCGCGGAATGCTGGGTTATACGGGGACCTATCACGGGAAGCGCCTGAGCATCATGGGGCACGGCATGGGAATGCCCTCCATCGGCATTTACACCTACGAACTCTACAACTTCTATGATGTGGACACCGTCATCCGCGTGGGTTCCGCCGGATCCTACAGCTACGACCTGCACCTGGGAGACCTCGTGCTGGCCCAGGGAGCCTGTACCGATTCCAATTACGGGGCGCAGTTCAATCTTCCCGGCACGTTTGCCCCCATCGCCGATTTCTCCCTGCTCCGCAAAGCCGCGGACGCCTGCGACAAACTTGGCGTCAATTACAAAGTGGGGAATATCCTCTCGTCAGACGTTTTCTACCCCGACACGCCCACGACGGAACAATGGCGGAAAATGAAGGTGCTGGCCGTGGAGATGGAAGCGGCGGCGCTGTATATGAACGCGGCCCGCGCCGGCAAGAAAGCCATCGTCATCTGCACGATATCCGACCACCTGCTCACCGGAGAGGAAACCACTCCGGACGAGCGCCGCACAACCTTCACCAACATGATGGAGGTAGCCCTGGCGCTCGTTGACTAATCCTCCCGGGGAGGGTTCTGCGACCATTTACCCGGATAGGGCCGCGAAGCGACAGGGATCAGAACCCTTTCCGGGAGGAAAACGCAATCGTTCTAACAACAGGAAGGTTCGTCGCAGGGAGAAGCGGCCGTTTCCAGTTCCAGCGTACTGTGGCGGATGCCCTTCCCGGAGAGGGCATGTTTGACGCCGTGCACAATGGCGTCGGCGCCCTCCATCTTCTCCACCACAAGATGCGCCGTCAGCGCCGTTTCCGTCGTACTGATGGCCCAGATGTGCAGGTGATGCATGTCCAATACGCCTTCACAGCCCCGGATGGACGCCGCAATGTCATCGGGATCGATGCCCTCAGGAACCGCATCGATGCTCAGGCGCACGCTCTCCTTGAGCAGGTCCCAGGTGCCGGTCAAGATCACTGCGGCAATCGCGAGGCCGATCAGCGGGTCGATGATATACCAGTCCGTCAGGCTGATGACGATCCCTGAAATCACGACGCCGACGGACACCAGCGTATCGGCAAGCATGTGCAGATAGGCGCCTTTTGCGTTGAGGTCGTGATGCCGGGCCTTCATCAGCAGCAGGGCGGTAAACCCGTTGATGAGGATGCCCGCTCCGGCCGTCCACGAGATAACGGCTCCGTTCAAAGGTTCCGGATGGCTGAATTTCCGGATGCTTTCGATGACAATCGCTCCCACGGCCACGAGCAGCAGCACCGCATTGGCCAGCGATATCAGGACACTGCTTTTCCGGTAGCCATAGGTATATCCCCGGCTGGAATGGCTGTGCATCAGGCGCAGGGCGATGAGCGCCAGCAGCAGCGACGCCACATCGCTGAGATTATGTCCGGCGTCGGAAATCAGGCCAAGGGACTTATAGACTATGCCCGCGACCGCTTCGACGACGACGAATCCCAGGTTCAGGACAATGGAAACGATATAGATGCGCCGCATCCCCCGGTCATCTCCCGGAGCGGGTACGGCATGATGGTGGTGGTGATG
>JAFSVL010000067.1 GCA_017445015.1 Bacteroidales bacterium | reverse complement strand
TGCCGGTAGTTCCGGAAGTGCCCGAACAGCCGGCGGTACCCGAACAGCCGGCACAGCCCGAGACGCCGCCCGCGGCGGATGACAGCGACGATACCCCGTCCGTACCCAGTTGGACGTGGAGTGCGGACAACGCGAGCGCAACGGTACAGGTTTCGGGTGCAGGCTCTGAGGCGGCGACGGTGACTAAATCTGAAAAACCGGCAACCTGCACGGAGGACGGTTCGATTACCTACACGGCAACCGCGACCGTCAATGGCCAAACCTATACTGATACCCGCACTGAGACCGTCCCGGCAACTGGCCACTCTTTTGGCAACGCACAGGCGACGACCGATAATACAGGAAAGACGACGCTCCACTATCATTGCGATGGTTGCGATCAAGATTTTTATATCGAATTGGGCATTGAGAAGGAGTAACAGCAAAACAAACCCTCGTGATGCGCAGGAATAGCGGGCTTCAGCCCGATATTCCCACCGGTTGACTAAAGGAGCAAAAGTGGCATGTCATCAAAAGCTTGTGCGAAAAAAGATTCCTGCTGTGCGACGCACAAAAGTTTTCCCTTATTTTTTCCCTTATCAGCCTAGTATGATAAGGTATCAGATAAGATGAATAATTAAAAATAATTGCAAATTTCTAGAGAATGAGATGGAAAACAGATACTTTAACATGGAATAACACTTGAACTTAGTAATTCAAATCTGGGTGTCACCTCCAGAAGCAAGAGCACGTGCAATACGTGCTCTTGTTTTTGAAATTCTTGAAATGATCCGGAAAGATGCACCTGATAACGAAAAGGCTGGTGGATGGAAATGACACGCATCTTATTCGTTTGCCACGGCAATATTTGTCGCAGCCCGATGGCGGAGTTTGTTATGAAGCGCTTGGCGGAGCAGGCGGGGTTGTCTGGGGAGATCGCAGTCGCCTCGGCGGCGACGACCGCGGAGGAGATCGGGAATCCGGTTTATCCTCCGGCACGCCGCAAGCTGGCGGAGCACGGGATCAGCTGCGATGGCAAGACCGCGCGGCAGATGCGCGATGCCGACTATGAGACCTACGACCTGCTCATCGGCATGGATCGGGAGAACCTTTACGACATGCGCCGTATCTGCCGCAACGACCCGGCGGGCAAGATCTGTCTTTTGATGGACTACACCGACCGTCCGGGCGACGTTGCCGACCCATGGTACACCCGGGATTTTGAGGCAACGTGGGGGGATGTGGAAGAGGGCTGCCGAGGCTTGCTGACCCACCTCATGGAAGCGAATCAGGGCAAATAAGAGGAATCGGCGGAACTCTGCCGATTCCTCTTGCATTCCCGGGGCATTGCGCATATAATCACAGCAGAATCGAGAAAGGGTGGTGTTTCCCATGGACAGTAAAACGATCAAGCGAATCGGCGTTCTCACCAGCGGCGGCGACGCGCCTGGCATGAACGCGGCGGTGCGCGCGGTGGTGCGCACGGCCATCTCCTACGGCATGGAGTGCGTCGGCATCCGGCGCGGCTGGCAGGGCCTCATCAACAGCGATTTCGTCAATATGAAGGGCGACAGCGTCAACCACATTCTCTCCCGCGGCGGCACGATCCTCTACACGGCGCGCAGCGACGACTTTTTGACCGAGGAGGGCCGCAAGAAGGCGGTCTCCACCTGCAAGATGCTGGGCATC
>JAFSVL010000066.1 GCA_017445015.1 Bacteroidales bacterium | reverse complement strand
GTCCGGCCTGCCCACATGAAAGGGACATAAGCGCGAGACACTTATGTCCCTTTCCCATTGAAAGGAACGAGAAAACGTGTTTACTGAGAACAAAACAATAACCGGCCGCGACAGCGGCGGCGGCGTTACCCGCAAGGTGCTGTCCTACAGCCGGAACCTGATGACCGTCGAACTGAAGTTTCCCGCAGGGGCGGTGGGCGCCAAGCACTCGCACCCCCATGAGCAGATCGGCTACATCGTAAGCGGCAGCCTGGTTTACCAGGAGGAGGGACAGCCGGATCAGGTCCTCCATACCGGGGATACCTATTATGTGGCGCCCAATGTCGTCCACGGCGTTCAGATCCTGGAAGATACCACGTTGCTGGACATTTTCACACCGATGCGGGAAGATTTTATCTGACGGAGGAAAAACGATGAAAGAATTCATGGACAAGGATTTTCTGCTGGAGACGGAGACGGCCAGACACCTGTTTCACGACTATGCAGAGCATATGCCGCTGGTGGATTACCACTGCCACATCAATCCGAAAGAAATCTACGAAGACCGCCGCTTCGACAACCTGGTCGAGGTGTGGCTGGGCGGAAAGCAGCCGGAGGGCGGTTATTTCGGGGATCACTATAAATGGCGCGTGATGCGCTCCAACGGGGTCAGCGAGGATTATATCACGGGAGACCGGCCGGATTATGAGCGCTTCCTCAAATTTGTCGAGGCGCTGGAGATGGCCATCGGAAACCCGATGTATCATTGGTGCAACCTGGAGCTGAGACAGTTTTTCGGCTATGACAAGCCCCTGACGGTGGAAAACGCCGAAGAGGCCTGGAATTTCTGCAACGAGAAGCTGAGGACGGATCCGGACCTGACCGTACGCGGCATCATCAAGAAGGCGAATGTGGCGTTCATCGGCACCACCGACGACCCCGTGGACACCCTGGAATGGCACGGGCGCATCGCGGCCGATGAGAGCATCGACGTGAAGGTCTGCCCGTCCTTCCGCCCGGACAAGGCCATCAACATCCAGAAGGAAGGCTTTGCCGAATACATCGGGAAGCTGGCGCAGAGCGTCGGAAAGGAAAGCCTCGATACGGCGGATGAGGTCATGGACGCGCTGGTGCTGCGCCTGGAATACTTCAAGACCATGGGCTGCCGCGCAAGCGACCACGGTTTGGATTATGTCCCCTTCCGCCCCGCCTCCGCCAAGAAGGTCAATGAGATTTTCCAAAAGGCGATGGCCGGCGAGAGCCTGAGCAAAAAAGAGGCCGAGAAGTATCAGACGGCCGTCCTGCTGCGCCTGGGCAAAGCTTACCACCGGCTCGGAATCGTCATGCAGATCCATTATTCCTGCTACAGAAACGCAAACGAGCGCATGTTCCGCAAACTTGGGCCCGATACCGGCTTTGACATGATCGCCCAGAATACCTGCGGCCAGGACATCGCCCGTTTCCTGTCCGCACTGGATGAGAGCGGCGAGCTGCCGAAGACGATCCTCTACTCCCTCAACCCCGCGGACAACGCACAGCTCGGCACCATCCTCGGCAGCTTCCAGTCCGACGAGGTCCCCGGAAAAATCCAGCACGGCAGCGCCTGGTGGTTCAATGACACCAAATCCGGCATGGAGGAGCAGATGAAGTCCCTGGCCAACCTGAGCCTGCTGGGGAATTTTGTCGGCATGCTGACGGATTCCCGCTCCTTCCTCAGCTATGCAAGACACGACTATTTCCGGCGGATCCTCTGCAACCTGGTGGGCAACTGGGTGGAGAACGGCGAGTATCCCTATGACGACAAAGCGCTCAGGCGCATCGTCGAGGGCGTCTGCTTCCGGAATGCCGAACGCTATTTTGAACTTTGAGCGACGGGAGGAGATGATCTCAGATGGACCGTTTATCATTTGCAACACTGGAAAAACAGGGCTATTCCGGCTATCTGCTGAAAGATGCGCCTGAGCGCGTGGTGCAGTTCGGGGAAGGAAACTTCCTGCGGGCCTTTGCCGACTGCTTTGTCGACCTGATGAACGAGAAGGCCGGCTTCAACAGCAAGGTCGTTCTGGTTCAGCCCCGCGGCGGTCATCCGGAAGCGGCGGACCGCTTTGCCGAGCAGGACGGACTCTACACGCTGATCCTGCGCGGACGCGAGAACGGACAGCCCGCGGAACGGAAGAGAGTGATCTCCGCCGCGTCCCGCTGCCTGGATCCCAAACGCGACTGGGAAAAGCTTCTGGACTGCGCGCGCAACCCGGAACTACGCTTTGTGATCTCCAATACGACGGAGGCGGGGATCGCCTTTGACCCGGCCTGCAGGGCGGAGGATACGCCGCCTGCCGCTTTCCCCGCGAAACTCACGCTTTTCCTGCACGAGCGCTGGAAGCT
>JAFSVL010000065.1 GCA_017445015.1 Bacteroidales bacterium | reverse complement strand
GCGTTGTCCATCATCAGGCGGACATACATCAGGCAGGTGTCGATGTTGTACACCTTGTAGCGGTCGCTGATTTTCCAGGCGATGCGGAAGCGGACGGAGTCACTTTCCGCTCGCGAGAACAGGCGCTTCAGACTGTCGGTTTGCCGGTGGAAAACCCGTTCGTATTCGGGGGCGTCGGTCAGGACCCGGGCCAGTTTTTCCAGTTCGTCCGAGCGGGTGCATCCGCAGAAAAAAAGGAGGGAAAGCAGTAAAAATTCAAATTTTTTCATAGCGCAAAGGTATAAATTATTTTGAATTTTTCACTATGGCTTCTTTGAGGAAAATATCGTTTTATAACGTTATATAGCGGATTTCTTCTTTATATTGTCTTTAATCTATTTTAATTATTTATAAGGTGTATTGCTTATTCGCTCCGGGGGATGTAATTTTGCCTTGCAGAAACCCTAAAAAACGAAAGATGATGTTGCGGCCTGTTCCTACCTCTTCTCACAAAATTTCCCTGATGGGGAATGGTCTCCTCTGCGGGCTGTTCCTGCTGCTGGCGATGGCGGTCGGATGCTCGAAAGAAAAAGGCGGGGAAAGCGCCGCCGGCGGGGAGACGGATCCCGACGAGCCGGCGCTGGCAGGCGGGATGAAACGCTTCTATCTCCGCATCAACGCCCTGGAGCAGATGGACGAGGCTTATGCGCTCGATTGGAGCGGTCGTACCGTCCTCATCAACGGGAAAGAATACGAACCCCAATACAACCCCTCCCGCAAAGCCTGGTATGCCGATGCCGAGGAATCTTCTTTCCAAGTGTACAGCGCCGAATTGACCGGCGAGGGCTCCTCCCGCTGGTATCCCGGCGGTCCGACGGCCCCTGTGTCCATCCCGTCGGTGCAGTTTCTGCACAAACAGTCCGATTTGACGGACCTTCCCCTGATGGCGGAATACAATCCCGACCTCGGCGGTTTCCTGGATTTTCGTCCTCCTTATGCGATACTGGATTTTGAACTTTCCGGAATGCAAAATGTTGTGTCTCTCCGCTTGACGGCGGCGTCTCCGCTGTGCGGAACGGCCACCTGGAGCCGAACCACTCGCTCCTGGTCTTTTGAGGGACAAGGCAATGCGCTGGTGCTGAACTGCACGGAGGCCGGGGATGCCGGGCATTATCCGCTCTTCGTGATGGGACACGACCTCAAGTCGGTTTCTTTGCGCGTGTGTGATGCCGAGCACCGGATGGCGACGGTTTCGCTCGGGGACATTTCGCTGGAGCCGGGCGATGTCTTGCGCAAAGAATTGGCACTTGCGCCCGATTCAAACCTGCTCTTTTTCGAGGGCTTCGACCGCTGCGTATGGGGCGGCGATGTGGTCGCCGGTAATGCAGGACAAGCGCCTTCCGCCGCCGTACCTACGTTGGACGGCTCCAATACCTTGACGGGGTATGAATATGCCCTTACGGAGGTCCCTGCCAATACGCCCGGCTCGGGCTTTGTCTCGCGGCAGCTAGACCCTGTACGGGAGCAGCACCAGATGACAGATTCCTATGTGCGGAGCCGGGGCTTCATCGACCACCGGTGGATGCTCCGCTGCCGGGAATATCCGGGTTATATTTCAATAGGTACCGGCGACGGCAACCGGGGCTGGTTTTCCCTCTATCCCTTGAGCCAATACGGTTTCCGCACTCTCAAGAATCTGGAAGTCAAGTTCAGGCTCTGTCTGGACGCTTCCCTGCGGGACGATGTGGCGTTCCTGGTCCAGGGGAGTGAAAGCGTGATGACTGAGTGGTGGATGGACGATGTGCGGGGCCCGCAGGATGTCCTGTCCCAAAAAGGCGCCAACGACACTTTGCGCTTTACCTCCGCGTTGCTGGGCAAAGGACAGTGGCGGGATATCCGGGTGAAGCTAGACAACTGCACCGACCTGACGATGCTCCAGTGGCTGGCCCTGTCTTCCGACGAGGGGGCGCACGGCTTCTATCTGGATGAAATCCAGGTGCGGGAGATACCGGGCTCCTGGGATGCCCGGGGCGGCATCCGCCTGCTATACTGGAATATCCAGAATGGAATGTGGGGCGACCAGGGCGACGATTACGCGCATTTCGTGGCTTTCATTCAAAAATACAGTCCCGATATCTGCGTGTTCTGCGAAGCGGAGTC
>JAFSVL010000004.1 GCA_017445015.1 Bacteroidales bacterium | reverse complement strand
TTTCAAAGCGTCCTGTTCCTATGCTGCTCTTGCTGCAATCATGGAAATCATCGGGGTAGATACGGAAGACTACAAAATTGCGCTTGAAATCAAGCTGCCGTGGTTGTTTTCTAAAGAGGATGGAGCGTATATCTCCGGCCCTATGCTGCAAGGCGCAAAATGGTTTAACTTATGGCTCCTTCCACGGGGGTATCGAATCGTTGAGAAGGCGGTAAACAAAGCGCAGCTATGTGAATATCTTCGCACCCACAGGCCCGCGATGCTCGGCATCCAAACACCCTACGGAAAGCATGCCGTTGTGTTTACGGAATTCGATGGGGCATACCGCTTCATCAACCCCGCCCATGAAAGCAGCGGCGAACGTACCGAATTGTCATTTTCTGAAGAAGAACTGCTTTCCTCAGTCGACCGGGAGCTCGTGGTGGGATTCGTCGTCTCCACGGAGGCCGAGCCGCAGTCCCTGACTCTGTATCTGAGGGATTCGCTCTCCGTAATTCGGGAAAACTGCGCCGCAATCGAAGTATTCGCGGCGGAAAAGCATGAACCCGACGATTATTACCCGATGATGAACCGCCTGTTCCGGACTCTGCTCCTGGACGGGATCACCATGTTGGAGCTTGCCGGAGAAAACTATCTTGCAAAGGATTTCACATCCTTACAGCAGCAATTTATGTCTTTTATGCGTGGGCCACGGGAAGAAGCATTACAAGAAACGCTTTCTTTGTATCAATTACATGATCTGACAGAGAAATACGCTCATCTGATTGAACAGCAGATATAGCAATCGGCGGCGGGGATCGCTCTTCGCCGCCGATACCTTACCCTCACGGGCAGCCAGTAGTTTTCTGTTATCAAATCGTTATCATCGTTGATAACAGAAAACAGCAGGCACTCCGGAGAATACCTGCTGTTTCAAGCGATTCAGGATAATTCAGCACATTTTGAGCTAAAAAGTACCTCATTCCCACTCGATGGTGGCGCTGGGCTTGGGGGTCACGTCCCAGAGGACGCGGTTGACGTGGGGGACCTCGGCGGTGATCCGGGCCACCAGCTTTTGGACGAAGCGGAAGTTCAGCTCGGCGGGCTGGGCGGTGACGGCGTCCACGGTGTTGACGGCGCGGATGACGACGGGCCAGTCATAGCTCCGCTGACCGTCCCGGATGCCGGTGGTCTTGAAGTCGGGGACTACGGTGAAGTACTGCCAGATCTGCTCGTCCAGGCCGTGCATGGCAAACTCCTCGCGCAGGATCGCGTCGGATTCCCGGACGGCTTCCAGCCGGTCGCGGGTGATCGCGCCCACGCAGCGGACGCCCAGCCCGGGGCCGGGGAAGGGCTGCCGATAGACCATGCCGTCGGGCAGGCCCAGCGCCTTGCCGACCATGCGGACCTCGTCCTTGTACAGGAGCTTGATCGGCTCCACAAGCTCGAAGTTGAGGTCCTTGGGCAGGCCGCCCACGTTGTGATGGGCCTTTACGCCGTCGGATTCGAGAATGTCGGGGTAAATCGTGCCCTGGGCCAGGAAGGAAATGCCATCCAGCTTTCGGGCCTCCTCCTCGAAGACGCGGATGAACTCCGCGCCGATGATTTTGCGTTTTTTCTCGGGTTCGGCGACGCCCGCCAGCTTGTCAAGGAACCGGTCGACGGCGTCGACGTAGATCTGATTGGCGTTCAGCT
>JAFSVL010000001.1 GCA_017445015.1 Bacteroidales bacterium | reverse complement strand
CCGGTCGAGGGGGAAAGAGTTGCCGTAGCCGGCCGCCGAGCCGAGGGGGTTCTGGTTGACCACCTTGTAGGCCCCGCCGAGCATATACATATCGTTAATAAGGCACTCGGCATAGGCTCCCAACCACATCCCGAAGGAAGAGGGCATCGCCATCTGCCCGTGGGTGTAGCCCGGCAGCAGGATGTCCTTGTATTGTTCGCTCTTGCTTTGGAGCAGGCGGAACAGGGCCAGGACTTCGTCCCGGAGGCTGCGCAACTCTTCCCGCAGGTAGAGTTTGACGTCGACCAGCACCTGATCGTTGCGGCTGCGGCCGGAATGAATCTTCTTGCCGAGGTCGCCGAATTTGCGCGTCAGCAGCAGTTCGACCTGGGAGTGGATGTCTTCCACATCATCTTCCAGCACGAAAGTACCCGCCTCGATGCTGGCGGCGATTTCGTCCAGTCCGCCCAGCAGGGTCTGCAACTCGTCGGCGCTGAGCAGGCCGATGCGCTCCAGCATCGTGATGTGGGCTTTCGAGCCCTGCACATCGTAGGGCGCAAGCCTCAGGTCGAGGATGCGGTCGTTGCCGACCGTGAAGTTCTCCACCTTTTCGGTGGCGGCGGTGCCTTTATTCCAAAGTGTTGCCATAAAACGTTTCGATAAAGCGTATGTAGAGGCCGATGGCTTCTTCTATTTCGGATACCTTGATATATTCATCTGCGTGATGGGAACGGGCCGAGTCGCCGGGCCCCATCTTGATGCAGTCCCCGTCGATGCGGATCCAGTCGGAGGTGGTGGGGGAGGAGAAGGTCTCCAGGCCCAGCGCCTGCGCCGTTTTCAGCAGGGGGGAGCCGGCGGGGGTGGCGGAAGATTTGTTTTTGAGGTTGCGGGCTTTCAGTTCGCTGTTCGGGCACACTGCCTGCAGCATCGCCAGAATCTCGGCATTGTCGTATTGCTCCGTCGGACGGATGTCCACCACATACCGGCAGATGTCGGGAATCACATTGTGCGCCGTGCCCGCATTCAGTTGCGTGACATTGAGCCGCACCTCGCCCATCAGCGGCGAAATCCGGTCGAAATGGAAGTTGCGCAAGGCTTGAATGTCGTCCATTGCCTTGTAGAGCGCATTCACACCCTCGCCCCGGGCTGCGTGCCCGGCTACGCCGGCTGCTGTCCCGTCCAGGACCAGCAGGCCCCGTTCGGACGTGGCCGCCCGCATCCCGGTTGGTTCGCCCACAATCACCCAGTCGGGCAGGGGAAAGTCGGGGGAATCCCGCAGGAAACCGTCCGAAAAGAGATATTGCGTCCCGTCCGGACCCGATCGCTCTTCCTCCCGCGAGAGGATGAGCATCAGGTTGATGGGCATTTCCTTTTGATAAAAATGGGCGAAGGTGGCGATCATCGAGACTACGTTGCCTCCGTCGTCGTTGGAACCCAAGCCCCAGATCGTGTCCTCGTCGTTGCCGGCGTCATACGGGTCGTGGGTGTAGGAGGCCGCTGCAGGAACGGTATCTATATGCGCATCCAGCGCCAGCGTTTTCTTGGTTGGGTCGAACTTCTCGTTGAGCGACAGGATATTGCCGTTGACTACTGCGTGCCGGATGCCTTCCTTTGTCAGGAAATCATCTATAAGAAAACACACCGCTTCCTCTTCGAACGAAAGGGACGGTGTGGCAATCATTTTCCGCAGCAACTGCAAGTATTTCTGACAATCGGGCTTCATGCTATACCAGTGAAATGACGGTGCCACTTTCCTTCGAAAGTTCCCGGGAGGAACGGATGATGACGCGGGCCGCTCCTTCCCGCAAGGCTTTGAAGGCGTTTTCCAGTTTCGGCAACATTCCTTCGTCCACGATGCCTTTGTCTCGCAGTTCCTGGAATTTAGCGAGGTCGATGTG
>JAFSVL010000064.1 GCA_017445015.1 Bacteroidales bacterium | reverse complement strand
GTCATTCACCTATTCGGTTCCGGATGATCCGGCCCTCCAGCAGGACCTCCTGGTTGCGTCGACGCTGGATCAGGCATATACCGTCACCAGCCAGGGAACGCCGGGCCGGGCCCCGCTCACGTTCCGGCATGTCCTGGCGGCTGTCGTTTTCTCCATCGGAGACATGGGGGTGAATTCCGACGCGGGGTCGCTGACCATCACCCTCTCGGGGCTCAGGAACCAGGGACAGTTCCTCTACAGCGGAGCGTCTTCTTCCTCGTCCCCGGGCGGAAGCTGGACGGACCGGAGGGGAAGCAGTGACATCTCTTTCACCACGAATCTCTACGGAACGGATGCCTCCCCGGTGGAATACTCCAATCTGTCCGGCAGCAACGTGCTGTTCCTGATGCCCCAGAGCATCCCGTCCGATGCGACACTGGGCATCCGCTACACGGACCCCGCCGGGGTGGTGCACCAGTTCTCGGCGACCCTTAATACCCTGGGCATCACCGCCCTGGCCGTAGGCGGACTGTATAAATACACGATTTCGCTCTCCAGCAAACCCACGTCGCTGCAGGTCGCTTACCAGAAGTGGACCCAGTCGGGCAGCACCACCAAAGTGGACGGCCCCGTCACTTCCTATGTGTCCAGTGAAACCTTCGGCGTGTATGCCTTGGACGCCAACAACAGAATCGTCTTTGCCAACGCCCCGATGACAGCCTCCTCCAGCGCCGCTACGGCGGCTTTGAACAGCGGCAATTATTTCCTGTCATCGACTTACACCTACTACGTGTATTATCCCTATAAGGCTGGGCTGAACCTGATTTACCAGGACGGCCCAGTAACGGCGGGCAGGGTCTTGTCCGGTTCGGCGCCGAATGCCTATGATTTCTTTGCCGATTACAGCGCGTCCTTTGCCCCCGCTTCCTCCCAAAACACGCTTGCGAAGTTCAAGTCGGCGGACCTGCAGGTGGGCGCCTCGACAGGTTCCACCGGAGCCGTGACCGTGAACATGCACCACCGGATGTCGCTGGCAAAAATAGTCCTGCAGAGCGCGTCCGTTCCTGATATCGTTTATAACGGGAAAGCCGGCACCACCACCAGGACCAATGTGAGCACAAGGCCCGGGGACTCATTCCGTACGGACGCACCCCATGCCGTTCCCTATCATGCCGGCAGTACGGACAATTACTATTACATCGCCAAATATGATACAAAGCCGTGGGTGGCGTATGACAATTCAACCGAATACTTGAGATGGACGCAGTCGCCCGTGATTATCCAGAGTGCGTCCTCAGCTGCTCTCGGGAGCGGTTACTATCGGGAATTCACCGTTACCAGCCGTGCCGCTACAAGGGGCTTCAGAACATTCGTGGCTGAATATGAGTACAAAGGCTCAGTCATGTCCTTTACGCCTCCGACAAACGGGACGGGATTTTACAAGTTCGAGTGCTGGGGTGCTCAGGGAGGAGATTCCGAACAATTTCCTGAATCCTCCTCATCCTATGGAAGAGGAGGATATACGAAGGGAAATATGTATGTGGCAACAGGAACGACGTTATATGTCTATGTGGGCGAGGCAGGGTTTGCTAAGAGTGGCACCACGCGGACGAACACTTTCAACGGAGGCGGCAAGGGAAGAATAAAAGATGGGAATCAGCTAAATAGAGGTGGCGGTGCCACAGATATCCGGACCCGCTCCGTCGAATGGACGGACACTACCGCCACCCGCATCATGGTAGCCGCCGGTGGCGGAGGCTGTTCTCATGGCGGTTTCGGCGGATACGGGGGCGGTCTGATAGGTCAGGACGGAGTGCCCAACTTATCAAATCCAGGACTGACCGGAGGCAACAACTGTGGCGGTGGCGGCACACAGACGCAAGGAGGAGCAAAAGGCCCCAATCATTCCTGGTCAGGCGATCCACCCACTAAAGGACTCATGGTTTTCGGAGGGGATGGTAATTCCGCCTATGGCGGCGGTGGTGGCGGTGGCTACTACGGTGGCGGCGGTGCCGGGGTTCGGTCTGCATCTATGGGTGGCGGCGGTGGCGGCTCTTCCTTCATATCAGGATATGACGTATGTGCGACAGTTACCCATTATGTTTTTACGAGTGCCGAAATGAAAAGCGGTGGAGAATCGCAGACACGGCATGACGGCTCGACAGAAACCGGCCATACAGGGAACGGTTACGCCCGGATTACTTACATTGAACCTTAGCTCCTTTGTTGAAGACACATGAAAAGATTATTCCGGACAGTCATTCCCGTCGCCTTGTCTCTGCTCGCTTGTACGCGGGAAACTCCTTCTTCGTCGGATTATTCCGGCGAGGGCGTTTCCTTTGCAATCATGGACATGCGGAAACCGGAGATGCCGGAAACCAGGGTCGGAAGGAATGTCCCCTCACGGCTCGAATCGGCCGATGGTATGGCCGTATTCGTGCATGCGGAAGAGATGGTGGACTATCCTACCCGTGCATCGGCACGTCATTCCGTTTCAAACAT
>JAFSVL010000063.1 GCA_017445015.1 Bacteroidales bacterium | reverse complement strand
CTTCGTCCCGACGATGAAGATTTCCACCAATACGCCCCTTTTCGAGAAAAAACCGCTTTGGATCGACTTCAATGCGGGGGTGCTGGCGGAAGGGAAGCCGATGGCGGAAGTGGCCGACGCCTTCGAGGCCTTCGTGCTGGAAGTCGCTTCCGGGCGCCTGGTGAACAACGAAAAGAGCGGCTACCGCGAAATCGCCATCTTCAAGACCGGCGTTACGCTGTAAGCGGTTTTAGAGCGAAATGCGCAGCAGATAGCGCCGGATGGCTTTGCGGTATTCCGCGCGGGCATCGGCGGTCTTGCAGGAAGCCTCCTGCAAGTCGAGTTGCCCTTTCAGCAACTCGTTCATCGCCACCGTTCCGGCGTCGAAGCCCGCCTGCATCTTCCGTACGGTCTCCCGGCAGAGCGTTTCCGCTTCGGCGGCATTCTGCAGGCAATCCCAGGCGGTCTCCATTTCTACCTGCAGCATCTGGAGTTGGAGGCGCAGTTGCGCTGTCGCGTATTCCTGCGTGTTCAGTGCCTTCTCCAGTTCGTAATCGCTTTTGCGGATCCGCTGAGCGTTGGTGATGGCTCCGGTGATGGGAATCTGCAGTGTGACGAAGCCCACGCCGTTGAAGCGGCCGGTATGCCTTTCAATCAGGTTGCTGTAGCCGTAGGAAAAACCGGCGCCAATCTGCGGCAGGCTGCTGCCGACCGCAATTTTCTTCTCCAGCCGCTTGGATTCCACCAACAGGTCCAGCAGGCGGCTTTCGTAGCAGGCGACCGCCTCTTCCTCTGGAACGATATAGTCCTTTGGCGGCTTTTCCGTGGAAACCAGCCCTTCTTCGCTCAGGCAGTACTTGTCCAGCAGGGAATAGGACCAGGGCATACCCGCCGTATTGAAAAGGTCCATCTTCAGTAGTTTCAGACCCCTTTTCAAGAGCAGTTCCCGCTGATTCAGTTCGCTTTTGTGCAGCCGGACTTCAAGAAGTTCGCCCTGGGTCATCACGCCGCTTTCCACGCCGCAGTTCACATCTTTCTCCAAAGTGTCCAGCAGGGCCCTGGCCGCGCTCACCACGGCGAATTTCTCCTGCAGGGAAAGGATACGGAGGTATTTGGTCTCGACGGAATCCCGGGTTGTGCGCGTGGCCATTCCCCGGCGCAGTTCCGCGGCTTCGACGCCCACCGAGGCGAGTTTGTTGGCATTCAGCAGCCGGCCTCCCGTAAAGATGGGCTGCAGGGCGCCGACCCCTACCATATAGCCTTTCTGCAGATTGGCATAGTAGGGCTTGATTCCCATCTCGCTGGCTGCGGTGGTGATGATGTCGGCCAGGGTCATCCCCCACGTGGTCGTGCCGAGGATGTCCTGGAGATCCACCCGGAGCAGGGGCTTCAGGGCGTAGTAGCCGCCGGCGTTGATGGAGACCTGGGGCAGCCACATCTGCCATACCTCGGACTTGGTCGCCTTGGCCTGCAGGAAGTCCAGCCGTGCGTTCTTGATTTCCACGCTGTTGTTTTCCGCCTCTTTCAGGCAGTCTTGCAGCGAAATGGAAATCTTCCCCTCCTGAGCCCCCGCGCAGAGCGTGAGACAGAGGAAGAGGGCGGAGCATATCGCCGGGCGGATGAGTTTTCTTGCGTGCATTACTTCTTTCTAAACAACAGCCAATAGGAGACGGGCATAATCAGGGTGATGAGCAGGATGCTGAGCAGGGTGCCGAAACAGATGACGACGCCCATCGGCATCCAGAGCAGGTCTGCGCTGATGATCATCGGCATTACGCCGAGCGCGGTGGTGCAGGAGGTCAGGAAGATGGGACGCATCCTCCGTTTCCCCGCTTCCATCGCCGCCTGGAAGAGGTCGGCCTTCCCCTCCGTCCGCAGTTCTTCCGCATAATCGAAGAGGATGATTCCGTTCCGGACGATGATGCCGATCAGCGAAATCAAGCCCAGCACGGCCGTGATGCTGAAGTCCAACTTGAAAATCCACAGCCCGAATGCGGCGCCGAAAAGACAGAGCGAACTGATGGCCATCGTCAGTACGGCGATGGATATCTTTTTGAAGTGCAGGGCCAGGAAAAGGAAGAGAATCAGGCACGCGGCGAAGAAGGAACTCATAATGCCCGGCATCACTTTCTCATTCATATAGGAAAGCCCCGTATAGGTAAGACTGACCCCTTCCGGGAGGTCCGGCAGGACGTTCGAATCGATGAAGTGCCTGATTTTCTTTTCCGCGGCGGGCTGGCTTTTATGGGATTTGAGGTCCGCGCTGACCCGCATCGTGGGCGAACCGTTGATGCGGACCAGTTTCTCCCTGCTCCACGTGGGGTTGATGGTGGCAATCTGCCGCAGCGGGACATTGGAGCCGGGGATGATGCCGGCGACCATCTGGTTGCCGATGGCGTCGTAGGTCATATCGTCGTGGACCGAAGTGGAATAGAGGTTGACCGGAACGGCGGTGCTGCCCTCGTAGATGTCCGTCAGTTTGATGCCGCCGAAACTGCCGCCCAGCGACAGGGTGAGCAGGGTCCGGTTGAAGCCCATCCGGGCGGCTTCCTCAGGGTCCAGTTCCACCTCCACCTCCGGAAGGAAATTGTCCGTGTCGCTGTGAATCCATTTCAGTTCATCGGACATCGTGTACATAAATGCCTTGATGTTATCCGCAGCGACGGCCATTTCTTCCCTGTCCTCGCCGTCCAGTTGGATGGAGATCGGCTCGTTGGTGCCTTGGTAGTCCATCTGCTTGAAGTGGATGAGGGCGTCGGGCAGGATATGCTCGTACTTGCTCTCGTAGTCGGAAATCAGATGGTTGGTATCTTCAAAGGAGTCGGTCTTGACAATCAGTTGTGCGGTGCGCGGGGAGGGCAGCAGGGGATTGTATGTGGCATTGAACCGGGGTGCGCTGATTCCGGTGAAAGCGGTGACGGACTTGACCCGGGGATCCGCACGCAACAGGCTGCTGAGGCTGTCCGCCGCTTCATTCGTCCGGTCTATGCTGCAACCGCCTTCCATATAGATTTCCACGACGAAATAATCCCGGTTCGCCTTGGGCATCATCTGGATGTTGAGGCGGGAAAACATCAGGCCGCCAAGTCCCAGGAAAACGAGTCCGCCGATGATGGTGAGGGCAGCGTGGCGGAAACACCATTCCAGGGCCCTGTCATAGCGCCGCTGGATAAAGCCGAAGAAGGCCTCCTGCCCCCGCGAGAACAGGCCGGCTTTCTTTTTGTCGCTTTTGGGGTGGATGAAAGCCACTTCCAGCGACGGAACGACGGTCACCGCATAGAGCAGCGAGGTCATTAGGGCGATGAGGATCACCCAGGGGAAAAGTTTGATGAAGTCTCCCAGATAGCCGCGGATAAGAAGTTTAATAGGGAAGAACATCATACAGATGGCGAGCGTGGCGACAAAGGTGGGGAAGAAGAGTTCCCTGGCGCTTGCAGCCGCCGCATTGGTTCCCCTGAGCCCACGGGAAAGTTTATCCATATATCCGTCCATCGTGATGATGGAATCGTCCACGATCATTCCCAGCGTGACGATCAGTGCCGCCAGGGTCACGGTATTCAGGTCTATCTGTGTGACGAACATTACCGCAATGGCGATGGCGATACATACCGGGACGCCGGAACTGGCGATGAGCGCGGAGCGCAGGGGGAAGAGCAGGAGCATCACGACGATGACCACCAGCATCGCAATCAGCAGGTCCCGGAGGAAGGACCATACCGATATCGCCACCACCTTGGGCTGATCGCTGACGCGGCTGAGTTTGACGCTTTCGGGCAGGATCCTGCAGTAGTCGGCGATGACCTTGTCCACCTCTTCACCGAAAGCGACGATATTGTTTCCCGGACGCATCACTACGTCGATGATCAGACAACTGTTCCCGTTGTAAGTAACGCTGCCCGTCCCTTTTTTATATTGGCGGGTAATCGTGGAGATGTCTTTCAGGCGGACGTTGTTTCCCGCCGCATCGCTCCATACCAGGCGTTCTCCGACCTCTTGCTCGCTGCTGATGGGATTCTTCACCCGAATGGAAGACTCCACGTAGGAGGTCTTGAAACTGGCGGAGGGGGTCGGAAGGCTGTTGAGGTTGTAGTCCAGGGCCAGGGAAGTGGGGCTAAGGCCGTAGGCGGACATCTTTTCGCGGTCCAGCAGTACGGCGATTTCTTCCGTCTGCTTGCCCATTACGGAGGCTTTCGAGAGGTTCGGGAGTTTCCGCAGGCGGCGGCACAGCCCCTCGGCGTATTCCTGCAGTTCACGGTAACTCTTGTCGTCCGATTCCATTGCGATGAGCATGGAACTGGTGTTGCTGAAATCATCCAGAACGGCAACCGCCACTACCCCCGACGGAAGCAATTTCTGCTGCTGGTTCAGTCCCAGTTTAATCTTCGACCAGACCTCGTCTTTTTTCTTCTGGCTGACATCCAGGTCCACGAAGATGTAACAGATGCCGTCGTAACTTTCAGAAATACAACTGACACGCTTAACTTCCTTGAAAGTGAAGAGGAATTCTTCGAGGGGTTTGGTCAACTGGAGTTCCACTTCCTCGGCGCTCGCTCCCGGATAGATTCCCGCCACCAAACCCAGGTTGATCTGGTATTCCGGAAACTCGTCCTTGTTCATCAGGAACAGGCCGAAGATGCCGGTCACAACACCCAGGAGCACGAGAATATAAATCCCGTACTTGCGCTTGATGGCGCCGGAAACCAAGTGTCCGATCTCCAGCGTCATAGTTTCTTCTGCGTGTTCACCCTCATCCCGGAGGATACCTTCCGGCTGCCCTCGATGATGATTTCATCTCCTTCTTCTATGCCCTCGCTGAGGATGACCCCGTCCCCCGAAAAGCCTCCCGTCCGGACATACACCTTGTTGACGCAGTCTTTCTCCACCGTCCAGACAAAACGTCCGTTTCCGTCTGTCTTGACGGCACTGGCGGGGACGATCAGGGATTTCCTGCCCTGGGAGGACAGGATGACCTTGCAGACCATTCCGGGCATCAGCCCGCTGACGGGCGCGTCGGTTTTGATACTGCAATTATAACTGTGCGAAAGCAGGGAAGCCGTTACGCCCTTGGACAGCACCTTGCCCTTTACGGTCTTGTTCAATGCGGAAATTTCCACCTTGGCGCGGCGGCCTTCCTGAACTGTGGAAAATTCGTTTTCCGGAATGGAGAAATCGATAGTCAGGTCCGTGATGTCCACGATGGATACCAGCGGTTCCGCCATCGCCGCTTCTACGCCCACGGTGGTGAAGATCCTGTCCACGACGCCGTCAAAAGGCGCCCGCAGGGTCTGTTTCCCGTAGGCATCGGCAGCCGCCTTTTCAGCGGCCTGGGCCTGTTCGCAAAGTGTGCGTACCTCCACCATCTTGACTTCGGGAATACTGCCGGCGTCGAAGAGTTTTTGAGCGCGTTCGAGCCCGTCCTGGGCCTGGGAAAGCCGGGCTTTGGCCATTTCGTATGCGCTGCAGACGGGTTGGGATTCAATGCGGGCGACCTCGCATCCCTGCTTGACCGGCTCTCCTTCCCTCACTGAAAGGGAGACGACGGTTCCGGGCGCGGGGGCGCGGAGAATGGAGGCATTGGAAGCCTTGACGGTGCCTACATACACTTTCTCGGCGCTGCTTTCGGAGAAACGGGCCTCCATCACGACGACGGTAAGCGGTTCCTCCCCGGAATGTCCGTGGCCGAGAATCTTGGAGGTCAGGTGGCTGATTTTATCGTTGTGGCAGGCGGTCAGCAAGAGCGTGGTAAGCAGCAGTCCGCCGATTTTCAGAAACTTATTCATTCCGGCTTGCTACACATTCCACGGCAGAGCGGGTCACCGTCCCTTTGATGAGCAGTGCATCCACCTTCCCCGAATACTCAAAATCGAATATGATGTCCTTGCCTGATTTTCGGCCGATACCGCCCATCGTCAGTTCGGCGTCGAACCCGGTGAGAAAGTCCGGACCCAGTTCAGGGCTAAGGTGAACCGTCCGCGTGCGCGGAACGAGGATGATGGCGGTGTCGGAAACCCTGGCGTCAAAGACCGTCACGCCTCCGCCGATGACATTCATCGAAACTTTGACAGTTCCGTCATAGGCCTGATTGATGTGTATCTGGCCGATTTCGTTGGCAGTTTTCAGGGTATAATTGCAGTCTTCTCCCTGGACCTCGATGCTCCCGGAACTCTTGAAAGAGTATTCCCCCTGAAAAAGCGAAATCCCGACCTTGGCGCAGGCGCAGAGTGCAACGGCTATCGTTGCCGCCAGCATAGCATTAAATAAACAGGTATTCTTCATTATGGTGCAAAGATACGAAAATACGCTGACTTTCTAAATGCCGTCGCCCATTCAGAATCTGCAAGTCACGCTGAAGTTTACCGTGAAGGGAATGAGGTAGGTGCCGGAAATCAGATAATTGTTGAGAAGGCATCCTTCAGTGTAACGGCGTCGTCAACCGGGAAGTAATATCAGGAGTTTAAATTCACACAAAAAATTTTTCAT
Organism: Bacteroidales bacterium; assembly: GCA_017445015.1. Classification (GTDB taxonomy): domain Bacteria; phylum Bacteroidota; class Bacteroidia; order Bacteroidales; family UBA932; genus Cryptobacteroides. The sequence goes on along the minus strand of JAFSVL010000063.1, from coordinate 240 downwards.
TCCCCACGAAAATTGTTAGATTTGAAAAATAATACCAATCGAACTCCTAAAATGAAATTTCTACGGATCTGTTTTTGCTCTTGCTGTCCGTTTGTGCGGCGACCGGCCGCGGTACGCCCTTCGGCTCCTTCGTCCCGACGATGAAGATTTCCACCAATACGCCCCTTTTCGAGAAAAAACCGCTTTGGATCGACTTCAATGCGGGGGTGCTGGCGGAAGGGAAGCCGATGGCGGAAGTGG
>JAFSVL010000062.1 GCA_017445015.1 Bacteroidales bacterium | reverse complement strand
TGGGTTATCACTGGGGTGAGGCGGGATTTCCCGATTACGGGCGGGTTGTGGAACTGGGCGCTCCCAGTGGCGATGATGACACGGAGATGATCCAGGCCGCCATTGACGGGGCTTCCGAAGGAACGGTGATCCAGTTCCAGGAAGGCCGCTATATCGTGGACAGTATGATTGTCGTGGACAAGAGCGGCATCATCCTGCGGGGAGCGGGGAACCGGCAGACAGAGCTTTTCGCACGGGGAACCGTGCCGCTGGGCGACGACTGGGACCCCTCGGCAAACGGCGTCTCCTATCCCTGCGTCCGCCCCCTTGTCAATGTGGGCGTCAGCAAGCTGAACGCGCAGGGGGGAAGGACGGCGCAGGTGGCCTATTCCATCGCTGCCATTACCGTGACAAATTTTGACAACCGCATCATCGAGCAGCATGCCGATGCCTGGAAGATACGCGGACGTCGCATGTATTCCGGCTCCACGGAAGTGATGGGCAGCGGCTCTGAGATTATCGAAGACGCGTTTTGTGGCAGCCGATTCGTCACGGTTAAGGATGCCTCCTTCTTTGCCAAAGGGGACAAGGTGGTGGTGTCCCGTCCGGGTACGCAGGAGTGGATCCATGACCTTAAAATGGACAACATCATCAAAGCGGCGGACGATATCGGAACGATTGTCCAATGGTCGCCCGAGGAATATACGATGAGCTGGGAGAGAACCGTTACGGATATCGTGGGGAACCGTGTCTATCTGGATATTCCCCTGGTGATGAGCGTCACGCAGGCCTATGGCGGCGGGGAACTCCGGCATTATTCCCGGACGCGCATCCACGAGTGCGGCATAGAAAACCTGAAGCTGACTTCCGATTACAATCCCGCCCGCAATTCTACAAAGTACGGGGTGGGGGATATCTATCACGCCACTACCGCCATCGCCTTTTACGGCGCGGAACATTGCTGGGTCAGAAACGTAGAGACGCACTTTTTCAGCAATTCCGCCGTGGATCTGGGCCGGGAGTCGAAAAATATCACAGTCCAGGACTGCGACCAGCGGGAGCCTGCCGCCTACCTGATGGGCGGACTGCGCTATGCCTTCCACATCAGCGGAGGGCAGCAGTGTCTGGTCCGGGACTGCACGAGCGACGACGACCGTCACCAGTTCGTGACCGGCTCCCGGATTCCGGGGCCGAACGTATTCTTGCGCTGCACCGGCACCAACGGTCATGCAGATGTGGGGCCGCACCAGCGTTGGGCGACGGGTACGCTTTACGACAATGTCTCCACCAACTCCACCATCAAGGCCATCGATGCCGGCAACTCCGGCACGGGCCAGGGCTGGCAGGGAACCAACCAGGTGTTCTGGTGCTGTACGGCGCCCAAGTTCTCCCTCCAGACGCCTTGGGTGACGGGGAAGAATTATGCCATCGGCTGTATGCTTCCGGGCGGGTCGCCCTTGACGAGTTTCGCGAAGGCCAGGAATTATCCTGAACCGGGCTTAAGCCCTACGGGTCAAACCGTTTATGACAGTGCCGTGAACGGCACCCGTATCCTCGGGGAACTCCGGGCCCTGGGACCCGGAGAGGAACCCTCGCTCTATGAAGCGCAACTCAGCGAAAGGCTGGCCTCCGGGAACCGCATATCGAATGTTGTTTTGTTGTAAAGATATGAAATACAATAGTTTGATAATGAAAAGAATCATTATCGCCTTTTGTGTCGTGGCCTTGGCCCTGTCCTGCACCAAACAGGGCGGACCGGCTTCCGAACCGTCCGGCCGTACGGTAACCCTGTCGGTCAATTGCGAGGCGGCAGCTTCCAAAGTGATGTTGAATTCTCTCCTGCAGACCGTTTGGAACAACGGGGATCCCGTCAGCGTTTTCTATAATGGAAGCACCGTGAATGCAAAGGGGCTCTTTATGGGAAGCGACGGTACGGCATCCGGCGACATCACCTTCAAGGATGCGTCGGGCACCGGCGGAGGAGTGATTTCGGGAACCACCTACGCAGCCATTCCTTACCGGGAGACGAACCGTCTGTCCGGAGCGGTGCTGCACGGCACCATTCCGGCTGTCCAGTACTACAGGAACGGTTCCTATGACCCGGAGGGCGTACTGCTCGTCGCATCGACTCCTTCCACGAGCCTGACCTTCCGATATGCCTGCTCCGTGCTCTGCCTGGAGGTGCAGGCGGGCGGTTCCCTGCCGCTGACCATCAGTTCCATAACACTTTCGTCGGCGGCGGGTGAGGCGATTGCGGGCAGCGTAGCCGTGGATATGCAGAATCCTTCTCAACCGGCGCTCTCGATCGAGGGAACAGGCGGCAGTTCCATCGAACTGCGCCCTGCCGCATCGGAGTCCAGTCTGTGTACCATTGCCGCGGGAAGCAGTGAGAAATTCTATTTTTGCGTTGCTCCGGTCGCTCTTGCACAGGGCTATTTCTTCGATGTACAATCCGACGATGGAACCGTCCGCGTCCGGAATACTGCGGCGAAGCAGCTCGAGATGGCCGGACTGCTGGGCATTGAATGCAACATTTCCCATGCAGTAGCCATTGTCATCGATTTCGACACGAGCTTCAGCCCGGCCCTTCCGAGCAGCGCGACGACGCCTCCCGAGTCCGGCGCCACCCATACTTTCACGAATGCAGCCTCGTCCGGTGGGCAATACAGCATCACCGCTTACTCGAAATACTACGGGCCCACGGTCAGCGGGCAGAAGTGCTTCCGCTTCAATGATTCGGGAAGCTGTCTGCTGCTGCCCTCCATTCCGGGAATGCGGCTGAAAAACATGAAGGCGCGCGTTCTGACGAATTCCGGCTCCAAACCTATGTCCATCGCTTCGACGAAGGGTTCCACCGCCGGCGATATCGTCCCGCGTACGGATTTCGTGAGCGGTGAGCTGACCTCCGCGGTCGCCTATGGAACGGTGGATTCACCCCTGTATCTGTGTACGCATTCCGTGAATACGCAGATAGAGAGCATTGAACTTTATTTTGAGTAGGATATGAAAGCTTCTTATCTGTCGCCTGCCTGTGAGGCGCGTCATATATCTCTGGACATTTCGGTGCTTTCCACCAGTGGCAATTCCTGGGAAGACAGTATTCAGGGTACAGGATCTTCCTGGGGAGGTCTTGACACAGATGATTCCGTGTTCGGCTTATAGAAAACGCTTCTTCAACATGAGAAATAACGATAGCATATTGGCGTTGGCGGCAGCCTGTCTGCTGCTTTCTGCCTGCAATCGTGAGGAGCCCTCCGAGTGCCGGAAGATCAGCCTGTCCATCTGTGAGACGGCGGTGAAGACTGCTCTGAATCCTGCCCGGACGGCCCTGCAGTGGAGCGAGGG
>JAFSVL010000061.1 GCA_017445015.1 Bacteroidales bacterium | reverse complement strand
TCTATTTAAAGCTTTTCCTGTATTATGAGCGAATAAATAGCCAAGTCTGACCCACTGCCAGGAATCAGGTATTTCGAAGGGAATTTCTTCGCTGATATTCAGCACGTTATTGCCTACTTTCTCATAGTACTTGTTATCCTCTCCTTTGAAGATACTGGATTCAACTATATCCTTCGTCTTTAATTTGCCTTCTTTCAGAAGTTTCTGCTTTTCAATCCTAATGCGGTCAAGGAGCGCAGATGCAGGTTCGTCATTCGGGTCTTGAGGAAGAAGGCGTCCTTGAATAGCTTCTTGAAGGATAGATTTTTTTATCTTATCCTTGAGTTCTGAGTTAAGACTATCAAGCCTTTCTTGAGATTTCCCATATTTGAAAACCTCTGGCAGTACCTCGTCTATTTTCTTTATTATTCTTTTCTGCTCTGAGATAGGAGGGAAAGGGATCAGATATTCTTTTATTGTGTCAACGTAGAGTTCTTTTTGTTTTGTGCTACCTTCGGCCTTATCTTCAATCACGGACTGGACTGTTGGAGAAGCAAAATATGCATACAAGAAATAGCTTTCAGCCATTGCTTTCAAGGGACGGATAACGGTCACATGACTGTCTGCAACTGCCCAGCCATAAGGATTTTTTTTTGAAAGGTACACCGCTATTCTTCCAAGAGTCCCCAGCCCGGTTGAATTCCATAACAAATCTTTGTCTCGGAGGACTCTTTCTTCTGAATACTTGGTAACCGTTTCAGGATCTATGAACTGTGCCTTTTCAATCGAAAAACCAGTCCATTGATTACATTTTTGAGCGATTACAGGATACTTTTTTACTTCGGAATAAATTGGTGATTTACCGCGTTGTATATATTCACACACATCACGTAATCGGCACCATTCCCACCCTGCCGGTATCTCAAACGGGATTTCGTCATCAATGCAGACCACCCTTCCGTCCGGGAACTTCTCATAATAGGAATTGTCGTCACCGCGGTAAATGATGGATTCGTTCTTATCTTTCTTAATTTTTCCTTCTTTAATCAGCCGCTTTTTCTCCGCCCGGATGCGCTCCAGCAGTACAGCAGCCGGTTCGTCGTTCGGGTCTTGGGGCACAAGTTTCCCCTGAATAGCCCACTGGAGGATGCTGTTCTTTAGTTGCTTTCCGTTCATGGCCTATTCGTCAATCTTTATTTCAATTCCGAGAATCTTCTGAATTTCAGACAGCGTCCTATCTATTTCGTGATCCAACGCCTTGCGCTTCTTGAAGTAGTCTGCCAAAAGTTCGGCGGGAGGCAGCACTTCTTCGTCGTCCTTCGGGAATTTGCACTGGTCAAAGTTGCAGTCCAGGGCTATAAGCTCTTCCGCCGTGAACTTCCTGGACTTTTCGTTCCCTTCCTCGACAATGATTTCCTTTCGGTCATTCCACCAATCTTCGATGGGCTTGCAGTGTTCAAGCTTCATCGGTTTGGTCTTGGAGAAATGCTTGTAGCCTTCCGGCATATCCAAACGATAGAACCACGTCTCCTTTGTATTGTATTGAGCAGATGAGCCCGGGGCCTTCTCGTTATTGAAAAAAAGGATGTTTGTCGCAATGCTGGTGTATGGTGAGAAAATGCTACCAGGAAGACGAATAATCGTGTGCAGATTGAATTCTCGCAGCATTTTGGTTTTGATTGCCAGCTTGGCACCATCAACGCCAAAGAGGAATCCGTCAGGAACAATAACTGCAGCTCGGCCATCCTTCTTCAAACGGTACATGATAAGTACCATAAACAGGTCAGCAGTCTCGCTTGAGCGCATATCCATCGGAAAATTACCCTTTACGCTAGCTTCAGTGCTACCGCCATAAGGTGGATTCATGGCGATTACATTAACCTTGTCACTCTCTTTGAAGTCGCTCATCTTGGTCCCAAGAGAATCACAGTGCTTGATATTAGGTGCCTCAATGTCGTGGACGAGCAAGTTCGTGATGGAAAGTAGGTACGGAAGAGGTTTCCACTCCTGACCAATAACCGAAGTTTGGAACTTGCGTTCATCTTCCGTTGAATGAACTTGCGGCTTCAGATAATTCAGTGCAGAAGTAAGGAACCCACCTGTTCCAGAGGTAAAATCTCCAAAGGATTCTCCGAGTTGTGGCTTCAGGGTCCGAACCATATAGTCAGTGAGAGCGCGTGGAGTGTAAAACTCGCCGGCATGACCAGCAGACTGGAGGTCTTTAAGAATACCCTCATAGATATCTCCAAAAGTGTGGCGATCTTCGGCATCAGAGAAGTCGATTTCGTCAATAACATTAACCACCTGACGCAGAGAGACGCCATTTTTCATGTATTGATTAAGGTCTGAAAAGACTTCCTTAACGATAGCTTTTCCACGCGGCGTTTGCTCATCTATAGGAAGGTCTTTCAAGGCCGGGAACAATCCTTCATTGACGAATTTCAGAAGAGCATCACCGGTGAGAGCTTTGCCATCTTTGTGGTCAACAGCCCAGTTACGCCAGCGGTATTCCTCAGGGATGATGGAGGTATATCCCTCTTCTTTTGTGACTTCCCAAACTTCTTCCTGGGCATCATATACTTTGAGGAAGAACATCCATACCATCTGTTCGATGCGCTGTGCATCACCGCTGATGCCGGCATCTGTACGCATTATGTTCTGTATCGACTTAATGAGGTTATTTGTTGCCATTGTTTATGCGGAATATCTGTAAAGTTGAGTTTCAAGTCCGCGGATAGCGGATTCGTAGCCGGTCTTCCCCCCGAACAGTTTCATAATTTTCACCGGGGTACCAATGCTTGTGAACGGCTGGAGAAGGAGTATCGTAGGTCGTTCCAACTCAAGGATGCCATTGTCAGCGTATTTGTCGAGCAGGTTCTCAAGTATCTGCCTGGCGAGGCCTTCATATTTGGAGAGGTAATCGCTCTTCTTAACATTGTTGGCTCTTTCTCGGCGAGTGAGAGGCTTCTTATCGAAGGCCACGTGGCAAATGATATCAAAGATGTCGGCATTGACCAGTTCAGGATTAGATTCCCGGATGGCATCGATAAGAACATCGTATTCTTGAAGTTCATCAACGATGGCTTTTTTGCGATCGGTCGCACTCCATTTGTTGATGAAATCATTGAGCGTGGCATACTTGCCGCGAATATTCTTTCGCGTAAAGGCTGTCAGACTTTCTGTTACGAGGGTATGGCCATCTGCGCCCAGATAGGATACTTTTTCCGTGTCAATCTGAATATCTTTCCCATTCACATGGTATTTTGTATGTCCATAAGGGACTCCCGGCTCATGTAGTTCTCCAGCAGGTTTAGGCTTTGGATGGTAGCCATCCACAACATTGGACGGGGCAGCAGGTTCCGGATCGCCATCGAAATCAGGGTCTTTGAATAACTGTGTAGCATTACGGAAATCCAGAATCTCAAAATGCCACTTCCCTTTGTCGGTTTTCAGGCGGGTGCCACGACCGATAATCTGTTTGAATTCGGTCATGGAGCCTATTTCTTTGTCAATAACAATTAGGCCGCAAGTCTTGCAATCAACACCGGTTGAGAGCAACTCTGATGTGGTTACGACTGTTGGATAAGGTTGATCTGGGTCTATGAAGTTATCCAACTGTTTTTTACCGACATTATCGTCACCGGTAATCCGCATAACATATCGGGAATCCCGATGGCAAAGGTCTTGATTTAGATTAACCAGCAGTTCGCGCATCGCCTCCGCCTCTTCTATATCAGCGCAGAAGACAATTGTCTTGGTCATTCGGCCGATCTGCTGAAGCATCTTCGTGATACGACGGGCAACGATTTCCCGACGCTTGATAATTGCTATATCCCGTCCGAAATTTTGACGCTGATAGAACCCTTGTTCAATGAGCTTTCCGTCAATATCTTCCTCGCCTTCTTCTGGTGCCCAGCCTTCTAAGTCAATATTTATGAAGGAGTTCGTGACACGGTAGGGGGCTAAAAAACCATCCTCGATACCTTGGCGAAGAGAATAGGTATAAAGCGGCTCGTTGAAATATCTTAGATTGTCTGCTCCAGATACGGCCTTTGGAGTCGCCGTCATACCTATTTGTGTGGCTGATTTGAAATATTCCAGCACCTTACGCCATTCGGAATCATCCTTGGCGCTCCCACGATGGCACTCATCAACAATGATGAGATCGAAAAACTCAGGAGAGAATTGCGTGAATGGGTCAGGAATGCCTTCTTCGGAAGATACCAACTGCTGGTATAGGGCCATATAGATTTCATAAGCTGGATCCAGTTTTTTGTTCTGAATCTTCGTCATGATTTTCTTGAATGGCTTGAAGTCCTGGACCATTGTCTGGTCAATTAGGACATTTCTGTCTGCCAGATACAAAACCTTTTTTTTGCATCCAGATTTAACCAGCCGATAAATGATCTGGAAAGCCGTAAAGGTTTTGCCAGTACCGGTGGCCATCACAAGCAGACAACGGTTTTCTCCTTTTGCAATAGCTTCAATGGTCCGGTTAATGGCTATACGCTGATAGTAGCGTGGAACATTTGTATATGGATCCCAGTAGTAAGGCTCGTCTATTACTTCGAGTTGTTTTGGAGTATAACCTTTGAACTTATATAGACGTTCTTTCAGTTGGTCGGGCGATGGAAATGCATCAAGTGGAATTTGAGTTTCCGCACCAGTCAGGAAGTCGTGCTCGAGAAATCCATCGCCATTTGAACTGTATGCAAAAGGAACGTCCAGTATTTGGGCATAGTCCATTGCCTGCTGCATACCGCCACCAAGGGGCTTATTGTTGTCCTTCGCTTCTACAATTGCAATCGGGAGATTCTTGGAGACGCTGAGCAGATAATCATATTTTTTCCCTTGTCTGCGGGCGTGCTGTTTGCCCTGGACTACGACACGGCCATCCGTGAAGTATTTTTCCATGGAAATATCATCAAGCGACCAACCTGCTTTCTGAAGAGCTGGCGTAATATAGCGGAGCTTTATCTCTTCCTCGGTCAGTTGTTTCTTATCTTCATCCATAAGCGGTTAACTTCCGATAAGTGCTTATTATTGGAAGTTAATCCACAAATTTAACATTTTTTCTCCAGCAATCCTTAAAAACCGGCGATAATCTTAATCTCAAGAGATTAGAACTTTCTTTATCGGCATAAAATTACTATTTTTGTCGTATAAACCTGATTGGCAGAAAACTACACTGCAAATCCACGGTTTGTCAAGTATGGGGGAATTGACGACCAGTATCCAGTTTCTGCCCGGGGTTGGGCCCCGGCGTTCCGCGCTGCTCACCCGTGAACTCGGCGTGCAGACCCTTGGCGACCTGATCCGTATCTACCCCTTCCGCTACATCGACCGCAGCCGCATTTATAAGATTGCCGATTTGCGCGCCGATATGACCGGCGTGCAGATTCTGGCTACCGTCCTCCGTGTGGAAATGCCCGGATCCAAACGTCTGAGCGTCTGGGTGGGTGACGGCAGCGGCGAACTCGAACTGGTCTTTTTCAGCGGCATCAAATGGAATGTGGAACGCCTGCAGAAAGGGCGCCGCTTCCTTTTTTACGGCAAACCCGCGGAATTTGGCGGGCGTCTGAATATGGTCCATCCCGAAGTGGATGCGGCTCCCGAAGGCGGAGAAGAACCGCAGGGGTCCCTGACGGGCGTGTATCCATCGACGGAAAAACTCAAAAACGGAGGCGTGACGGGCAAGGTGATGTGCCGCCTGATGGCCTCCGCGCTGGCCCTCTGCCTGCCGGAAATCGAAGAAACCCTGCCGGAATACGTTTTGCGCGACAATGGCCTGGTGCCCTTGCGCTATGCCTTGTATAACATTCATTTCCCAAAGGACCAGTATGCGCTTCAAAAGGCATCGATGCGGCTCAAGTTCGACGAACTGTTCCTCCTGCAACTGTCGCTGCTGCGGCAGAAGTTCGTGAAAAGCCGCTCCGGAACGGGGATTCCGCTGCCCAAGGTCGGGGAGCCCTTCAATGCCTGCTACCGTGCCTTGCCCTACGACCTGACCGGAGCGCAGAAGCGCGTTGTCCGCGAAATCCGCGGCGATCTGAAAAGCGGAGTCCAGATGAACCGCCTCCTGCAGGGCGATGTGGGGTCCGGCAAGACGATGGTCGCGGTGCTCAGTTGCCTGATCGCCAATGGAAACGGTTATCAGGCCTGCATCATGGCTCCGACGGAAGTGCTTGCCCATCAGCATTATATCAATATTTCGAAATATGTTGCCCCCACGGGGGTGCGCGTCGAACTGCTTACCGGCAGCACGACGGCCGCTGCCCGGCGGGAAATCCATGCGGCCCTTGAAGACGGGAGCCTCGGCATCCTTGTGGGGACGCATGCGCTGCTGGAAGAGGGGGTGCGCTTCAGGGCGCTGGCCCTGGCGGTTATCGACGAGCAGCACCGCTTCGGCGTCGATCAACGGGCAAAACTATGGTCCAAGGGTGCCGGCGGCCTGCCGCCGCATGTCCTGGTCATGACGGCGACGCCCATCCCGCGCACGCTTGCCATGACCCTTTACGGGGACCTGGACGTTTCGGTCATCGACGAGATGCCGCCGGGCCGCAAGCCCGTGAAGTCGATGTTGATCGGTCCTTCCAAGCGTCCCGCCCTCTACAGTTTCATGCGGAGGGAAATCGCCGCCGGGCGGCAGGTGTTCGTCGTATATCCGCTGATTTTCGAGAGCGAGAAACTGGACCTCCAAAACCTGCAGAACGGTTTTGAGGAAATTGTAAAGGCTTTTCCGCTGCCGGAATACAAGGTGGCCATCGTACACGGTCAGCAGAGCGTCGAGGAAAAGCACTTCAACATGGACGCCTTTGTGGCCGGACGGGCGGACATCCTGGTCTCGACCACGGTCATCGAGGTAGGGGTGGACGTCCCCAATGCCTCGGTGATGGTCATCGAATCGGCGCAGCGTTTCGGCCTCAGCCAGTTGCATCAGCTGCGCGGCCGCGTCGGGCGCGGAGCGGAAAAGTCCTACTGCATCTTCGTGGCCGACCATAAGACATCCAGGGATGCCCGGCAGCGCCTGGAACTGATGTGCTCGACGGAGGACGGCTTCGTCATCGCCGAGGAAGATATGAAAATGCGGGGGCCTGGAGACCTGGAAGGTACGCAGCAGAGCGGCCTCCCCATCAGCCTGAACATTGCTTCCCTGGCCCGTGACGGATTGCTGCTCCAGCAGGCGAGGGCCTATGCGCTGAAGGTGCTCGATGCGGATCCGGCGCTCGAACAGGCCCGCAATGCGCTCCTTGTGGCCGAACTCAGGAAAGGTAAATACGATATCAAGGACTATAGTAAAATCAGTTAATATGAAGAAGTCTTCAGTGGCCCTTGCGGGCTTTTTGACCATGATGGCTTGCAATTCCAATCCCGAACAGGAAGTTCCTGTCTTTAAAACTTTTACTCCCGAATGCCTGCTTTCTCTGGGACGGGTATCCGACCCTCAGTTGTCACCGGACGGGAACTATATCCTCTATGGCGTGAGCCGTCAGGATATCCGGAAAAACAAATCGTCGAACCAGCTCTATCTGGTGCCGGCCGACGGCAGCGCGGCACCCGTGCAACTGACGGATTTCAAGACGGGTGTCTCTAACGCCCGCTGGTCGGCGGACGGGAAGAGCATATGGTTTCTCAGGAAAAACCAGTTGTGGCGTGCTTCTTTTTCCTGGGGAAAACTGGGCAGGGCGGTCAAACGCAGCGAGGTGCCTGCCGGAATCAGCGGTTTCCTGCTCTCGCCGGACAACAGCAAACTGCTCTATATCAGTTCGATTCCGGGTCCGGTTAAAACCCCAGCGGATATGGATCCCGAACTCTCCAAGGCGCAGGCTTATGTGGCTGAGGACCTGATGTACCGGCACTGGGACCATTGGATGACCGAAATCCCCCGCACTTTCATCGCTTCCGTCGGGCTGGAACTCGTGACACCCGCCTATTCCGTTGACCTTCTGGAAGAAGGCAATTGCTTCGAACTGCCCACAGAGCCCTTCGGCGGTACGGAGCAGCTTTGCTGGAGCCCGGACGGCCGCTATGTCGCCTATTCCTGCCGCAAGAAGCAGGGACGCGATTATGCCTTTTCCACGGATGCGGAAATCTATATTTACGAAGTGGCTACGGCAAAGACGGTCTGCATTCCGATGGGCGGTGGCTACGACACGGACCCGGTCTGGTCGCCCGACGGAAAGCACCTGGCCTGGCTGAGCATGGAACGCGACGGCTATGAGGCGGACAAGAGCCGCCTGATGGTCTGTGACGTGGATTTTCCTTCGGTTTCCGCCATCCGCGACCTCACCGGGGGATTCGACCGCGATGCGCAGGCGCCCCTCTGGAGCGATGACAGCCGCAGCCTGTTCTTTGCCGCGGAAGACCTCGGCCGCCGTCCCGTTTTCCGTGTGAGCCTGGATGGGGGAGTCCCGGAAAAAGTGTCGGGAGAAGGGCTGGAATATTGCCTTTCGCCTTTCGCCCTGCAAGGTGACGGTCTGCTGAGCTGCTTCAGTTCCCTGAACCGTCCGGCTGAGATCGGCTTTGTGACAGCGCAGGGGCTGACCGCGCTGACGCAGACCAACGGCGCCATCCTCGATGCCGTCCCTGAGGGGAAGGTGGAAGAAGTATGGATTCCCACCGTCGATGGGCAGCAACTTCAGGTCTGGGTGGCCTATCCGCCGGAGTTCGACCCTTCGCGCTCCTGGCCCGCCATCCTCATCACCCTCGGCGGCCCGCAGGGCATGCTCGGACAGGACTGGTCTTACCGCTGGAATTACCGGCTGATGGCTGCGCAGGGCTATGTGGTGGTCATGCCCAACCGGCGGGGGACCACGGCACAGGGGCAGGCCTGGAAAGAACAGATTTCGGGAGATTACCCCGGACTCAACATGCAGGATTACCTGTCTGCGGCCCGCTGGTTCAAGGAAAAGCCCTACATCGGCAAGATGGCGGCCTGCGGGGCGAGTTACGGCGGCTACTCCGTGTATATGCTGGAGGGGATTCACGGCGATGTCTTCGACTGCTTCATCGCGCATGCGGGCATCTTCGACGAGAAATATATGTGGTACACCACCGAAGAAATGTGGTTCCCGAATTTCGATAACGGCGGGCTGGGGGACCGGACGCAGGTTTTCGGCGGTATTGCGCAGGGGGGCGCGCCCTACAGCGCACTTCCGCGTGCGGTGCGCCATTATGCCCAGTCTCCGGAGAGCCGCGTGAAGGATTGGCATACCCCGATCCTCTGTATCCACGGCGGAAAGGATTTCCGCATCCCCTATGATCAGGGGATGGCGGCCTTCAATGCGGCGCAGATGATGGGCGTGCCTTCAAAACTGGTCGTTTTCCCGGAAGAAAACCACTGGATCCTGCAGCCGCAGAACGCCCTGTTCTGGCATAGGACCTATTTCGACTGGCTTGATAAATGGTGTAAATAATTTACCGTTAAATGAATATGAAAAGAATTTTTTGTTTCGTTGCGACCCTTTTCCTTGGCGTCGCCCTGTTTGCCCAAAGCAATTTTTACTTCACGGAGGCATCTGACCTGACCCTGGTGGGGAAGGTCTTCCAGGACACGCCCAATCCTTACGAGCGTATGGATTTTACCAAATACGGCGGCTGGGATCCCAAAGACATCGACCTGCTGGAAATGTCTTCGGGCATCATTGTCTCTTTCCGTACGGATTCTCCTGAAATCGCCGTCAAACCGGTCTTCAAGAAACTCAGCCGGCAGAATACTTCCGGATTTGCCGTGCGCGGCTTCGACCTTTATATCAAGAAGGACGGCAAATGGCTCTGGGCCGGCGTCAGCGGTTACAGCCCGGACTTTGACACTGAAAACGGCAAGGTGCGCATGGCCGTTACCGATATGGATACGTCGATGAAGGAATGTCTTCTGTACCTGCCCACCTACAGCAAACTCACCTCTGTGGGAATCGGCGTCAGGAACGGTTCCCGCATCGAGAAAGGTGACATCCCCTTCCGCCACCGCATCTGCATCCACGGCTCTTCTTTCATGCACGGAGCCAGTACCGGCCGTGCCGGACAGACCGTTCCGGGCTACCTGACCCGCATGACCGGCCTGCAGTTCTGCAGTCTGGGCGTAAGCGGCGACTGCAGGATGCAGCCGCAGTTCGCCAATGCGCTCAAGGATGCCGACGTGGATGCCTTTGTCTTCGATTCTTTCTCGAACGGCACGGACAAGACCGTGGAAGAGAATCTCTTCAATTTCATCGAAACCATCCGGGCGGCCAAACCCGGCGTGCCGATGATTTTCATGCGCACGATCTGGCGCGAAAAGCGCAACTTCAATACCAAGGTGGACGAATCCGAAGCAAAAAAGGCCGCCATGGCCGAGAAACTGATGGCGCAGGCCGTGAAGAAGTACAAGGACGTTTACTTTATCAGTTCCAACGCCACGTCGGAGATGCATGAAACGACGGTGGACGGCACCCATCCCGGGGACTGGGGGTACTGGCTCTGGGCGGATTCCGTGCGCAAGCCGATTCTCAAGATCCTCGCCAGGTACGGCATCAAATAATTTTTTGTTTTCGAGAAAAAAGCGTTATCTTTGCGTCCGCTTTGTTCGGGATGTGGCGCAGTTGGCTAGCGCATCACGTTAGGGACGTGGGGGTCGTCCGTTCGAGTCGGATCATCCCGACGAACAAAGAAGGCCGGTAGATTTTCTGCCGGCCTTATATGATGTTCAGGGTCAAGGTGATGATTCCTATATTGAGGATATCCAGGAACATCCCGCCAATCAGGGGAATAATCAGGAAAGGCCGGACGGCCGGACGGTATTTGGTGCAGACGGCTTCCATATTGGCCATGGCGTTGGGCGTGGCGCCAAGACCGAAACCGCAGAGCCCGCTGACCAGGACCACGCCCTCGTAATCTTTTCCCAGCAGGGGATAAGCGACAAACCAGGCGTACAGGGCCATGAAAGATACCTGTACCAGCAGAATGACCGTCAGCGGAAGCGCCATGGACTTCAGTTCCCAGAGCCGGAGCGAGGCCATCGCCATCCCCAGGAACAGTCCGAGAAAAATCTCGGCGACGCGGCGGAGATTGCTTTCCCGGATGTCCGGTGCCATCGACGGAATCAACGCAGCGGTGTTGCGCAGCACGATGGCGACAATCATGGAGCCAAAGTAGGCGGGACAGGAGATGCCGGCACGGGAGAGCAGGGTATTGAGGGCGGATCCAAGCGCCATCGCTACCATCAGCATGATGAGGGTATAGAGGAGGGTCCCGTCGTTGCCGGGAGCGCTGTCCCCGACGGTGGCGGTATTGTGCTTCTCTTCCGCCGCCTCCAGGTCCGCAGGCTTTCTGTGCCGGATGATCGCATCCGCAAGCGGACCGCCCAGCAGGGACCCGGCGATGAGTCCGAAGGTTGCGGCCGCCATCGTCAGCGATGACGCGCCTGCCAGGCCGTGCTGCCCGAGCAGCGGTGCGAACCCGGCGGAAGTGCCGTGTCCTCCGCACATCGGGATGGAGCCGACGGCCATGCCGAAAAGCGGATCGCGCCCCAGTGCGCAGGCCAGTCCGACGGCTATGCCGTTCTGGGCGATAATCAGCAGGGCGACGAGCAGGAGCATGACGAGCAGGGGGCGTCCGCCGCTCCGGATCATCTTCATGTCGCAGAGGAATCCCGCCGCGGTGAAAAAGGCCGTCATGCAAAAGTCCTTGACCGTCCCGTCAAAGACACATTCTATGTCCCATATTCCATACAGGCACAGGCAGGCCAGCGACACGGCCAGCCCTCCGGATACCGGCAGCGGAATGCAATACCGCTGCAGGAAGGGAATCCTGCGGGTCAGCCACCGCCCCAGGAGCAAAGCCAGGACGCCCGCCCCGGCACTCTGAAACATATCCAGGTTTAATGCCGTCATCGTGCTTCCCTATATCCGCACGGTAATCCCGCGCCGGAGCAGTTCCCCTTTCAGGACAGGGATGCGAATCTGGCCGTAATGGAATATACTGGCGGCAAGGGCGGCGTCTGCGCATCCTTCCGTAAGTACTTCGGCGATATCCCCGATGCTGCCGGCCCCGCCGGAGGCGATAACCGGGATATCCAACTCTGAGGCGAGCCTCCTGTATTGCGGGCAGGCATAGCCGTTGCGGGTGCCGTCGTGGTCCATCGAGGTGAAAAGAATCTCGCCGGCGCCGCGTTCCTGCGCTTCCCGGGCCCAGGAGAACAGTTCACGGTCCGTAAGCCGGCTGCCGCCGTGCGTCGTTACCCGCCAGACGCCGTCGATGCATTTTGCGTCGATGGCGCAGACCACGAACTGGCTGCCGTACCTGGAAGCGATGTCGGAAATCAGTTCAGGATGCGCTACGGCGGCGCTGTTCACGGAAATCTTGTCCGCACCGCTGTCCAGCAGACGGGACGCATCCTCCAGGCTGCCTATCCCGCCGCCGACGGTAAAGGGAATGTCAATGCCCAGCGCAATCTGTTCGACGAGCCGCGTGAAGGTAGAACGCTCCTCGCGGGATGCGCTGATGTCGAGGTACACCAGTTCATCGGCACCCTGCCGGCTGTATTCCACGCCCATCTTCACGGCATCGCCCACTTCACGGAGGCCTTCGAAATTAATGCCTTTTACCACCGCCCCGTCCTTGACGTCGAGGCAGGGGATTATGCGCTTTGCAACCATAACTTTATATCGTTCAGACTGATACGGTTTTCGTAAATCGCCTTTCCCACAATGGCGCGCGGCATGCCGAGGGCATCCAGGGCGCGGATGTCATCCATGTTGGAGATGCCTCCGCTTGCGGTAAAGGCCAGGGTGGGGAATTCCGCCTGGAGTGCCTTGTAGAGTCCGATGGCCGGCCCGCCCAGCATTCCGTCCCGGGAGATTTCGGTGCAGATGACTTCCTCCAGCCCTTCAAAACTGCCGATCAGTTCCGAAGCGCCCATCCCCGCGCTTTCCTGCCAGCCCTTTACCGCCACTTTGCCGTCGCGCAGGTCCGCTCCCAGGATCAGGCGTCCGCCGCCGAAGCGCTCCAGCCAGTTCCGGAACCGTGCGGGGCTAAGGGCCGCCACGCTGCCGATAATGGCTTTTGTGGCGCCGGCGTTGAATACGCTCTGCAGTGCATCGTCATCGGCAATGCCGCCGCCCCATTCCGTTTCCACCTCCCCGCGGGACGCAATCTGCTCCAGCACCGCGAGGTTGGCGGGGGAAGAAAGGCGCGCTCCGTCCAGGTCCACCAGGTGGATGCGGGAGACGCCGCAGTCGGCATAGCGTGCGGCCATATCGACGGGAGATGCATCATATACCTTCTTCTGTGCGTAGTCACCGCGCGTCAGGCGCACGCAGCGTCCGTCGATAATGTCGATGGCCGGAAGGATCTGTATCATCGCCCGAGAAAATTTTTAAGGACGAGCGCGCCGGCTTCCCCGCTTTTTTCCGGGTGGAACTGCGTGCCGTAGAAGTTTTCGTAACGCAGGGACGCGCTGAAAAGGGTATTGCCGTGGCGGCAGGTGGCCGCAGTATCGCTGCACAGGCCGGCATAGTAGGAATGTACGAAATAGACATAACTGCCGCCGTTCATGCCTTTGAACAATTTTCCGTCGAGGTTGCCGATGGCATTCCAGCCCATGTGGGGGACCTTCGCATCCGGCGCCGCGGTGAATTTCCGCACGTCGCAGTCGAAGATGCCGATGCCGTCCACGTCGCCTTCCTCACAGTGCCTGCACATCAATTGCATGCCCACGCAGATGCCCAGGACGGGTTTGCGAAGGCCGCGGATGACCGGGACGAGCCCCTTCGCGCTGAGGCTCGCCATCGCTTCGGCGGCATTGCCTACGCCGGGGAGGATGACGCGGTCGGCCGCTTCGATGACCGCTTTGTCCGCACTCAGGACATATTCGCAGCCAAGGCGGGACAGGGCGTTTTCCACCGAGCGGATATTTCCCGCGTCGTAATCTACAATGACTGTCATAGGGTTCCTTTGCTGCTGGGGAGTTCGTAGCGGAAAGCGTCGCGCCGCACCGCCTGTTTCAGTGCGCGGGCGAAGGCCTTGAAAACCGCTTCCGCGATATGGTGGTTGTTCTCGCCCTTTGCTTCTATGTAAAGGTTGCACGCGGCGGCATTGCTGAGCGACTTGAAAAAATGTTTGAAGAGTTCCGTGGGCATGTCGCCGACATATTCCCGTGTGAAGCACACGTCCCAGACCAGTTCGCTGCGGCCGCCGAAATCCAGCAGCACCGTCGCGCGGCTCTCGTCCATCGGCAGGCAGAAGCCGTAACGTTCGATGCCGCGTTTGTCGCCGAGGGCCTGCTTCAGGGCTTCGCCCAGGCAGATGGCGATATCTTCCACGCTGTGGTGCTCGTCCACCTCAAGGTCTCCCTTGCAGCGGATTTTCAGGGAGATGCCGCCGTGATGCACCAACTGCTCCAGCATGTGGTCGAGAAACTTGATGCCGCTGTCGATGTCCGGCTCACCGCGGCCGTCCAGGTCCAGTTCCAGGCGGATATCCGTTTCGCGGGTCTTGCGCCGTACCAGCGCGTGCCGTTCGGCGCAGCGTATCTGTTCCACGGCGCTTTCCCAGCCGCATTCCGCCCCGATGAGGATTCCTTTCGCCCCCAGAGCGTCCGCCAGCTGCATATCCGTTTCCCGGTCGCCGATGACGTAACTGCCGGCAAGGTCGTAACTGCCGTCCAGGTATTTTCCGAGCATTCCGGTTCCGGGTTTCCGGGTAGGCAGGTTGTCCTGCGGGAAACTGCGGTCGATGAGGATGTCGTCGAACCTGACGCCTTCGCCGGCAAGGGTCTGCAGCATCTTCTCCTGCGGAGGCAGGAAGTCTTCCTCCGGGAAAGATGGCGTTCCCAGCCCGTCCTGGTTGCTTACCATCACCAGTTCGAAGCCCAGTCCGGTCAGGGCGCGCAGGCCGCTGATGGCCCCGGGTACGAACTCCAGTTTTTCCAGGGAGTCCACCTGCTCGTCGGCAGGTTCCGCGATGATGGTTCCGTCGCGGTCTATAAAAATGGCTTTCTTCATAACTCGGAAAGTGATTTCAGCAGGCGGTCGTTTTCTTCGGGCAGCCCGACGGTAATGCGCAGGCAGCCGCTGCAGCCTTTCACCCGGTTCCGGTTCCGGACGATGATGCCGTCTCCGATAAGATGGCCGTAAGCCGCGTCGGCGTCGTCCACTTCCACCAGCAGGAAGTTGGCGTCGCTGGGCCAGACTTTCCGCACGAAGGGGAAGCGGGGGAGTTCCTGCATCAGGCGGTCGCGCTGTGCGAGAATCGTCGCTACTTGTGTATCAATCGGCTCTTCGAGCGCTTCCATCGCCAGTTTCTGCGCGGCAGCGTTGATATTGTAAGGGTATTTGACGCGCGACATCAGTTCGATAATGCGCGGCGACGCGAACGCCAGACCCACGCGCAGCGCAGCCAGTCCCCGTGCTTTCGAGAGCGTCTGCAGGACCACGAGCCGCGGATGAGCGTCCAGTTGCGGCAGCAGCGAGGGCCGGGAGGAAAAATCGATATAGGCTTCGTCCACCACCGTTATCCCGGAGAACGCTTCCGCCACGCTCAAGATATCCGCTGCGGGGAAGGCGTTGCCGCTGGGATTGTTCGGCGAGCAGAGGAAAAGCAGTTTCGTGCGTTCGCTGCACGCGGCGATCAGTTTCCGGGGTTCGAGCCGGAAGCCTTCGCCGAGCGGCACTTCCTTGAAGGGAAGGTCGTTGATGTCCGCGGCCACGCGGTACATGCCGTAACTCGGTGCGATGGAAACGATTTCATCCAACCCCGGCGTACAGAATACGCGCATCAGCACGTCGATGGCCTCATCGCTGCCGTTGCCGATGAAAATCCGCTCGGCCCCGATGCCCTTGATGGCGGAAATGCGGGCTTTCAGTGCCTTTTGCCGGGGATCGGGGTAGCGGTTCCAACCGTTGGGGAAGGGACTTTCATTCGCGTCGATGAACACGTCCGCCTGCCCTTTGAACTCATCCCTTGCGGTGGAGTAGGGGGACAGGGCCAGGATATTGGGCCTTACCAGCGCGTCAATCTCATTCATTGCTGCGGACTTTTACGGCATTGGCATGGGCCTGCAGGCCTTCCGCCTCCGCCATGGTGACAATCGTTTCGGAGAGGTTGCGCAACCCGTCGCGGCTGATTTCCTGGAGCGTCATCCGCCGCATGAAACTATCGAGGTTTACCCCGCTGTAGGCACGGGCCCATGCGCTGGTAGGACGGGTATGGTTGGTCCCGGAGGCATAATCGCCCGCACTTTCCGGGGTGTAGGGACCCACGAATACGCTGCCGGCCGCATAGATGTGCGAACAGATGCGCCACGGGTCTTTTGTATTGACAATCAGATGTTCCGGCGCATAGGCATTCGCAAAGTCTATGATCTCCCCTTCGCTTTCGAGGATGACAGTGCGGCTGTGCGAAAGCGCCCCCTGGGCCAGTTCCGCCCGGCCGAGCGTCCGGATTTGTCTTTCCACTTCGGCCTGTACCTCCCCGGCTTTGGCTTCGCTGTCCGTGACCAGCATCACCTGGGAGTCCCGGCCGTGCTCCGCCTGCGAGAGCAGGTCGGCCGCGACAAAGGCCGCGTCGGCATCCGCATCTGCGATGACCATCACTTCCGACGGACCCGCCGGCATGTCGATGGCGACGATGGATGCGCCGAGCATCTGCTTTGCCGTTGTGACGTAGCGGTTGCCCGGGCCGAAGATCTTATCCACCCTGGGGATGGTCTCCGTGCCGTATGCCATCGCCGCTATTGCCTGTGCGCCGCCCGTGCAAAAGACCCTGTCGATACCGCAGAAATGTGCGGTGTACAGCACTGCCGGCGCGATTTTTCCGTCTTTCCCTGCCGGCGTGCAAAGGACGATTTCGCTGCAGCCGGCCAGTTTTGCCGGAATGGCGAGCATCAGTACCGTAGAAAATAGGGGAGCGGTGCCGCCGGGAATATACAGCCCCACCTTGCCGATGGGAACCGGTTTCTGGATGCAGCGCACGCCCGGTGCCGTTTCCACTTCGATCGTCCGGGGCTGCTGGGCCGCATGGAAGCGGCGTATGTTTTCCGCCGCGGCGGCGATGGCACGTTTCAGCCCGGAATCGAGTGCGTTTCGGGCCGCTTCGAACTGCGCTTCTCCCGCTTCGAAGTATTCCGGAAGCCTGCCGTCGATTTCCAGAGCCAGTTCGCGCAGGGCTTTGTCGCCGTTTTCCCGCACCCGCCCGATGATATTCCGGACGGTGCTGCGCAACGCTTCATTTTCGTTCTGGCAGGCGCGGCTGCAAAGGTCCGCCCAGGCCGCGCGGTCAGGATAGGTGAAAATCTCCATGGGCTACGGAATGATTTTGTCGACGCCGAGCACAAGGATACCCTCGGCGCCTATCGCCTTCAACTGCCTGATTTTGTCCCAAAGGTCCGCGGCGTTCACGACCGAGTGAAGGGAACACCAGCCCTCGGCTGCGAGCGGCATGACGGTAGGGGAGCGCATGGCCGGAAGGATGCGTATGGCCTCATCGACCGCCGTCTGCGGGATATTCATCAGGATATATTTCTTTCCGCGGCTGACTTTTACGGAATCAAAGCGGAACAGGATTTCCTCGAGCAGCTCTTTTTCTTCCGCGCCCAGGTTTTCGCCGCTGATGAGCACCGCTTCCGATTCGAACACGCGCTCCACCTCCTTCAGCCCGTTGGAGACCAGTGTTCCGCCGGAGGATACGATATCGAAAATCGCATCGGCGATGCCTGCGGCCGGGGCGACTTCCACCGACCCGGTGATCACCTCGATACTGGCGTGCACCCCGTGTTCCTCAAGGAAGCGCCTGAGGATATTGGGGTAGGAGGTGGCGATGCGCTTTCCCTCGAACCACTGGGGCCCGTCGTATGCCTCCGCCTTGGGAATGGCCAGCGAAATCCGGCAGCCGCCAAATCCCAGTTTCTCTATGATTTTGACTTTCAGGCCTTTTTCTTCGACCTCGTTCAGTCCCACGATGCCGAGCGACGCCGTGCCGGCCGCAACCACCTGGGGGATGTCATCATCCCGGAGGTAAAGGACTTCAAGGGGGAAATTCGCGGATTGCGAAAGAAACTTGCGCTTGGAATCGTCGATCTCTATCCCGAGTTCCCGCATCAGGGCCGTGCTCTCTTCATTGAGCCGTCCCTTGGCTTGTATGGCTATTCTCAACATGGCGGCAATATACTTCTAAAAACACTGCAAGATAGTTATTTTTTACGCAATGGTAAAATTTGACAAAAATATTTGTCCGTTCCAAAAATATCCCTATCTTTGCAGTCCCAAAACCCCTGGTGCTGTAGCTCAGATGGTAGAGCAATGGACTGAAAATCCATGTGTCGGCAGTTCGATTCTTCCCAGCACCACCAACTACGCTGATAATCAGTTAGTTACAAATTTACGCACAACTTTTACGCATAATGAGCGAAAGGTTGTGCGTTTTTTTAATGCCTGATACCTCAATAGATAAAGCCGAACATCCAGATGGGAATGGAGTGGCCTGCGGCAAATTCCATATCGTCTTTTACGAGGTATCCAACCTCGGCGTCTTTGATTTGTTTTCCTTTTTTGTTCTTTCCTCCAACCTCAAAGGTAATGCCGTCAATCTCGAAATCGGAGATTTTGGAAGATGTGACTTTATGTACCTGCGAGGTCCAGGCCAGGAAGTTGGTCTCACGCATGTTGCCTGAGTCAATGATTCCGTCTTCGGAAAGGGCGAGGGCGATGTTGCTGTTGCCAAGATAAAGTTTCTCCACTTTCATCAGCAGATTGTCGCTGTGACCGGGTTCGTGCAGGGCGCCAAAAAGGCCGGATTTGGTGAGATACTCGATGTAATCAGGAACAATGTTGCGGCTGATGCCAAGGTCGCGGCCCAGCGTATCGTTGCTGGGCTTGTAAGGGACGCTCTTGGAAAGGATGTACATCAGTTTCTTCAGCTTGACTGCAGATGCAACAGTCATTTCCGCATAAGCAGGGATGTCGTTTTCCACGGTGCTGAGGACGGCATTTTCAAGACGAATAGGGGCGTCGCTCTCTTGGAAATAGGGATAGAAACCGGTTCTGCAGTAGTCTTTGTAGTAAACAAGGGGCCGATGATCCCCGTATGGGAAGTCGATGCGCCCGTGCAGAATCTCGTCTAACGAAGCTGTCTTCAAAGACCAGCCATTACGGATGTTAAGGTACTCGCGGAAGGACAAGCCGGGCATCGTGTATGGAATGGACCTGCGGCTGAGGTCGGCCTTGTTCCCTTTCTGGAGGGCAAGGAGCGAACTGCCGGAATAGATTACTTGAAGGAGCGGTATATCGTCGTATATGTTCTTGATTTCCGTTGACCAAGGCTTGTATTTATGGATTTCGTCAATGTAAAGGCGCTTTCCTCCAGCCTTGAAAAAAGACTGCGCCAAATCATAAAGGGTGTGGCCAGAGAAATAGATGTTGTCAGCAGTGACATAGAGGGTTTCCTCCAGGTTGTCGAACTTTTTGATATGCTGGAGGAGCATGGTGGATTTGCCGACACCTTTCTGCCCCATAATGCAGATGAGACGGTTGGACCAATTGATTTTGTCATGGAATTCTCTGACATAGTCCATCGGGGCCAGGGAGAGTTTGAGGCGGAAAGTATTGTATAGCTGTTCCATACGAGCTTATTTTTTTTGCAAATATAACACTTTGCACTAAAAATAGTGCGGTTTTTTGTAAAAATCGCACAAAAAATAGTGCAAGGTAAAAAATACTGGCCAGGTGGGCACTCATTGAACCCAGCCGCATTAGGCTGGCCAGCTCTGCTGGGCAGAGTCTTGTGGATGACCGCTTCCTCTATCGGCCCGAAACAATCTATGGCTCTGATTCCTGAGAGTTTGAGATCGGCTGGCCCTTTCTATAAATTGCGTTGTTCCACTCGCTCTCACCAATAAGGGTATTAGAGTCCTGAACTTTGAACATCACGAGGAGGTTTTGACCGGCATCAGCGACGATGTGACCATTGTCCATCCTATACGATGCTGGAAGCTTCATGCCGAAGTAAGTTAATACGCAGGAGTTCTTTCCTACGAACTCGATTTGTTCGACTAAGCCGCCTCCATCACTCACATAGGTGCCAGACACCCTGCTGCAGGATGCAAATAATACTATGGCGAAGAGGATTACAAGTATTCTTTTCATGACTGGAAGTTGATGTATTTTCCTGATTTAGGTTGACTTTTTTGAAGTCTTAACCCTGAAGAAAGTTGACCTGAATGATTTGATACTTTATTCCCCTTGCTCAGGAACCGGTATGCCTTCGGCGCGAAGGTAACCTTCAATTGCGTAGAGCGGAAGATTCTCCATCCAACCTTGGTCAATGTAGTCCTTCATCGAGACGCGGAGGCCTTTGAGGGCGGGATGTTCGTCAATGTAGGTTTTAAGTGATTTGCCCTTGACGTTTTCTTCAGCCTTGGCTTCTATTGGGATGACTCTTTTTTCTGTCTGGACGGCGAAATCTATCTCGCATTCTGACTCATTGGATGAGTGGTAGAATGTGGG
>JAFSVL010000060.1 GCA_017445015.1 Bacteroidales bacterium | reverse complement strand
GGCCGCGTCTGCGCCTGCATCATCACGGCGGCGAAAACCGCCATCAGGCTCAATATCACTCGTTTCATCGTTCTGTGCATAAAGTCTCACAAAGATAACGATTATTTTGGATATTGCTTCTCTTCGCCAGCCTCCCGCCAAACAGCCGCACACGAACTCCCCTTGCCTGCCTTCAGAGGCCCCCGCCGGTGCGCCAAGGCACAATATCGGCATACCGCGCACCGGGGTCACGTTTAGAAATGCATGGACACCGTTTGAGCGTGCGCCTGTTTGGCGAAACTGAAAAAAACTGCGGTATCTGTAGGAATTCTTCCCGATTATTCCGACTTTTACAACCGGACGTATCATCCAAAGTCATCGCGGTGATGGCAGGGGAATGAGGCGTGAGAGACCAGCGATGAAACGAGACTATTTCCATGTGTGCGCCAAGGGCGCCGATTCCCGGAATTTCATTATCTGCGAAGCGGACTACTATGCCGCTTTCAACCTGATTGGCGTCTGCGCCGCCAATATCCCGCAGGTCGTCGTCGTTTCCTTCTCCATCGAGGACAGCCATCCGCACTTCCTTCTCTGGGGAACGAAAGAAGATTGCGCCCGTTTCAAGGCACTATACGAGACGCTGTATGTTCATTATGCGGCTGCAACGAGAAAAGGTGGAGCCGACCTGTCGTTTCACTGTGAGCTCTATTCCATCGACGGTGACGAGGATTACTTGCTCAACGTAGCTGTTTACACGGTCATCCAAGCCACGAAGGACGGAAAAGCCGTCATGCCCTACGACTATTACTGGGGAACGGGATGCATGGTTTTCCGGACAGGCCCTTATGTTCCAGTCTGGTTGTTTGACAATCAGGGGAACCTTTGCCGGCCGGTCCCGTTCGGCGCCCTGGGCACCCGGGCCCGGCGGGCTTTGCTCCACACCCGAAAGCTGACCATCCCCGATCATTGGCAGGTATGCAACGGAATCATCCTTCCATCCAATTACGTCGATGTCGCCCGCTTCGAATCCATCTACGGCACACACAACCGCTTCCGGGTGTTCCTGTCCAGCCCCCGCAAGAGAGAAGAAATGATGCTGGCGCGGATGACGGAGCAGCGAGGCGTGTCCCTGGAAGACCTTGAAGCAAGGAAAGTCTGCGGGGATGTATGCAGGCAACTGTTCGGCACCCGCGACCCGCGCCGGCTGGACACCCGGCAACGGATCCGGCTCGCCCAGCAGCTTCGGAGCCGGTTCCGCCTGACCTTCCGTCAGCTCGCCACCCTCGTCCGCCTTCCCGAAACCGAAATCCGGACCTTCGTCCTCTGATGCCCCTTCTCCGTACCCGAGGCTACAGCATCGCTCTCGCCCGCCCGCCAAACAGGCGCACACGAAGAAGGTCCAGGAGGAGATAGAACGACGTTTCTCGTGCGCCAGGAGCCGATTTGGGCGTCCCGCGCACCGCAACCATCGAAATAGGCGCGGAGAAGGCACCCGCCGTGCGGCTGTTTGGCGAAAAGCCTTGTCAACAAAAAACACTCCCCCGCGAGGAGGAGTGCCTTCAAGTATAGTACGCGTCAAAGATGCGTCGATGGAAGGGGGATTAGCGACGGTCGT
>JAFSVL010000059.1 GCA_017445015.1 Bacteroidales bacterium | reverse complement strand
CGGTTGCTTCTGGCACGGCCACAAAGGCTGCAAGTTCTACACGGTGCCCAAGACCAACACCGACTTCTGGACATCTAAGATTGCTCGGAATCAGGAAAGGGACCAAGAGGTCTGGCGCCAGCTGGAGGCGAAGGGATGGGCCGTCATCATTGTCTGGGAATGCCAGCTTAAGAATGCTTGCTTCAGCGAAACTGTACAACAGGTAAAGGCGGAAATAATCAGCAATGGAGAGCGGTTCACCAAAGAACGGGAAGAAAGAAAGGCCTCCCGACAAGCATACTTGAAGGAACGGAAGGCCAAAAGGGAAAGAGAGGCCACTTTGCTGGTTTCTCTAAAGAACCGTTGATAACAGTCAAGATTTTTTAACACAGTATGATAATGAATATGTCGGCAAGATAAGCATCTTCTCCTCAGCTTAAGAAGTCTCTCAAGGGGATTGATTTTCTTACCGAAATAGACTTGACGCGGGTTAACGGCGAAAGCCACCCATCGCCACAGGGCTCTGTCAGAACACTTCTTCCGCAGTCTCGCGGACGCCACACGCTCCTAAACCATTGCAGCAATATAAGGGAATAGATGTCACTGACAGCAATCAGTTGTTCCTCCTTCATGATTGCTCCACAACTGTTAATTTGCTGTGATTGGCTTATGCTCTTCAGGCTTCCTACAATCTCTTCAAGAACATTTTTGCCTTCTGGTACTTCGTCTCAATAAGATTTTCAACGGCCTCTGATACGAGTTCGCCTATTGTGGGAGCATCTTTCAGTCCCTCGGATTCCAACCACACGCAGAGGAGGCGAAGTTTACGCTGCACATCCTTGGGAATCCGGACGGCGGCGCGTTCAGGGGAATCATCCTTTTTTCTTCTCATCTTCTTTGGGGCAGGGGGTGTCTGGGCCTCTGCTTCTGGCAGTTCTTTTTCCGTTTCTCCTTCGGGTCTCGCGCTTCGAAGCACCTCCCGGAAATCATCCAATTGGCTCATACATTCATCGATTACTTGTTAACAATCTGTCTTTCTTTCTTGATGTCTAATGGTTTTGTCGTCATTATATCTTCTCGTATTGATATCAAAGAATCCTTCATTCAAGGAATCTTATAGTAACAAAAAAGAGGCACAAATGTATAAGTTTTGTGTTACTTTGTCAAATTCTATTTGTCAAATTGTTGCAAAACACCTATGTTTGGAGCCCGACTTGGAGAAGCGTGAAGAATTTGGGCGTTAGTCCAAATTGCGAGATGGGCGTTCGTGTCACAAACGCAGACCCTGCGGGCCATATCGTGCGCCTGAGGGCGGGCATTGATGACTCCGAAGTCGCCTTCTTCGGGCCTGACGGCCCTTAAGGAGATGAGAAGAAAAAAGGATGATGTCGGAGGCCGGCGCTATTCCTGCTCCTTCTTTCTAAAAGACCATATGAACTCATAGCCGAGTGCATTGGCCATCTTCTCCATGTCGGAGACTTTGCAGTCATCTACGGCAAAGCGGGCGCTCATACTCTGGCGGGAGAGGCCGATACGGCGGCCAAGTTCCGAGAGGGAAACGTTTTCGTCCATCAGGTAGTTGAAAACGGGACGAAGACGGCTTCCTTTCTTCGCTCCGGGAGAAAAGGGCATTCTGGTCCT
This sequence comes from Bacteroidales bacterium, assembly GCA_017445015.1. Classification (GTDB taxonomy): domain Bacteria; phylum Bacteroidota; class Bacteroidia; order Bacteroidales; family UBA932; genus Cryptobacteroides. Next base: position 99,117 of record JAFSVL010000059.1, on the reverse strand, counting down.
TGATTTCGGGGTCTCAGTGGCTTCTACGCCAGATTGTACTCCTGCATTTTTCGCTTGGTTTTCCATAACTTTTCTTTTTCAAATTTGTGAATCTGACGGGTATCTTTTTCCTTTGTCTTGTCAGCTTAAACGCGATGTTGTCAAATTTAACCTGACAAAGTTAAGAAAAAAGAGATATTCATTGTTCCATAATTGGCGATTATTTGTTAAATTTGTATGACGGCCCAGGAAAAAAGGACATATTCCGTCATACTCCGCGAGGCAGGGATTACCTCGGGAGATGATTGCGAACGTGTTCTGGATTTCCTGGACAGGCTGTCAGATATTATGATTAGGGACTTCATGCAAAAGCAAGCCAGGTATGGGAGCAAAGAGAACAGCAGGTAAAATGGATCGGACCGGTCCGCAAGACCAGAAAGTGGCGGTCATTTGGACGCGCGTCAGCACCAAGGAACAGGCCGACAATAACCTGAGCCTGGAAACCCAGGAGAAGGCTTGCCGGGATTATGCCGAGCGGAACGGCATCGAGATCGACTGCATCAAGGGCAATACCAACGAAAGCGCCAAAACGGAAGGGAAACTCTTCCGTGAAATGATTGCTTATGTTTCCCTGCACAAGCGGGTTAATACCATCCTGGTGTATTCGCTGGACCGTTTCTCCCGTACCGGTCCGGAAGCAATGGTGACCAAAGAGTACCTGAAGTCCAAAGGAATCAACATCATTTCCGTCACGCAGCCCATCGACAATAACAACGCGGCCGGTGCGTTCATGGAAAACATCATCTTCCTCTTCAGCCAGTTTGAGAACAACCTTAGGAAGGATAAGTGTACGGCCGGCATGATTGCCTGCCTGGAAAACGGGGACTGGTACTCGGCTCCGCCGGTAGGGTACAAGATAGACAGGACGTCGGTAAAGAAACACCAACTGCTCATCGATGAAAAGGGGCCGCTGATTGCCAAAGCGTTTCACTTGAAGGCCGATGAACTGCTTCCCGAAACGGAAATCTGCCGCCGCCTCCGCTTGGACGGCTGGGACGTATGTAAGCAGCGGATTTCCCAGATTCTCCATAATCCCTTCTACTGCGGAAAAATCCGGCATCACCTGTTAGGGGACCGCATCGTGCGGGGGAATCATCCAGCCATCGTTGACGAGGATACCTATAAGCGGGCCAACGGACTGGTCACTCATTCAGGGCACACTCATGCTGGGGAAACGCCCCAAACGCCTTTGAAGCGCCATGTAAGGTGCTCCGTCTGCGGTTGCTACATGACCGGTTATGAGGTGAAAAAGAAGCAACTCTGGTACTACAAGTGCAATACGGTGGGATGTCGGTGCAACAAGAGCGCAAGAACCATGCACGAACGCTATTATGAACTCTTGTCCCAGTACCAGATGCCGCAGGCGTGTATGGAGATTTTGGCCGATATGTTGGACGCCAAGTTGAAAACCTACTTCGCCGAGGCTGAGGAAAACCTGAAAGCACTTCGGAGCAAAAGGACGGTCTGCGATACGCAGAAGAAGGAGGTGATGACCAAATTCGGATTGGGTGTCATCCCTGAAGACGTATATACGGTAACCCGGAAAAACCTGGATGAACAGTTAGATGAAATAGGGGCAGAAATCGCCACCTTTGAAAAACAATCCTCGAACCAGGTGATCGACACCCGCAAGGCCATCCTAATTTCATGTAAATTAGCTGATTACTGGAAAGAGGGAACATACGAAACCAAGCAAAATATCCAGCATCTGGTCTTTCCGGACGGACTACATTGGGACCGAGAGTCGGACAATTATCGAACCGTCACCGAGAATGAAGCGCTCAAACTATTCCGTTCAGTTTCAAGTAGTTACAAAACAGCCAAGACGCAAAAAAAGGACAAACCTCTCGATTTGTCCTTGGTAGTAGCGGGAGGAGGACTCGAACCTCCGACCTCCGGGTTATGAGCCCGACGAGCTACCAACTGCTCTATCCCGCGGTATTGGATTGCAAAGATAAGGATTATTTTAATAAATCCAAATTCTTTTTAGGCTTTACGCTCCGAAATGCACGCCTACGCTGATCTGCCCCTGAAGTTCAAAGGTCCGGACATTGAATCCGCTCCCGAAGTCCGGGGCAATGTAGTATTCGGTATAAGCGGAAAGGCCGAAGTACCAGTTGCCGGGATAGAAAAAAACGCCTGCGCGTCCCGTCGTGAGGAAGCCCGGTCCGCGGAGCGGACCCTTGTGGGGCGTGTTTTTTAAGGTATAGCGTTCCCAGGGGATGCCGACATTTTCGATGGCTGAGAGGTGCAGCAGCCATTTCCGGCCCGGTACCCAATTATAGCCGTAGCCCAGGCCCGCACCCGCAAATCCGATGAACTGCCGGGAAAGGGGCAGGGTCTCATCGTCCCCTGTTTTGCGGTTCAGCCACAGGGCGGAAAGTGCCGTGGTCAGCAGGGCGCTCCCGGCGCTTTTTTGTTGCCGGAAACGCTGTGTCAGCACGGCGGGCATGGAGAATTTTCTGCCGTTGAAGGCGTAATAGCCGCGCGCGGCAAGACTCGTCTGGTTAAAACTGCCGGGAGGCAGCTTGGCGTTCAGGGCAATGCCGGCATCTTCGACGCGCAGGCTTCCCCCTGCGGCTTTGAGCCCGGACAGGTTCAGCTCGAGTCCCGATTGGTTTCCAAGCATTTTCAGCGAGGTGTCCCAGCCCACTTTCCTGCCGCTCAGGTTGATGCCGAATCCAAGGATCAACCCGCCGTACCCGAAGCCGATGCGCTGACGGAGTTTCGTTCCGCCTTCGAAATCGAGACGATAGCGACTATCCCCGGTCTCCGCGCTGAGTTGAAGGCTTTCCCTTCCGACATCTGTCCTGGTTTTGATGGTCCAGCTGTTTGAAGGTTTGAAAATGTAGTCGGGGTCGTACCGCGGTTTGCCCCATGCGCTTGGTGTGAGCAGCATAAGCAGGAACAGCGCCCTTATTTTCATCGCTTGTCAAGTTTGAGTTTCCCCCGGTGAATCGTCAGCGTCCAGCGCGGGGATTCAAAGGTCTTTCCGCCGAGCGTCACCGTTCCCCGCGGCTCTTCGCGGAACTTGGAAAGCAGGGCCGTCAGTTTCTCCAGCGTCGGGGCGCTGAAGCCACAGGGTTCCAGATAATGCCAGAGGAGGTATTTCCAGTGCCTGAATCCCAGCAGGAAATCCACGTCGATGCCCTCGATGCCGTGATGGGGGATTTGTTCCGAAAACGCCTCCCAATAATCCTCGGCGATGGCGTTGCCTTCTGAAAAGTGCCGGATGTCCTGGGTCAGGGTACGGATGACGGCCGGATTGAGTTCCCTGAGCAGGGGAAACACTTTGTTCCGGAGGGTGTTTCGCCGGCAGTCGTTTACCGCATTGCTGCTGTCCTCGCGCCAGGAATAGCCTTCCCGTTGCAGCCAGGCCGTGATTTCATCCCGTTCAATCTCCAGTAGGGGACGCAGCAGGGGTACATCACCATCTTCGGGAACCCGGCTTTCTCCCGACATCGCGCAGAGTCCGCGCAGGCCGCAGCCCCGAATCAGGTTGAGCAGCAGCGTCTCGGCATTGTCGTCCGCATTGTGCGCCACGGCGACGGCTTCGAAGCCGTCGATTCCCGTTCCGGCAAGTTCGGGAGCCGTGCCGCGGCAGAGTCCGGCAAACCAGCGGTAACGCAATTCCCGTGCGGCCATTTCAATGGAAATGCCGTTTGCGGAAGCGTGGACGGCCGTATCGAAGCGACGGACAAGGCAGGGGAGTCCTTTGTCGCGGCAGGCGGCGCGGACAAACTGCTCGTCGCCGTCGCTTTCTTCCCCGCGCAGGCGAAAATTGCAATGCGCGACCGCAAAAGAAGCCCCCGGGAAAAGCCTGGGGGCCCTGTGCATCAGGAACATCGAATCGGCTCCGCCGCTGACGGCCAGCAGAATCATTTCTTGTTGGCTATCGTCCAGGTGAAATTGACCGAAAGGAACTCTTTGAACTGAACCTTGCCAAAGTTGCCGGTCACGCCGTCAAAGGCTACGAACGGGTCATAAATCAGCCAGGTGCTCAGGCCGATTTTGAAGAGTTTGGAGAGCTTCCAGTTGATTTTGTTGTCCCAGTTCACGCGGATCGGGAAGCCCGGATATTTGGGGCGGTTGATATAGTCGTAGAAGAGCACCACCTGGGTTTCCACATTGAATTTGTCATTGATGGCCGCCTTGGCGTTGGCCTTGACCTGGGCGCCGAACTGGAAGAGGACGGGCTTGTAGGTGCCGGCATCCGCATCTATGACCGGCATGCCGTAGGTTTTACGCAGGGAATTCCGTTCATCCAGGCAGATCACCATGCCTCCGGTCAGCGGAGCCAGGTTGATATTGAACCATTCGTTGGGCGTCCACTGCATACCGAGGGCCAGATTCAGGTAAGCCGGTGACAAAAAGGTGGATTTCAAATTGTCCCCGTAATACAGGTCATATTCATCCTTCTTGTATTCCCCCCAGGTGTCGGAGAACTGGCTTTTGAAGTCCAGCCCGGCGGTATAATCCCACTTGCTGTCCTTTCTGGTCTTATAGGCGAATTTGCTTTCAAGATAGAACCGGTCCGTGCTTTTTTGGAGGACATTGGCCTTGTCTGCGGACCAAAGGAAGCCATAATCCATCTGAAGACGGTTGTCCCATTTCGTCAGTTCTTTGGCATAATTGACTTTCCCGTCGATACTGGTAGCAAGGGCGACGGTGTTGTACCCGCCTGCCGCCCAGTTCACGAGTCCGGTCTGGTTGAATCCCACGTCCACATTCAGGGAAGTGGTCCAATATACGGGTTTGGGAGCCGGCGCTTCGGCTACGGGCGCATCGGCGATTTTCTTTGCCGCGTCCTCTGCGGCCGCCGCCGGATTCTGGGCATAGATGCTGGAACACACCGTCCCCAGCGCCAGGAAAATATAAACGAATCTTTTCATACTTTTAGTGTTTGTGGAAAAACAACCTCTTAATAAGAAATAGCAAAAACAACCCGTCTGTGCGACGGTTTTCCGGAATAGATGTCGCGCCCCTCCTCCTCGCAGACATAACTGTCCACAGGGATGCAGCGGATGGTCGCCTTGGTTTCTTCTTTGATGGCCTGCTCCGTTTCGGCGGTGCCGTCCCAATGGCACAGCAGGAACTTCCCGGTCTGGATCTTCTCTTTGAATTCGGCCCAGTCGTCGCATTTTTCCACATTCGCATCGCGGAACGCGAGCGCCTTGTTGTAAATATTCTGCTGAATTTCGCCGAGAAGGGCCGAAATATGCGGTTCAATGCCCTCGAGCGGCATCGTTATCTTTTCGAGCGTATCGCGCCGCGCAATCTCCACGGTGCCCGCAGCAAGGTCGCGCGCGCCCATCGCCAGGCGCAAGGGAACGCCTTTGAGTTCCCATTCGGCAAATTTGAAGCCCGGACGCAGCGTGTCGCGGTCGTCGATTTTGACGGCGTGTCCGAGGGCTTCAAGCCCGGCTTTCACCTCCGCCAATTTCTGCACAACGGCGTCACGTTCTTCCTGGGTCTTGTAAATCGGCACCATGACGACTTGGATGGGAGCGAGGGCGGGAGGGAGGACGAGCCCGTTGTCGTCTCCGTGCGCCATGATGAGGGCCCCCATCAGCCGGGTGCTCACCCCCCAGGACGTGGCCCAGACATAATCATCCCTGCCGTCTTTTCCGGTAAACTTCACGTCGAAGGACTTGGCGAAATTCTGCCCGAGGAAATGGGACGTCCCGGCCTGCAGCGCTTTTCCGTCCTGCATCATCGCCTCGATGGTAAACGTGTCCAGCGCACCGGCAAAACGCTCGTTGGGGCTTTTATGTCCGACGATGACGGGCAGCGCCATCACTTCGCGGGCGAAGCGGGCATAGACCTGTACCATTTCTTCCGCCTTGGCCTGCGCTTCCTCCGCGGTGGCGTGGGCCGTATGCCCCTCCTGCCAGAGGAATTCAGCAGTCCGCAGGAACACGCGGGTGCGCATTTCCCAGCGGACGACGTTGCACCACTGATTGCACAGCAGGGGAAGGTCGCGCCAGGATTTGATCCAATTCTTGTAGGTGCTCCAGATAATCGTTTCCGAAGTGGGGCGGACAATCAGTTCTTCTTCGAGTTTTGCCTCCGGGTCCACGACGACGCCCTTGCCGTCCGGGTCGTTCATAAGCCGGTGGTGCGTGACCACCGCGCACTCCTTGGCGAATCCGGCCACATGTTCGGCCTCGCGGCTGAAAAAGGATTTGGGAATGAAGAGGGGGAAATAGGCGTTCTGTACACCTGTTTTCTTGAACATCCCGTCCAGGACGGACTGCATCTTTTCCCAGATGGCGTAACCGTAGGGCTTGATGACCATGCATCCCCGGACAGCCGACTGCTCGGCCAGGTCCGCCTTCAGGGCGAGGTCGTTGTACCACTGTGAATAATTTTCTGAACGCTGCGTAACTTCTTTTGCCATGATTTTACGGAATTTCCGCGATTTTTTCTTTTATTTGCACATATACGGATTGCCCGAAGAAATTTCGGCACAATCGTTGCGGTTGCAAAGATATAATTTTTTGTTTAAAAGGAGGTAAACTATGAGACGCAGCTTGATTCTTCTCCTGTCGGTATTGCTGCTGGCGGTGTCCTGCGGGACCTATTCCGGCTATACTTCTCAGCAGCGCTTCACAGACGGCATTTACACCCGTTACGCTTCCGTGGCTGAACCCCGGCCGCTTTACAGTGTCGATGACTTTGATGCCATGGCCCGTCGCCAGCTTGCGGCCAAACGGCAGGGGGCTTCCGGCCCTGCCCGGGATACGCTTTACGTTGTCCTGGAAGACAACCGTGCCGACTACGCATGGAACCTCTGGCTGGGCGTCCCCTTCGTCTATTCTGCCTGGCGCTTCGGTCCCTGGGGATATCCGTATCGCTATTATGACCCCTGGTACTACCGCTACGATCCCTGGTATTATGATTCATGGGCCTGGCACTTCGGCCCCCGTTATTACGGTCCCTGGCATTACGATCCCTGGTACTACCGTCCGCACCACCATCACGGCTTTGTTCCGCCCCGCCCCCGTTACCACAACGGGCCCCTGTTCGGCGGCGGGCACTCAGTGCGGCCCGGCTATGGCGGCGGACATTCCTCAATGGCTTCCGGATATATTGACAGCCGCCCGCTGCCCCGCAGTTATGGTTCCGCTGGTTCCACTTTCATCTCCGGAAGTTCCGGCCGTTCGTCTTCTTCCGGTGCAGGCGGCGCTTACATTGGCGGCGGCAGTTACGGCGGAGGTTCTCGCTCCGGCGGCAGTCCCTCCGGGAGCGGCAGCGTAAACAATACGCGCGGGTTCAATTCCTCGTCCTCCGGCAGTACTTCCCGCAGTTACAATTCATCCTCTTCCAGCAGCCGTTCATACAGCAGTGGCAGTTCTTCCATTGGCGGAGGAAGCAGTTACGGCGGAGGCGGTTACAGCGGGGGCGGTTCCCACAGCGGGGGCGGAAGCAGCCGCGGCGGCGGCCGCCGCTGATCCCTGCGACAGAGTTTTACTAAAAAGTAAACGCGTATGAAAAGAATAATAAGCCTGTTGACAGTGTCGGCGATGCCCATGCTGTCCTTATATGCCCAAAGTGATGTCAACTTTGCACAGCGGCTCGGCACCAACCATTATTACGGGACGGCCCGTACGATGGGCATGGGAAATGCCGTGACGGCCGTGGGCGGCGATCTCGGATCCATCGGCATCAATCCGGCGGGTTCCGCGGTATTCAACTATGGCCAGGTGGAAATCTCCCCCGGGCTGAGTATCGCCACGGGAAATACCTCGGCGCGGGTTTCCCTGCCTTCCGCCGGCTTTTCCCTTTGTTTCGATACCGGTCGCCGGGAAGGTCTCCGAAACGTGACCTTCTCCTTTGTGAACAATGTCTCGAACAATTACCTGGAGCATTTTGCGGGTGAGAACCGGACCGGCGGCACCTCCTTCTTCGCCAATCTTGCGGCGTCGGCCCGTGGAATCCCTTCCCGGGACCTGGAATCCGGCAGTGCATACGACTACAGCGATTATGACTGGGCCGTCATTTCCGCATACAAGGGAAATATGTTGGGCGGATATGGCGTGGACGGGGAGTATCTTGCCAATAACGAACTGCTTGAGATGGATGATGCCGGCAGGCCTTATCACTATATTCCCGGGGTGCTGCGTCAGCGTTCGGACGTGGTGCGTCTTGGCACCAAGAACGACATGGTGTTCAACCTGGGCTTCAATATGAACGATAAGTTCTACTTCGGTTTTAATCTGGGGGTCCCTCTCATCCGTTACAATTATGACGAGGTTTACAATGAATCCCCGGAAGACCCGGACCAGTTCCCGATTGTGTTTAAAAATACGGACGGAAGCGAATATACGGCACTTTTCCATGCTGCGAAATATAGTTATTCCTATGCCTCCACGACGGTCGGCATCTATGGCAAGGCCGGTATCCTCTGGCGTCCCGTGGACTTTCTGCGTATCGGTGCGGCCATCCAGACGCCCGTCGCCTACTCCATCAAGGAAAGATACGCGAACAATGTCACCAGCCTTTTTTTAGGCTCGTCATCCAGGGTCCAGGGCAACGCATCTTCCCCGCAGGGAAGTTATGAATACAATTTCAAAGGCCCCTGGCGCTTTAACGCCGGCCTTGCATGGACCATCGGGAACATGGCCATTTTGAGTGCGGATTACGAAATGGCCGCTTTCGGAAGAACGCGTTACAGCGAGAAATACGCCCATAGCGGCAACGACTATTTCAGCACCTCCAACCGGGTGATCAGCCGTTTCCTCGGTCCTTCACATGCCTTGAGGGTCGGTGCCGAAGTCCGTCCCGCCCCCGGTTTCTCGCTGCGCGCAGGTTACACGTTCACGAGCTCTCCAGAACGGATTTATACCGACAATTTCGGCAATACGGTCGATGTGGATGCGTATTATGCGGATCTGAACGCGTTCGAGACGGGGCTGCGTACGCTTCAGGGCTTCCGCTACAAGCCGGACCGGACACAGTCTTTCAGCTTCGGCGCGGGCTGGTCCAGCAGCGGTTCTTTCTTCCTCGATGCGGCCGTCCGTTACAATTCATTTCCTTCTTACACATATTTTCCGTACCTTTACGGCGATTATGCGGCCGTCGATAAGGACAATGTGCCCCTGCCTGACATCTCTTCTCCGAGGATAAACGTCAAAAGAGGCCTCTGGGACCTGATTGTAACCGTCGGCTGGCGTTTTTAACAAGGTATGAAATTAACAGCACGGGAAATGGCAGCAGCGCTGGGCGGATACGTCGAGGGAAATCCCGACGAGACCGTTACCTCCTTTGCCAAGATAGAACACGGAAAGAAGGGACAGCTCTGCTTCCTGGCCAACATGAAATATGAGCATTACCTCTACGAAAGCAAGGCTTCCGTCATGCTCGTAGCGGAGGATTTCACGCCCCGGCATCCGTTGCCGGAGGGCCTGACGCTCGTGCGTACGCCGAATCCCTATGACGCGCTGGCGCAACTGCTCTCCTATGTCAAGAACAAGAAAAAGAAGTTCAGCCGCCACCGCGGCCGCTGCCGGATCGCGTGGAGTGCAAAACTTGGAAAACGGGTCTGGGTGGGCGATTATGTCACCATCGGCGGGAATACGCGCATCGGTGACAATACGCGCATCTGTGACAATGTGACCATCGGCGCGAATGTCACCATCGGCAATGAGTGCATCGTTTACCCCGGCGCGGTGATTTTCGCCGATACGGTGGTCGGCGACCGCTGCATCCTGCATGCGGGCTGCGTCATCGGCGACGACGGTTTCGGAAATGTCCGCCAGGACGACGGCAGTTGGAAGAAAATCGAGCACCTCGGAAACGTGGTGATCGGCAACGATGTGGAAATCGGCTCCAATGCCACTGTGGACAAGGCTCCGATGGAATCCACCATCATCGGCAACGGCTCACGCATCGACAACCTCTGCGTAATCGCCCATAATGTGAAGGTAGGCGAGCATGTGGCGATGGCGGCCCTGTGCGGTATTGCCGGATCCACCGAAATCGGCGACCGGAGCATCCTTGCCGGGCAGGTGGGGGTGATCGGTCATCTGAAGATCGCACCCGATACCACCCTTTGCGCCCAGTGCGGGGTCATCGGAAATATCAAGAACAGCGGAGGGGTATATGTAGGCAGTCCCGCCATCCGGCACAGGACATTCATGAAGGCCTATGCCAAATTCAAGAAGAGCGGGGAGGAGTAGATGAAACAGCGTACGCTCAGCGGAGAATTCCACTTCGAAGGGAAGGGCCTCCATACCGGAAAAATGATGCATATGACCGTCGGGCCGGCCCCGGTGGGTTCCGGTGTGCGTTTCCTTCGCACGGACCTCGGCGGGGATGCGTATGTCGATGCCGCGGCGTCGAATGTGTCCCGCACGGCGCGCAGTACGATGCTCAGTTGCGGTAAGGCTTCCGTACGTACCGTCGAACATCTGCTTTCCGCCCTGACCGGCCTGGGCATCGACAATGCCCTGGTGCGCCTGGACGGTCCGGAAGCCCCGATACTCGACGGCAGCGCCGCTCCTTATGTGGCGGCCTTTGCCGCGGACGGTGGAGTGGAACAGGAGGCGGAGCGCAAGTGGCTGGAACTGAGGGAAGAAGTGCGGGTGGAGGACCGGCGCTCTGGGGCCTATTTGAAGATTACCCCGGCGGAGGAGCCCTCTTATGACGTGACGATTGATTTCAACTCCAAGGTGTTGGGCGTGCAGAGGGTGCATTGGGATTCCTCCGTTGATTATGCGACGCAGATCGCACCCTGCCGGACGTTCTGCTTTTTTCATGAAATCAGGCGTCTTGCCCTGCTGGGCATGATCAAGGGGGGGGACCTGGAGAATGCCATCGTCGTCGTGGAAAAAGCCGTTCCCGCCTGGAAGGGACGCCTGATGTCGTGTTTTCTCCGTATCCCGATGTTCGATGTGATGCCGAAGGAGCCGGGCTGCGTGGCCAAGGACGGCCTGCGTTTCCCCGATGAATGCGGACGGCACAAACTGCTGGATGTGCTGGGTGACCTGCGGCTCTGCGGCGGGTTCCTCCGCGCACATGTCGAGGCGTACAAGCCGGGACACCGCATCAATACCGCGGCCGCAAAAGAAATATGTAAAGTAATCCTATAATGCCTAAAATTCATCCTCTGGCAACGGTTCATCCGGGTGCCAAACTAGCAGAAGACGTCGAAGTAGGACCCTATTCCTATATTGACGACAACGTGGAAATCGGTCCCGGAACCAGGATCCTCAATCATGCCACGGTATATTCCTATGTAAAGATCGGTGCGGACTGTACCGTTTTTCCCGGCGCGGTGGTCGGCGCGATTCCCCAGGATTTGAAATTCGACGGAGAAATCACCTGGGTGGAAATCGGAGACCGTGTGACCATCCGTGAGTGTGCCACCATCAACCGCGGCACGAAAGCCAGCGGCAAGGGGGTTACCAAGGTCGGCAACGACGTGCTCATCATGTCCTATGTGCATATCGCACATGACTGCAGGGTGGGGAACCACTGCATCCTCGTCAGTTACGTGGGCATTGCCGGCGAGACGGATGTGGATGACTGGGCCATCATCGGCGGCGGCACCAAGGTGCATCAGTTCAGTCACATCGGCTGCCATGCGATGGTCGGCGGCATGACGGGAGTGAACAAGGACATCCCGCCCTATTCCATCTGCGGCCGCGTGCCCATCTGTTATGCCGGTATCAACCTTGTCGGCCTGCGTCGCCGCGGCTTCGATTCCAATGCCATCCGCAATATCAAGGATATCTATGATACCCTTTATTACCAGGGGTACAATATCTCCGATGCCTGTGCGCGTGTAGAAGAGGGCTTCCCGCCTTCGGAAGAGCGGGACAATATCCTCAACTTCATCCGCGGGTCGAAACGGGGCATTGTCCGTGCGGATGACCTGCGCGAAAAAGGCCCCATCGAATAGCCCTTGCTGCTCTCTACCGCATATTTCCCGCCGATATCGTATTTTGCGCTGCTCGCGCGCGCCGAGGGTACGGTCTGGCTCGACGGGAGCAGTTACTATGTCAAGCAAAGCTGGAGGAACCGCTGCCGGATCCTGACGGCTTCCGGTCCCGGATACCTGAATGTGCCGGTCGTCCACGGGGAGGATCTCTTCCATACGCCGGTCTCCGGGGTACGGGTGGATTATTCGACGCCATGGCTGCCCAAGACACAGCGTGCGATCGCGACGTCCTATGAGGGCTCACCCTTTTTCCTGTATTATCGCGATGCCCTCTGGGAACTGCTGGAGCGGCGCCCGGAAACGCTCTGGGAACTGAATCTGGGCATCATCCGTTTTTTCTGTGCGAAGATCGGAATCGCGCCGAGGCTGGAACCGCTGAAAACCTTTGTGCCCGAGGGTGCGATGGACGGGGATTATCGGGAAATCCTGCATCCCAAGCGGCCGGATACCGTTTTGCGCGACCTTGGACTGGAGCGTCCATACTGGCAGGTTTTCCGGGACCGCCTCGGTTTCGTCCCGGGGCTTTCGGTGATGGATCTGCTTTTTAATGAGGGTCCCGAAAGTCTTTGTTTTCTCAAATAATATGCTTATCTTTGCATCCGAGTTGGGGGAGAGAGGCCGTCAGGGTCTCTCTTTTTCGTAAAGGATTTTGAACGCATGGACAGGCAGAAATTTGAACAGGTGGCGTCCGCAGCGGCGCAGGAACGGGGTTGCTCCGTCGTGGAGACCCTTTTCAACGATGATGACAATATTTTTGAACTGACCCTGGACAAGGAAGGCGGGGCCTCCCTGGAGGACTGTGAAACCGTGCACCGGTCCATCCTTTCCGCCTTCGACCGTGATGTGGAGGATTATTCGCTGACCGTAGGCTCCGCCGGTATCAGTGCCGAGGAAGCCGACGCCCTTTTGCAATCGATTAAAGAATAAATTCAATAAAATAATGGAGAAAGAGAAACCTATTACCCTCATTGACGCCTTCAAGGATTTCAAAGAGGAAAAGAACATTGACCGCCCCGTCATGATGGGCGTGCTGAAGGATGTGTTCCTGACGCAGATTGCCAAGACTTTCGGCTCGTCCGACAACTTTGACGTGATTGTCAACGTGGACAAGGGCACCTGCGAGATTTATCAGAACTTCGATATCGTGGAAGAGGTGGAGAACCCCAACGCGGAGATGACGCTCGAGCAGGTGAAGGCGGACAGCGGCGACGATGATTATGAAATCGGCGACCAGTATACCAAGAAACTGAGCCTGGCTTCCTTCGGCCGCCGCGGCATCCTGAATATCCGTCAGAACCTCCAGGGCCGCATCATGGATATCGAGAAGGCCAACCTTTACAAGAAGTATTCCGACAAGGTGGGTGAACTTTTCGGCGGAGAGGTCTATCAGGCCTGGTCCAAGGAGGCGCTCGTGCTGGACGAGGACGGCAACGAACTCCATCTGCCCAAGTCAGAACAGATCCCCGGCGAGCGTTTCAAGAAGAGCGACAACATCCGCGCCATCATCAAGAGCGTGGAGATGCGCAACAATACGACGCCCTACATTACCCTTTCCCGGGTTACTCCCGAATTCCTTGAGCGCCTCTTCGAGCAGGAGGTGCCCGAAATCGCGGACGGCCTGATTACGGTGAAGAAGGTCGTGCGCGTTCCCGGCGAGCGGGCCAAGGTGGCCGTCGAGTCCTATGATGACCGCATCGACCCGATCGGAGCGTGCATCGGAGTGAAAGGCGGCAGGATCCTCGGCATCGTGCGTGAACTGCGCAATGAGAATATCGATGTCATCCAGTGGACGCAGAACCCGCAGCTGATGATCCAGCGCGCACTGAATCCCGCCCGCGTGTCCTATATCGACATGGGCGAACCCGGCGATAAGGTGAAGGTGTTTATGCTCCCTGACGAAGTGAAGAAGGGTATCGGACGCGGCGGCTGCAACGTGCAGCTGGCCGGGATGCTCGTGGACCGTGAAATCGAAGTCTGGCGGGAACTCCCCAAGGATGCCGCCGAAGAGGAGGAGGATGTGCTCCTGAGCGAATTCTCCAACGAGATTGACGAGTGGGTTATCGAACGGCTGGAATCCATCGGCTGCGACACGGCGAAGAGCGTGCTTGCCCTGTCTGCCGAGGATATCGCCAAGCGGGCCGACCTGGAAGATGAGACCGTCGAGGAAGTGCTGCAGATTTTGCGCGCAGAATTTGAATAAACCTGTAAAGGATTCCCTATGGCAGAAATACGGATCAATAGACTATTACGACAATACAATATCGGCCTCCAGGACCTGGTCAGTTTCCTGCGTAAACAGGGGGCCGAGGTGGAGGATGACAACCCCAACGCCAAGGTTTCCGACGCCTACCTCCCCGCGCTGGACAAGCAGTTCGGCAAGGATCTGGAAATGAAGGAGGCGGCGGAGAAAGTGGATATCAAGATGGCGGAAATCCTGGAGAAGTCCGGCCGCAAGGCGGCTTCCCGCGCTTCTGTATCCGAGGAGGAAGAACCCGAGCCGGAGACCGTCATCCATATCAAGAGCAATATTTTTACACCGGAACCCGTGGTGGAACCCGAGCCGGAGGTCGTCGCCCCTGAACCTGAACCTGAGCCCGAGCCCGAGCCTGTCGCCGAGCCGGAACCGGAGCCTGTCGTCTCTGAGCCGGAACCCGTTTCTGAGCCTGAGCCCGCGCCTGAGCCGGAACCCGCGGCAGCGCCCGAACCGGAACCTGTAGCGGCACCCGAGCCGGAGCCCGTCGTGGAATCCGAACCTGCCCCCGCCCCTGCCCCGGATCCTGCCCCTGTGGTTGCAGCGGCTTCAGCATCACCGTTTACCGTGGTCGGCAAAATCGACCTCAGCCAGTTTGAAAGAAAACCCAAGGCCAAGCGGGAACGCATCAGCAAGGGGACGCAGAAGGTGGACGTGGCGAAAGCCGGCGCTTCCATCGACCGTAATCCCAAGAAGGGCGGGAAGCCCCAGCCCCAGCAGCAGAACGGCTCCGGAAAGGGCCGCAAGCGCGACCGTGTCAAGACGGTGCTGACCGAAGCGGAACTCGAGGAGCAGCGCAAGGAAATCCAGAAGCAGGTCAAGGAGACCTATGCCCGGATGAACGAGGGCAAGAAGAGCAACTTCGGTGCGAAGTACCGCAAGGAGAAGCGTGAACTTGCCGCCCAGCGCAGCGCAGAAGAGATGGAACTCGCCGCCGCCGAACAGAAAGTGCTGAAGGTGACGGAGTTCGTGACGGTGAACGACCTGGCTACCCTGATGAACAATACCCCGGTGGTGAAGGTCATCGGCGCCTGTATGAGCCTGGGCCTGATGGTGTCCATCAACCAGAGGCTCGATGCCGAAGCCCTCGTGCTTGTGGCGGAAGAATTCGGCTACAAGGTGGAATTCGTGACCGCGGAAATCTCCGAGGAGATAGCCGCTCAGGCCGAAGACCGTCCGGAGGACCTCGTGGAGCGTCCGCCCATCATTACCGTGATGGGACACGTGGACCACGGCAAGACCTCGCTGCTGGACTATATCCGCAAATCCAACGTGATTGCGGGCGAGGCGGGCGGTATTACCCAGCATATCGGCGCTTACAATGTGGTGCTGCCGTCAGGCCGCCGTATTACCTTCCTGGATACTCCGGGTCATGAGGCGTTTACCGCCATGCGTGCCCGCGGCGCCCAGTTGACCGACCTTGCGATTATCATCATCGCTGCGGACGATGCGGTGATGCCCCAGACGGTGGAGGCCATCAACCATGCCCAGGCTGCAGGGGTCCCGATGGTGTTCGCCATCAATAAGATCGATAAGGCGGGCGCGGATCCGGACAAGATCCGGCGTCAGCTTTCCGAAATGAATATCCTCGTCGAGGACTGGGGCGGCAAGTACCAGTGCCAGGAAATTGCGGCGAAGAAGGGGACCGGTGTGGACAAGCTTCTCGAAAAGGTGCTCCTGGAAGCCGACCTTCTGGAACTCAAGGCCAATCCCGACAAGAATGCCGTGGGGGCCGTCATTGAGTCTTCGCTGGACAAGGGCCGCGGCTATCTGGCAACGGTTCTGGTGCAGCAGGGAACGCTGCATGTAGGCGATGTGATGCTGAGCGGGGCATTCTACGGCCGCGTGAAATCGATGTTCAACGAGCGTGGGCAGAAAGTGTCCGAAGCGGGGCCTTCTACGCCGGTTTCGGTGCTGGGCCTGAGCGGTGCTCCCGCCGCCGGCGAGAAGTTCAACGTCCTTGACGATGAAAAGGAGGCCAAGAGCATTGCCGCCAAGCGTGAACAGCTCATCCGCATCCAGGGCATCAAGACCCAGAAGCATATGACGCTGGAAGAAATCGGCCGCCGTATCGCCATCGGCAACTTCAAGGAACTCAATGTCATTGTCAAAGGTGACGTGGACGGTTCCGTGGAGGCGCTGTCCGATTCGCTCATCAAACTTTCCACCGAGGAGGTGAAGGTGAATGTGATTCACAAGGCCGTGGGCGGTATTTCCGAGTCCGATGTGCTGCTGGCCGAGGCTTCCGACGCCGTCATCATCGGTTTCCAGGTGCGTCCTTCTGTCGAGGCCCGCAAGGCCGCCGACCGCGAAGGTATCGAAATCCGGCTTTATTCCGTGATTTACGATGCCATCAACGAGGTGAAGGACGGTATCGAGGGTATGCTCGAGCCTGAAAAGAAGGAGGAGGTGCTGGGAACGGCGGAAGTCAAGCAGGTCTTCAAGATCAGCAAGGTCGGTACCGTTGCCGGTTCGCTTGTGCGGGACGGCAAGATGATTGCCAAGAGCCAGGTGCGGCTCATCCGCGACGGTATCGTCATCTATACCGGAGAACTTTCGTCCCTGCAGCGCGGCAAGGATGCCGCCAAGGAGGTGAATACCGGTCTGGAATGCGGTATCGGCATTTCCAACTTTAATGATATCAAGGAAGGTGATGTGATCGAGGCCTTCCATATCGTGGAAATCAAGCGCACGCTGTAGGAGATGGGTCTTGTAGGCACGCTGGCGGTCATTTTGATCTCAGCAGGAGTGTTTACCATTGTATCAAGGGCCCTCAAACAGCCCTTGATACTGGGTTATATCGTTGCCGGGTTCATCGTGAGTCCCCATCTGGGCCTGTTCCCCGGACTCTCGATGGAGAACGTGAAGGAGTGGTCCGATATCGGTATCATCTTCCTCCTTTTCGCCTTGGGTCTGGAGTTCTCCTTCAAGAAACTGATCAAGGTCGGCAGCAGTGCCCTCCTCACCGCCGGCACGAAATGTATCGGCATGTTCGTCGTCGGGCTTATCGTGGGCCAGGCCATGTCATGGACGATGATGGAGAGCATCTTCCTCGGAGGTCTGCTGTCAATGTCTTCAACCACCATCATCATAAAAGCCTATGATGATATGGGGTTGAAGAATAAGCCCTGGGCCACCCTGGTTTTCGGGTCCCTTGTGGTGGAGGACCTTATTGCCGTACTCCTTCTGGTATTGCTGTCCACACTCGCCGTTTCCCAAAAATTCGCCGGGGGAGAGATGTTGCTGAGTATGGGGAAACTGGCGTTCTTCATCATTCTCTGGTTCCTCGTAGGCATCTATGTCATTCCGACCCTGCTCCGCAAGGCGCACCGGTACCTCAGCGACGAGATACTGCTTCTGGTAAGCATAGGGCTTTGCTTTTCGATGGTCGTGATGGCCGAGGCCGTAGGTTTCTCGTCGGCGCTCGGGGCGTTCGTGATGGGCTCCATACTCGCGGAGACACTGGAAGCGGAGCGTATAGAGCATAACATAGTGCCGATAAAAGACCTGTTCGGAGCCATATTCTTTGTTTCCGTAGGTATGATGATAGACCCGGCGGTAATCGCTGAACATTGGCTGCCGGTAATTATCATCACTATTGCAGCAATGGGCGGAATCGTGCTGTTCTCCACGACCGGCGTTCTGCTGTCCGCACAGGGGCTTAATACCGCGATACATACTTCGTTCAGTCTCGCTCAACTTGGTGAATTCGCCTTTATCATCGCCGGACTCGGATGTTCGCTCGGGGTTATGCGCGAATTCATATACCCGGTGATTATCGCTGTTTCGGTGATTACCACCTTTACTACACCCTATATGATAAAGGTGGCGGAACCGGTCTCCTCCTTCCTCTATGCGCATCTTCCCGTCAAGGTGCTGGCGTGGCTGGATGCCGGGACTACGTCCAAGAAAAATGCACCGACTGCCGAGATTGGCGAATGGAGGAAACTTTTGCAGCACTATTTCATAAGAATAGTGGCGTACAGCGTCATACTGGTCGCCATATATGTCGGGTCACATTTCATCAAGGACCTTATAATCAGGCTGGTCCCGACGATGTCCGAGATATGGGTAAAACTCAGCACCGTGGGAATCACCTTGGTGATCATGTCTCCGTTCCTGTATGGACTCACGGCCTATTCCCCGACGATGAGGGAGTCCGTGGGCAAGTTGCTCAGCGAGTCGGAGAGTAACAAATACTCTATCCTTGCACTTGTCTTTCTCAGGATATTCCTGGCGGTGATGTTCGTGATTCTGCTGATTGTCGGTCACTTCGAACTATCGTACTGGGCTCTGCTCCTGATTTTCGCCGGAGCATTCATGTTCTTTGTCTCCGCACGCCGCTCAGTCGGGCGTCTGCCCAAGTTAGAGATGCGTTTTATGAAGAACCTCAATGAAAAAGAGCTGGTGGAGAAACTTCGCAAGCCTGTCACTTCTTCAGTCAATGACAAACTCTCCGATTATGATGTGAAACTCGAACAGGTGGTTATTTCCCCGGATTCGCTGCTGGCGGGAAAGAAACTCCGAGAAATGCCTTTCCGCCATACTACGGGGGTCAATATCGTCAAAATCGAAAGGGGAAAGAGAAGTATCCTGATCCCTTCCGGCGATGAGTTGTTATTCCCAGGCGACCGCGTACTCGCCGTAGGTACTGCGGCGCAGACCGAGGCTTTCCGGAAGGTGATGGAGAGCGAATTACATACGGTCGAGGAAACAGTGAACAGCCCGTTCTCGCTGGAGGCATATATCCTTGGCGAGACGTCCTACCTTACGGGCAAAACGCTCAGGAGCGTGGCTATGCGGTCTGCCGGCTGTATGGTAATCAGCGTAATCAGAGGGCAGGAAGTGATTACCAACCCTAAACCGGATTTCAGGTTCCAGAAAGGAGATACCGTGTGGATGGCGGGAGACAAGGCCTCCTGTGAATGGTATGCCCGATAGAAGCCTTTTTGTTGAGGTACCAGGATTCGAACCTGGGCAGGCAGAACCAAAATCTGTAGTGCTACCATTACACCATACCTCAATTCCGGCCGCAAATATACAACTTTTTTGAGATTTAACCTATGCCTCTGAGCCTGATCGTCGCTGCCATCCTGCCGTCGCTTGTATTGACGGGATATATTCTTTTTAAGGACCGTGAACATCCCGAACCGGCCGGATACCTGTTCAAGGCGTTTGCCTTCGGTATGCTTTCCACAGGTTTCTCGCTTTGCTTTTCCGTTCCCCTGATGCAGTTGGGGGCCTACAGCGCTGAACCGGCGGGCGTTTGGGGCCATATGCGCGTGGCGCTGTTCGGTGCGGCCCTTCCGGAAGAATTGGCCAAACTGATCCTGCTGGCGCTGCTCCTGCGCCGGAATCCCCATTTTGACGAGTATTTTGACGGCATTGTCTATGCCGTATGCATCGGAATGGGCTTTGCTTTCGTCGAGAATATCGGCTACCTTCTCCAGGCGGGGGACTACTGGATGAATGCGGGGATGATGCGCGGCATCATCAGCGTGCCCGGGCATTATGCCTTTGCCGTGCTGATGGGCTATTTTTATTCCCTTTCGGCATTTTCTCCCGCTAAACGCGGCCTATACCGCGTGCTGGCCCTGCTTGCCCCGGTGCTGGCCCATATGGCTTTCGATTGGGTGCTCATGGTCGCCGGTGATGCCGGTGAAGGACTTTCCGGCCTCCTTTCCATCGTTTTCCTGCTGGGATTTATCCGTTTGCAGAAACTTGCCCAAAAAGGCATCGCCCGTCATCTGGCTTGAAATTTATCTGGAAATTCCTTATCTTTACCCAATGATGAGAAAGTTCCTTTTTATGCTTGCGGTTTTTACCGCGATGCTCTCCTGTCAGGCGTCCCCCATTCACTATAGTGATGACGCCTCCGGTTTTGTTTATGTCGCCGAAGCGGTTCCGGACGTCATCCTGGAAATCCGCTATTACAGCACTTACAATTTCATGGGCGTGCGTGTCGACGGCTATGAGGCTCCTGTGGCGATGTGTACCCGTGAAGCGGCCGAGGCGCTCTCCAAGGTTTCGGCGGTCTTTTCGTCGATGGGTTACCGTCTCAAGATTTTCGATGCCTATCGTCCCCAAAAGGCGGTGGACCATTTCGTGCGTTGGTCCAAAGACGCTGCGGATACCCTGATGAAGCGCTATTTTTATCCCGATTTTGAGAAGCCTGCGCTTTTCAAACTGGGTTATATCGCTTCCCGTTCCGGGCATACGCGGGGCAGCACCTTTGACCTGACGCTCTTTGATATGGCGACGGAACGTGAGGTCGATATGGGCGGGACCTTTGACTGGTTCGGCCAGCTTTCCCATCCCGATAACAAGAATATCAGCCCCCGGCAGTACGAGAACCGGATGTTGCTCCGACGGGTAATGCTGGAGTGCGGTTTCAAGCCCTATGACGGGGAATGGTGGCACTTCACGCTCAGGGATGAACCTTATCCTGATACTTATTTTACTTTTCCGTTGCAATGATAAGCCTGCTGCTCAGCCTCCTGACGGTCCTGCCGGGGTGGCAGGATGCGTCGGTGAACCAGGTGAACCGCCTGGAAATGTGTGCCACGCTGGAAACTACCTATCCGGTACTTTCATTGGATGGCACCTGGAAATTCCGTTGGTATGACAGCCCGGAAGGACGTGACACACAGTTCTTTTCGCCCGGCGTGGACGATTCCTCCTGGGAGACGATGCCCGTTCCCGGAATGTGGGAACTCAATGGCTATGGCGATCCGCTCTACCTGAATACGGGATATGCCTGGCGCGGCCATTATGAGAACCATCCTCCGCTGCCGCCTCTGGAGCATAACCATGTGGGGCAGTATCGTCGCACATTTACGCTCGACCCGGCCTGGAAGGGACGCCGGATCGTGCTGAGCCTGGGGTCCGTGACCTCCTGCGTGCGCGTGTGGGTGAACGGAAAGGAAGCGGGCTACAGCGAGGACAGCAAACTCGCGGCGTCGTTTGACATCAGCCGCTATGTGACCTATGGGGAAAAACCCAACCTGATTGCGCTGGAGGTGTTCCGCTGGTGCGACGGCTCCTATCTGGAAGATCAGGATTTCTGGCGCTTTTGCGGTATTGCGCGGGAAACTTTTTTGGTCGCGCAGCCCCGGAAGCGGGTGGATGACCTGCATATCAAGGCGGGTATGGACGGAAGTTATTCGATTACGCCTTTCCTGGAAGGTGTCAAATCCGTGCGTTATTTGATGAGCGGCCCCGGGCTTGCCGAGCGGGAAGTTCCGCTGTCCGGACATATCGACCATCCGTTGCTTTGGAGCGCAGAAGCGCCGAATCTCTATCATTTGAAAGCGGTCTGGCAGGATGAAAGGGGAGAGGAACAGAGTGTGTCGCTGGATTTCGGATTCCGTGAAAGCCGTATCGCCGGAGGGCAGTTGCTGGTCAATGGGCAGCCGGTGCTGATCAAGGGCGTCAACCGCCACGAACTGCATCCTACGCGGGGCTATGTGGTCTCCCGCAGTGATATGGAAAGGGATATCCGGCTGATGAAGTCGCTGAATATCAACACGGTGAGGACCTGTCATTACCCCAATGACCCGCTTTGGTATGCCCTGTGTGACCGTTATGGCCTCTATGTGATCGACGAGGCGAATATCGAGTCGCACGGCATGGGGTATGGAGAAAGGACCCTGGCGAAGAATCCGCTGTACGCCCAGGCGCATCTGGAGCGGGTCAGCCGTATGGCGAAGCGGGATGTCAACCACCCCTGCATCATTGTCTGGAGCCTGGGGAACGAGGCGGGGTACGGACCCAATTTCGATGCCTGTTACGACTGGCTCAAGGCATGGGACGACAGCCGTCCCGTCCAGTATGAACAGGCGCGGACCGGTCATGCTTCGGACATTTTCTGCCCGATGTATTTCGATTATGACCGTTGTGAGAATTACTGCCTTTCCCGGCCGGAAAAGCCGCTGATCCAGTGTGAGTATGCGCATGCCATGGGCAATTCGATGGGCGGCCTGAAGGAATACTGGGACCTGGTCCGCAAGTATCCATCCTATCAGGGCGGCTGTATCTGGGATTTTGCCGACCAGGCAATCCGCTGGCCTTCCCGCAAGGGTGACGGTACGGACCATATCTGGATTTTCGGCGGGGATATGAATGGCTATGATCCTAGCGACAACTCCTTCAACTGTAACGGTATCGTCGCTTCAGACCGCAGCCTGCACCCGCACGCGCATGAAGTAAAGTATCAGTACCAGAATCTCTGGATGAGCGATGCCGGCCCCGGGAAGATGAAGATTTTCAATGAGCATTTCTTTATCGGCACATCGCGGTATCGTCTGGAATGGGAGGTCGTTGCAGACGGCCGCCCCGTCCTGGCCGGGGCGATGGACTGCCCGGAAATCGCCCCTCAGCGCAGCGCTGTCGTTGATTTGGGAATCGATGAAAGTACCATAGCCGGCCTAAGCGGTGAATTGTTCCTGAATGTGCGGGCATTGCTGGTGTGTGCGGACGGCCTGCTGCCTGCCGGAAGCGTGGTGGCGAATGCCCAATGGATGCTCCGGGAGGCCCCCTATCGTCCTGCTCCCGTTCAGTTGCACGGCAGGGACGTCGAAATCGGCTTCGATGAGGCTACAGGCGCGCTCTCATCGTACAAAATCGGAGGGAAGGAGCTGCTTGGCGCGCCGCTCCTGCCTTGCTTCGGCCGTGCCGTGACGGAAAATGACATCGGCGCCAAGCTGGAGAAGAAGATGGCGCAGTGGCTGTACCCTGCGCTGAGCACCGTGTCCTTCTCCAGGGAGGGTGACAGCGCCACGACGGTATGGGGTGTGGGGGATTTTGCGACCGTATCGCAGTCCTGCAGCCTCCTTTCCGACGGGACCCTGCGTGTGGAACTGTCCATGAACCCGCTGCGTGAAGATTTGCCCGGCCTGTTCCGCTTCGGGGTGGAATTCGCGATGCCCGGTGACTACTCCGATCTGGAATTTTATGGCGCGGGCCCTCATGAGAGTTATTGTGACCGTAAGTCTTCCGCCCCCGTCGGGCTGTATCGCCAGCGCGTGGAGGACCAGTATCACTGGGGCTATGCCCGTCCGCAGGAGAGCGGCACGCATGTTGATTTGCGCTTCTTCCGTCTGCGCGATGCCGAAGGTCGCGGAATAGAGATTTATGCCCCGGCACCGTTCAGTGCCTCGGCCCTGCCGCTGAGCCGTCGGGATATCGACCTGTCCCTGACCGGTGGCGGCCGTAAGGAAGGCGGAGACCAGCGTCATTCCCTTTCCCTTTTGGGAAGGGCGCACATCGGTGAGAGAAGCCTCGGCGGTACTTTTGTGAACGTCGATCTGGCGCAGATGGGCCTGGGCTGTGTCAATTCCTGGGGAAAAACTCCGCGTCCGGAATATATGTTGCCGGCCCGCGGATATCATTTCGTATTTTATCTTAAACCTATAGTGTAATGCAAAGAATTATTGTATCGGCGTTTGCCCGTTGTCTTTCTCTGGTTGCTTCCGCGCAGCCCTATCTGGTCCGGCAGTCTGACCGGGACCGTGCAGCTTCATTGGTATCCCGGATGACCGTGGATGAAAAAATTGATTTGATCAGCGGGAAGGTGGACGGCTTCTGGACGGCTCCTGTGGAGAGGCTCGGCATCCCAGCCGTACGTATGGCTGACGGCCCCCAGGGAGTGCGTAACAAAACCAGGAGCACCTACTATCCCTGCGGTATCCTTCTGGCATCGACTTTTAGCCGTGACGCCGCCCTCGGGGTGGGTAACGGTATCGGATGTGACGCGACCGCCCGCGGAGTCCGCATTATGCTCTGCCCGGGCGTGAACCTTTACCGCACGGCGCTCTGCGGACGGAATTTCGAGTATTACGGAGAGGACCCGTACCTCACTTCCGAAATCGCCCTGAATTATATCAACGGTATACAAAGCGAGCGTGTAATCGCGACCATCAAGCATTTTGTGGCGAACAATCAGGAGTATGCCCGCCATAGGGTGTCTTCCAATGTCGATGAACGCACGCTGAATGAACTTTATTTCCCTGCTTTCCGCAAGGCGGTTGAAAAAGGGGCCGTGGGGGCTGTGATGACCAGTTACAATCCCCTGAACGGAACGCATGCTGCAGAGAATGCCTGGCTGATTACCGATAATCTCCGTGCCTGGGGATTTGAAGGCATTGTGATGTCTGATTGGGTATCGACATATACCACGCTCGGCGTAATGACCAGCGGTCTGGATCTGGAGATGCCCAGGAATCATGTGACGAATCCGGACGATCTGAAGCCCCTGCTGGCGAACGGGGTCGTCACCGAACGCGATCTGGACCGGATGTGTACCCATATCCTCCAGACCTTTTCCGCCTTTGGCCTGCTGGATCTTCCGATGCTGAACGAGAGCATCCCCGAGGACTATGAATTCTCACGTAATAAGGCTTATGAGGCCTCCGTACAAGGTCCCGTGCTGTTGAAGAATGACGGACTTCTGCCGGTAAAGTCTTCCGGAAAGAACCATATCGTCGTGCTGGGCCCCAATGCGGATGTCGTAGCCTTTGGCGGCGGCAGCGGTGCAATGCACCCCATTGAAGGACGGAACATCACCCTGGCGGCCGGCCTGAAGAGCCTTGGCAAAGGCTACAAGACGACCCTGCTGGATTATACGGCTTTGACTGCCGATGATGAAAAGCTCATCTCGAAGGCGAGCCTGGTCGTGCTCTCCGTCGGCTTCAACAGCAAGACCGAGACGGAAAACAGTGACCGTACCTACGGCCTGCCGGAGGGTCAGGATGCGCTGGTGGCCCGCATGGCGGCCCTGAATCCCCGCGTGGTTGTGGTGGTGAATTCCGGTGGAGAGGTGGATATCAATCCCTGGAAAGACAAGGTCGGTGCCATTATCATGGCCTGGTACGGCGGGCAGGAGGGCGGCCGCGCCCTGGCGGATATCCTCTCCGGCAAGGTGGCCCCTTCCGGGAAACTTCCCTTCACTTTCTGGGGATCCCTGGAGAAGAACCCCGTCTACGCTTATTATACGCAGCGGAATCCCCATATCCTTGAGGTGAAGAAGGACCGCAATCCCTATCCGTTTGCCCAATACGGTGAGGGTATTTTCCTGGGCTACCGCGGGGTGGAGCACTTTGATGTGGAGCCGATGTATCCCTTCGGCTTCGGCCTGAGTTATGTGAACTTCGATTATAGCGACCTTTCCGTCGTCAGGGCGGGAGACGGCTATGATGTGAGCTTTACCGTGAAGAATACCGGGAAGACGGAGGCGGCAGAAGCAGCCCAGGTGTATGTGGCGCCGCTCGCTTCAGAGGTGATGCGTCCCTCAAAGGAACTCAAGGGCTTTGACAAGCACAGGATTGCAGGAGGGAAGTCGGTGCGGTATTCCGTACACCTTGGCCCCGATGCCTTCAGTTACTATGATACGGCTTCCCATAGCTGGAAACCGGAGCGGGGTGAATGTAAGATTCTTATCGGAGCCTCTTCCGCGGATATCCGCCTGCAGTCCAGCGTGACGCTCTAGGTCTCACCGTAAGACCTGGAGCGCCTGCTGGCGTGAAAGAAATAATCAAGCCGGTCCTTTCGGGCCGGCTTGATGTCTTGTAAATGCGGAAACTATTTCGCAGCCTCGACGGAAACCTTGCGGAACTCCTTAAGGTCCTTCATGATGGCAAGAGCGGCCTTGCGGGCGCGGGCGCCAGCGGCTTTGTTCCCCTTAACGAGCTGCGCTTCAGCGTTCTTCTGGAATTCGACGATTTCAGCATTGAGCTTCTCAACAAGTGCTTTCATTGTGTTGAATTTTTAAGTGGTTTGTATGAAGTAATAAGTTTGCCTAAACAAAAACTTCCGAAAGTTAAAAATCATTTATTTGATTTGCAAATGTTTGGTGCAAAAATTTATTTTTTTTGCGTTTTTGCATTCAAATAACTCATGGCTCTCTGGCCTCCGACAAATATCCAGTCCTTGATGGCCTGGATGACTTTTTCTCCTGTCAACGAGAGGGCGGCCCTTTCATCTTCGCTCATCGCGCCAAGCACAAAATCAATCTGGGCACCGTCGCTGAAATCGTGTCCGATACCGATGCGTATCCGTGCAAAATCCTGTGTGTCAAGTAATTCTATTATGTTTTTCAATCCGTTGTGCCCGCCGTCGCTGCCGCTCAGCCGCATACGGGGGACGCCGAAGGGCAGGTTGAGGTCATCGCAGACGACGATGATATTGGACAGGGGAATCTCCAGTTTCTGCGCCCAATAGCGGATGGCGTTCCCGCTCAGATTCACGTAGGTAGAAGGTTTGAGCAGGCGTACATCCCGTCCTTTGAGACGAAGGGATGCCATGTCTCCGTAACGTTCCGTGGAAAAAAAGATATCGGATGCCTGAGCCCAGGCATCCAATATCATAAATCCGACATTGTGTCGCGTTGCGGCGTATTCGGAACCGATGTTTCCGAGTCCGGCAACCAGATAGGTCTTCTCGGACACGCGTTTTACTCGGTTTCAGCCTGCACGGCGGTGTTGCGGGTGGTCTTCACACCGCAAATTACGCAGTCCTTGGGGGTGAGTACGCTGATCCCGTCCACCTTTACGTCGCCGGCCTTGATCTTCTTGTCGAGGTCGAGGGCGGTGATATCCACGGTGATGTCGTCAGGAAGGTTCTTCATCAGGCCGCTGATCTTCAGGGAACGGGCCGTCTGGAAGAATTTTCCACCTTTCTGCACACCGACAGCGTGACCGGAGATGATGATGGGAACGGAGATGCTGACGGGCTTCTGCTCGCTGACGGCGAGGAAATCCACATGCAGGCAGTTATCGTTCACAGGGTGGAACTGAAGTTCGTGAAGCACGGCGTTGAATTTCTGTCCGCCGTCCAGGACGAGGTCCACAATGTAAGACTTGGGGGTGTTGGTGAGCGCCTTGAGCGCCTTTGCGTCAACGGTGAAGAGGACGTTGTCCATTCCTCCGCCATAAAGATTGCAGGGGACGAGACCCTGTTTACGGAATGCCTTGATGACCGCCTTGGCTCCAACCTGGCGGATTTGGCCGTTCAATTCGAAATGTTGCATTTTTTTTGTTGTTAAAATGTGTTACTCATCCCGGGACGGGCCCGGGACCCATTGCACCAAAACCCTGGGGTTTTCAAATGCGCTGCAAAGATAGGATAATTTTCTTATTTGACAAGCGCCGTGGCTTTGTTCCACGCCAGGCCTTTGTAGAATTCCCTCAGTTCATTGTTGCCATGACAGGGGAGGAACATGCTGAATCCGCAGAAACGGTTTACTTTCACGCTGTTCATCACCTTTTCGGTGTGGTTCCGGTAAAGGACACAGGCATTGAGGGCGGAAGTGAACTCGGCAAGGTCTTCCCCCGTTACGCCGGCCTTTTCCACAATATCCAGCATATCGTAGAAAAAATGCTGGTTATGGCGGAAGAAGCCCTGCACGGCAGTTGGATCCACGTTCTCGATTTCCGTGCGGTATTTCTCGAAAATACGGGCGCTGACTTCGGCCAAAGCCTCGAGACGGGAGCAGTCGATGTAGGAGATGACGGCGGTGCGCTGCGATCCGCTTTTCTTCAGCGCATTGAGGTAGAAGTCGCTGCATACCCCTATCGGCGTCGCCGGCGTATCATGGAGCAGGTGCTTGGCCATCATCGGATAATAAAAACCGTCTGCAGGAATTTCTGCGGCGGAGAACCCGATATAATCGGCCATGTGCCGAAGTTCGTAGGCCGTTTCGATGCCTCCCATCAGGCAGCAGTCCATCAGCAGGTAGTCCAGATGCAGGGGGCAGGCCCTGGCAAATTCGGGCAGATCCATTTCATAGGCCCATGTCCTTCCGCGCGCATCCTGCTCCACTTCATTGCCGATGCTCTTGACCGGGATGTCGTCCGGGTCGGGAAGCCTATAAGGTACGGCCCCCTCGGGAATCTCATCCCTGTACGTCTGGCTGAAGGGTACGGGCGCACCGGACCAGATGATGGGATTTTCGTCTTTATCCGTCCCATAATACCCTTTGGGCAGCCACCCTGTCCCGTGGGAGGAAAAAATCATTCCGTAGTGTTTGGACGGGAAGTTTTCGCCGATGATGGAAAGGACCTGGCGGGCGATGTCGGGATCGACAATGCGCAATCCCTTCTCCAGCGTGGCCAGCGTATCGCAGATGATGCTTCCGTCATAGTCGCGCATAATGCGGAACAGGTACGGGGAAGTAGGGGTGGAAAAGTCGTAGGACCGGGCTGTGTTGTGGGAGAGGACCAGCAAGGCTTTCTTCCCGCCTTTGATGGGGATGTAGGCAGGGGGAGACTCCAGGATTTCCCGGACATCGCCCTTGAGGTATTCGCTGATGGTATTGTAGCCGGGGGCATAGAGGATCACCACACGGTCGTATTCGGTCACGACCGGGGGCGTGTCGGGCCCCACACTGGCGATGTCGCAAGCCACTGCCGTCCACACGGCGGCGAAGAATATAAGCCAACGTTTCATTCCGACAAAGATAAAATATTTTTTGATTTTTATTATATTTGAACTTTATGGAAAAAGTTGCACAGTGGCTGGAAGACTACGGGTACTACCTGAGGATGGAGCGGCAGCTCTCTCCGCATACGGTGTCTTCGTACCTTTCCGACCTGGAGATTTTTCTGTCCGCCTGTCCGGCCGAGCCGCCGGAAGTGACGCCTGACGATGTAAGCGCTTGGCTTACGGAACGTTCGGCGGATGTTTCTGGCCGTTCCCAGGCGAGGGAACTCAGTGCGCTCAAGTCCTTTTTCGATTATCTTGTCCTTGAAGGCCGGCGCTCGGACAATCCCTGCGATGCGGTCTATGCGCCGAAACTGGGGCGGTACCTTCCCGACGTGCTTTCCGAAGAAGAAGTCACGGCCATGATTGAGAGCGTCGATACGCGCGGCTGGAAAGGGAAACGCGACCGGGCCATTCTTGAACTCCTTTATGGCTGCGGGCTGCGCGTCTCGGAAGCCTGTTCGCTGCGTCTTCCGGATATCTTCGAAAGCGAGCGTTTCGTGCGCGTAACAGGCAAAGGCAACAAGGAACGGCTGGTGCCGATGGGGGAATGTGCCGCCGAGGCCATCGCGGATTACCTGCCCGTACGGCCGGAGCCGGCCGGAGCCGATGACGGCAGACTTTTTCTGAACCGCTTCGGAAAGCCGCTCAGCCGCATTTCCGTTTTTAAAATGGTGCGTGCGCAGGCGGCTGCAGCGGGGGTGAACAAGGAGATATCGCCGCATACGCTCCGCCACTCTTTCGCAACGCATCTCATCGAACACGGTGCCGACCTGCGAGTGGTCCAGGAAATGCTCGGGCACGCCAGCATCCTCACCACCGAACTCTATACCCATATCGACCGCAGCACCTGGCAAAAGACCGTCCTGGAACACCATCCGAGAAAATAAGCGTTGAAAAATTTTTCCAACGCTTCGATCCGTGTTATCTTTGCGCCATGAAGACCGGAATCCTTTATATCGTGCCCACGCCCGTGGGCAATCTCGACGACATGAGTTTCAGGGCGCTTGAAGTCCTGAAGGCCGCAGACCTGATTCTCGCGGAAGACACGCGCACCAGCGGCATCCTGCTCTCCCACTTCGGCATCAAGGGAAAGTTGCTGTCCCACCACAAGTATAATGAGCATGAGGGGGTGGCAATGATTCGTGAGCGCCTTTTGCGGGGGGAGACCATCGCTCTGGTCAGTGATGCCGGAACACCGGGCATCTCGGATCCGGGCTTCCTGCTCTCACGCAGTTGTGCCGAAGCCGGAATCGAAGTGCAGACGCTCCCCGGCCCGACGGCCTGCATCCCGGCGCTCGTATCCTCCGGACTGCCCTGTGACCGCTTCTGTTTCGAAGGCTTCCTGCCCTTGAAAAAAGGCCGGCGGACACGCCTGGAAGAACTTTCGTCAGAGCTGCGCACGATGATTTTCTATGAATCGCCGCGCCGCCTCACAGCCACGCTGGAAGACCTCTGTGAGGCTTTCGGCCCTGACCGCCCCTGCTCTGTGGCGCGGGAAATTTCCAAGGTGCATGAAACGCACGTGCGGGGTACGCTGGCCGTGGTGCTGGAACACTTCCGTTCAGAGGAGCCCCGCGGGGAAATCGTGCTGGTCGTCGGCGGGAAAAAAGAGGAAAAGGGGAAGGTCCATCGCAATAAATATAAGGAGGAATGCGGCGATGGGGAAGAAAGAGAAGCCTGAGGGGGAGCATTCCGCTTTTAAAGCGGGCGCAGTATCGCTCGCCTTCCTCATCATCGGTTATCAGTCTGCACTATTCGTGCACCGGGCGGCCGCGCTGCGCATCATCGCCAACGAGGACAGGCCGGATACGGTCTATATCCCGGTGCCGGCCCTCCGGGGTGCGGACAGTACCGTAACGTCCGGGGAGGGAATGCCGGCGGCTCGTCGCAGCGGGCGGCATGCGCCGCAGGCCAGGGCCGTGACACGCACTTACCGGCGGAAAGTGGAAAACTTCCGCTTTAATCCCAACACGGCTTCCGCCGATGAACTGCAGCGGCTGGGATTCAGCGAGAAGCAGGCCGCCTCGATTATCGCCTACCGGGAAAAGGGCGGACGTTTCCGCCGCAAGTCGGACTTTGCGAAGTCCTATGTCGTGGCGGACTCTGTTTTCCGGCGTCTGGAGCCCTATATCGATATCCCGAAAACCGATATCAACCGGGCGGATTCGGCCGCCTTCGATGCGTTGCCGGGCATCGGCCCGTGGTTCGCCGCCAGAATGGTGGCCTACCGGGAGCAATTGGGAGGCTACCGTTGTCCGGAACAGTTGATGAACATCTGGCGTTTCGATGAGGAGAAGTTCAACGCACTGAAAGATTTGATTATCTGCGGCCCCTCGCCGGCAAAACCCTTCTGGGAATGGGAGGATGACGCGCTGGGAAGCCATCCGGATATCCGGAGTGCGTCAGTGGCGCGCTCGATCGGGCTCTATCGCCGGCATCATCCGCGGGAAGAATGGACGGCACAGGGACTGTTCGACGCCGGAGTGGTCAGCGGGGAACAGGCGCTCAAACTGGGGCGTTGTGAAAAATCAAATTAAATGCTCGATCTGATCGTAGGAATACCCGCGCGAGAGCGCATGGCGGATCAGTTTGAGGCGGGCCGCCGGGTCGCCTTCCAACTGACGGCGTTTGGCGGCGAGCAGTTTCTCGAGCCTCGTGCCGGCCGCATCGCGGTCAATTCCTTCCAGCGCTTCGTCGATATAGGCTTCCGCAATGCCTTTGGCACGCAGCGCCATCCGGATTTTCATCGGCCCCCAGCCGGTGAGCGCCGCCTTTTCCCGCGCGAAGGCTGCGGCATAGCGGGCGTCGGAGAGGTAATTCTCCTTTTGCAGCGTCTCCAGGATGCGTGTTGCGGCTTCGGTATCGCCATTCACGCGCTCCGTGATTTTTCGCAGGAGATCCCTGCTGCAATATTCGCGGCGGGCGCATTGTGTCTGGAAGTGTTCGAGCGCCTGCGCTTCTCCGGTCTTTTGCGCTTTTTCGCGTTTCTTTCCGGCAAGCATGCCGCAGGCGGCGGCGATGTCCTCGCCGCGCGAGGCCCGGATGGTACAGGTAATGCCGCTGCGGTTCAGGCGGTCCCGGAAAGCCTCCATGCGCTGTGTGCTGCTGCTCTGCAGCGGAAAATCAGGTATGCGGTGGAAGCGGATAAGGTTCACCCGGCACTCGATGCCGCGCAGCAGCCGCGCCAAGGCGTCTGCGTGCGCGGGAGTATCATTGTAGCCCGCAAACATCGTATATTCGAAACTGACCCGCCGCTGTCCGCTGAAATCGTACTGACGGATCAGGCTGAGCACCTCTTCCGCGGGCCAGGCCTTCTGGACGGGCATCATCGCCTCCCGCGCATCGGGGAAGGGATTGTGGAGGCTGACCGCCAGATGGCACGAAAACTCGTCCAGATAGCGCCTGAGCGCCGGGATTACCCCGATGGTCGAGACGGTAATGCGTTTGGGACTCCAGGCAAAACCCCAGGGAGCGGTGAGCACGGTAAGCACGCGGGAAAGTTCTTCATAATTGTCCAGCGGCTCACCCATGCCCATAAACACGATATTCGTAAGGTCGCGGCTCTCATCCACGGAGATAATCTGGTTGAGGATATCCGCGGCGTCGAGGTTTCCGTGGAACCCCTGACGCCCTGTCATGCAGAACTTGCACCCCATCCTGCACCCCGCCTGGGAGGAAACGCAGAGCGTGCGGCGCTCCCCGTCAGGAATCATGACTGCCTCCACAAGACTGTGTTCCGTCTTTCCGGCATGTGCGCACGAGACGGAAAAGAGGTATTTCCGGGTGCCGTCGGAAGATTCGGTCACCTGCTCATAAGGGCGTATGCCGGTCTCCCATTCCCTGGAGAGCGCCTCGCGTGCCGCGGAGCCGAGATTGGTCATGGCGGCAAAGTCCGGCGTATGCTTCTCATAGAGCCACTGGGAGAGTTGTTTCCCCGCAAACTTTTTCAGTCCGGCTCCCAGCGCGACGGCCCCCAGTTCCTCGATATTTTTACCCAGCAGTTTCCCGTTCATAATTTTCAACAACTGCAAAAATATCAAAAAACTTTGTATATCTTTGTCTATAGATGCAATTTCGCCCCCGGAGAGGCAGAAGTACCGGCTTCTGCGACCATTTACCCGGACAGGGTTGCGAAGCAACAGGGAGCAGAAGCCGGTACTTCTGCCTCAGCGCGGAGAAGCGCGAATGCGGCAGAAGCCTAAGGCGTAGGGGCGCATTTACCCGGACAGGGTTGCAATGCGACAGGAACAGAAAGAAGGATAGAGTAAACTAAAAATAGGATTCATATTATGACTAAGGAAGTGGAACAAAAAGACGTGAATGCCGCGAAGCTGAAGGCTTTGCAGGCGACTATCGACAAAATTGAAAAAGATTACGGCAAGGGTACCATCATGAAACTCGGGGATGAGCCCGAGTGGGACGTGCAGGTCATTCCGACGGGTTCCGTAGCCCTGGACCATGCCCTGGGCATCGGCGGTTACCCCCGCGGACGCATCATTGAAATCTACGGTCCCGAATCGAGCGGCAAGACCACGCTCGCCATCCACGCCATCGCGCAGGCCCAGAAAACGGGCGGCATCGCGGCGATGATCGACGCGGAACACGCCTTCGACCGCAGTTACGCCAAGGCGCTGGGCGTAAACCTCGACACCCTGCTGATTTCCCAGCCCGACAACGGTGAACAGGCGCTCGGAATCGCCGACAACCTGATCCGTTCCGGTGCGGTGGACATCGTCGTCATCGACTCCGTGGCCGCCCTGACGCCGCGTGCGGAAATCGAAGGGGAAATGGGCGACAACAAGGTCGGTCTCCAGGCACGTCTGATGAGCCAGGCGCTGCGCAAACTGACGGCGAACATCTCCAAGACCGGGACCTGCTGCATCTTCATCAACCAGTTGCGCGAGAAAATCGGCATCATGTTCGGCAATCCCGAGACGACCACCGGCGGCAATGCCCTGAAGTTCTACGCCTCCGTGCGTATCGACGTGCGCCGTACCACCCAGATCAAGGACGGAGACGATGCGCTGGGCAACCGCACCAAGGTCAAGGTGGTCAAGAACAAGATGGCGCCGCCCTTCAAGAAAGCGGAATTCGACATCGTGTACGGCGAGGGCATTTCCCACGCTGGTGAAATCGTGGACCTGGGCGTAGAATTCGACATCATCCAGAAATCCGGCTCCTGGTTCTCCTACAACGGAGAAAAACTGGCTCAGGGCCGCGAGGCCGTCAAACAGTTGCTCAGGGACAACACCGAACTCTGTGACGAGATTGAAGCGCGTATCCGCGAGGCCCTCAAAGCCGTGAAAGACTGATGGGCAGAAAAGTGATACTGACGGGAGACCGCCCCACGGGGCGGCTCCATATCGGCCATTACGCAGGCTCCCTGCGGCGCAGGGTGGAACTTCAGGACAGCGGGGAATTCGATGACATCTTTGTCATGATCGCGGATGCACAGGCACTCACCGACAATGCCGACAATCCCGGGAAAATCCGCGAGAACATCCTCCAGGTGGCGCTTGACTACCTCGCAGCGGGCCTTGACCCGGCCAGGACACATATCTTCATCCAGTCGCAGATCAGCGAACTGACGGAACTGACCTTCTTCTACAACAATCTCGTAACGGTGCAGCGCCTCCAGCGCAACCCCACCGTAAAGGCGGAAATCCAGATGCGCGGCTTCAACGAAGATACCGCGGCGGACAACAAGGCGGGCATCCCCGTCGGTTTTTTCTGCTATCCCATCAGCCAGGCGGCCGACATCACCGCGTTCAAGGCGACGGTCGTCCCGGTGGGGGAGGATCAGGAGCCGATGCTGGAACAGACGCGCGAAATCGTGCGGAAATTCAATGCCACCTATGCGCCGGTACTCGTTGAACCGGAAATCCTCCTGCCGGACAATGCTTCATGCCTGCGGCTGCCGGGAACCGACGGCAAGGCGAAAATGAGCAAGAGCCTCGGCAACTGCATCTATCTTTCCGACGATGCGGCAACCGTCAGCGCCAAGGTGCGCGGGATGTACACGGACCCTGGCCATCTGCAGGTCAGCGACCCGGGCAAGGTAGAAGGGAATCCCGTCTTTACCTATCTGGACGCCTTCTGCCGTGACGTACACTTCGAAAAGTTCGGGTCCTGCTTCCAGGGCCGCAAGGCTTCCTTTGAATTCCACTCGCTTGACGCTGTGAAAGCGCAGTATCGCGCCGGCGGCCTGGGCGACGTCATGGTAAAGAATTTCCTGGATGCCGTACTGCAGGATACCCTGCAGCCGATGCGTGAACGCCGCGCCCGCTTTGAACAGGACCTTCCCTATGTAGTGGAGGTGCTCCGGCAGGGGACGGAGGCGGCACGCGCCGTCGCCTCGCAGACGCTTGCGGAGGTCAAGCGCGCGATGCGGATCAATTATTTCGAACCGGAAGGCGGGCTTATATAGCCAGTTTGTTTTCCTGAAGCCGGTCCCAGCGTCTGCGGTGGTTCAGGATATCGATCGAGGCGAAGATGGCAGCCCGCATGGACCGGGCGTCAGCTTCGCCTTTTCCGGCAAGGCCCGGAGCCGTCCCGTGGTCCGGGGAGGTGCGGACGACCGGAAGTCCGGCAGTATAATTCACGCCGTCATCGAAGGCGATGGTCTTGAAAGGCGCCAGTCCCTGGTCATGATACATGGCGAGGGTTGCGTCGAAGTTTTCATAATGCGAAAGCCCGAAGTAACCGTCGGGAGAGAAGGGGCCGAAGGCAAGCAGGCCCTCTTCCGTGGCTTGTCTGATAGCGGGGATGATGACATCCTGCTCTTCACTGCCGAGCAGGCCCCCGTCCCCGCTGTGCGGATTGAGGCTGAGTACGGCGATACGCGGTTCCACGACACCGAAATCCCGTTTGAGGGATTCGCTCATCAGGCGCAGTTTCCCAAGGATCCGTTCCTGAGTGATGGCGGCAGGAACCTCTTTCAGCGGGATATGGCCCGTGACGACGCCCAGGCGGATGCGGCTGCTGACCATCAGCATCGTTACATCCTTCACGCCGAAGGCATCCCGGAAGAAGTCCGTGTGTCCGGCGTAGCCGAAGCCGTCGGCGGTCATCGCCCGCTTGTCGATGGGGCCCGTCACCAGGGTATCGATCACGCCCGCCTTAAGGTCCGCGACGGCGCGGTTGATGGCCGTGATGGCAGCCTTGGCGGATTCCTCCGTGGCTTTGCCGGGCTCGGCGAAAACGCTGTCCGGCAGGCAGTTGACAATGTTGATGCACTTAGGCTTCGCTTCGGAGGCCTCCTTGACGGCGTAACACTCCAGATGCTCCATTTCCGGCAACAGTTTCTTGTAGAATCCGAAAAGTTTGGAGGAGCCGTAAATGACAGGCGTAAACATATCCAGGATGCGCGGATCTGAGAGTGCCTTGATAATAACCTCGTAACCGATTCCATTGGAATCTCCCTGGGTGATTCCCACAACAACTTTATTCATATTCTGCAAATATATCAATTTTTTTCGTATCCTTCATCCGGCGGGAGTCCGGGCGCTTCCCGGGCGGCGACGGCAAGATGGTCGCAGCGCTCGTTTTCAGGGTTGTCGGCATGTCCCTTCACCCAATGGAAATGCAGTTCGTGCCGTTCACGCAGGGGGAGGAAGCGCTGCCAGAGGTCCACGTTCTTCGTCTTTTTCCAGCCCCGCAGGATCCAGCCGTCCAGCCAGCCCTCGGTCACGGACTTGACGACGTAGGTGGAGTCGCTGTACACATGGACCAAAGCCCGTTCCCAGCGGATGGCTTCCAGCCCCTTGATGACAGCCAGCAGTTCCATCCGGTTATTGGTCGTGAGTGAAAAACCGCCGCTCATTTCCTTCCTGAGCGGGCCGCAGAGCAGGACAGCCCCCCATCCGCCGGGGCCCGGATTGCCGCTTGCCGCCCCGTCGGTGAATAAAACTATTGATTCATTTTTTGTCATTTATTGCAAAATTAGTAATTTTGTCGGAATATCTGAAATGGGCGGCAAAATGAATATCTTGGTAACGGGTGCGAACGGCCAGCTGGGCAGGGAACTGAGGCTCCTTGCGCAGGCTTCGGCGCATCGTTTCCTGTTCACGGACATTACGGAACTTCCTGGACTTCCCGTGCAGCGGCTGGATGTCCTTGACGCCGCCGCGGTGGGCGCCATCGTCCAGAAGGAAGCCGTGGAACTTATCATCAACTGTGCGGCCTGGACCGATGTGGAACGTGCGGAGGATGAACCGGAGGCAGCCATGCGGCTCAATGCCCAGGCTCCCGCGAACCTGGCGCAGGCCGCCCTTCGGAGCGGAGCCACCCTGATCCATATTTCCACCGATTATGTATTTTCCGGCTCCGGCTGCACTCCGCTTTCCGAGCACGACGCACCCGCTCCGCTGAGCGTATATGGCAAAACCAAACTTGCAGGGGAGGAAGCGGTGCGCTCTTCCGGATGCAAGGCGATCATCCTGCGTACTGCCTGGCTTTATTCTCCCTTCGGAAAGAATTTCGTCAAGACGATGCTGAGGCTGACCGCGGAGCGGGAGCGTCTGGATGTCGTTTTCGACCAGACGGGCAGTCCTACCGCCGCCATAGACCTGGCTGCTGCCATCCTGCGGATTGTGGACAGCGGCCAGCTGCACAAATGCGGAACCTATCATTATACGGACGAGGGGGTGACCACCTGGTACGACTTCGCCCGGACGATCGCTGCGGCGGCGGGGCACACCTGTGACATCCGCCCCTGCCGCAGCGACCAGTTCCCCGTCAAGGCCGTCCGGCCGCATTACGGTGTGCTGGATAAGCGCCTTTTTCGTGAAACTTTCGGATTTCAGCTTCCCTGGTGGCCTGATTCCCTGAAAAAATGCCTCGATAGACTATGAAAGGAATTGTACTCGCCGGCGGCAGCGGAACCCGTCTCTATCCCATTACGAAGGGCGTCAGCAAGCAATTGTTGCCCGTCTATGACAAGCCAATGGTGTATTATCCCATCTCCGTGCTGATGCTGGCCGGAATCCGGGACATCCTCATTATCTCCACCCCGGACGACATGCCGTCCTTCCAGCGCCTGCTCGGGGACGGGTCGGACTACGGCGTCCACTTTTCCTATGCCGTCCAGCCCTCTCCGGACGGGCTTGCCCAGGCCTTTATCATCGGAAAGGAATTCATCGGCGACGATGCGGCCTGCCTCGTGCTCGGCGACAACATCTTCCACGGCCCCGGCCTGACGCCGATGCTCAAGGAAGCCGTCGCGGATGCGGAGGAACGGGGCAAGGCGACGGTTTTCGGCTATTGGGTGAACGACCCGGAGCGTTACGGCGTGGCGGAGTTCGACGGGCAGGGCAATTGCCTGTCCATCGAAGAAAAGCCCGCCCGTCCCAAGTCCAATTATGCGGTGGTCGGCCTGTATTTCTACCCCAACAAGGTCGTGGACGTGGCTTCGCACATCCGTCCTTCGGCGCGGGGAGAACTGGAAATCACGAGCGTGAACCAGGAATTCCTGCGTGCTGGCGAACTGAAAGTGCAGACCTTCGGCCGCGGCTTCGCCTGGCTGGATACCGGCACCCACGATTCCCTGGCCGAGGCCTCCATTTTCGTGGAAGTCATCGAGAAACGACAGGGGCTCAAGATTGCTTGCCTGGAGGCCATCGCTTTTGAACACGGATGGATCGATGCGGACACCCTCCGGGATATTGCCGCTCCCATGGCGAAGAACCCTTACGGGCAGTATTTATTGAAACTGGCGGAAAAGAAAAATGAAATTTAAGCGTTCGATCCTGATTACCGGAGGGGCCGGGTTCATCGGCTCCCATGTGGTGCGCCGTTTTGTCAAGGCATACCCGGAGTACCGGATCATCAACCTGGACAAACTGACCTATGCCGGGAATCTCGACAATCTCCGGGATATTGAAAACGCCCCCAACTATCGTTTTTTCAAGGCGGATATCTGCGATTTCGAGACGGTGAGCGACCTGATGCGCCAGGAAAAGGTGGACGGTGTGATCCACCTGGCGGCGGAAAGCCATGTGGACCGTTCCATCAAGGACCCCTTCACCTTTGCCCGTACCAATGTGATGGGGACGCTGTCTCTGCTGCAGGCGGCGCGGCTGCTCTGGGAAGGACGCAATTATGAGGGCTGTTTCTTTTATCATATTTCCACCGACGAGGTGTACGGAGCCCTGCCGATGGACGGCACGCTTTTCACCGAGAAAACGCCCTACAGTCCGCACAGCCCCTACAGCGCTTCCAAGGCGTCTTCGGACCATTTCGTGCGTGCTTTCCACGATACCTACGGCATGCCGGCCGTGGTGACCAATTGCTCCAATAATTACGGGCCGTACCAGTTTCCTGAGAAGCTGATACCCCTCTTTATCAACAATATCCGCCATCGTAAACCACTTCCTGTGTACGGCAGGGGCGAGAATGTGAGGGACTGGCTCTATGTGGGCGACCACGCGGCGGCCATCGACCTGATTTTTCACCGCGGGGCGGCGGGGGAGACCTACAACATCGGCGGGTTCAACGAGTGGAAGAACATCGACCTCATCAAATTGATGATTGCCACCGTGGACCGGCTGCTGGGCCGTCCCGTAGGTGCGGATATGGACCTCATTACCTACGTGACGGACCGTGCGGGGCATGACCTGCGCTATGCCATCGATTCCTCGAAATTGCGGGACAATCTGGGATGGAAACCGTCCGTCACCTTTGAAGAAGGACTGGAACAGACTGTCCGCTGGTATCTGGAAAACGGTGCCTGGCTGGATGCCGTCACTTCCGGTGCCTATCTTAGTTATTACGAAGAAATGTACGCCGGCCGATAACAAGAAGATGATAATGGAACCTGTCTGGTATGCACTGAAAGTTTTTTTCAACCGGGTGCCCTCTCTGAGGAGCATCTGCACGGATGCGTCCTGGCAGACCTATGTTCCGATGAAGGTGGAGGAAGTCATGTCCGGCGGTTCCGTCCGATATGTGGAGAAACAGCTGATCCCTTCCCTGCTTTTTGTCAAGTGCACTGCCGACTGGCTGAAAGAGCAGCGCAGGGAGGACAGGGTGCCCTTTATGGTATATCATAGGGCCGAATCGTACGAACCCCGTGCCATCCCGGAACTGGAGATGCAGATGTTCATGATGGTGACTTCCACCCGGGACAGGGACCTGCTTTTCCTGGGCGGGGACAAGGCCTTGTGGCATCAGGGAGACCGTGTCCGGGTGACGGACGGCGTGTTCAAGGGGGCGGAAGGTATTGTGAAACGAATCAAGAAGGACCGGAGGCTGATCGTGACGGTGAACGGCGTAGCCGCCGTGGCGACTTCTTACATCCATCCTTCATTTTTGGAGAAGATATGAAAAGCGCATTGATAACGGGTGTGACCGGGCAGGATGGATCGTTCCTGGCCGAATTCCTGCTGGAAAAGGGATATGATGTGCACGGTATCATCCGCCGCTCATCGGTGGACTGGCGGGAGCGCATCGCGCATCTGGAGGGCCGGCCGCACTTTCATCTGCACTATGCGGACCTTGCGGATTCCATGAGCCTGGTTCAGGTCGTGTCCAGGGTCCGTCCCGATGAAATCTATAACCTGGCCGCGCAGAGCCATGTCCAGGTCAGTTTCGATGCGCCGGAATTTACCGCCGACGTGGATGCGACCGGCGTGCTGAGGGTGCTGGAGGCGGTGCGTATGTGCGGCCTGGAAAAAACTTGCCGTATCTATCAGGCTTCCACTTCCGAACTTTATGGAAAGGTGGAAGCGGTGCCGCAGAACGAAGAAACGCCCTTCCACCCCTACAGCCCGTATGCCGTGGCCAAACTCTATGGTTACTGGATTGTGAAGGAGTACCGCGAAGCCTATGGCATGTTCTGCTGCAGCGGCATCCTCTTCAATCACGAGTCGGAGCGCAGGGGGGAGACTTTCGTTACGCGGAAGATTACCCTGGCGGCCGCGCGGATTGCGGCTGGACTGCAGGATAAACTCTATCTGGGCAATCTCTCCAGTCTGCGGGACTGGGGCTATGCCCGTGACTATGTGGAATGCATGTGGATGATACTGCAGCACGAAACGCCGGAGGACTTTGTCATCGCTACCGGCGTGCAGCATTCTGTACGGGACTTTTGCCGGCTTGCCTTCCATTATGCCGGCATCGAACTGGAATTTTCGGGCGAAGGTGAGGACGAGAAGGGCATCGACAAGGCTACCGGAAGGGTGCTCGTGGAAGTATCGCCGGATTTCTATCGTCCTACGGATGTGGTGAATCTGCTGGGAGACCCGTCCAAGGCGCGTCGCGTCCTGGGCTGGAATCCCTCAAAAACTTCTTTTGAAGAACTTGTGCGCCTGATGGTGGATGCCGACCGTGCGAAAATCGCCGCGGACAAGGCGGCCGAGCATGCGCGGGTGAATCTGGCAGAGTATTTGGAAAAGGGGATTGTAAAATGATGGAGAAAGGGAGCAGGATCTATGTTGCGGGCCATCGCGGCATGGTAGGAGGAGCGATCCTGCGGGAACTGCACCGGCAGGGCCATACCCATCTTTTGACGCGCACGCACGCGGAACTGGACCTGACGGACCAGAAGGCCGTCGATGACTTTTTCAGGGCGGAACGCCCGGAATACGTTTTCCTTGCCGCGGCCAAGGTGGGAGGCATCGTCGCGAACGATACGGCGCCCGCCGATTTCCTCTACGAAAATATGATGCTGGAGATGAATGTCGTACATGCTGCCTGGCGTTACGGTTGCCGGAAACTTGAATTCCTGGGCTCCAGCTGCATTTATCCGCGCCTGGCGCCGCAGCCGATGAAGGAGGACTGCCTGTTGACCGGTGCGCTGGAAAAGACCAATGAAGCCTATGCGCTCGCCAAGATCAGCGGACTCAAATACTGCGAATACCTGAACCGGCAGTACGGGACGGATTTTATCAGCGTGATGCCGACCAATCTCTACGGTCCGGGCGACAACTATCATCCCGAGCATTCCCACGTCCTTCCGG
This sequence comes from Bacteroidales bacterium, assembly GCA_017445015.1. Lineage (GTDB taxonomy): Bacteria > Bacteroidota > Bacteroidia > Bacteroidales > UBA932 > Cryptobacteroides. The sequence goes on along the minus strand of JAFSVL010000059.1, from coordinate 57,449 downwards.
CACTGATCCGCCGTTTCCATGAAGCGAAAATCTCAGGGGCGCCGGAGGTTGTCTGCTGGGGCGACGGCAGTCCGCTGCGGGAATTCCTCTATGTGGACGACCTGGCCGCCCTGTGCGTCTTCCTGATGGACCATTACAGCGGTAATGAGACGGTCAATGCCGGGAGCGGGCAGGAAATCAGCATCCGGGACCTGACGGACCTGGTGGCCCGTATCATCGGCTATCAGGGCGTGATCCGCTGGGATACTTCCCGGCCGAACGGGACGCCGCGCAAGTTATTGGATATTTCAAAAGCCGCCGCGCTGGGGTGGAAAGCGACGACGTCGCTGGAAGCGGGAATCCGGCTGGCCTATAAGGATTTTCTCGATAATCCCATAAGGACGGAAAGATAACGGAGATGTTGCAGTACGGTCCCACCACGGAAATCCTCTTTAAACTGCTCCGGCTTTCAACCGGGGCGGAGGAACCCTGTTTCCCCGTCCTGACTGCGCAGGACTGGCAGGCCGTATATGACCTGGCCATCCAGCAGTCCGTGCTCGGTTTGGTGTTCGGCGGGATTGAAAGGCTGCCCAACGACCGCTGGCCGGACAAGATGATGTCCATGAAGTTCTATGCCCAGGTCAAATACATCCGCTCTTTTTCCGGACAGGCGGTCGAAGCATCGCACTCTTCGGTGCGCCGTTTCGCGCGTGACGGTTTTCGCAGCGTGATTCTCAAGGGAGTATCCGTCGCCGCGCTGTACCCCGTCCCGGAACTTCGCTCCGCCGGGGACGTGGATATCTGGGTGGAGGGCGGAAGGCGGCAGTTGATCCGTTTCTGCCGCAGCGTGAATCCGGCGGCCCTGATCTATTATCACCATGTGCCGCTCGCCAAAGTAAACGGGGTGGAGGTGGAAATACATATTACTCCCACCTGGATGAACAATCCCTTTGCCAACGCCCGCCTCCAGCGCTGGTTCCGCGCATTTTGGGAAAAGGATGAAAATATTGCCCATATACCCTGCGGGGATGCGGAAATCCCCGTCCTCAGTGCTGCTTACAACCGGGTGTTCCTCCTGATCCATATTTTCCGCCATGTCTTTACGGACGGGGTGGGGCTTCGGCAGCTGATGGATTATTACTGCCTGCTCCGCCAGGGAACGGACGAGGCGGAGAAGCAGCGCGTGATGGCCTTCCTGCGCTCGCTGAATCTGGCCGGATTCGCGGCGGCGGTGATGTATGTGCTCCGGGAGGTGTTCAACCTGCCCCGCGAGTGCATGCTGACGGCTCCCGATCCCCGTCGCGGGGAGCACCTGCTCCGGGAAATCCTGCGTGCGGGCAACTTCGGCCACTATGACGACCGCATCAAAGGCGAGAACGGCGGAAACCCGGCCTGGAATTTCTTTGCGAGAACGCTGCGGAGCCTGCGTTTTCTCGGACACTATACCTCGGAAACCCTTTGGCTTCCCTTCTTTAAAATCTGGCATTTTATTTACAGGATAATTTACAAGAGCGTATGAATAATCGAATTGTTACCCTTCTCTGTGCAGCCCTTCTGATGTCGGCCTGTTCAACCGTGAATCAGGTTTCGTATCTTCAGGATGCGGAGTCCGGCTATAAACCTGTTCCGACCCGGGATCTGGCCATCCGGCTTGTCCCGGGCGACCAGGTCGCCATCATCGTGACCTGCAAAGACCCGACCCTGACCACTTTATTCAATCTGCCTTATCTGTCCCAGATGATCGGATCGACGAACCAGGGAGCAGCCTCGGGTCAGCGTATATGCACTTATCTGGTGGATTCTGAAGGGAATATCGATTTCCCGGTGGCGGGAAAAATCAAGATTGCCGGTCATTCGAGGGAAGAAGTGTCGGAAATCGTGAAGAACGCCCTGCAGGAAAAGAATCTCGTGAAAGACCCGGTGGTGACGGTGGAATTCATGAATCTGGGGGTTTCCGTGATGGGAGAGGTCGCCCGCCCCGGTCGCTTCGCGATCGATCAGGACGGCCTGACCGTCCTGGACGCCCTGGCGATGGCGGGCGACCTTACCATCACCGGGAAGCGTGAGAACGTGAAACTCATCCGGGAGGAGAACGGTGTCCGTCAGGTCTATGTCCTCAATCTCACACGCGCGGAGGACGTCTTCCGTTCGCCGGCCTTCTATATCCGGCAGAACGACCTGGTTTACGTGGAACCGAACCCGATGCGTGTCCGCCAGGCGACGGTCAACGGCAACAACCTCCTGAGCGCGCCGTTCTGGATTTCCGTGGCCTCCCTCGCGGCGACCATTACCGTCATGGTAACGAATCTCGTCCGTTCACGTTAAGATTAGAGTTTTAGAACAGATTATGGAAAACAACGAAAAATACACCCCCCGGAGAAAAGAGGAAATGGACCCCATCGACCGGTTCAAGGACTTCCTGTGGCTTTGTCTGGACAACTGGTACTGGTTTGTGCTTTCCTTTGTCATCGTTTTCGGCATCGCCTTTGTGAGGATTCTGAAGACGCCACCGCTGTACACCCGGACGGCTACCGTCCTCATCAAGGAAACCAATATGACCCGCAGCCGCAGCGACCTGGAGTCGATGCTCAACATGGGCGGCGTGTCCCAGATGAATTCCAAGCTGTCCAATGAAATCGTGGCCTTCCGCTCCCCTGACCTGATGCTGGAGGTCGTGCGCCAGCTCGGACTCAATTATTCCTATTTCCAGGATACCCGCTTCCACAAGACGATGCTCTATGGTACCGCCCTGCCCGGTTACATCAAATTTACCGATGAGGAGAACGTGCCGTCGATGAAGGCGTATATCGCCCGTTCCGGTGACGGCAGCCTGGAGATTTACAATATGGAGTACACGCTGGACGGAGAATCCGTAAAAGACAAGAACCGTTACAGCGCCGCGCCCGGAAGTCCCCTTACGACTCCTGCCGGGGAACTCGTCATTAATGTCAACCCTTACTTCGAGGGCGAATGGGACTTTCCCGTCTATGTGACGACGTCCCCGCTGGCCACGGCCACTACGCGCTGTACCGGCCGGCTCGGCACTTCCGCCATCGACCAGAAGAACTTCTCGGACCTGCTGCAGCTCACTTATACGGACCAGTCCAAGGAGCGTGCGGATGACGTGCTGAACTGCGTGATAGCCGTCTATAATGCCAATTGGGTGGATGACCGCAACAAGATGGCGATGAGTACGTCGATGTTCATCAGCGAGCGCCTGACCTCCATCGAGAAGGACCTTTCCGGCGTGGACAGCGACATTTCCTCCTATAAGAGCCGCAACCTGCTCCCCGACGTCGCTGCCGCGTCTAGTATGTACATGAGCCAGTCGACGGAACTCAATCGCCAGATCCAGGAAGTGGAAACGCAGATCTCCACCTCCAGATATGTGCGTAACTATTTGAACTCCAAAGTGGACGGCAGCCAGTTGATTCCGCTGCCCGCGGGCCTTTCGGATGCCGCCATTACCGGACAGATCAATACCTATAACAATCTTCTGATCCAGCGCAACAGTCTGGTGGCGAGTTCTTCCGCCTCCAACCCGCTGGTGGTCGAGATGGATGCCAACCTGGAAGCGATGCGCCTGGCCATCTGTGAATCTGTGGACAACCAGATTGTCGTGCTGCAGGACCGCCTGCAGTCCCTGCGCCGCACGGCAGACAAGGCGACGTCCCGGCTCGCGGACAATCCCAATCAGGCGATGTACCTGCTCAGCGTGGAACGCCGGCAGAAGGTGATGGAGTCCCTTTATCTTTACCTCCTGCAGAAGCGCGAGGAGAACGAACTCTCCCAGGCCTTTACCGCCTACAATACGCGCGTGATCACCTCGCCGACAGCGGCCAACGTACCCCCCGTGCCCAACAAGAAGCGGATGCTGCTCCTTGCCTTCATCATCGCCTTGGGGATTCCTGTCGCTGTCCTGTACCTTCTCGAAACCCTGAATACGACAATACGCGGCCGCAAGGACCTTGATCTCCCGGATATTCCCTTCCTCGGGGAAATCCCGATGGCCAGCGAAAAGCAGAGCCGTCTGGACAAGTTGCTGAAGAGGAACGCCGACAAGGAAGATTATACGCTGTATGTGAAACCCGGCAAGCGTGATTCGGTAAACGAAGCCTTCCGCGTCATCCGTACGAATCTGGAATTCATGGATCATGGGAATGGCGGTACGGTCGTGGCCATGACCTCTTTCAACCCCGGTTCGGGAAAGACCTTCATTTCCCTCAACCTCGGCGCGACTCTCGCCATCAAAAAGATGAAGGTGCTGCTCGTGGACGGCGACTTCCGCCGCGCTTCGCTCTCCAGCCTCGTCGGTTCTCCGGTTTCGGGCTTTGCGAATTACCTTTCCGGGCAGGAGACTTCACTGAATCAGGTCATCCGTCCCTATCCGGATGTGCAGGGGCTGGATGTGCTTCCCGTCGGTGCTGTGCCGCCGAATCCTTCGGAACTCATCGGCGATGCCGCATTCCGCAAGGCTGTCGATGAACTGCGCAAGGTGTATGATTATATCTTGATTGACTGTCCTCCGGTACATCTGGTGGCAGATACGCAGTTGATTACCCGGCTCGCGGACCGGACAATATTCCTGCTGCGGGTGGGCCTGCTCGAGAAGTCCATGCTTCCCGAACTGGAAACCATGCACGAAAACGGACAGTTTAACGGCCTTTCCGTTATCCTCAACGGTACTGAGTTACAGTCCCGCAGACGCTACTACGCTTATGGTTATGGCTATGGCTATGGCAGCCACAGTTACTACGGAAACAAAAAATAATGTCTTTTCTCAAACGTCAATTGGAACGATTCCGCTCATCCTACCTTTCGGTATGGGTGGTGCTGGCGATTGATGTCGTGATTTCCATGGCCTGCACCTTCTTTGTGCTGGGTGCGGCGAACATGATGGCGGAATCGACGATTTATGCCTGGGAATGGTTTGCTTTTGACTGGCTGTTGACGGCTCTGCTGTCCTCCCTGCTGGCCTTTCTTGTTCTCAGGACGCATTATGTCATCGTTCGGCATACTACCTTGCGGGACCTGGTGAAATTCCTGCTGGTGGCCATTTTCAAGGGTTTTTCCCTTGCGCTTGTCGTCCGTCTGATCGGGAAATCGACCCAGGCGTCGGACATGATGGCTTTCCTGGATGCGCTGGTGACCCTGATTGCCCTTGTGGGATACAGGGTGCTGGTCATCCGCATATACGACTTGTACAAGAGCCGGGTCCGGGCTATCCAGTCCCGTAAGCGCCTGCTCGTGTATGGAACCGGAGACAAGGCGGTCTCCATCATTATCCGTCTGAGAAATTCCCCGCATTTCGAAGTCGTGGGCTTTATCAGCGGGACCCTCTCCGGCGGCCACAGGCAATTGATGGACCGTCAGGTCTATCATTTCACTACGCTGGAGCAGTTCAGGGCGGAGGTGACCCGGCTGTCCCTGAGTGCCGTGCTTTTCGTCAAGCCCGAGGATATCGCCGCAGAGAACGAACATCTCGTCCGCTTTTGTACGGCCAGCGGCGTAAAAGTGCTGGTGGCCCCGCAGATCAGCGACTCTTCCGACCAGCAGGCACTGACCTTCCGCAAACTGCGCATCGAGGACCTGCTCGGCAGGGAGGAGATCAGCATATCGATGGAGGAAATCAGTGCTTCCTTTTCCGGGAAGTCCGTGATGGTTACCGGAGCGGCCGGTTCCATCGGCTCCGAAATCTGCCGGCAGCTTGCCGCCCTCGATGTCGGGAAACTGATTCTCTATGACGATGCGGAGACGCCGACGCACGATCTCAGGCTGGAGCTGGAAGCCCGTTTCCCGAAACTGGATTTTGCCCCCGTCATCGGCGACGTACGTTCCGAGCGGCGCCTCGATTACGTATTCAACAAATATCAGCCCCAGGTGGTCTTCCATGCCGCCGCCTATAAGCATGTGCCGCTGATGGAGGAGAATCCCTGCGAGGCCGTACTGGCGAATCTGGGCGGGTCCCGTCTGGTCGCGGACAAGTGCATTGCCTATGGCGTGGAGAAGATGGTGATGATTTCCACGGACAAGGCGGTCAATCCCACCAACGTGATGGGAACGACCAAACGGCTGGCGGAAATGTACGTGCAGAGCCTCGGCCTGGCGCGCGAGGCGGGTAGGGTCCAGGGGAGTACCCATTTTGTGACGACCCGCTTCGGTAACGTCCTTGGTTCCAACGGCTCCGTCATTCCCCGTTTCCGGCAGCAGATTGCCGAAGGCGGTCCCCTCACCGTCACCCATCCCGATATCACCCGTTATTTCATGACGATTCCGGAGGCTTGCCGCCTGGTGATGGAAGCGGCCGTCCTTCCTTTCGATAACCGCATTTTCGTTTTCGATATGGGAGCGCCCGTCAAAATCGCAGACCTGGCGGCGAGGATGATCGAACTGTCCGGCAGGATTCCCGACGTTGACATCAAAATCAAGTTTACCGGTCTGCGGCCCGGGGAGAAACTCTATGAAGAGGTGCTGTCCAGTACGGAAAATACGGATCCTACCCCGCATGAGCGTATCCGTATCGCCCGCGTCCGCCCTGTCGATTATGAAGATATTTCTGTGTCCGTGGATGAAATCCTGGATGCAGCGCGCCGTTATGATATCGACGCGATGGTCCGCCTTATGAAACGGACGGTGCCCGAGTGGAAATCCAATAATTCGGTTTTCGAAAAGTATGACTGATTCCGGTTCCATCGTTCTGGCCCTGTTACGGCTTTGTACGGGAGGCCCCCTGGAGGTCTTTCCCCGCAGGGACACCTATGACTGGAACGAGGTGCTGGATATCTGTGTGCGCAACGGCATCGTCGCCCTGGCCTGGGACGGTATGCAGCGCCTCTACGATGAAAGGATTTTCGATGCGGGACAGATGCCCCAGCCCCTGATGGATGAGTGGACGTCGTGGATTATGAGTACGGAGCAGGACTGGCGCCTGATGAAACTGCAGGCGGACCGCCTGGCAAAGTTCTTTTCCGCTCACGGCATCCCGATGATGGTGCTGAAGGGCTATGGCACTTCGCTGGACTGGCCCGAGCCCTCGCACCGGACTTCCGGCGATCTGGATATCTGGCTCTTCGGTAAATCCGAGGAAGCGGACCAGTTGCTGCGCCGGGAGAAAAACGTGGAGGTGAGCAATGCCCATCACCATCACACAGCGTTCATGCTCCGGGACCGCCTGGTGGAAAACCACTATGATTTTATCAACACGGCTTCGCATCAGAGCAACCGTCCCTATGAGCGTCGCCTCAAGTCCATTGCCGGATTGGACCGGGCGGTTCCCTGTGACGGTTTCTATATCCCGGATCCGCAGCTGGAAGCCCTTTTCAACCTGCGGCACATGGCGCTTCATTTCGCTTCTGTCGGCTGTACGCTGCGCCACCTGATGGACTGGGGCTTCATGGCAGAAGCGCACAAGGGGAAAATCGACTGGCAGGACGTGATTGAGGCTTCGCTGGAATCAGGCATGTACCGTTTCCTCTGTGCCTTGAATACGCTTTGTGTCGAAGAACTCGGATTCCGCCCCGACTGTTTCCCTGTCCTTGAGCGTGAAAGGGTACTTGCCGACCGTATCATCGACAACATCATTTCTCCGGAATTCACTGAAGAACTCCCTTCCGGCTTCATTGCAGGCCTGTTTTTCAAGTATCGCCGCTGGAGAGCCGGAGCCTGGAAACAGAAAATTGTTTTCCGGGAATCCCTCTTCCTTACCTTCTTCGTGCAAATCGGCGCGCACCTCTCCAAACCGGCTTCCCTGCGGGAGGGCTAACGGAAAAGCCATTCCAGCGCGGCCTGCATCACTTTTTCCCGGTCTTGTCTGCTTTTTAGGAGTTCCAGCGGGAATCCTGCGGCAAAAAGTCGCCATCCGCTCCCTTCATCATGGAAACGCACGGCGGCACCGGCGTTGGAATCGTCGTAACGCAGGACAGTCCTTCCGCCGCTCACCGGGCGCAACCCGTCCGGATTCTCGATGCAATACTCCCAGGGGTTCGGCATGTTCCAATACTCCATGCCTTCGATGCTTCCGCTCCGGCCGGCAAAGGCTGAACCGAAGCGGTAACCGAGGGTATCTGCGGCGAAACGCTTCAGCGAGGCGCTTTCCTCCTCGCTGCGTCCCGTGTCGCCTTGTGGCCGCCAGATGTCCGAGGCGATGTTCCCGCCGCTGATCAGCAGGCGTCCGCCGCGGGCATGCAGGAGGGCGAGTCTCTCTCGCAGCGCAGTCGGGAAAACTTCGTGGCGGAGACCGCTTGTTCCCCGTCTTATGCGCGTGGAAGCCTGTTTCCCGCAAATGAGGTCGATGACGGTGGCGGTGCTGTCGCAGTCGGCGGTAAAGGCCCCGACGCTTTGCGAGCCGAAGGAATGTCCGCAGGCCAGGATGGCGGCCCCGTGGACGGCACAATAGTCGAAGCGGTTTCCGGCGATGATGCTGCCGGCCCGGTCTGTCCAGGACGCGCCGAAGCCCGCATCCTCATTGGTAACCCAGGGAAGGTTGCGGTCGGAGCCGTACATCTCGCCGATGAAACTGATGTCCTGTCCCCAGGGGACGCCGGAATCAATTCTGTCATCGAAAAGGGCATAGTCTCCCTTTTCGACGACCGCGGGACCGGAGACGCGGGTGAAGTTGTTGACGATGCGGACGGGGGGCGCCGTGTCGCCAGGGGCAAGTCCGATGGCGAGGACTTCCGAGGGAAAACTGTGGCCGCCGTCCCCCCAGGCTTCAACCTTATAGGAATAGATATGCCCGGGTTCGATGTCGAGTACCGCCATGCTGTCCGCCAGGGAGCGGCCGGTGTCGAAGCCGCCATCATCGATGCGGGTATAGAGCGTGTAGCCTTTTGTGAGGGCCGTAGGCTCCAGCGGATCGGGCGTAGGCGACCAGCGCAGGCAGGCGCGTCCCGCCGAATCCGGGAGGACGGAGAAATTGTGTACCGGAAGAGGCTGTACGGCGTAGGGACAACCGTAGAGTTCGCTCAGGAATTTCAGGATGCCTTTATAGACGGCGCGGCTCACGCAGAAACGGAAGGCCGGGTCGAGGCCGTATTTCATATCGGCGAAATTCTGATGGCTCAGCAATTCCAGAATCATCGCCGGAACGTCCGGAGTGCGGGATTCGCTGTAACTTTTGTTCCAGATGCCCCGCCGGTTCCATAGCGGTTCAAAGCCGGCACGGACGTCGCTGCATACCTGGTCCTGGACCAGTTGGGCGAGCATGCGGCTCTTCATGCGGTCGCTGCCGTCGGGAAAACTGCGTTTGTGCTCGTTGAGCAGCGTATAGATGGCCAGCGTACCAATGGTGGTGCTGTCCGGAGTGACGCCGGCGTCGCTGTGGAAGGCCAGGGAAAGGTCGAAGGGCACGCCGCGCTCTTCTTTCATGTGCTTGACCCAGGCGCCGCGCCCCGAATAGTCATTAATGTAGTGTGTGCTCCATTTGCGGACGACGGAGGTGTCGATTCCCGCCCAGTTCATCCAGTAGGAGGCGCCTTCGGTGAAGGCGGGCAGGCCGGATACCTTTCCGCCGGCAAGGGTCTTGCCGATGCCCCCGCCGAATTTGACGGCGTCAGCGCCCACGACACTGCCGGCCGGGATGTTCTGCCCGTCGGGAATCCCGTTGTCCAGGATGACGCAGCCTCCGGTGCCGGGCATAAAGCAGAAGGTTCCCAGATACATCCATGTACCGCCTCCCTTGCGCTGGTCGACCCAGAAGACGCTCTCGCCTCCGGCATGGCGGACCGTATAGCGGGCCGCGCGGCTGGAGGAGGGCAGGGAGGGGTAGGAAACATAGACGGCATAGTCCCCCTTCTCAGGGATGGCGGGGGTCCATACCGCCGTTGCGCTGGCTTCGCCGCGGTGGACGGTGGCCAGGCGCGTGCCGCCCATCCGGAAGGGATTCTGGCCGAATTCGTAATGCTCCAGGCCGTCGGCAAAGCCGGAAGGCCCGTCGCGCCAGGGACCGGATTCCGTATAGTTTCCGTGCGTGCGGCCGCCGGGATCGGTACGCTCGCCGTAGGAAGGATCCCTGTCGCAGATGATTTCCCGGACTTGAGTGTCACGCTCGCGCGGGGTCAGGACATAGGCGCCTGCATTTTCGAGCATCGGAATCAGGAAGGGGAGGACATAACTCTGGGTGTACAGGTCCTCGACGGTGCGGAACAGCGGAGCCCGTTGCCAGGCCCAGCGGCCCGTCCCTTCGTCGTAAAAGCGTCCGTGACTTTGCCAGAGGGCGATGTGACGGCCGCTGAGCCCCTTCCGGAAATGGCGTGCTCCGGCGTTCCGGACGATGTTCCTCCGCGTAGGGTTGGGGTCGTCCATGCGGAAGAGATAATCGGCGGAAGGATTCCCGTCATTGCCTTGTGCGGGAACGGCGAGGTCGTCCATGTCCACGCGCCCGCAGAACAGTTTTCCGACGGGCACCTCCGGACCGATCTGCAGCTGCAGGGTGTCCCGCAGCCACTGCAGGTCTTCGTCATGCCAGGGGTATTCGCCGATGCTGCCGGAAAAGTAGAAGTCGGCGCGCCCGCCCATGCGGGTGATGTTCTTGAGTTTGACTTTTGTATCCCGGACCCCGGTACGGCTGCGGAGCCGGCTTTCCAGCGAATCGCAGAAGACCTTCAGGTCCGCGGCGTTCTGGGCGCGTGTGCCGGGGCAAAGGGCGGCCAGCAGAAGCAGCACGGCGGCTATTCGTCCTTTTCCCTGCATAACTTCAAGATGACAATGCCGAGGCAGGTGGCGGTAATGCCGCAGAAATCGGCCAGGAAATCCAGCCTTTCCCGGCAGCGACCCGGCAGATACCCCTGTATGTATTCAGTGAGAAAGCCCAGCAACAGGCCCAGCAGGAAAATCAAAAAAATCTTTATCAGGATATAGGGCACCGTCTCTTCGCGGGGCCGGGTGCAGCCCCAGGCCAGGAAGGGGAAGGGGAGGAAAAGCAAAAAGTGGGCGATTTTGTCGCCGGGAATTCCCCAGAACGAGTTTTGTGCGGGTCCGGCGCCCAGATTGGCAAAGCACAGCACCACCACGGCACCGAGGTAGAGCGTCATCAGTATGCCATACAGGCGGCTTTTGGCGACAGTACTCATCATAAGGCCTGCATGTCGTTGAGTTTCTTGTAATAGCCCTCCTTCGCGAGCAGTTCCTCGTGACGGCCCCGTTCCACGATGCGGCCTTCGTCCAGGACGAGGATTTCATCGGCGTTCTTGATGGTGGACAGACGGTGGGCGATGGCAATCGTCGTGCGTCCGCTCATCAGGCGTTCCAGCGCGTCCTGTACGGCCCTTTCGGACTCGGTATCCAGCGATGCCGTGGCTTCGTCCAGAATGAGGACCGGCGGGTTTTTAAGGATGGCCCGTGCAATGCTCAGGCGTTGCCGCTGCCCGCCGCTGAGTTTTACGCCGCGGTCGCCGATATTGGTGTCATAGCCCTTCTCTTTCTCCATGATAAAATCATGGGCATTGGCGATGCGGGCGGCCTGTTCGACTTCTTCGCGCGTGGCTCCGGGCTTTCCGAAGGCAATGTTCCCGAAGATGGTGTCATTGAAAAGGATGGGCTCCTGGTTGACGTAACCGATCAGGGAGCGCAATGAGTCCTTGCTTAGTTGCGGAAGGGGCACCCCGTCCAGGCTGATGCTTCCCTCGGACGGATCCCAGAAGCGGGGGATAAGGTCGACGAGCGTCGTCTTCCCGGCGCCGGAGGCTCCCACGATAGCCACGGTCCTGCCTTTGGGAATCGTCAGGTCGATATCCCTGAGTATCTGTTTCCCGTCTTCATAACGGAATCCCACATGTTCGAACCGCAGTCCCTCCCGCAGACCTTCCGCCTGTACGGGATGTTCCGCTTCGCGGATGTCGTTCCCGGCCTGGAGGATGCGGTCGATGCGTTCCATCGACGCCAGTCCCTTCGGGATGCCGTAGGCCGCCTTGGAAAAGTCCTTGATGGGCTGGATGACGCTGTAGAGCATCACCATATAGAAGATAAAGGTGGGCGCGTCGATGATGGCGTGGTTCCCCAGGATCAGCGTCCCGCCGAACCCCATGACGATGGCAATCATCACCGTGCCGAGGAATTCGCTCACGGGATGGGCGCTGGCCTGCCGGATCCAGACATGGTTGTTTTTGCGGCGCATGGCGTCCGTGACGGTTTCGAAGCGGCGGGCCATCAGCTTTTCGGCCAGGAAAGCCTTGATGATGCGCAGGGCGCCGAGCGTCTCGTCCACCTGGCTCATGGTGTCGCTCCAGAGGGCTTGCGCTTCGGTGGATGCGGCCTTGAGCCGCCGTCCGATGGCACTCATGACAAGCAGCATCAGCGGGGCGAAAACCAGGACGAAAAGGGTCAGTTTCCAGGAGATGAAGAAAAGCGTCCCCATGTAGAAAGTAATCAGGATAGGGTTCTTGATCAGCATCTCGATGGAGCCGGTGATCGAAGTTTCCACTTCCTGTACGTCTCCGCTCATGCGCGCGATGATGTCGCCCCTTCTTTCCGCGCTGAAAAATCCGATGGGCAGGGACAGGATTTTCTCATAGAGCTGCATCCGCAGGTCTTTGACGATTCCGGTCCGGATGGGGACCATGACTGCGGACGCACCGAAATAGCAGGCGGTCTTGATGAAGGTCATCGCACAGAGGAAAAGACAAAGGGCCAGCAGGGTCTGCCCGGCGCCGTGCACCTGCATGTACTGCGAGACAAAGGCGTAGAGGTTGTTCAGTGCCTTTTCCTTGAAGGAGATGTCCGCGTCCCAGGGAATGAAACTGTACACGCCGCCATCGACATGGAAGAGGATGCGCAGGATGGGGATGATGAGTGTAAAGGAAAAGATGTTGAAGACGGCAGAGAGGATGCTCAGGACAACCGACCCTCCGAGATAACTCCCGTAGGGTCGTACATAGCGCCGGAGCATATCGAAAAATTGCTTCACAATCTGCAAAGATAGCAAATTTTACTTTGGCGTGGTGCAGCGGTTGACCAGATAGACGATGGAACGGTAGGGGACGCCGCCGTGTTCGCTCAGCCCGATTTCACAGGTGCGGCTGTTGGAGAAGCCCTCGCTGACCTTTTCCGCTTCCAGTTCGCCGCGCAGTTTGCGCAGGGCGTAGGCGTTGAGTTCCGGCGTGGTCATGCCCTTGTCGCCCGCGAAACCGCAGCAGCCCACCCCTTCCGGCACGACCACCTTGGCGGCGCAGCGCCGGGCCAGGTTGACCAGGGTGTCCGTCAGACCCATCAGCCGCGTGGAACAGGTAGGATGTACCGCTACGGTTTCGTCCACCGGGTGGAAGTCCAGCCGGTCCAGCAGGAAGGTCGCGATGAATTCGGCCGGTTCGTAGAGTTTCATTTTCTTGATGTGGGCGCGCATCCGGTGCAGGCAGGGGCTCTGGTCGCAGAGGACGGGGTATTTCCCTTCTTCGGAAGCCTTCCAGAGCGCGTCTTCCAGTTCCCGGAGTTTGGCTTCGGCCGTCTCGGGCTGTCCCTTGCTTTCCCAGATGGTGCCGCAGCAGAGGCTGTCCATCTTTTCCGGGAAAATCACCGCGTAGCCCGCCTTGGCGAGCAGGGTCTGCATTTCTTCCACCAGGGGCCTGTGCTGTTTGTCGGAGGGCGCCGTGCCCATCATCGCATTCAGACAACTGGGGAAATAGACGACCTTGTCCTCAGAGGCCGGGCCTTCCAGTTTGACGGGCCGGTAGGCCTTGGGGGTGGAAGGGGTCCAGAGGGGGGCGCCGGCGCGGTGCAGGGTGCGTCCGACCGCGGCCATGGCGCGGTCTCCCAGGACGCCCCGGGCTGCACCGGCGAGGCCGAGAACGCCGCGCACGGCGTTCTTCGTGCCCCGGAAATGCTCGGCGACCCAGGTCGCCGCCCATTTCCCCGGCGCCCCTGTCCCTTCCCGTCGGAGCTGGTGCGTCATATCCGAGACGTTGATGCCCATCGGACAGGAGGTGGAACACAGCCCGTCGCCCGCGCAGGTGACCTTGCCGGGATAGCGATAGGCTTTCTCCAGCGCCTTCCAGGGCTCTCCCGCCGCCTTGCGGCGTGCGATTTCCCGCTGTACCACGATACGGGTACGGGACGAGAGCGTGAATCCGCAGGAGACACAGTTCACTTCGCAGAATCCGCACTCGATGCATTTATTGATCTGCCGGTAGGCCTCCGCCGCATCGGCGTCGCGCGGCGTGAGCACCGGCAGGGCCTTGAAATTCTTGAGGTAGCAGTCCGGGTCGTCGTTGAAGATCACGCCCGGATTCAGGATACCCTTGGGGTCGAAGATGGCCTTCACCCGCTTCATCGCGGCAAACGCCTCGGGCCCCCATTCGTATTCCACGAAAGGCGCCATGTTGCGTCCGGTGCCGTGTTCGGCCTTCAGCGATCCGTCGTATTTCCCCACCACCATTTCCACCACGTCCTTGATCATCGCCTCATAGCGTTTGACCTCGGCGGGGCTGTCGAAAGACTGGTTGATGATGAAATGATAGTTCCCCTCCAGCGCGTGTCCATAGATGCAGGAGCCGGGGTAGCCGTGCCGGTCCAGCAGGGCGGAAAGGTCCGCCGTCGCCGCCGGCAGGTCTTCGCTCTGGAAAGCGATGTCCTCGATGAGGCAGGTCGTCCCTTCTTCGCGCAGCCCGCCCACGGTGGGGAAGATGCCCGAGCGGATGGCCCACATCGACGCAACTTCCTTCGGGTCGGTGGTGAAGTGGACTTCCACGCCGAAAGGCTCCAGCGCCTTTTTGATTTCCGCTTCCTGCCGGTGGAGCGTCGCCTCGTCCGCGGCCTGCGTCTCCGTCAGCACGGCGGTCAGGCAGGGCTTGTCTTCGCTCAAATGCGGATCCTGCACGCTGGTCAGCGAACGGTTGTCCAGGAGTTCCGCCGCCGACACTTCCAGGTGCCGGATGGCGCCCACGGCCTTCGCCGCGGTGACGATGTCGTCGAAATAGATCATCGCACTGGATTTGAACGGTGCGATGGGCAGGGTCTTCATCCGCACCTCGGAGAGGAAGGCCAGCGTGCCTTCCGCCCCCACCAGCAGATGCGCCATGATCTCGAAGGGGTCCTCGTAGGCAATCAGCGGCCGCAGGTTCAGGCCGGTGACGTTCTTGATGCGGTATTTGCGCTCGATGCGCTGGCGCAGCGCCTCGTCGGCGAGGATTTCGTCGCGCAGTTTGGCGATCGCCTCCAGCATCTCGGGATGCGAAGCGCGGAACGCCGCTCTCGAGGCTTCATCGCCGGTATCCAGCATCGTACCGTCGGCGAGCACCATCCTGGCGCTGACGAGCAGTTTGTCGGAATTGGCGTGCGTGCCGCAACTCATTCCGGAAGCATTGTTGCTGACGATGCCGCCGACCATGCAGCTGCCGATCGACGCGGGGTCGGGACCGAAGCGCCTGCCGAAACGCGAAAGCAGGCGGTTTACCCTTGCACCGACAAGCCCCGGCTGCAGGCTGACCGTCTCATCTTCAGGATGATAGGTCCATTTCTCCCATTTCTTTCCAGCGACGAGCAGGACGCTGTCCGTCACCGACTGTCCGGAAAGCGAGGTCCCGGCCGCGCGGAAAGTGACCGCCGTCCCGCTTTGATACAACTCGGCCAGGATGGCGGAAACTTCATCTTCAGAAGCGGCGCGGATGACCTTCTTGGGCATCAGCCGGTACGCCCCGGCGTCGGTTCCCCAGGCCAGGCGGCGCAATTCATCGGTATAAACTTCGGATTTCATCATTTTGAGGCAATCTAATACACAAATATAGGAATATGTTTATATTTTTTCAATTATATTTGCACTATGTCTTTTTTTGTAGCCATTCTTCCTATCCTTTTGCTCTTTGTGCTGATGATGGGCTTCAAGCTCTCCGGCCACCTGAGCGCCTTCCTTACCCTTGTCCTTACCATCCTGCTGGCCCTGTTCGCAGCGCCGGACACCAGTGTCGCCACCGTGGGCTGGAGTTTCGTGGAGGGGACGCTCAAGGCTGTTTTCCCCATCCTCATTATCATCCTGATGGCGATCTACAGTTACAACATCCTGGTCGCCTCGGGAAAGATTGAAACGGTCAAGGCGCAGTTCACCTCCTTTACCGACGACAAAGGCGCCCAGGTGCTGATGCTCGTCTGGGGTTTCGGCGGTCTGCTCGAGGGTATGGCGGGCTTCGGCACGGCGGTCGCCATCCCGGCGGCCATCCTCATCGGTCTGGGCTTCAAGCCGATGTTCTCCGCCCTCGTCGCCCTCATCGGCAATACGGTGGCGACGGGCTTCGGTGCCGTCGGCGTGCCGGTGACGACGCTCTGCAACGAGACGGCCCCCGGGGGAGTGGCTACGGCGGAGCAACTCTGTGAAGTGTCTTCCTTCGCGGTGCTGCAACTTTCCCCGCTTTTCGTGATCCTGCCGTTCATCATCCTGATGCTGACGGACCGCAAGGCCATCGGCAAGAACATCTGCCTCGCGCTGTGGACGGGCCTCATTTCGCTCGGTGTACAATATGCCTGCGCGCACTGGCTGGGGGCGGAAACCCCGGCGATCGTGGGCAGCATCGCCGCCATCGCCGCCATCGCGGTCTATGCCCGCCTTTTCCTGCCCAAGCCCTCCGGCAAGGAGGAACGCAAGCCCATCGGCGCGGCGGAGACCTTCAAGGCCTGGAGCGTCTATCTTTTCATCCTTTTGTTCATCCTGCTGAGCGGCGGTCTGTTCCCGCCCGTCAGCCATTTCCTCAAGACCCGCCTGGTCAGCACGGTGCATCTGCCCGTGATCGGTTCGGTCTTCAAGTTCGCCTGGCTGGGCAATGCCGGCTTCATGCTTTTCATCGGCGCGACCCTCGGCGGCCTGGTCCAGGGCCTCTCGCCCAGGCAACTGGCCGTCACCCTGGCCAAGACCATCGTCAACCTGCGCAAGACCGTCATTACGCTGATTTCCCTCATCGCGATGGCGTCCATTATGAATTACAGCGGAATGATTGCGGCCATCGCCGGCGGCCTGGTGGCGGTAACGGGCTCCTTCTATCCCTTCTTCGCCCCGCTCATCGGCGCCATCGGCACCTTCGTGACCGGCAGCGACACTTCCAGCAACATCCTCTTCGGCAAATTGCAGGCGGGGGTGGCGCAGGGCCTGGGACTGGAAGGCTCCGACGCCAACTGGCTGATCGCCTCGAATACCACCGGCGCCACCGGCGGCAAGATGATTTCTCCCCAGAGCATCGCCATTGCTACGGCTGCCTGTGAAATGGACGGCAAGGACGGGGAAATCCTCCTGTCCGCCCTGCCGTATGCTGTCCTGTATATCCTCATCGGCGGCCTGACGGTGTACTTCGGCCTATGAAACTTTTCCTCCTCGACGGGCATGCCCTGATTTTCAAGATGTATTACGCCTTTGCCGGGCGCCCGATGCTGAATTCCAAGGGAATGGATACTTCCATCCTCTTCGGCTTTACCAAATACCTGCTGGAACTCATTGAAAAAGAGGCGCCGACGCACATCGGCGTGGCGTTCGATCCCCCCGGGGGCACGTTCCGCAATCAGCTCTATCCCCAGTACAAGGCCAACCGGTCGGAAACGCCCCAGGCGGTCATCGATGCCCTGGAGCCCCTGCAGAAGATTTGCGCCGCCCTGCGTATCCCGTCCCTGATGGTCCCGGGTTTCGAAGCGGACGATGTCATAGGCTCGATGGCCAAGCGCTGCGCCCGCGAGGGGATGGAAGTCTATATGGTGACCCCGGACAAGGATTACGGCCAACTTATCGAGTCGCATATCCTCCAGTATAAGCCCGGAAAGGGCGGGGAGGCGGACATTTACGATCCCGCCCGCATCTGCGAAAAATACGGGATTGCCAGCCCGCTGCAAGTCATAGACCTGCTGGCCATCTGCGGCGACGCTTCCGACAATGTCCCCGGCGTGAAGGGGGTCGGCGAGGTGGGCGCGTCGAAACTGCTCGCCCGCTACGGCAGCGTGGAGGGCATCTATGAGCATCTCGGCGAACTCAGCGAAAAGCAGCAGGCGATGTTCGAGGCGGCGCGGGGGCATATCGCCCTGAGCAAGGAACTCGTGACCATCAAGACCGATATGGTGCTGGATATCCCCACGGAGTCGCTTCGGCTGCAAAGCCCGGATGCGGCGGCCGTCGGGGAACTCTTCGACTTGTATGAATTCAACTCGCTGCGGCGCAAACTGCCTGCGGGGGCCCGTGTGGAAGCGTCTGCGCCGAAGCCTGCTGCAGCCGATGCGTCTTACCGGGAGTGCGCTGCGGCGGAACTGTGCCGCATCGCCGCGGAAAAGAAACGCTGCGCCCTGCGGCTCGAGGCAGATACGCTCTATGCGGCGGCGGGGGATGCGGCGGCCCGGGGCTCCGTAGCGGATTTCCGGCCCTTGCTGGAAGATGCTTCCGTCGAAAAGTGCGGCGATGCGCTCAAGCCCCTGCTCAAGACCCTCGCCGGAGGGGGTGTCTCCCTGCGCGGAAAACTGCTGGATACGGCGTTGCTGCATTATTTGCTGAACCCGGAGCGTTCGCACGATTTTTCCCAACTTTGCGCAGCGTACCTGGGCATCGACGATACGGCGGCCGCGGCGCCCCAGACCCTGTCGCTGTTTGATGAACCTGACGCCGATGCGCACGATTATCTGCGCGACGCGCGTCTGGCCCTGCTGCTCACCGAAGCGCTGCTGAATGAATTGCAGGCTTCCGGAGATTCGCTGATGCGGCTGTATGATGAAATCGAGGAACCGCTGATGCGCGTGCTGGCGGAAATGGAGCGGACGGGTGTGAAGATCGACCTGGCTTCCCTTGCCGATTTCGCGCAGGACCTGCGGGCCCGCGTGCAGGAAAGCGAGGCAAAGGTGCGGGCGATGGCAGGGGAGCCGGAACTCAACGTCTCTTCGCCCAAGCAGATCGGGGAGGTGATTTTCGACAAATTGAAACTCGACCCGAAGGCGAAGCGGCCTTCCAAGGGCAACTGGCCTACGGACGAGGAAACCCTTCAGGGGCTGGCGGACCGCAATCCCATCATCGGCGAAATCCTGAACTACCGGGGGCTGAAGAAACTGCTCTCCACCTATATCGAACCGTTCGCGGGCTTTGTCTCTCCCGTCGACGGCCGCGTGCATACGACGTTCAATCAGGCGCTTACGGCGACGGGACGGCTTTCGTCCTCATCTCCGAACCTGCAAAACATCCCCATCCGCACGGAGGAGGGCCGCAATATCCGCAAGGCCTTCGTTCCCGGGATGCCGGATGCGGTGATGATGAGCGCCGATTATTCCCAGATCGAACTGCGCGTGATGGCGCATCTGAGCGGCGACGAACACCTCAAGGCGGCTTTCCGTGCGGGGGTGAACGTGCACGCCGCCACGGCTTCGAAAATTTTCCGGGTGCCGCTCGAAGCGGTGACCGCGGACCAGCGCCGTATGGCGAAAACGGCCAATTTCGGCATTATGTACGGCAGTTCTTCTTTTGGCCTGGCGCAGCGGCTGCAATGCTCCCGGGCCGAGGCTTCAGCGCTGATCGGCGATTATTTTGCATCGTTCCCCGCCATTCGCGGGTTTATCGACGCGACCTTGGATTTTGCCCGCCGCGAAGGTTACGTACAGACCCTGCTGGGACGCCGGCGCTACATTCCCGAACTGCAGTCGCACAATCGCAATATCGTCGCGGTGGCGGAACGCAATGCCGTGAATGCGCCTATACAGGGTACGGCTGCCGACATTATCAAATTGGCGATGGTACGGGTGCAGCGGGCGCTCGACGCTTCGCTCCTGCGCAGCCGTCTGGTATTGCAAATCCACGATGAACTGCTGCTGGAGGTGCCCCGTGCGGAAATCGCCGCCGTGAAAGAACTGCTCGTCCGTGAGATGGAGGACGCGATGACCCTGGATGTCCCCTTAACCGTAGAATGCAATGAAGGAAGCACCTGGCTCGAGGCCCATTGACTCCCTGGCAGCCCAGGCTGCGGCGGGGGACGCACGGGCGTTCACCCGGCTTTGGGATACGCATGTGGAGGCCCTGAAAGCCTACCTGCATGGGCTTCTCCGTAATCTCGACGATTTTTATATCGACGATATCTGTTCCCGCAGTTTTGAAAAGGCCTTCCGCCAGATCGACAGTTTTGACAATACCAAGAGCCGCTTTTTTACCTGGCTCAAGACTATCGCGCACAATACGGCCCTGGATACGCTGGAGCAGGAAAACCGCCTGCGCAGCAAGTATGTCCGCATCGACGATGCCGCGGGGGCTACCACGGTCGAAGGCCTGGGCAGCGAGGCGCCGTCGCCCATCGAAAATATCATCCGCGACGAGGATGACGCCCGGAAACTGGCCTGCATCGAAGGGCTTCCGGACCTGTACCGTGAAGTGGCCCGGCGCCGTCTCGTGGACGGGCTGCAATACCAGGAAATCGCCGAGGAAACGGGGCTGGAACTCAATACCGTGCGTACCCGTATCCGCCGCGCCAAGGCCTTGATTGAAAAAATGAAGGAGAATGGGGATGAAGAATGAAATCTATGCCCGGATGGAAACACTGTACCGGGAGTGGAATGCCCGGATCAATGTCGTGTCCCGCAAGGATATCGACCATCTCCATGCCCACCATATCCTGCATTCTCTCAGTATCGCCGAGTATTTGCGCAGCGTCCGTCCGGAAGTGTATGCGGCCTGGAGGGACGGGGGAGTGCGGGTATTGGACCTGGGTACCGGCGGCGGCTTTCCCGGCATCCCGCTGGCAGTGGAGTTTCCGGACGTGCGGTTTACCCTTGTCGATTCGGTGGGCAAGAAAATCAAGGTGGCGTCTTCGGTCGCCGCGGACCTCGGACTGAAAAATGTGCGTTGCATCAACGCCAGGGCAGAGTCCCTTACGGAAAGATATGACTGGGTGGTGTCCCGGGCCGTGGCACCGCTCGATGTGCTATGGGGCTGGTCTTCAAAACTTTATGGCAGGGGGCTCATCTGTCTCAAAGGGGGAGATGTCCATCCGGAGATTGCAGAATACCTGCGGAAATCCCGCCGTGAGGCATCCTCAGTGCGGGTTTGGGAGGTCCAAAACTGGCTCCCTGAAGAATATTTCGCAGGAAAATTTGTAATTGAGATTTGAATTAATTACCTTTGCACTCCCAATTTTGGAAAAATAAAACACAGATACAATGAAACGGACTTATCAACCTTCCAACCGCAAGCGGGTCAACAAGCATGGCTTCCGCGAGCGTATGAGTTCCGCCAACGGCCGCAGGGTGCTTGCCGCCCGCCGTCGTCACGGACGCAAGAAGCTTACCGTATCCTCCGAGGAGCGCTGGTAGGCTCTTGTATTCATCCGGCCATGTGCCGGAAAAAGAAGCGCTATTCCTTATCCAAGGGGTAGCTTTTTTTGCAAATACTAAAGCGATATGAAAACGATATCCCATCAGGAATTCGGCGGCGAGCGGCCGCTGTATGCGGAGAAGGACCTCAGGCTGGAGCATGTCATCATCCATGCGGGAGAGTCTGCGCTCAAGGAGACGGCTCTCATCGAGGCGCAGGGATGCCGCTTCGAGGGGAAGTACCCTCTCTGGTGCTGCAAAGGATTCAAAGTGAAGGACTGCCTCTTTACCGAAGGCGGCAGGGCGGCGCTCTGGTATTCGGAAGACCTTGATATGCAGGATACGCTGGTGGAGGCCCCAAAAATGTTCCGAGAGTTCCGGGGCGCACGTCTGCGGGGAGTCCGGTTTACCCATGCGGCCGAGACCTTCTGGTCCTGTTCCGACATAGAAATCGATTCCGTCCAGGCGGACCAGGCCGACTATATATTTATGCATTGTAACGGAATCAAAGTCAATAACTTCACCCTTAACGGAAACTACTCGTTCCAGTGGTCCCGCAATGTCGAGATCCGCAATTCCCTGCTGAACACGAAGGATGCCTTCTGGGAGACGGAGAACGTGACGGTCTATGATTCGGAAATCAACGGGGAATATCTTGGCTGGCATTCCCGCAACCTGCGCCTGGTCCGCTGCCACATCACCGGAAGCCAGCCGCTTTGCTATGCCGAGGGCCTTGTGCTCGAGGACTGTACCTTCGGACCGGACGCCGACCTTGCCTTCGAATATTCCTCGCTCGAAGCCACAATCAAGGGCGCCGTCACTTCGGTAAAGAATCCGCGCAGCGGTTCGATCGTCGCAGGCAGCATCGGTGAAATCATCATCGACGGTAACCTCAAAGCCCCCGGTAACTGCGAAATAACCTGCAACGTCAGGGCACATTTACCCGGATAGGGTCGCGGAGCGACAAGTGCCCGTTGTTGCTGGTTATTTCGCCAAAGGAATGTAAATGGATTGTTTTTTCGATGAGATCGTCCCCCGCAGGGGCACTTCCTGCGTAAAATGGGATGCCGCGCCGCCCGTCAAGGTGGACGGAGACGTGATTCCGCTGTGGGTGGCGGATATGGATTTCCGGGTGGCTCCCTGTATCGCGGAGGCGCTCGAAAAGCGCGTAAAACACGGCGTGTTCGGATATGTGAATGTGCCGCGCAGTTGGTACGAATGCGTTTCCCGCTGGTTCTCGCAGCGGCACGGATGGGATTTCGACCCTTCGTCGCTGATGTACACGACAGGCGTGGTTCCGGCGCTTTCTGCCGTTATCAAGGCGCTCGCAAAGCCCGGTGACCGCGTAGTGATCGCGACCCCTGTCTATAACTGCTTCTTCTCCTCCATCCGCAATAACGGCTGCATTGCAAGCGAAAGTCCCCTTAAAGAACTGCCGGGGCCGCGTTACGCCCTGGATTTTGACGACCTTGAGCGCCGCTGTTCGGATCCTTCCGCCTCCATCCTGCTCCTTTGCAATCCGCATAATCCTGCCGGCAGGGTATGGACGCGGGCGGAACTGGAAAGGGTGGCCTCCATCGCCCGGCGTACGGGTATGCTGGTGGTGAGCGATGAGATCCATTGCGAAATCGTGCGCCCGGGACTGCATTACGTGCCTATGGGCGCCGTGGACCCCGAAAATACCGTGAGCCTGATTTCCCCGAGCAAGTCGTTCAATATCGCCGGATTGCAGATGGCGGGCATCGTCAGCGGGAATCCGGAGAGGCGCGCCGCCATAGACCGGGCCGTTAACATCAATGAAATCTGCGATGTCAATCCTTTCGGACCGGTCGCTGCCGAAGCCGCCTATTCCGCAGAAGGGGCTGCCTGGCTGGATGCGCTCAATGCGTACATCTGGGAGAATGATGCGCTGCTGCGCTCCCGATTCGCCCGGGAACTTCCTGAATTCCCTGTATTTGAACTTGAGGGGACGTATCTTGTGTGGATAGACTGCCGGTCTGCGGGGATGCCTTCCGCGGAAATAGAGAATTTCCTCCTGAGTACGGAGAAGGTCTGGGTGAACGCGGGCTCCCTGTACGGGGCGGAAGGCTTCGTGAGGGTGAATCTCGCCACTTCGAGGCAGCTGCTCTCCGAGGGCCTGGACCGGCTCGTCCGGGGCCTCCGCGCCCTGTAGCTGCGCCCTGAGGCGGAAGTGCCGGCTTCTGCCCTATCGCTTCCCCTCTCTGCTGGCGGCCACGTCCTGCGGGAGGCGTGATGCGGCGATAATCCTGCGGCCGGACAGGGTCTGCACCCCGAAAAGGTGCTCGTCCCCTCCGCCGGTGCAGCCGCATCGCCTGCGCAATTCTTCCGAACGCATCGGGATGCCCCGCGCCGATACTTCGGCTTGCCCAAAACGCATTCCGGCTGTCTTGAACCCTTCTTTGCCGAAAGGCAGCGTTTCCGTCACCCTGTACCATTTGCCGAAGGGGGACAGGGGCTCGATGACCTCGTCGGATGCATAAAGATGCACGGAAGGGGAGAGTGCGGCCAGGGGATACCGGCCGCATAAGCCTTTGAACGCACCCGCCTTCATCAGCGCCGGACCGGGCTCGAAAAGAAGGGAAAAATCACCGGAGGCCAACTTCCGGGCGGCGCTCCGCTCTTCGGACGGTCGGAAGTCCAGACTGGCTCCCGTTTCGGGGACGACGACCCGGATCAGGGGGTCTTCCCTACGCCGGGAAGCATCCATCAGCAACAACAGTTCCTTGCATTCCCCGTCCTTTTCCACGATATGCAGCTCCTGCACGCGCCCTTCCGCCCAGGCGAGCAGGACGCTGATGTCCGCCATCGGCGACAGCTTCAACAGGAGGCGCGGACAGATTTTTTCCAGGTCGGGCAAAAGCGTGACGATGTCGGGGCTGCAGTCCTGCAGGCGGAAAACTTTGGCGCCGGAGGCGTTGCGGCGGGCCGGGTCGAGATAGACCAGGTCCGGGGCGAAGTCGGCGACGGCTTCCTTCCAGGGCGCCTGGCCGCTTTGGATTTCAAACGCGCAACAGCGGATATTCCCTGCTCCGAAGGCGGCAAAATTACGCGCGGCAGCCTCGCCCAGGGCGGGATTCATCTCATTGTAAAGGACACGTTCGAAGCGCTTCGCAAAGGCCAGGCAGTCGATACCCAGTCCGCCGGTCAGGTCGGCGATGGCTGTGCCTCTCTCCGGGCGAAGTTGCTTCTTCGCTCCGAAATAATTTGGGAATAGTCGCTCAGGAGCAAACTCCGCCCTCCGATTGTCGGCCCGCCATCGCCGGGCGACTTCCGCTTTATAGGCGGCCGTGACTTCCGAGGAACACTGTTCCAGGGCCAGCGCAGACGGGATTTCCAGTCCGGAAGCCAGCGTCGGCAACTTCAGTGCGGCCTTTCTGGAAAGCCGTTCCCGTTCCTGTGCGAGTATGGACGCAAAGCCTTTTTTCATTTCCGCTGCAAGGATAAAGATTTTCCTTGGAAAATTCAACAGCATTCCGTAACTTTGAGGATTAAGAAACAATGAAAAAATGAAAGACTACGAAAAAACTGCACAACGCTGGCTTGAGGGTGATTTTGACCAGCACACCAAGATGCAGATCCTGGCCCTGAAATCGGAGGACCCCGCCGGTTTTGAGGATGCGTTTTACAAGAACCTCGAATTCGGTACCGGAGGTCTTCGCGGCATCATGGGTGTGGGTACCAACCGCATGAACAAGTACACCGTGGGCATGGCTACCCAGGGGCTGGCGAATTATATCCTCGGCCATGTGGAGGGAGAGAAACTGTCCGTGGTGATTTCCTACGACAGCCGAAACAACAGCAAGGAGTTCGCCCGCATCGCCGCCGACGTCATGTGCGCCAACGGCATCGATGTGGATATTTTCGACAATATCCGTCCCACGCCCGAGATGAGCTATGCCATCCGCAAGACCGGGGCCGTGGCGGGAATCATGATTACCGCATCCCATAACCCCAAGGGGTATAACGGCTACAAGGTTTCCTGGTCCGACGGCGGGCAGGTCACTTCTCCCGTGGACGGGGAAATCGTGGCGGAGGTGGCCAAGATCACCGACCCTTCCCAGGTGAAGTTCAAGGCGGATGTGCGCTGCGGCGAGATACGCTCGCTGGGAAAGGAAATGGATGACAGCTATCTTTCCGACCTGCTTTCCCTCTCCCTGAGTCCGGAAAGCGTGGCGCGGCACAAGGACCTCAAGATCGTTTATACGCCCCTGCACGGCTGCGGCGTGCGCCTTGTCCCGGAAATCCTGAACCGGCTGGGCTTCGAACACGTCATCCATGTGCCGGAACAGGATGTCAGTGACGGCGATTTCCCGACGGTCGTCTCTCCCAATCCGGAGGAACCCGCGGCGCTGGAACTTGCCATCGCCAAGGCGGAAGAAACCGGGGCGGACCTGGTGCTGGCCACCGATCCGGACGCGGACCGCATGGGAATCGCCGTCCGTGACAATGAAGGGAAAATGGTGCTGATGAATGGCAACCAGACTGCGTCGATGCTGACTTATTATGTCCTGAACCGCTGGTTTGAGCTCGGGAAGATCGGAAAGGGCGGCTATGTCGTCAAGACCATCGTCACCACGGAACTCATTACCGATATCTGCAAGCATTTCGACGTGCCCGTCTATAATGTGCTTACCGGCTTCAAATACATTGCCGAAGTGGTGAAGCGCCTGGAGGGTAAAGGACAGTTCATCTGCGGCGGAGAGGAAAGTTACGGCTTCAATATCGGCGAATTCGTGCGGGACAAGGATGCGCAGGTCAGTTGCATGATGATCGCCGAATGTGCCGCCTGGGCCGCAGACCAGGGCCTGTCCCTGTATCAGTTGATGCAGAAGATCTATCGCGAATTCGGCTATCGCAAGGAAGGACTGGTGTCGCTCGTACGCAAGGGAATCAGCGGGACGAAGGAGATTCAGGCCATTATGGACGGCCTGCGCTCTGATCCGCCCGCCCGTCTCTGCGGTTCTCCCGTCACGAGGGTCGTCGATTATCTTGACCCTGAGAAGACGGGGCAGCCCAAATCCAATGTGCTCCAGTTCTTTGACGAGGCCGGGGATGTCGTTTCCGTGCGCCCTTCCGGAACGGAGCCCAAGATCAAGTTCTATTTCAGTGCCTGCGGCGATGACGCCGATGCCAAGATCGCTGCGCTGAAACAACAGTTCGCCGCCTAGTGGAACGCGCTCCGCTTGTCATTTTCCGGGAGGCCACCGTCATGAACGGGGAGATGCCGGTCGTTTACGGCCTGGATATGACCATCCTGCCCGGGGAACTGGTATATATCGTCGGCCGCGTGGGGACGGGGAAGACCTCGATTATCCGCACGATGATGGCCGAAAACCGCCTGGACGGCGGAACCGGCGAAGTCTGCGGATATCCGCTGCACAAACTGCGCCGGCGCGATATCCCCTATCTGCGCCGCAGGCTGGGGGTCGTGTTCCAGGATTTTCAGTTGCTGATGGACCGCAGCGTCAAGGATAACCTGGCCTTCGTGCTCCGGGCGACGGGCTGGCGCGACCGGGCCCGTATCGACCGCCGCATTTCCGAGGTGCTCAAGTCCGTGGGGATGGAAACCAAGGCGCACAGGATGCCGCACCAGCTTTCGGGCGGTGAACAGCAGCGCATCGCCATCGCCCGCGCGCTGCTGAATTCCCCGGACCTGCTGATTGCCGACGAGCCGACAGGGAATCTCGACGAGGAAACCGCCGAGGGAATCCTGCAGCTCCTGCGACGCATCAATATCGAAAACAATACCGCCATCGTGATGGTGACACACAACAAATCCATCGTGCAGCGCTATCCGGGCCGCGTGTTTGTCTGTGAGGGGGAACGCTGTCATGAAATCGGGGACGGCGATATAGTCAGGATGGATGATGAGGATTTCTGACCGTTACGCCGCCATCCTGGATTATTTTTCCAGGAATGTGCCGGTGGCGCAGTCCGAACTGGATTTCGGGAGCCCCTATGAACTGCTGGTGGCGGTGATGCTTTCCGCCCAGTGTACGGACCGGCGCGTGAACCTGACGACGCCTGCGCTGTTCCGGCGTTTCCCGGACATGCCCAGCCTGGCCGCCGCCGACGTGGAGGAGGTGAAGGACCTGATCCGCAGCATTTCCTATCCGAACAGCAAGGCTGCGCATCTCGTGGAAATGGCAAAGATGTCGGTGGCGTACTACGGAGGGGAGGTGCCCGCATCGGTGGAGGAGCTGATGCGCCTTCCCGGCGTGGGGCGCAAGACGGCCAATGTCGTCGCCTCCATCGTGCATGGGGAACCGGTCATCGCCGTGGACACGCATGTTTTCCGGGTGTCACACAGGCTGGGGCTGTCGCGTGGACGTACGCCGGAGGCCGTCGAACGGGACCTTGAACGCCATGTTCCGGCCCAGTTGCGTCCCATCGCCCATCACTGGCTCATCCTGCACGGGCGGTATATCTGCACCTCCCGCAGCCCGCAATGTGACACGTGCCCGCTCTCGGCCTGGTGCCTTGAATATGGGCGTAGGAAAATTGAAAAAAATCTGTAACTTTGTAAGATTTGTAAATCGTTTGAAAATGCAAAGACGGACCCCGATCCTTACCCTGCTTTTGCTGCTCTTCGTCCTGCCGGCGGGTGCCGGTCCCATGAAGGGTGAGCGCGAGGCGCTGAACCTGTATCGCCAGGGATTCTTCGCGCAGGCGCGGCAGCTTTTCGAGCAGGCGCCCGAGAGTCCCCGCACCCGGGCCTATATCCTGCTCTGTGCCATCCGCAGCCAGGCTTCGGACTATCCGTCGATGCTTTTTGATTTCCGTCGGGATTATCCGGTATCCGCCTTTGATTCCGAGATTGGCTTCCGCCATGCACTGATCCTTTTCGATCAGGGCAAGTACGCGCAGGCCGCTGCGGAACTGGGAAAGGTGGAGCCCGGGGATATCGGCGATGCCAATGTCCCGGAACTCGTTTTCAAACAGGGTTACTGCGCCTATGCGCTTGGCGATTACCCCGCCGCGAAGCGCAGTTTCTCCACCCTGGAGCAGGGACCGGTTTCCGCTTATTCCCCTGAAGCCCGTTTCCTGCTCGGCATGATGGCCTATATGGACGAGGATTTCCCGCAGGCGAAGGAGAAGTTCCTTCTGGCGGCCGGGGATTCGCGTTTCGGTGACATCGCCGCTTATTATGTGCTGGAATGCGAATTCATGGAGGGCAATTATGCCTATGTCGCGCAGAACGGCCCGGCGATGTTCCAGGCGGCCACCGGCGAACGCCGTGCACATCTGGCCCGGATGCTCTCCGAGTCGCTGCTGGTGCGCGGGGACGATACGGCGGCCCGCGGCTATTTTGACGAATATATCCACAGTTCCACCGACATGTCCCGTTCCGACTGGTTCTATGCGGGTTCCGTGCTTTATGCCTCCCATGACTACAAGGGTGCTTTGGAGAATTACAAGAACATGACGGACCGCACGGATTCGCTGGGACAGATCGCCGAATACAACATGGCCGCCGCCAGCGTGGCGCTGCGCAACAACGTGGAGGCCCTGGACCATTTCAAGGCCGCGTCCCAGCTGAAGTGGCGTCCGGATCTCCGTGAGGACGCCTGGTTCAACTATGCCAAACTTTCCTTCGACCTGAACAAGAGTACGGAGGGTTTTTCCAGTTACATCAAGGAATACGGCACCGCTGTCCGCGGGGAGCAGATTTATTCCTACATGGCGCTTTCCGCGCTGATTGAAAAAGATTATGAGGGCGCCATCCGGGCCTATGACAATATCGATGAGCTGAGTCCGGAAATGCAGCGCAACTATATCAAGACCAATTATCTGCGGGCTTCCCAACTGGCCGGGAGCGGTTCCTGGAGGCAGGCTGCGTCCTATTATAAGGCCGCTTCCTACTACCTGCCCGGAAACGACCGTCTGGGGCAGCTGTCGCGCTACTGGATGGCGGAATCCCTCTATCGCAGCGGCGATTACGACGCCGCCCGCGTCCAATTCACGGAACTTTACAACCGTTCCGCGCTCGCCGGCACGCCGGAGGGCAGGAGGATTGCCTACGATATCGCATTTTGCTACCTCCGCCAGGAAAATTGGAAACAGGCGTCGAGGTGGCTGGACGACTATGCGGCGGACCCTCGCGCACAATACCGTGAGGATGCGCTGACCCGTCGCGCCGACTGTGATTTCGCCCTGAAAAATTATCGCGCCGCCACCGCCTCCTACCGGAAGGTGCAGGAGGATTATGGTGCTGCGGACAAGATATATCCCTATTATCGCGAGGGCCTGGCCTATGGCCTGCTGGGGGAGAAAATGCAAAAGGCGGCCGTCCTTTCACCGGTGCTCGGTGCATCTGCACAGGCCCCGCTCTTCAGTGATGCGCTGTATGAACTGGCTTCTACCTGGAGCGACCTGGGGCGCTATAAAGAGGCGCAGCAGGCCTTCGAAAAACTCTGCGCACAGACGCGGGACAGCGTCTTTGTGGCGAAGGGCCGGCTCGGTCTCGGAATGGCCTGCCGCAATATGGGGGATGACCTGAAAGCCATAGAACACTATCGTTCCGTGGTACGCGGCTTCCCCGGCACCGAATATTCCGAGAGTGCCCTGATGGCCGTCGAGTCTATCTACCGGGCGCGCAAACAGCCGGAAAAATATCTGGAATTCGTGGAGAAGGAGAAGGTTGCGGCAGCGGAAGTGGACAGGTCGCAGATGTATTTCAATACGGCCGAGCAGGTTTTCCTGAACGGCAACTATTCCCAGGCTATCGGCCTGTTCCAGAAGTATCTGGATGAATGGGAGGTCGGCGGGCAGGCTCCGCTCGCGCGCTTTTACATCGCTGAAAGCCAGCGGCAGATCGGCCTTTCGGAAGAAGCCTGCGATTCCTACGGGAAGGCGCTTGCACAGGCTCCGGACGCTGCTTTTGCGGAAAACGCCCGTGTCAATTATGCCGCGTTGCTTTATGCGATGGAACGCTTCGACGAGGCCTATCAGGTTTACGCCGATATGCTGCAGCGCTCGCGTTTCGATACCAATAAGTCGCTCGCCCGGCTGGGAATGGCCCGTTCCGCTTACAAGGCGCGTAACTGGAACGCCGCCGTAGAGGATGCACAGGCCGCCCTCGCCGCGGGCAAGGCGGATGCCGCCGGCACGCGCGAACTGAAATACATCAAGGCCAAGTCCTTGCTGGCCCTGGAGCGGCGCAGCGAGGCCTTTGCCCTGCTTGAACAGATTGCAGGTGAGCCGGCGACCGCCCAGGGGGCGGAGGCGAAGTACCTGCTGATACAGGACCGCTACGACAGCGGCCGGTTCGACGGCATCGCCGATGAAGTTTACGCGTTTGCGGAACAGGCTCCGGACCAGAGCTACTGGCTGGCAAGGGCCTACATTGTGCTCGGGGACAGTTTTGTCGCCCAGGGGAAGAATGATTTTGCGAAGGCGATTTACCAGAGTATACTGGAAGGGTACGAGTCCGGCCCGGAAGACGGATTGCGGGAAATGGTGAAGCGCAAACTTGCTGCATTATGAAAAAAGTCTGTCTGACCCTTTTGCTGCCCTTTGCCCTGGTGAAGGCGTATGCCCAGAATCTCGACCAGAAGGTGGAGGTAACCAATGCCTATATATCTTCCGCAGGAACGCTGATGAAGGTGGAACAGCCGCTCTCCGTTCCCGATTCCGTGACGCATTTCGATTACCGCTTCGACTACGATGCCTTCGAGACGCCCTACAAGGGGGCCTATGAATTCAAACCCTATCTGGTCCGGCTGCATCCGCAGCCTTCCGTGCCGGGCGTCAAGCGCCTGTATCTCCGCGCCGATGCCGGCTGGACCCTGCATCCCTCCCTGCATGCCCTCTGGACGCCGGTGGACAGTTCCCGTTACAGCGTGACCGTCTATAACGACTTTGACGGTTACTACGGCAGATGGCAGAATCTGGTCAAGGGCCTGCTGCCCGACGGTACATCTTCCTGGGGCTATGCCTTCTCGGAATCTTTCGGGGCATCGGCGGCGTCCCGTTTCAAGACAATGAACCTTTCCGCAAAGGCGGGATATGACGGCCTCTTTGCCGACGGCCTTTTGAACGGCGGTCCGGGAACCGGTTTTCATTCCGCCGCGTTGCAGGTCGGCCTCTCGGGCCATGAGGACCAGCCTTTCCCCTGGAAGGCGGACGTGGATTATCGCTATGGCTATGATGCCCTCGGTGCCGGGAACTTCCTGCATGTGAATTCCCTGAAAGCGGGCGGCAGTTTTACCGCCCAGTTCAAACGGCGCTATTTCCTCTACGTGGATCTGCTCGCCGATATGGAATTCTACTCCGGTACCGCGGCCGGTGGGTACCGGATGCATTTCGACGTGACGCCCTACGGTATGCTCTACTACGGCAACTGGGACCTTCGGCTCGGCCTGAGGCTGGCTTATGCCTTCAATCACGGTACGGATCCCGGCCGGTTCAGGGTGTTCCCTTCCTGCGAGGCGGCCTTCAATGTCCCTTCGGCCTCCCTTAGGCTCTTTGCCGGTGCCGACGGCGGCTATGACGCGGACCGTTATATCGACCGCAAACGCTGGGACCCGCATTATAACGCCGGCTGGGCGCTTCCGGAATGTACGGCGAAGACCGTGGATGCCTATGCGGGCGTACAGGGCGGCATCGGGAAGCATTTCCACTATGGGCTGCGAGGTGGCTATGCGCGCTATGTCCACCGTCCCTTCGCTTCGGCGATGGACTGGTATGCCGGCTTCCTGAACGGCGGTGCGGGCATTCCCGGCATCGTCTATGCGACGGCTGCGGAAGGCTATGTGTCCCTGAAACTGAACTGGGATGCGGACTGGCTGGATGTCGACGGTGGTCTGGAATTCCGGCATCTGACGGAGAAAATCAGCACGGAGGCGCTGGCGCCGCCGATGTTTTCCGGCAGCCTGCGTGCTGTATATAATTACCGAAGGCGGGTTTACGCGGGACTCTGGTTCGAGGGGGAGACCGCGCGTGCCACTACGATGACAGGCTTCTATGAGCCGGTGGAGGTGAAGATTCCCGGATGGGCGGATCTCGGCGTGATGCTCGAATACCGCCTCACACCCTCCTGGGGCCTGCGTTTCCAGGCCGGCAATCTGCTGGGCAGCCCGCTGCGTAAATATTCCCCGTATTTTGCGGAGACCGGGCGCAGCTTCACCCTGGGCTTGACCTTGATCCTGTGATAAAACATTCATGAAAATATGATAGAGAAAGAAGAAATGAGAGCGGCGGAAGAGCAGTATTCCGCAGGTAGTATCCAGGTTCTGGAAGGACTGGAGGCGGTGCGCAAGCGCCCCTCGATGTATATCGGCGATATTTCGGAACGCGGCCTTCACCATCTTGTATATGAAGTCGTGGACAACAGTATCGACGAGGCGATGGCCGGCTTCTGTGACACCATCGACGTTACCATCCTTCCGGACAATTCCATCCGCGTTCGGGACAACGGCCGCGGCATTCCCACGGGCATGCATCCCAAGGAGCACCGCTCGGCCCTCGAGGTCGTGCTGACCGTCCTGCATGCCGGCGGCAAATTCAGCAAAAACAGCTATAAGGTGTCCGGCGGCCTGCACGGTGTGGGCGTTTCCTGCGTGAACGCCCTTTCCGACCTGCTGGAGGCGGAAGTGCACCGTGAGGGACAGATTTTCGTGCAGCGTTACTCCCAGGGCAAGCCTATTACCTCCGTGGAAGTGACCGGCACCTGCGACGATACCGGTACCACCATCACCTTCCACCCGGATGCCACCATTTTTACCCAGACCATCGTCTATAAGTATGATACGCTGGCGGCGCGTCTGCGTGAACTGTCCTTCCTGAACAGGGGAATCCGTATCACGCTCACGGACGAGCGCGAGGTCGTGGATGAATACGCACCGGATGCCAACGGGGACTCCAAGCCCACGGGAAAGAAAGTGTTCCGTTCCGATGTTTTCTTCTCCGAGGAAGGCCTCAAGGAATTCATCACCTATCTGGATGCCGGGGCGCAGAAACTCATCCCGGATGCGGTCTGCATCGATTCTGACAAAATCATCCCCATCGATATCGCCCTCCAGTACAATACCGGCTATACCGAGAAGATTTACTCCTATGTCAACAATATCAATACGATAGAAGGCGGAACCCACCTGCAGGGCTTCAAAATGGGCCTTTCGCGCTCGTTGAAGAATTATGCGGACCGCAACAAACTCCTGGAAAAGGCCAAGGTGGACCTCGCTCCCGAGGACTTCCGCGAGGGCCTTACCGCGGTGATTTCCGTGAAGGTGGGAGAGCCTCAGTTCGAGGGGCAGACCAAGACCAAACTCGGAAATACGGAAGTGACTTCCGCCGTCTCACAGGCCACCGCCGCCGCCATGGACGCCTATCTGGAGGAACATCCCAAGGAGGCGAAACTCATCATCGACAAGATCGTGCTCGCCGCTACGGCGCGTGCCGCCGCCCGCAAGGCGCGGGAGATGGTGCAGCGCAAGACCGTAATGACCGGCGCCGGCATGCCCGGAAAACTGGCGGACTGTTCCGAGAACGACCCTGAAAAGTGCGAACTTTTCCTCGTGGAGGGTGATTCCGCAGGCGGCACGGCCAAACAGGGCCGCGACCGCCGTATCCAGGCGATTCTGCCCTTGCGCGGAAAAATCCTCAATGTGGAGAAAGCCGCCGACGGGCGTGCTTTCGACAGCCAGGAGATCCAGAATATCTATACCGCGCTCGGCGTGCGGGTGGCCCAGGAGGACGAGACCGGAGAAAAGCATATGGACCTCAGCCGGCTGAGGTATCACAAAGTTGTCATCATGACCGATGCCGATGTTGACGGCAGCCACATCGCCTGCCTGATCCTGACCTTCTTCTTCCGCTATATGTTCGACCTCATTAAGAACGGCTATGTGTACCTGGCTACGCCGCCGCTCTATCTGGTCAAGAAAGGCAAGGAAGAAATCTATTGCTGGACCGAGGAGCAGCGCGAAGAAGCGGCGCTTAAACTGGGCAAGGGCTCCGACAAGGGTTATACCATCCAGCGCTACAAGGGCTTGGGTGAAATGAGCGAGGAGCAGCTTTGGGAGACGACGATGGATCCCGCCCGCCGGCGCCTGCGCCAGATCACCATCGAGAATGCGGCCCAGGCCGAGCGGACTTTCTCCATGCTGATGGGGGACGACGTCCCGCCCCGGCGCCAGTTCATCGAAGAAAATGCACATTATGCCAATATCGATGCGTAATTTTTGCTATGGAAAAATGTCCGGACGCAACGGATGCTTGTTGCTTCGCAACCCTATCCGGGTAAATGCATCCTTATGCTTTCCGGCCATTTTTCTGTTCATAGCAAAAATGACTGGTCAGAATGTTTTTTAAAATGTTAACAATATGATGTTAGACATCTTTGATAGAATTACCAGAGACAGCGGCGGTCCCATCGGACAGTATTTTGAACAGGGTTTCGGCTATTACATGTATCCCCGGCTTGAGGGTGAACTCGGGCCGCATATGACCTTCAACGGCACTCCGGTACTGAACTGGAGCCTGAACAATTATCTCGGGCTTGCCAATCATCCCGAAGTGCGGAAGGCGGATGCCGAGGCGGCCGCGCAGTGGGGCCTTGCCTATCCGATGGGCGCCCGCATGATGAGCGGTCATACCCGTTACCACGAGCAGCTGGAGCAGATGTTCGCGAAGTTTGAAGGGAAGGAGGATGCCTTCCTGTATAACTTCGGCTATCAGGGAATCGTTTCAACGATTGATGCGCTGACCTCGCGCCACGATGTGATTGTCTATGACGCTGAGTGCCATGCCTGCCTGTTGGATGGCATCCGCCTTCATATCGGCAGTAAATATAAGTTCCGCCACAACGATATGGCGGATTGCGATAAAATCCTGTCCAAGGCCTGCGCCGAGGCGGATGCGGCCGGCGGCGGCGTTCTCCTCATTACCGAAGGGGTTTTCGGTATGACCGGCGCTCTGGGAAAACTCGATGAAATCGTCGCACTCAAAGCGAAGCACAGGTTCCGCATCATGATAGACGATGCCCACGGCTTCGGCCTGTTGGGGGCGCACGGGCGCGGAACCTCCGAGCATTTCGGCGTGATGGATGGCATCGACCTCTATATCGGCGCTTTTGCCAAGAGCATGGCTTCCATCGGCGGCTTTGTCGCAGGGCCGCATTCCATCATCCATTACCTGCGCTTCAACATGCGCTCGCAGATGTATGCGAAAAGTCTGCCCATGCCGCTGGTGATGGGAAATATCAAGCGGATGCAGATCATCGATTCTCCGGAGGGGGATGCCTTGCGCGCCAAGTGCTGGGCCATTACCCACGCCATCCAGGACGGGTTCCGTGCGGAGGGATTCGACATTGGCGAGGCGCAGGCCTGTGTCACCCCGGTACATATCAAAGGAGGCGTGGCCCAGGCGACGAAGATGGCCAAGGACCTGCGTGAGAATTTCCGTATTTTCTGCTCCATCGTGATTTATCCCGTCATCCCGAAGGGGATGATTATCTTCCGTATTGTCTGCACCGCGGCGCATACGATGGAAGACGTGAAATATACCCTGGATGCCTTCAAGGAGATCCGCCGCAAACTCGATGCCGGCGAATATGACGGCGAGGATATTGCCGCGATGAAAATCGACTGATGAGGGACAAGGTAGTCATCGTGACCGGGGCAAGTTCGGGCATCGGTCTGGCAACCGCCCGTGTCTTCGGCGCAAAGGGGGCAAAGGTCGTCATGGCGGCCCGCCGGCTTGACCTGCTGGAGCGGCTGGCGCCGTCGGTAGCCCCTGCGGACCGGGTGCTCTGCGTGCCCTGCGACGTCACCCGGGAGGAAGACTGTCGTGCGCTGGTGGAGAAAACCGTGGTCCGTTTCGGCGGCATCGATGTCCTGGTGAACAATGCGGGAATATCCATGCGGGCGATGTTTAAGGACCTGGACCTGAAAGTATTGCATTCCCTGATGGATGTGAACTTCTGGGGGACGGTGAACTGCTCGAAGGCGGCGCTTCCGTACCTGCTGGAGCGCAGGGGCTCGCTGGTGGGCGTGATTTCCATCGCAGGTTATTCGGCGCTGCCGGCGCGGACGGGTTATTCCGCTTCAAAATATGCCGTCCGGGGTTTTCTGGATACCTTGCGTATCGAACATCTCAAGGACGGCCTGAACGTACTGGTATTTGCCCCGGGCTACACCGCCTCGAATGTGCGCAATGCCGCGCTGACCGCGGATGGGTCGCCGCAGGGGGAGACCCCGCTCGAAGAGGGGAAACTGATGAGTGCGGAAGCCTGTGCGGAAAGACTTTACAGGGCGGTGCAGCACCGCCGTTCGCAGGTAACGCTTACGGCCCTGGGGCGTCTGACCGTGCTTTTCCATCGTTTGTTCCCCCGGCTGACGGACCGTATGACCTATAATTTCATCGCCCGGGAAGCAGGAAGCCCGTTCCAATGAGAAAGAAACTGAAAATCATCATACTGCTGTCCTTTACGGCCGCGCTGCTGGTGCTGGTGATGCCCCGCAGCGCCAATTTCAGTTATCAATATGCCAAGGGGACGGTCTGGACGCACGAAACCCTTGCGGCCCCTTTTGATTTTCCGATACTCAAGACGGCTGACCAGCTCGCCGCGGACCGGGAAGAAGCGGTGTCGCAGGTGGTGCCCGTCTTTTCCGTGAATGAGGATGCGCAGAAGCGCGGCCTGCGGGAGTTGGTCTCCCTCCGTTTTCCCGGCGATACGCTTCTGCGCGGTGCTTTGCTTGAAGAGGCACGGACCGTCTATGAGCGGGGCGTTCTCGGTGACGACACCTATATTTCGTATCTGAAGGGGGATGCTCCCGAAGTGATTTATGTCCGGCGCGGCCATCGTGCGGACAAGTTGCCCCGTTCGGAGCTTTATACGCCCAAAAGTGCTGCGAATGCGGTGTTTGACGCCGTCTGCGCCCGTTTTCCGCGCATTCCTGCGGATTCGATGCTGGTGGCGGCGGGGTATTCCTGGCACCTGGCTGCGAACCTGGTCTTCGACCAGCAGGCTACGATGCAGGCCATCGAAGATGCCATGGCGGGCGTATCCACCACTTCTGGCTATGTGCATGCCGGTCAGGTGATCGTATCTACGGGAGACCTGGTCACGGAAGACCTGGAGCAGGTGCTGGATTCCTACAAGGCGGAGTATGAGAACAATGTCTCTTATTCCGGTCCCATCGCCTGGCAGTGGACGGGAAATGCCATTATCGCCGCGCTGCTGGTGATGATTCTCTTCTTTGCGATTTATTACACAAATCCCGGCATTTTCGATGACAGCCGCTTCACCTACCTGCTGCTGGTGTTTGTGATGACGGCGGTCGTCACGCTCACGGTGCAGCAGCATTACCCCCGCTATATCTATGCCGTGCCCTTTACCCTGGCGGCACTCTACCTGCAGGCGTTTTTCAGCGAGAAACTGATTTTTGCCGTGTACATGGTGTGTCTGCTTCCGCTGTTGGTATTTGCCCGTTCGGGGGTTGTCCTGTTCGTGATTTACCTCTTTGCCGGGGCGGTGTCGCTTTTCAGTTTCCGTTACTACAACCGGAAATGGAAGCAGTTTATATCGGCGATGATTACCTTTGCCGCGCTGTCCCTTTCCTTCTCGGGCTTCTGGCTGTCGGACCTTGTGGAAGGGACGCTCTGGCGGATTTTTATCCAGTTCTTCTTCTCGTCGATGGCGGCGGTCATGTTCTATCCGCTCATTTACCTCTTTGAGAAAATTTTCAATCTCGTTTCCAACTCGCGCCTGCGGGACCTGGTGGACAATTCCAATCCCTTGCTGCGGCGTCTGGAGCAGGAGGCTCCCGGTACGTTCCATCATAGCATGCAGGTACGGGCCATGGCGGAGGCTGCAGCCCGGGCTATCGGTGCCAACCCGCTGCTGGTCAGCGCAGGAGCCATGTATCACGATATCGGGAAAATGAAAAATCCCGCGTGTTTTATAGAAAATGAATCCCTCATGCAAAAGGAGGAAGGCCATCGTTATCACGACGGCCTGAGCCCGCGTCAAAGTTCGCACGACATCATCCGGCATGTGGCCGACGGTGTGGAGCTTGCGCGGGAATATGCCCTTCCGCAGGTAATTGTAGATTTTATCCTGACTCATCACGGAACTACCGTGACGCGTTACTTCTATTCGAAATTCCTCGCAGGCGGGGGAGACCCCCTCGAAAAGGAAGACTTTACTTATCCCGGCGTTCCCCCAAAGACCAAGGAACAGGTCATCCTGATGATCTGCGATACCGTCGAAGCGGCATCCCGCACGCTCAAGGCAAAAAGTCCCGCGGATTATTCTGCCTTTGTGGAAGAACTTGTGGGAGAAAAGAGTGCCGGCGGACAGTTTGCCCAGTCCGAAATCTCCATCAAGGACATGGATACGGTCAAGGAAGTCATCAAGTCCTGGCTTTCGCGGGAATACCACGAGCGGGTCGTTTATCCGAAAAATAAAATCAAACCTTAATACTATTATGAACGTTACTGAGAAAAAAATCGATGCGCTCAACCTTGAGTTGAGCCTCTTTGTTGAGGCTGCGGACTATGCGGAGCCGCTTGACAAGAGGTACAGGGAACTGAAACACAAGTCGGAATTCAAGGGATTCCGCAAAGGAATGGCTCCGATGTCGCTCATTAAAAAAGTCTATGGCGACCAGGTCCTTTCCGAAATTCTCAACCGCCTGGTAGGGGAGCAGCTGGACCAGTATATCAATGAAAAGAAACTGAATGTGCTGGGCGAGCCGCTGCCTTCGGAAAACCAGCCGGATCTGGACTGGAAGGAGGGTGCGGACTTTACCTTCGTCTTTGATCTGGGACTTGCCCCCGAGGTTAAGGTGGAGGTCGTAAAGGAAGACATCATCCCTTCCTATAAGATTACCGCCGATGCCGACGAGAAGAAACAGATGGTGGAGAACTATAAGGAATACTGGTCCAAGAAAGAAGGCGCGGAGCCCAAGACCGACGAGGAGATCGAGAAGGAGGTCGGAGACCGTCTGGCGAGCCAGTATGAGAATGAGGCGTCCTGGCGCCTTTCAAAGGATATCCGCGATTTTTATGTAAAAAAGTCCGGCATCGCCCTGCCTGAAGCGTTCCTCAAGCGCTGGCTGACCGCCGCCAACAAAGAAAAATATACTGCGGAGGAAGTGGAGAAGCAGTTCCCGGCTTTCCTTGAGGACCTGAAGTGGCAGCTGGTGCGCGGCACCCTGATGAAGGATTTTGACCTCAAGGTGGAGGAAGCGGACCTGAAAGCCGCGGCCGAGGCCTATGTCCATTATCAGTATGCGATGTACGGCATGTCCGAAATCCCCAAGCAGATGCTCGATGAAACCGTTGCCGGGATGTTGCAGGACCGGAACCAGATTTCCCGCCTGATCGAGCAGGTGGAAGACAATAAGGTGCTTGATAAAATCAAGGCGACGGCGACCCTCAAATCCAAAAAAATATCGTCGGTGAAATTCAGGCAGCTTTAGGCTTTTCTTGACAATATTCTTTCACGGGTTGGGAAATTTCTTATACCCGTGATTTTTTTTTCTGCATAGCTTTGTGAAAGAAGAATAACACTGGAACAAAGCTTTGCTTATGATACACAAAAAACTTTTGAGCGGGGTCCTGCTTGTGGCGGGCCTTGCCTTTTCGTGTGCCAGGACGGAATCCGGGACTGGGGACGGTGATATCGTATCGCTGCGTCTGGTTTCCGCTACCGGGGATTTTTCCCGGACGTGGCTCGACGCTGAGTCCGGCGCCGGCACGCTGTCGGTTTACTGGTCTGACGGGGACCGCGTTTCCGTGAACGGGGTGGCTTCTTCCCCAATTTCCGTCGCTTACGGGGAGAAAATCTCCGAAGCCGATTTCAAAGTCCGGAACGTGGAGGCTCCCTATCGTCTCCTGTACCCTGCCGAGGCCTGCCATTCCAACGGTGTAAACGGTCCGATGCAGATCGCTATTCCCGCTGAGCAGCAGTGGGCGGGCGGCAGTTTCTCCTGCGGTGCCGCCATACTCTACGGTTATGCGGAAACTTCGGATGCCGCCATCCAGTTGAAAAACCTTTGCGGCGCTGTCCGCGTAACGCTCAAGGACGTTTCCGCTTCAAATGTAATCACTTCGCTGACCCTGAATTCCCTCGGGAGCGAGCCGGTCGCGGGCGACTTCACGCTGGATGCCGTTTCCGGAGCGCTGACACCCGTAAGCGGTACGGGCAGCCTTACCATGCTGTTCCCCGAAGGCGGCGTCACCCTTACCCCGGAGGGGCAGGATTTTATCTTTGCCCTTCCTGCGGGCCATTATCCTTCAGGATTCGGGCTGCGCTTTATCGATGCGGACAGACGGGTGCTCAAGTGCTTCTGGCTGCGTCCATCGGAAGGAGCCGAAGCCGGTGTCACCCTGCGTCCCGGCGCCCTCGTCTCCTTCGATGCGATGGAATATGTGCCCGGAGCACGTGAAATTACCAGTGCGGAGGATTGGGAGGATTTTGCGGCGGCCTGCAACAACGGCACCCTGGGCTCCGAATGGGTGGATAAAAACGGTGTCGTGACCATTTCGGCGGATTTTTCCACCCCGTCCCTGACGCCTTTGCAGTATTTTGACGCTATCCTTGACGGCGGCGGGCATACCCTTACCCAGACAGCGGGCGACCTTCCGCTCATCACCAACCTCAGCGGAACCGTGCGCAACCTTACCCTGGCGGGGAACAATACCCCCAGGAATCCGGATACGGCAGGGGCTTCCGTCTTCGTCAGCATCCTGCAGGAAGGCGGTTGTATAGAGAACTGCGTCAACAAGACCGATATTTCCAGCTCCGGTCCTGTCAAGACCATCGGCGGGGCCTTCGTCCGGACAATCGCCGGCGGCCGCATCCTGAATTGTACCAACGAGGGTAAGATCAACCTCAAAGTGGATATCAGCGGAGAAGAATTTTCATTTGCGGCCGGCGGTATCGCGGGCACCTTCCTTAAACCTGCCGAATGTGGCCTCATCCGGGGCTGCGTTAACCGGGGTGCCGTCAACTGTACCCTCATCAAGCCTGCCGGCACTGCTGCCAGCTGTAGTTATGAAGGCTTCGGCGGCATTATCGGGACGGTGGTGGACGGTACCGCGGATTGTTTCCTCACCATTGAGGACTGTACCAACGAGGCCGACGTCAATGTGACGTACAGTGCCGCTCCTACATCGACCCATGCGACGATTTCCGGTGCGGGCGGCATCCTGGGCATGGCCGTGGTGCTCAACGGTACCGGCAT
Source organism: Bacteroidales bacterium (assembly GCA_017445015.1). GTDB lineage: Bacteria > Bacteroidota > Bacteroidia > Bacteroidales > UBA932 > Cryptobacteroides. The sequence continues at coordinate 16,023 of JAFSVL010000059.1, read as the reverse complement.
GCTGCCTTGGTATTACAGTCCTTCGACGCGCCCTTCGCCCGCCAGCATGGATTGCGTGTATATGCAGTTAAAGCGTTGCATCAACCGTGGGAATGTGCACAGCGACCTGATCAGCACCTGTTCTTCCGACGATGCGACCAAGGCCTTTTCAGGCGGCATCGCCGGAGTGCTCAACGGCCGGAAAGATTATCCTGTCACGGTCGAGGACTGCGAAACCTACGGCAAGGTGGTCCCTCACGAATTCAAGTACAGCCGTTCCGCGCTCAGCACCGCTGCAGGCGGCCTGTGCGGGATGGCGGCTTATGCCGAGTTCTACGGCTGCGTCGTAAAGAGCGAACAGATCGGAACCGTAAAGCGGCAGAATTATGCCGCAGCGGGGGGCATCGCATACCCCATTGCGACTTTCAAACTGGAAAACTGCCGGATTTTCGCGCATGTGCAGCATGTCCGTACCACCAATTATACGGAAGGCAATTATGCGCTCGGTTTCAGCCTTTCCACCCGTAAGAATACCGAAGGAGGCACCTATCCCGGCATCCTGAAGATCGAGGGAAGTTCGGTGAGAGGCTGCGGCTTCGGCGGGAGCGTCAGCTACAATACGTCACTCATCGCCTACAATGCCGCCAGCGTGCCGTCCATTGATAAAAAAGACGAGATGACCGCTTCCATCTTTGCGAACTACATCGCATCTCCTTCCTTCTTTGTGGACGCGGACAAGATGGGTTTTCCGTCAATGGTGACCATTGAAAACAACAGTTATTGGGATGGCGATTAAAATCCTGACGACGCTATGAAAAGAAATTTCTATATCCTTTGCCTCGTGCTGCTTTCGGCAGCCTGCAGCCAGAAAGATGACGGTTCGGATATCGACCGCAGCGGCCGCACGGTCTTTACCGTGGATACCGAGGAAATCGAGTTGGTGCCCGGCCAGCGTGTGTCCGATACCTGGAAGGCGGGCGACCGGCTCAGCCTCTTCGGCTCTGAACAGGGGCTGAACCTTGCCTATGAACTCAAGCGTTCCGGAGAAGGTCAGCGTGAAGCCCGCTTTTACGGTCCCCTCGTCAAGGGGGACGTGATGGCATCCTTTCCTTATGTGGAGGGACTGGTGCCCGAATCCGGGAAGTTGCCCTTTACGATTCCTTCCGTCCAGGAATTTGAGCCTTTGGCGGATGATGCGGCTTTCTTCCGCCGTTATTGCCCCTTCCTGATGGCCGATGCTGCCGCGGACGAAAATGTGCTGCATTTCCGTTATCCGGCCGGTCTGCTGGAGGTCCAGATCCGTTTTGACGAGGTCGTCAATGTCACTTCCATGGAGTTGGATGCAGACCACGGCATTTCCGGTCGTCTGCTCGCCGCTCCCGGTTGCGCAGTGACTCCTTCTTCGGTCGCCTCATCCCGGACTTCCCTGGATTTCGGCGGTGAGGCCGTCCCGTCGCGCAGCGGGGACAGTTTCACGTCCTTCCGCTTCGTGCTTCCTCACGCAGATTACGGGCGGGGGAGCCTGACCCTGAAGGTGAGCACGACCGATGAGGAATTCTCCGTCGCATTCCCCGCAATCAGCGTACCGCGCGTGGCGGGCAGCGGCTTTGCCGTGGCTTCCGTGCAGGTGGGTACCTCCCTCATCCCCGTATTCTCCATTGAAAACGGATACCTTGAATATTAAGTGTCATGAAAAAGATAGTATTGATTCTTGCCCTTGCCGCCCTTTCCGCCGTGTCCTGTACCTCCGGAAAGGATGACGCGAAGCCGGGCCGAAAGGTAGGCGAGGTTTATGTTACCGCACAGAGCGGCGCCAAGACCGTGCTGGTTTCCCTCGAAGGCCTGTGGCGTGTCGTCCCTCAGGAAAATTGGATGAGTACGGACGTGAACGGCCGCGAAGGCGAAGGTGCCTTCACCGTTTACTACGGCTCCAATGAATCCGATTTTGTGCAGACCAATGCAACCCGTCGCGGCGCGATTGTGCTGCGCAGCCTCAAGACGATGGTCTCGGATACCTTATACATCATACAGCAGGGGACTCCTGACGGTACGGAATATGCCAGCGCTCCCCAGGATTCCTATGTGGAGTTCGTGGATACCCCGCTGACCCGTGTCGAGGCGCTTTACGCCAATATCCAGGGCTGCACCGACATCCAGGAAGTCAGCGGCATGGTCAACGCCTCTTCCGCCCAGCTCTTTTTCCTCATCTGGGAAGATGAGCTTGCCGCCGCGTTTGAAGCGGAACACGCGGATGACTGGGCTTCGCTCGTACGCAACGGCGGCCTGCTCATCGTAAATAAAAGCGGTCTGCCTGCCGGGGCCTCTCTCTCCGGAGCGTTTCCCGCCAGCCTCAGCCAGGAAATCGACGGCATCTGCTGGCAGGTGGCCGATTTTGATGAAGATGCGACGGCCCTTCCGCAACTCATGTCCCTGCTCGAAGGCGGGTTCAACCGTCCGGGGGCGGGTGCGAAATGGGTCATCGGCGGTTCCTTTTATTACTACAGCGTGATGGAGGCGGGGTATCCGCAGACCCCGTCCTGGTATCCTTCCAATCCCGATGACGATGCCTTCCTCGCCGATATCTACGCGCAGACCAACAACCTGACCGACTGTATCTGGATGTCGCAGCGCGGATACAACCCCAGTTATACCTCGGGAGACCGCAGTTGGCGGGCCGACTATGTCTATGCCTCCAACCAGGTGTGGAACGCCGCCGTTGACGTGCGCCTGACCGACGCGCCTCTCTCCGGTGTCGCCCACAAGGCTGTCCGCCTGACCATTAAATATTGAGAAACTTATGACAATGAAACTCAGAATAGTTGCAGTCCTCGCCCTGCTTTCCCTTAGCGGGGGCGCCTTCGCTCAGAAGATTACGGTCAAAGGTGTGGTGAAGGACGAGACCGGACAGCCGCTCGCCGGAGCCGCCGTCATGGACAAGAACGATACACGGAACGGCGTCGTGACAGACTCTGACGGAAAATACTCCATTTCCGTCGATAAGGAAGGCGTCCTTGAATTCAATTTTCTCAGTTACAAGCCGAAACTGGAGACCGTGAACGGACGGACGGTCATCGATGTGCAGCTGGAACCCGCTTCCACCGTTCTGGAAACCGCCGTCGCCATCGGTTACGGTACCTCCAGAAAGGGAGACCTGACCGGTTCAGTTTCCGTCGTCACGATGGATGAACTCCAGGAAACCCCGGTCAATTCCATTGCCGAGGCCCTTCAGGGCCGTATCGCCGGAGCGGATATCCTTTCTGGATCCGGTGAGCCCGGACAGACCACCAGCATCCAGATCCGCGGTGCGCGTTCCATCAGTGCGGGCAATGAGCCGCTTATCGTCGTGGACGGCGTCCTGGATGCCGTCAGCAGCCTGGACGACATCAACCCCGCCGATATCGTAAGCATTTCCGTACTGAAGGACGTCAGTTCGACGGCCATCTACGGCAGCCGCGGTGCCAACGGCGTCATCCTCGTGACCACGGACCACAAGAAGCCCAAGGACGCATCCTTCAAGGTGACGCTCAACAGCACCACCGGTTTCTCGCAGATTGCCGGCACCCTGGACATCATGAATGCACAGGAGTATGCCACCTGGCAGAATATGGTGGCCGTACAGCGCAGTTCCACCCTGAAGAACAATCCGGCCACGGCCGATTCCGGCTATCCTTTCCCCGATCCGTCGCTGCTCGGCCAGGGTACGGACTGGGTGAAGGTGCTGAGCCAGACCGGTATCTACAATAACCAGTCCCTCAACATTACCGGCGGTGACGGCAAGACCCACTACTATGTAGGCGCCGGTTTTAATTACAACAAGGGCGTGGTCATCGGCCAGGAATACAAGCGTTACACACTGCGCAGCGCCTTCGATACAAGACTGGGCAAGGTGGTGCGCATCGGCGTCCGCCTCAATGTGGTGTATTTCGACGTGGACCGCACCAATGCGATGGTGACGGGAACGAGCACCAGCGCGGCCATCTACATCAGCCCCCTGCTGGATACGTCGAGCACCTGGAACCGTTATTCCTACGATGATTCGCAGGGCGTGGTCTTCAACAACCCTTATATCTCCGCCAAAAACGTGAAGAACAAGGCGGACAAATGGAACCTGAACGTCGTTCCCTGGGTAGAACTGAACCTGGCCAAGGGGCTGACCCTCAAGTCCAGTTTCTCCTTCACAAGGCAGAACGACCTCTCCTATACCTATTCACCGTCCTTCATGCCGGTAGCCGCCGCCCGCAAGCAGGGCGGACGTGCGACGCGCAGCGTCTATGATGAACAGCGTCTTCTCAGCGAGACGACGCTCACCTACAAGAAGTCGGTGAAACGCAACCATAATTTCGAGGCGGTGGCGGGCTTTACCACCGGACAGACGCTCCGCGACAACCAATTCGTCTCCGGTACGGGCTATATCAACGATGCGACGCTTTACTATGATATGACGTCGATCATGAATACCTCCAACTCCTACTCCACTTCCTATCGCACCAAGAAGACGACGATGTCCGTGCTGGGCCGTTTCAATTACAATTATAAGCGCCGTTATTACCTGACGCTGACCGCCCGCGCCGACGCCGCCTCCAACTTCTCCGATGAGAACAAGTGGGGATTCTTCCCCGCCGCAGCCTTCCGCTGGTCCATCATGAACGAACCGTGGATGAAGAAGGCGCATTGGGTGAACGACCTTTCCCTGCGCGTAAGTGCCGGGCGCAGCGGCAATGATGCCATCAGCAGTTACCTCTCTATGGCTACCATCGGGGCCAACCAGGGTTCCTGGTACTTTGGAGACCGTTTCCTGCTGGCCACGATGCCCAACCGCCTGGCGAACAGCCACCTGACCTGGGAGACCACCGATGCCTACAACCTTGGTTTCAACTTCTCCGGCTGGCGTTCCCGCGTTTCCCTGGAAGTCGATACCTACTATTCCGTGACGAACAATCTTCTGTTGAGCGTGCGCAATTCCCAGGTGACGGGCTATGATACCTACTTCGACAATATGGGAACCACCCGCAATATCGGCGTGGAAGTCACCCTGAATACGAAGAACGTCAAGAGCCGCAACTTCGAGTGGAGCACAGCGTTCACGATTTCCCACAACAACCAGAAGGTGGTGGATTCCGGTGCGGGCGACGAGGTGGTTCCCACCTACATGAACCCCAGAAACTCCACCCAGTATCTCTACGGTTACAAGACCGGCTACCCGGTCAACGCCCTCTGGGGGTACCAGCGGGCGGGAATCTGGCACAGTCAGGAGGAAATCGACCGCAACCAATACACGCATACCTACGTCTCCACCATCGCGGACGGATCCAACGGTACCAATGTGGGCCGCACCCGTTTCCTTGACGTTAACGGCGACGGTATGCTGGACCAGAACGACGTGGTGTACCTGGGCAATTCCGACCCGCTCGTCTATGGCGGCTTCCAGAATGACTTCAAGTGGAAACGGCTCAAACTCAGCGTTTACTTCGCCTATTCCGTCGGCGGAAAGATCTACAACCTCTCCGAGCTGTGGATGGGCTCTTCTGCGCTGAGCTGGAACAAGTACCGCTATATGCTGGATGCCTGGAATGCCGAACGCAACCCCGATTCGGATATCGCCGTCCCCAACTGGGACGATACCAATGCTTCCGACTTCCAGGTCCATGACGCCTCCTACCTGCGACTCAAGACCGTCACCCTCAGTTACAACATCCCCATCAGCCGCTGGTCCAAGTTCTTCAAGGGACTCAACATCGGTGTGACGGGGGAGAACCTCTGGCTGCTGAAGAAGTACAACGGATTCGATCCCGACGTTTCCACCGACGCCACCGTGCGCCGTCTGGACAACGGCTCTTTCCCGCGTCCGCGCACCTTTACCCTCAATATCCAACTTAACTTCTAGGAGGAACGTCAGATGAAAAAGCATATTTTGATCCTTGTATCCCTGTTCGCACTTGCGGGCTGTTCCCTCAAGGAAGAACTGATGAGCAACTCCCGCAATGAGGACTTCTATACCAACAAGGCGCAGTGCGAGACCGGCATCAATGCCTGCTACAACTTGATCCGCAGCCAGTTGGGAGGCCAGAACTTCTGGTTCGTCACGGACTGCCAGACGGACTGCATGACCATGAACGCCTCTACTTTCTATAATGCGACACTCAACTTTTCGCCCTCCCGTCCCGCCATCGCTTCCACAATCTGGAAGTACAGTTATATGGGCGTGATGCGTGCAAATTCCATGATCGCGGCCATCGAGAACTGCCATCTCAAGGGGGGATGCACCGACGCGGAAGCCCTTGAAATGACTTCCGAGACCATCGTGCTCCGTGCATTCTTCTATTACCTGCTTACCTGTACCTTCGGCGACGTGCCCTTCTACACGGATGTCGTTACCGAGGAAAACCGGGCGCAGATTGCCTCGCTGCCGCGGATGAGTGCGGGTGATACGCGGGATTACCTGATTGACGAACTGTTCCGCTACGCCCTTCCCAAGGATATGGGCGGCATGGGCGCCATGAAGGTCAAACGCAGTTACGACGCGCCCGTCGACAACCGTATGGGCTATGCCACCGCCCTGATTATTGCGGCGAAGATGGCCCTGTGGAACGAACGCTGGGAGGATGCGGTTACGGCGGTGACGGCGCTCGAGCGCGTGTACGGCGACTATTCCGGAAATCCGGAGGCCTTCGGCAAAGACTATCCGCTGACCGATATCCCCTTCAGTAAAAAGTTCACCAAAGAGAGCATTCTGGAAATCGCCAATACTTTTGACGAATACGGGGTTCAGCAGACCGGCTACATCGCCGTCGTCTCCACCCCCTCGAAGGGCCTTACGACCGTTGAGGGCGAGGAGGATGACGACTATGAAATTACCGATATCTACGGAGGGATGGCCATCCCCGAACTCGGTACGGCGGCACGTATCAGCACCTCCGCCCGTCCGACGACCTGGTATTTCGAGACCGTGCTTTCCTACGACAGCCCCGATCTGCGGAGCGGCGAATACTCACGCGATGCCGTGGCCGCGCGCGGAGGCTCAGGCAATCTGGCCTGGAAGTGGGAAGGCTATGACCGCGATGACACGGAGCGGCTGCCCGAAGGAAAAACTGTCCGCTGGTTCAAGAACGGTTCCTCCGCAACGGCTTCGACCTTCAATAAACTGAGCCGTCCCTGGCTGGGCAACAAATTCTGGTGCCCGGGGATGTATTACACGCTCGATTCCAACAATCCCAAATTCTTCCGTTTTGCCGATGCGCTCCTGATGAAGTCCGAAGCATATCTGAACCTGGGTGAATACGACCAGGCGGCCGCCTATCTCAACATCACCCGCACCCGCGCCGGGCTCGACAAGATGTCGATGGCGGCCGTGGGAGGCAATGCCGAGGCGTTGATGGAGGAAATCCGCCTTGAGCGGGCGAGGGAACTTTTCGGTGAGTTCCAGCGCAAGTTCGACCTGGTCCGCTGGGGCATCTGGTACGAACGCACCTCGCTCTACAATGACGGTATGTACCTGCCTGATTTTATCCGCCCGTACCACCGCTACCTGCCGATCCCGGCAGAGCAGGTCACCTATTCCGGCGGAGCCTTGGACAATAACGAATATATGGAATAAACAGCGATGAAAAAATATTTTTTCCTTCTTTTTTGGGCGATGTTGTCCGCCTTCCCTGCCTGCCGGCAGAAATGGGAATCCTCCCAGGAACTCAGCGTGTACAGTACCCGTATCAACCTGGCCGACGTTTACGAAAAGGATTTCACGCTGACCGTTTTTTCCAACCAGGACTGGACGGCCGGTGTGACCCAGGGGCAGGAATGGCTCTCCGTCATGGAGAACGGCGGTTCCTCCATGGGGTTCGTGCATGTGCACGCCGATGCCAACCTTGAATCCAGCGTGCGGGTCGGTAAAATTACGCTTCGCGCCGTTTCCGGCAAGGAAACTGTCGTGAACATCGTGCAGTCCGGCGAAAATGAAAAGGCCGCCGACCTTCCCGACGAACTCCTTTAATTCCCCTTCCGACGTATGAAACGAATCCTCTATATTTTGGCCCTCGTGCTGGCGGCAGCCGCCTGTGCGAAGGATAACGGGATGCTCTCCGCCGACGAAATCGGCGTTATGCAGGATGCTCCCGTCGTGGGCTGTGCGGCCGGTTCCTACACTTTGTCCGTGCTTTCGGACGGTCCGTTCACCGCCCGGCTGGACGATGCCTCCTGGATTGCCTTCGAGGAAGGCACCGGGCGCAGTTTGTCTGCCGAAGGCGATACCGGCATCCGCCTTTCCTATGAGTTCAACCGCGGCCTGATGCGCCAGACGACCATTACGCTTGTGCGAGGCCGTAAATCCCTGCAGGTTGTTTTTACCCAGCAGGGCGTACTCAGTTCAGACATTTCCTTCCCTGACCGCAGCGTTACCCTGGACGGGGAAGGCGGGGCGGAGTCAGTCCGCGTGCTTTCCGTGTACAAGGACGACGATCTGGACATTTCCGTCTCCTATGACGGACCTTCCGGCTGGATATCCGGTGTCCACAAGAGCAATAACTTCATCAATTTCGAGGCCCTGGCCAACGCTTCCGGCGAGAACCGCACCGCGCGTATCTCCGCCGTTTCCCGCAAGAATCCCGGTATCGGCGACGTGATGCAGGTGGTCCAGCTGGGTGGCGAGGCCCCCGTCATGGCCACATTCTCCGAGGTCCGCGCCCTGCTGCCCGAAGCGGGCAAAACCATCGTAGGGCAAAACTGGTATATAGAAGGTGTCGTCATCGGCGACAACAGTGAGGGGAACGGCGGGGAGAATATCAATATTTCCGCGAACCTGCAGGACTTGACCCGTTCCGCACGGACCCTCTATATCCAGGATGCAAACGGAGAATACGGTTTCCGCATCCTTTTGGATAAGGAGGAGGACAATATCGCTGCGCGCTACAGCCATGTCCGCTTCCTCGTGAAGGGCGCGACGCTGGAATGTCTGGGCGGCGACGAAAATTCACCCCTCTTCTACAACTTCTCCGGCGTCGGTTCCGAGAATCTTCTCTCCCTTTCCGAAGGCAGCCGCTACGACCTCCCCGTCAAGGAAAGATACATCGATGAACTGTGCGATGAGGATATTTATACTTATGTCACCCTGCGCGACTGCGAAATTCCCATCCGCAAGGGACCGTTCGTCCCCATCGATATCCGTCACCGCCGTGTCATCCACTCCTATCCGATGGTCATCCGCGACAGCCGCGGCGGCACCTCGCACCTTTTCACGAATCTCAGTGCGGACTGGCAGCGTGACGGAAACGGCCTGCCCCAGGGCTCCGGCAACATTTCCGGCGTCATCGTGCATGAGACCTGTGACAATTTCGACTGGGACCCCGTTCTCATGGAGCGCCGCCTCGATGAAGGCGTGCTTGCCGACTATATTACCGGCATCGGCCATGTCGGGCAGTATCAGATCCGTCCTTTTACCCGCAGGGAAATCGCCCTGGCGGAGAATTTCGAGGACGGCTTTTCCGAGATGCTCATGGAAATCCGCTACTACAATGCATCCAATGCGCAGATTGTGAAGAATGTGGCGAACAATACCATTTATCCCACCTATCCGGCCGTTCCCGATCCGATCAACTCGACGGAACTCAAGGGCTACCTGCAGTTGATTGCCGCCAATGGGAATCCGGCGGCTACGGATGTATGGCGCGACTGGACCCATCTCGGTCCCGAGGTGAACGGTGAAATCACCGACGGGCCCCGGGGCAACGGTGTCTTCGACTATTACGGCGTCCCTTCCGAGTGGGTTCCCTATTCAAGCGTGCGCACCACGTCGCTCATCATGAAGAGCAGCGCCTGGTACAAAGGCGCCAACTGGAGCGATAAGCAGTACTGGAGGGCCACTTTCAGCACCGAATCCCTCAGCGCTGCGAATTTCCCCCTGTCCGTGCAGTTCGGATGCGTCTCCGGCCTCGGCCAGACCGTCGGTGCTCCGCGTTACTGGGTTGTGGAATATTCCGTGGACGGGATCTTCTGGAATGAGGTCGAGCATTATTCCGTTCCGGATTTCCCGATTCTTTCCAGCCGTATGCCCTGGCAGTGTCCCGGTCCCAAGTATGTGAGCGTTACGCTTCCCGAGGACAGCGCGCTGCTTGGACGCAGTGCCGTTTATGTCCGTATGCGTCCGACCTCTTCCGTTGCCGGAACCATTACGACCTATGACGGCGGCGAAATCGTCTCCGGACGCGAAACCGAGCTGAACTATTTCGCAATCCGATACAATAAGCAATAATGAAAAAAGTCCTGTCGATACTGGTGGCCCTGGCCGCGTCCGGCGTGTGGAGCGGAGCGCAGAACGTCCGCGTCCATACGCAGGAAGAAATGAACCGTACTCCGCATGAACTCAACTCCCATGCGGGCGACGAGTCCTTCAGTTCCCTTGAGCCCATCCGGCGCTACCGGCGCCTGATCAAGCCTGAAGAACTGATGCCCTCCGGCCTGCCCGAAGAGCAGCGTCTGCCGTGGTATCCCCGCGTGAAGGCCCTGCCCAACGGCCAGTTCGTGATGTTTTATATCGGCGGCGAAGTATCCTCAAGGCTTTTTTCCTCTTTCAGTGACGACCTCCTGACCTGGCGGGGCCGCAAGACGCTGATGAATCCCAAAAGTGTCACCATCAACGGTGTGAAGGATTTCGAGCGTTATTGCAACATGGAGGCGGTAGTGCTGCGCAACAAGACCCTGCTGGGGGTTTTCGCCTTCCGTGCGACCAACGGTTACCGCACGGGCCAGGGCTGCGGCCTGATGGCGATGCGCAGCCACGACGACGGTCAGACCTGGACGCGGCCCAATGTCATCTACAACGGCCCCTGCTGGGAGCCCTATGCCCTGGAATTGCCGGACGGCCGGGTGCAGGTGTACTTTACCGACGCCACCCCCTGGACGCGCAACTCCGGCACTTCGGTCATTGAATCCAGCGACGGGGGCGTTACTTTCGGACCCAAGAAACGGGTGAGCCGGATGTTCAAGTATTTTGACAAAGGCGAGAAGATCTATACGGACCAGATGCCCGTCTTCCGGGTGCTGAATGACGGCAGGACCCTCTTTGGCATCGTCGAGGACCGTCTGGAACTCGACGGTCCCGGAGAGGCGAGCAGTTATTGGATTTCCGCGATTTACAACGACGGTCCGGAATGGAAGGACCTCGGAGAGAACAGCGAAGGTCCTGTCCGCCGCGAAACCCAGGTGCTGCGCTCCAATGCCGGATACGTAGTCACCCTGCCTTCCGGCGAGGTCATTATTTCCACGGGAGTGGGCGGGAAGCACTCCGTCAAGGTCGGCGACCATACCGCCACCCGCTGGAACGCACGCAACTGGGAGTCTGACTGGCTGCAACCGCTGGACGGATACGGCGTGTGGGGCAATATTGAAGCCACCCCGGACCGCCATCATATCATTTCGACGATGGATACCCGCGGCGGGGGCATACTCTTCGGCCTGTCCTACCTGAATCATCGCATCAGCGCGCCGTTGCAGGAAACGCTCGTTGACGGGAAAGCCGATGAATGGTATGGGGACGAGGCGCTTTTCATCGGCTCCGATTCGCCGGTGGAAACTATCTTCCGCGCAGCGCATGACGGCAGTGAACTGTATCTGGCCGTGGAATGCATCGATGAGGACGCAACGGAAGACCCGGTCGTGAGCCTGTCGCTCTGCAATGCCGGTGGAAAACTGAAAAAAGGTGCTTTCGTCAACCTGAGCGTCGGTTCCCGCGGGCTGCTCTCCGCTTCCGACCCTTCCGTCCGTGCCACGACGCAGCGCGGCATGAGCGAGAAGGGCCGCAAAGGCTTTGTCTGCGAAGTGGCGCTGCCGCTATCGGCTTTCGGAGCCCGGGCGGGGGAGCGCATCTATCTCAACGCCACCGTCAACGGAAAAACGGGGGAGGGTAAGTTTTCCGACGGCTTCTGGCGTGCTGGAAAGGCCCCTGAAACCTGGCAGCTGGTCACGCTCTCCGAGGATAAGGTGGCGGCGCCGTTCAAGGCCTCGCACAGCGGAGAAGAGCAGTACAGCGTTCTCCAGCCCATGCCGGCATATAGTTGCAGACTTGAGCCCTCCTTCCTCCTCAAGGACCTTCCCGAGACGGCGGACGAACAGAAATTCGCCTGCTACCCGCGCATCAAGACGCTCAAAGACGGAAGTTATATCCTTTTCTGGATGGGCGGACGCTTCGGCTCACGCATCTGGTGCAGCCGGAGTACCGACGGCCTGCAGTGGAGTACGCCGGATATGCTCTTTTCTCCGCATAAAGTGACAATGCCGGACGGAAAGGAGGATGTACGCCGCTATGTCAATCCGGACGCCGTCGTCCTTCCGGACGGGGACATTCTTCTGGTCGTTTCCTTCCGGGCGCATTCCCATTACAAATATGGTGTAGGCAGCGGCCTGATGGTCCGCCGCAGTTCCGACGGCGGACGGACCTGGAGCGAAGCCCGGCAGATTACCGACGTCCCCAACTGGGAACCGTATCTGCTGTGCCTGCCTGACGGACGCATCCAGTGCTACCTGACGCACGGAGTGCCCCAGTGGTGGAATTCCGGCACTTCCGTGATGACTTCCTCCGACGGCGGTGACACCTGGACGCAGCCCATACGCTGCTCCCGGCAGTTCAAATATGTCTATCAGGGGCATAACATCTATACGGACCAGATGCCCTGTTTCCGCGTGCTTGCGGACGGCCGGACGCTGGCGGGTTTCCTGGAATCCCGCAACGAGACCAAGATTCCCCTCGATTACAAGGACAAGGATTACTACGCATCCTATTGCAAGATGTCGATGGTATATAATGACGGCTTTGACTGGAAGGACCTGGGGGAGGATTCCGAAGGTCCCGTCCGCCGTCAGACGAATATCCTGCGGGGGGCGGCGGGCTATATGGTCACTTTCCCCAGCGGCGAGGTCGTCGTGGGGCGGACCATCAAGAGCGATTATCAGGTCAAGGTCCTCACTTCCGACGCGGAAACTCCCCAGGGCGTGAACTGGGCTTCCGGCTGGTTCAAGGCCCTGCCCGATCCAGGCTACTGGGGCTGTCTGGAAACCGACGGCCCGCTGACGATGTATGTCGCCATGCACAGCGATAAGACCAAGGGCCTGCAGCTTGGGCGTTATCATCTCAACCACCGTATCGACGCGGCTCCGGGGCGTTTCAGCGATGATCCCCTTTACCTGGGCACTTCCGACGGTGCAGAAGCCCGCATCCGGGCCTCCCGTACCGGAGAGGAACTGATCCTTTCCGTCGTGACAAAGGGCCCCGTCGCGTCGGTGGACCTGCGCCTCTGCGGACTGGGCTCGAAGCAGATCCTGCGCCGCTCGCTGAAGGACGGCGGCGGTGAACTGCGCATTCCGCTTGTCGAGACCGGCGTCAGCGCGGCAGGGGACTATATCTGTCTCTACGCCCTGTTGAATTCCAATACTGAAAGTACTGCATTTACGGCGGCACAAGTCGCCAATCCTTATACATGGCAAAGAATCCGTTTGCAATAGCGCTTTCCCTTGCGCTGATCGCCGCCTGCGGGGAAAAACCGGCACCCGTGCCTCCTGCCCCGGAAGGCGATGTGATGCTGCATACCGTCATGGATATGGCGAAGGAACCTCCAGTGCTGAATTCTCATGCGGGGGACGAACTGTGCAGCGCGCTTCAGCCCGTTTACCGCTGCTTTTCCGTCATCCCCCACGGCTTCCTGCTCAAGGACCTGCCCGAATCTGCAACGGACCAGAAGTTCTCCTGTTATCCGCGCATCAAGTCCCTCCCGGACGGGAATTTCATTATGTTCTACCATGGCGGTGAATTCGGCAGCCGCGTCTGGTGTACCCTGAGTTCCGATTTCAAGAAATGGAGTACGCCGCAGATGCTGTATGCCCCCAAAACCGTAAGCATCGACAAGCCTGACGACGATGTGATCCGTTATGTCAACCCGGATGCCGTCGTGCTTCCGGACGGGGAAATCCTGCTGGTAGTTTCCTACCGGGCGGCAGGACACTATAGACAGGGCATTGGCGGCGGGCTTTCCTTCCGCCGCAGCAAGGATGGCGGAAATACCTGGGGGAAGGCCTATGACGTGCCGGTCGGCTCCAATTGGGAACCCTATCTGCTGTTGCTTCCCGACGGGACCCTGCACTGTTATTTTACGGATGCGATTCCCATGACACGCAACTCCGGTACGGGGCTGATTATCTCGCGGGACGGGGGAAAGACATGGTCCGCCAAGACGCGTGTCTGCCAACAGTATAAATACGATTACTTCACGCCGGGGCTGGAAAACCAGCAGTATAACGGCCAGAAAATCTATACGGACCAGATGCCCTGTTTCCGCGTGCTCAACGACGGAAAGACCATCGCGGGCTGGCTGGAAGCGCGGCTTGAAAAGCCTGTGCCGGAAGACTGCGCCAATTCGGATACTTACAAGAGTTACTGCATGATGTCCCTGGTGCGCAACCCTTCGCTGGAATGGGAGGACCTGACCTCCTATGAAGTGGAGAGGACGGGACCCGCCGACAGGGAGACCAATGTCCTGCGCGGTGCCGCCGGCTATATTTCCACTTTCCCCAGCGGCGAGGTGGTGCTATCCTTCAACATCAGCAACCGTTTCTCCCTGAAAATCGGGAATGCCGCGGCCACGGCGTGGCGGGGTGAACGCTGGACGGACGGATGGATGCAGTTCTTCGACGGAAAGGGCTATTGGGGCTCTACCGAAGCCTTCGGCGGAAATTTCCTGGCCATTGCGATGCATAGCACTTCCGAGGAAGTCAACGGCATGCAGCTGGGCCTGCTGTACCTTAACCACCGCCTGGATGCGCAACGCGAATCCATCCTCGTCGATGGTGATGCCGCCGAGTGGATTTCCACCCGCGCGTTTTATCTGGGGGCGAAAAACGGGAATGATGCCGTTATCCGCGCCGCTTACGACGATGCGAACCTCTATCTTGCCGTGGAATGCCGGGACGACGGCAGCAACCCGTCCGACCTCGTGGAAGTCCTGCTCAAGGCCGGTGAAGCGGCGACGTTCAATGTCAAGGTCAATGCAAAGGGCCTGTATTCCAGTTCTTCGCCGGCGGTGACCTGCGTGGCGCGCAGCGCGAAGACGGCGGAGGGAGAGCCCGGGTATGTCTGCGAACTGTCCATCCCGCTCTCCGCGCTCGGCGTCTCGGCGGGGAATACCCTGTTCTGCTACGCGGATATGGTGGTATCCGGTGCCCGTATCCCGTTCACCTTTGCGGATTTGTCCGTCCCTGCCACCTGGCAGCGGATACAATTGCGATAAAAGTCAATGAAGAAGAGAATTCATATTGCGTTGTTTGCCGCATGCCTGTCGTGCGGTTGCGCGGAGACGGCATTGCCGGTCACGGAGTTGCGTCTGGAGATGCCGGAGGCCGCCTCGAAGGTAGTCATCGGTCCCCGGACGGGGGAGACTTACCCGCTGCTGTGGGCAGCGGGCGACCAGGTCCGTGTGAACGGTGTGCTGTCCGCGTCGCTGTCCCAGGGCAAGGCCGGCGGCCGCAGCGCGAGCTTCACGCTTGCGGGGAGCGTCAGCGCCCCGTACACGGTCGTGCATCCAGCCAGTTCCTGGAAGAGCGCCGGTTCCGTTGTTTTCCCTGAGTCCGGGGTGACGGTGCTGTCGTCGAAGTCGGAGAGCGCGACGGATGTGCAGCTGCATAACCTGAGCGCCTATCTGCGTCTTCGTATCGTGCGCACGCCCGGGACGCCGTCCTTCACGAAGATCAGTTTGGAGGGGAACGGCGGCGAGCCGTTGTCCGGCACGTTCAGCGTCAGTTATGACGGAGAGGGCCGTCCCCGGTTGGGGGAAGCGTCTGAGAGCCGGACGCGGATGACGCTCGTGAATCCCGGAGACGGTGGCGAATATCTGCTGACGCTTCCCGCGCAGACCTTTGCCCAGGGCTTCACGGTGCGCATCTACGACAGCGAGTCCCGCTATATGCGCCTGCGGACGACGTCTCCGGTGACGCTGCGTCCCGGGGTGATCCTGAATGCGCCGGAGGTGTCCTATGCGCCGAACGGGACCCTGCTGGACGGCGAGACGCCGG
>JAFSVL010000058.1 GCA_017445015.1 Bacteroidales bacterium | reverse complement strand
TCTCATTGATGTATTCAACGGCGACTAGGATTGATGAGATACTCTCAATCAAAGTGAAAGACCTGAAGATGAATGCGCCAAAACCGAGCGTGACTGTTATCGGAAAAGGACGCAAGGCCAGAACGCTGTATATTATAAAACCTGTGGTAAAATTGCTTCGACGTTATATACTTCAGGATCATGGCCTGAATCCAACCCCGGATGCATATTTGTTCTATTCAAAGACCAAAGGGCTGTTAGAAAAAAGTTCCTCCAGGGGCGTGAACAAGCAATTGCAGAAATACGCTGAAGAAGCCCGCGAGATTTCTCCTGAGGTGCCAGAACATATTCATTCGCATCAGTTCCGGCATTCAATGGCAACTCATCTCCTGGAAGATGGAATGAATATTTACCAGATTAGCAAGTTTCTCGGACACGAAAGCGTGCAAACAACAATGATCTATCTTGGATTTACAATCAATATGCGAAACAGTTCTATCAAGCAAGTTGAATCTTCAGCAGCAAGCGTGATCAAGCCAAAGTGGAATGCCAATATAAAGCTTAAGGATCTATTCTGAAATGTCCATTAGAACACTGTAGGGCAATTCTATACACAATATGGTTAACATAATATAAATTGTGTAACCGAATTTACAAGGAGGGGAGTCACAGCTATAAGCCTGAAACTTCTTTGGATTTTGGAAAAGAAAGGGGCATTTTATTTATATTGGAGTAATCATGCAAGAACGATAGCTGGACTGATGTTTAAGCGAGATGAGATTTTTCGCGCCTGCTCAAAGGTAGGATTTACTTTTCCGCTTAATATCGCATTTAATCTGGACGCGGTCATTCCCAGCATTGCAGCCATCTCTTTCTGACTCCAATTGTTTTCTGACAATCTGGCATTCATTGTCTGCGCCAGGGTTGGGGCCTCAATGGGATAATGCTCCTGCTCATATTCTTCTACCAGTGCAGACAGGACGTCCAACTCCAGCAGACGTGGATCATCTGCCGGCGTATTCTCATCCGTGGCGAAGAATAGCTCATCTATGCGAGCCATCATCGCATTGTACTGCTTTTCATCTTTAATCTGCGCCATATTTGCTTGCCCTTATATGGTTGATACATCTATCCTATTATATTCATCGTGTGTCCCGACAAAACGGATATACACCAGTGACGGAGTGAATTTTATCGCCACAACCAGTCGGTAGTGATTTCCCTTTATATTGAAAACATACCGTTGTTTCCCAACATAATCCACTGAATTAAAATCCTTTCTCATATCAGCAAGATTATGCCAGACAGCATAACAAACCTTCACGTACCACTCCTTTAACGGCTGTTCCGAATCCGGATGCTTTGCCCAAAACTCCCGTAATGTCGATATGGATATCACTCTCACGGGACAAAGTTAGAAATTACTATTTTAATAATCAAATTATTTTATTGAGAATTTCTAGTCATTTCAATTTTCAAGCACAATGGGCACAAATATGTGGATAATTTATGCAAGATTTAAAAATTATTCTTATCTTTGCATCCGCATTTGAGGTTTTAGCTCAGTTGGTTCAGAGCGCTTGCTTGACAGGCAAGAGGTCACTGGTTCAAATCCAGTAAGCCTCACAGAAAGGTCCCGCCCAATTTTGTGCGGGACTTTTGTATTTATTTGTTTACATTTGCGCTATGACTGGCGAGAGAAAAGTCCACCTGACCCCTGTATCGAGAATTGTGCTGATTCTCTGCGCAGCGCTGATTGTCGCCGGCACTGTCCTGCTGTTCTATGAAACGGACGACGGTGCGCGCAGCCGCATCGCTTTCTCGATGTTCGAGACGCTGGTGATGATTCTGCTCATCTGGCTGCCCATCTTCCTGAACAAAATCATCCGCGTGCGTATTCCCGCATCGATGGAAATTATCTTTGTCTCGTTCTGCTTCTCGACACTGATCCTGGGGGACGTGGCGGATTTCTACGGGCGCTTTCACTGGTGGGATGACCTTCAGCACGGCATGTCCGGTATTCTGCTCGGCGTGCTGGGATACATGATTATCAATACGTTCAACCGATTTGAACAGAACGGGCGTTTCCGCTACTCCCCCGCCTTTGTCTCCATCTGGGTCCTTTGCTTCGCCCTCGCCTGCGGAGCGCTCTGGGAAATTGCGGAATACTGCATCGACGGCTGGTTCGGCCTCAATTCGCAGCAATTCCTCGCGAGTCCCGGAACCTTCGACAAATCCGTTCCCCTACAGGGGCACGCGGCGCTTGCAGACACGATGCAGGACCTGATGCTGGACTTCGCCGGCGGTTTGCTGATGGCCGTTCTCGGCTACTTCGACATGCGCCGCCTCCGCCGCCGCTTCACGGACATGAGTCTTGAGATGGAAGGCGACGGCTATGAATATGAAATCCAGGCAATGTCCGCGGCGACAATCGACCGCTTCGGAAGTGAAGAATGGGAGCGCGCCCTGCTGACGAACGAAATCCACGGACACACAGGCATCTACTCCATCATCGGCGTCAAGATGGGCGTACGTGCCAAGGAATTGCTGGCAGATGAAGGCTGCAGCGCCCCTCTCGGCATTGTCTCCTATACGGGCGATACTCCCCCGCTAAGCTGCCTCTGCGACGGTCTGCAGGTCAGTACGGGAGCGACGCTCGGCAATGGCCGGATACATTTGTCCCCCGAAGCGGAAAAACGCGCCGAAGCGGACTTCCATTCAGGGGACAAAGTACTGAAAATCAAACTAAAAGAAGATTTTTCCGCCCTCATACAAGCCGATATCTCAGAGGGCGTAGAGCAGTTCGGACACTCCCCCGCCTATTGGGAATACATCCGCCGGCTTTCGCTCCGTTACTGGACGGAATGCGACCGCCGGGAAATCTTCGATGAACATCTGACTTAGAAACAATAACAAATACTAAATAGTATTAAAAGATTTTTTTAAGCAGATATTTCAACGGCTCGATGAGGAGGCTGTTATTGCCCTTTTCGATGCGAAGTTCGTTTTTCAGCAGTTCGTTCTCGAGTTCCCGCTCATTGCGGGCCTTTTTCTCTCCGTCAAAGAACGCATCCATAAAGACGGCGATCAACGCCGACTTGAAGAGCACCCGACGCAGGAGAAACAGTAGCAGGAACAGGACGGCCAGTCCGGCGGAAACATACAGCGCAGCCCAGGCGTAACTGCCTATCGCTTCTCCGATCAGCAGGGTCAGTCCGAAAGTCAGGGACAGGAGCAACACGCCGCCGACAACAATCAGCAGCAGGATGGAAGCCACTGAGGAAAGTCCCCGGGAAAGCCATTTCGTGGCATACAGTTTCAGACGCTCGGCACGAGGGTCTAAAAAGTCCAGGACAGATTCTTTACTCTTCATCTTTTTGCTCCTTCTGACACTCGAATTCATCGAGTTTGGATTTAATGAATTCCCTGGCTTTCCTCCCCTCTTCGGTTTTGCAGAAAAGCACCGTGGCCGCACCTGCGGCAAACCCTACAAGCAAAGTGGCTAATGTGTTGGTTTTCATGGTTTATGAGTTATTAATCAGACGTTTTACGATTTTATTTTCCGGAAGGAAGCGGCTGGCGACCACGCGCAGCACGGTATATGCGGGAATGGCAGCCAGCATGCCGACGGCTCCGCCGATATGCCCCGCCATCAGGATGACGATAAAGATTTCCAGCGGGGTCGCCTGGATGCTGGTGGAATAAATCAGCGGCTGATAGACAAAGTTGTCGATCAACTGCGCTGCAAGCATAATGACCAGCACGATGCCGGCGAAGACCCAGATATTGACGTCGAGCCCCACGCCCGCGCCGTATTTCAGCACCACGCAGAGCAGTACGCCCAGCACTTCTCCGATCAAGGGACCCACGTAAGGAATGATGTTCAGGATACCGGCGAGAAAGGCAATGCCGACGGCATAGACGAAATCTATGCGGGCAATGGCCCACAGGCCCAAGAAATCGACAAGGGCAACGCCGGTCATTTCAATGATCAGCCCGACAAAATAGCGCGACAGCAGGTGCTCGATGTCCCCGATCGCCGCCTTCACTGAAGGTTCCACCCGGTCCGGGGTCAGTGCGGCGACAATCTTGACAAAAAGCGCTTCGTCCTTGATAAAGAAGAAGGAAATGAACGCTACGGAAAACAAGCCGACAGCCAGGCTGGTCACCATCGAAGCCACGGAGCCGATAATTCCCGTCAGGCTGATGTCAGATGCGACAGTTTTCAGGTAGTCAAGTGCTTTCCCCAGCGCATCGCTGCCGATTTCTACGCCCGGAATCACGGCGGAAATCCAGCCGTTTATCTTATCCAGGAAGTTTCCGTCAGGCATTTTCATATTGCTGAAAATCGACGCATCCCGGAAAATCATCGTAATGACAGGAAAAACCTGGGTAAGGACCAGCAGCATTCCCGCAAAGATGACAGCGATGCAGAGGATGGCCAGCAGCCAGTCCGGCGCTCCCCTGCCCTTGACCCTGACCTTCCGCATCAGTCGCATCAGCGGCTGCCCGATCAGCGATACGACAAAGGCCAGGATCACATATATAAGTACGCTGCTGAAATACCAGCAAAACAGCACTATGGCGGCCAGCATCCCCAACTTGAGGATATACCCCGCCAGCCTGTTGACATTACTTTGTGTTTCCATATCCAGCGTAAAGATACAACATTTTTATAAAATGGAATCAGCCCTTCACCACGCAGGGCAAGGGCTGATTCATGCTTCGTTCCGTCAGATGCGGATTCAGACGTCCGCGCGTGCCATGGCATCCCTGTAGTACTTCTGACCAACGAACACATCCTCCTTGTAAGGATTGATGTGACGCTTGCAGGACTGGGAGATGATGTAGCACAGCGCAATCGCGTTGACCGCCAGCGCAAGGGCGCTGATTACGACCATCATCGTGGGGTTGGCGGCGACGACGGAGGGATCTACGGTCGTACCGACCGCTGCGGCCTCACCGCCGGCTGCGGCATAAAGCTGCTCGACGGTAGCGGTACCCTGAGGGTAAAGTACGGGAAGGGTCGCCCAACTGAACCACTGCCTGCCGTCCTTGAAGGTCTCCTGGAAGAGCGGGAATACCTGTGCGAACATGCACCAGATGGCCAGGGTATTGGCACGGTTCTGGATCCAGCCGCCACGGTTCCACAGGAGCGCCGCGATGGTGGGGGCAAGAAGGAGGGCGATACCGCAGTACCAGCTGTGGGTAGGAAGACAATTATAGGTATAGGCGAAGTTCCAGACATCATATACGAGGATGTAAACCCAGGTCATATCCGCCCAGATCATATCCTTCTTGTCCTTGGATGCATATACATTCCACCATGCGGTCATACAGAAGATATTCAGCAGACCGGCGACACCATTCATCACATTATGCCAGCCGCCATACTGCCATACCCCTTCAGAGGTAAGCCACCACTTGTTCCAGCCCATTACGGCACTCTCAAAGTCGGATACGCAGGCAATGAGGATGTTGATGGCTACGATGATGAACGGGAAGGGCTTGAACCAGTGCTTTGCGCCGATACCCCATTTGTACTTGATCATCATGAACCCGATACACCCGGCGGTCGCAGCATAGAGCTTTGCATAATGGAACCAGCCCTGCATATAGACATGGGTCTGGTTCTCAAGCGCCCACTGCGCACCCGACCGGACACCGATCCAGATGGCAAGGAAATAAACGGTCAGCGCCAGCGGAATGGCAAGAAACATGGTAATGCCGCCGAACTTGGTACGACGTGCAAATTCATTGAGGAGAATGAGGCCCGCCAGGACGACGAGCATCATCCCCCACTGGGAAAGGGCATTCGCCCCATAAACTTGAAAAAACATAATTAGGTTACGAATAGTTAGTGTTAATCGTAATACAAAGATAGCAAATAATTCGTACCTTTGTCCTCCAATGGCCACAAAAGAATGCTATAAGACACCGGCTGCCGAGATATTTGAGGCCGGATGTGAAACCAACCTCCTGCTGGAAACCTCATCATTCATAGAGTCCGGACAGGATAACGAATGGGGGAACTACTGATGCAAAGGATGGAATGGAAACTGGCGGTGCTGCTGCTCTCAGCCGCACTTCCCTGCTCCTGCGCTTTCAGGGAGGGAAACGAAGAAAATGCCGCGCCCGACGGAAAAGTCCGTTTTACCGCCGTTGCGGACGATACCCGGACGGCATTCGCGGAAGCCGAAGGCGGGACTTATCCCTGCCTTTGGACCGGGAATAACGAATGTGTCGCGCTCAGCCTGAACTGGGGCGAAACGCAGGTGGCGGCCGTATCCGCGTCGGAAGACGGGCGCAGCGCCGGCTTTGAACTGGAGTTCGATGCTCCGGAAGCGCAGCAATACGTCTTCTCCGCTTTCAGTCCGGCTTCATCGGTCAGCGGCATGAGCGAAAGCCGCCGGGCCTGGAGCATTTCCCTTCCGGTGGACCAGCGGCCCCTGGACGGCTCGTGCGATGAATCGGCGCAATTGATTTCCGCCCAAACATCCGGCTACAGCATCCTGCCCGGAAAGGTACAACTGGCCTTCAGACATGTCAGCGCCTACGGACGGCTCGCCATCAGCGGCCTGCAAAACGGCGATACCGCCATCCTCGGTGTTGAACTGACCTCTTCCGTCCCCTTTGCGGGAAACTGGTACTATAGCCCGGAAGACGGGAGTCTCGCGGACAACGGGGCATCTTCCACCCTTTTCCTGGAGACGGGCACCGTCGATGACGTCTGGTTCGCCTGCATGCCCTGCGAAATGGGCGGAAAGACACTCTCCATCAGCATTCTGACCGAAGCGGGGACCTTCACCAAGACGATCCGGCCCAGGGCGGGACTTGCCTTCGAAGCCGGGAAAGTCGCCCGCATCTCCGTGGATTTCAGCGGTATAGAAGCGACCGGGGGAGCCGATGTCTTTACCCTCGTCACCGCCGTTTCCGCCCTCTCCAAAGGAGATGAAATCCTGATCGTAAACGCAGAAGCGACCTATGCCCTCGGCGAGCAGCAGAGCGGCAGTACGGATTACCGCGCTCTGGCGGCGGTCAGCGTGACGGATGGCGTCATCGGCGATTCCGGCGCGGCGACGGTCCTCACGTTGGGAAGCGGCAGCACTTCCGGGACATGGACCCTGTCTGACGGGAAGGGGTATCTGGCCAGCAAATCGTCCAAAAACAACCTGACAAGGGTAACATCGGTCAACGGCAATTCCAGTTGGAGCATTTCCATTGCATCCTCCGGCATAGCGACCATCAAGGCCCAGTCCGGCTCCAGCACCTATATCAGGTACAACAAGACGGCGGCACGTTTCAGTTGCTATAGTTCCGCCACCAATCTATTGGATGTCTGCATCTACAAGAAAGGAAGCGGCGGCGGTCCCGCGGCCGACGACCCCCTGCTGGATTACGCACAGTACGGACTGGATCTCGGCGGACTGCAACGCTTCTATGTGCCCGGTACGGACCAGTACGCCAGGCAGTATGACGCTTCCGGCGTCCAGACCTTCGCGCTGCTCGAGGCGGAGGGCAATGAACAACTTGAAATCACCGGCTACCGCAGCTCGATGCGGAAGGGCGACAGGGCGACTTTCACCATCCTCTGGAGAAAAGGACTGATAACCAGGCTCAGCGGCAGTTGGGATTTGACCCTCGTCCGCGAAGACGGTCCCAAGGTCTGGCTCTCGGACGGAAATGGCGGCGGCGTAATCATCAAAAAATAGGAAGAAGCGGACATGAGAACCATCAAACGATTTTTTACGACGCTGTTTGCGCTCTGCCTTGCCGCTCCCCTATTGACGGCCATTCCCGCCAGACCCGGGAAGTTCACCTACACCCAGCCCGACGGCACGACGATAGAACTTCGACGTCTCGGTGACGAATATATGCACATTACCGTCGATGCGGCCGGCAATACGGTCCGGATGGAGTCGGACGGCTTCTACCGCCCCGTACTGCACGATTATGACGTCATGCGCAGGCGTGCCCGGGCCAAACGGACGGAAGCCGGACGCAACCGGGCGAAGGCGGCGGCTAACACAGACCTGAACCAGGGAGAAAGGCACATCCTTGTCCTGGTAGCCTCGTTCCGGGATGTCAGTTTCACGATTTCCGACCCCAAGGGGAAATTCGACGCCCTGCTCAACACGCGCGGCTACTCCTATAACGGAGCCACCGGCAGCGTCCGGGATTACTATGAAGAAAATTCTGACGGGCTGTTCAAACCCATATTCGACGTTTACGGCCCCGTGCAGCTGACAGGCAATATGGCCACTTACGGGGGTAACGACGCTTCCGGAGAAGACAAGGCGCCGGAACTCGCCGTCTTCCAGGCGGCAAAGGCCCTGGACAGCCAAATCGATTTCTCCAGCTACGACTATGACGGCGACGGCTCCGTGGATATGATCCTCTTCTACTACGCCGGATACAACGAGGCCGAGGGCGGAAGCGAGGACAGCATCTGGCCGCACCAGTGGTCCGTCCAGCTGAGCACGAACACGACCATCAGGAACAACAACAGTTTTGACGGAGTAAAGCTGGGTAAATATTTCTGCACCTCGGAACTGGATATGGCTTCCGGTTCAACCTTCTGCGGCATCGGGACCACCTGCCATGAATTCGCGCATTCGCTCGGCCTTCCGGATTTCTACGACACGGACTACGGTGACAGCGGCACCACCTTCGGAGAGAACCACGGCTGCGCTGCCGATCCGTACAGTTATTCGCTGATGAGTTCAGGTCCGTACAACAACAATGGCCGCACTCCCCCGTATCTCAGCCTGCTGGAGAGAATCATGCTCGGCTGGAAGGCCGAAGGCTCCTACAGGGACTTCCCCGCTACGGGGAATTATGTGATTCCTCCCGTCCAGGACGGAATCGCCTATAAGACCGATACCGGCACTTCCGGCGAGTATTTCCTGTACGAATGCCGCGGAGAAAGCGGATGGGACGCCTATCTTCCCGGAGGCCCGGGGCTCATCGTCTATCATCTGGACAAATCCAAGACCAAGGTCTCCGTGTATGACAGTTATGGCTACGCCACCAATATCACGGCAGAGGAACTCTGGACCGACTGGGGATCGACGAACCAGATCAATGAGAACGCAAAGCACCCCTGCTACTACATCGTTCCGGCACTCGAGTTGGGCCGCATTGCATACGAATGCGATGCGGAAGGATATCCGTATTACTTCGAGGAGACGCAGATCCCGTTCGGCGTATCGGCGAAGGGCCGCGAATACGCGCCCGTGGACTGGAATGGGAACACGGGCGACATCCGCTTTTCCTCCATCCAGTATTCGGGCGGAAGCGTGAGCCTCTATGCGACCGTCCCCACGGAAGCACTGGATTACTGTGTCATCGACAATCCCGGGAAAGGCGTCTATGCGGCAGGAGCGGAATTCCCGCTCACCCTGGTTGCCTCCGAAACGCGGATTCCCGCATCGGTTGACTGGTATTTCGACGGAGAACCGGTTTACGGCGGTTCAGTCGTACTGCGCGCAGGAGAACATAGCATCGAAGCGCGCATCACCCTGACCGGCGGCTCTCTCAAATCCGTCAATCTGGATATCGTGGCCCGATAAACCTAATAAGCGGTAATCGACGCGATTTCCACTTCGTTGCCCCGAAGCAGCCAGGTATTCCCGCTGCCGCAGCGGGGGCAGGTTTTCCCATGCGCCACCGTCGGATATTCCTCTCCGCATGCCCTACAATGCGTAACCGCAGGAACCGTATTGATTTCCAGCTCGCAGCCGCGCAGCATCTCCTCCTTGTCCGCCGCCCAGCGCCAGCAGTCCTGCAGCATGCGGGGCACAATCGTAGAGACCTCGCCGATATTCATCTTTACCGCAGAAACGTGTTCCACACCATTCTCCATGGCCGCCTTCTTGACGTCCCTGATGATGTAGAACACGATTCCCAGCTCATGCATGATTATTTCTTTCCGGAGAACAATATCTTCCCGCCACGCTTGATCATATAAGGCAGGATGCCGGAGAACTTGTCCTCGGACGTACGCATCACGCTCGCCTCCGGATGCACCCGGTGCAGATGGATCGCATCGAATCCGCACTTGGTCGTACAGATGCCGCAGCCGATGCAGCGGTTCTCGTCCACGACGGAAGCCCCGCAGGAAAGGCAGCGGGCCGTTTCCCTGCGTACCTGTTCCTCCGTCAGCGTGCCGTGATACTCCGCAAACGCAGCCTTGTCCGGAATAATGCCGGGATCCTGCCGGGAGGAATTGTCATAGGACTCGACCCGGATATTCTCCTTGTCCAACTCGATGAAGTCGCGGCGATTCCGCCCGATGGTCAGGTGTCCGTGCTGAACGAAGCGATGCAGGGATTCCGCAGCCTCCTTTCCGGCGGCGATGGCATCAATTGCGAACTTGGGTCCGGTAAAACAATCCCCGCCGACAAAAATGTCCGGCTCCGCGGTCTGGTACGTCAGCCTGTCCGCAACAGGATAAACGCCGCGGAAGAATTCGACTTTCGTATCCTTCAGAAGTTCATCCAGGATGACGGTCTGGCCGATGGCAAAGATAACCAGGTCGGCATCGAGCGTGATAAGTTCAGATTCGTCGTATTCCGGCGCGAATTTATGCTCCGCATTGAATACGGAAGTACATTTCTTGAATACGATTCCGCTCACTTTATCCTCTCCGAGCACTTCCTTCGGGCCCCAGCCGGGATTCAGCACAACACCGTCCTCACGGGCTTCAGTACGCTCTTCCAGCGATGCGGGCATGATATCCTCGGTTTCAAGGGAAAGCATCGTAACACTGGAAGCGCCGCTGCGTTTCGCGACACGAGCGGCATCGATGGCCACATTCCCGCCGCCCACGACGACGACCTTCCCGCTGACCTTCACGGCACCGGTATTGGCCCGGTGCAGGAAATCGATGGCGGTCACGGTACCGGGGAGGGTTTCTCCGGGAATGCCGGGCAGGCGTCCGCCCTGACAGCCGATGGCCACATAGAATGCCTTGTAGCCCTGCCCGCGCAACTGCGCGATGGTGACATCCTTGCCGACTTCCACGCCGGTCTTCACCTCGACGCCGATTTCTTTCATGATATCGATTTCGGCGGCAATGACGTCCTTCTCAAGTTTATAGGAAGGTATTCCATAACGCAGCATTCCCCCCGGTTCTTCGTTCTTTTCGAACACGGTGGGCAGGTATCCCATCGTAGCCAGGTAATTTGCGCAACTCATACCCGCCGGGCCGCCGCCGATAATCGCGATTTTCTCTTCCCAGCGCTTCTGCACGTTGGAGCAGATGTTCACTTCCGGGACAAAGCGCGTTTCGGCCTTCAGGTCCTGTTCGGCGATGAATTTCTTGACCGCGTCGATGGCCACCGGCCGGTCGATGGTCCCGCGCGTACAGGCATCCTCGCAGCGACGGTTGCAGACACGGCCGCATACTGCCGGGAAGGGATTTTCGCGCTTGATCAGTTCCAGCGCTTCCGTATATTTGCCTTCAGCGGCTTTCTTCAGATATCCATGGACGGCGATATGAGCGGGACAGGCCGTCTTGCAGGGCGAAGTTCCGGTCTCATAGCAATTGAT
>JAFSVL010000057.1 GCA_017445015.1 Bacteroidales bacterium | reverse complement strand
CGCTTACCGGATCGGGAAAAATCAAGAGGAAGCACGCTTACCACAGCCACATCCTCACCAAGAAGACCAAGAAGCAGAAAAGGAACCTCGATCATTTCGCCCTCATTGAGAAGGCGGATATCGCGCGGGTCAGCGAACTTCTTGTCCTGTAGTTTTCGTTTCACTTGGTAATGCATCAGAATTATGCCTAGATCAGTCAATTCAGTCGCCTCCAGGGCGCGCCGCAAGAAGATTCTCAAGAGAACCCGCGGTAACTTCCTTTCCAGAAAGAACGTCTGGACCGTTGCAAAGAACACCTACGAGAAGGGTCTTACCTATGCTTATCGTGACCGCCGGGCCAAGAAGCGCAATTTCCGCGCCCTCTGGATCCAGCGTATCAACGCGGCGGCCCGCCAGTACGGCATGACCTACTCCCAATTCATGGGCAAACTTTCCAAGCAGAATATCGGGCTGAACCGCAAGGTGCTCGCCGATCTGGCCATGAACAATCCGCAGGCGTTCGAGGCGATCGTCAATTCTGTAAAATAGTCCTTCGTGGCTTTGAAGGATATCATCCGTAACAGATGGGCAAAGTTCATATTCTGGGCTTTGCTTTATCTGCTTTGGGTGATATGGCTCGGGTCCTGGTGGTGGCTTGCGGGGCTGGGGGTCATCTTTGACATCTTCATCACCCGCAAGGTACGCTGGAACTTCTGGAAAAAGCGCTATAAGGAGGGGGAGAAGCACAGTGCGGCCAATGACTGGCTGGATGCCGTCATCTTCGCCGTCATTGTCGTGACCTTTATCAATATCTTCTTCTTCCAGTCGTTCAAAATCCCTTCCTCGTCGATGGAGAGCAGTCTCTTCACGGGAGACCGCCTTTTCGTGAGCAAACTGACCTATGGGCCGCGGCTGCCGCAGACGCCGCTCTCCATCCCCTTCACGCATAACGTGATTTTCGGGCACGAGTCCTATTCGACGGCCATCCAGCGGCCATACCGGCGCCTGAAAGGGCTCCGGACGGTGCAGGCGGGCGATTGCGTGGTGTTTTGTTTTCCTGACGGGGACACGGTGCTCACAAAGGCCCCGGTCGAGGACTACCATACATTGGTCCGTATGCTGGGGCGTGAGAATGTAATCCGGCGCTTCGGCCCCGTGATTGTGCGTCCTTCCGACAAGAAAGACCACTATGTCAAGCGCTGCGTCGCCGTGGCGGGGGATACCCTTTGTGTCCGCGACGGGCTTGTCTGGCGGAACGGGAAACAGCAGGAAGTCTGGCCCGGTGTGCAGCTCAGTTACGCCGTCACGACGACGGGGCACCGGCTTAATCCCAAGACGCTCGATAAACTGGGGCTGAACCTCGGTGAACTCTGGTACGACGCCACCCTGCCGGGCTATCCGATGATGGCGCTCACCGCCGACGGTTTGGAGCAGGTGCGGGCCCTGAACAATGTGGTCAGCGTGGTCCCCAATATCGACAGGGATCCTTCCACGAGCATGGACGGCCCGCGGATGATTTTCCCCTTCACGGAAAACAGCGGCTGGACCCGGGACAACTTCGGGCCTCTCTGGATTCCCGCAAAAGGGGCGACCGTCGCCCTTACGGAGGAAAACCTGCCGCTATATGCGCGTATCATAAGGGATTACGAGCACGCCGATATAGACGCGGCATTGGCTGAGGGGAGTTATACCTTCAGGCAGGACTATTATTTTATGATGGGGGACAACCGTCACAATTCCCTCGATTCAAGGTACTGGGGCTTCGTGCCTGAAGACCATATCGTGGGGCGTCCGGCGGTGATTTGGCTCTCTACCGATGCGGGCCGGAAGTTCCCCCGAAACATCAGATGGGGCAGATTCTTTAAATTTCTGTAACGCACAATTTGGAAATCAGAAAATTAAAAGCGATATTTGCACCCCATTGCGAGAAATAATTAAAAAAGAGTATAGAATATGGCAAAGGTTTGTCAAATAACGGGAAGGAAAAGGATGAAGGGCAACAATGTGTCCCATTCCAAACTGCGCACCAAGCGCGACTTTTCCCTGAATCTCAAGAACAAGAGGTTCTGGAGCGAGGAGGAGCAGCGGTTCATCACCCTCAAGGTCTCCTGCAAAGGTATGCGTATCATTGAGAAGAACGGCCTCGAGGCCACGCTTCGCGATGCCCGCAAGAAAGGATTGGTTAACCTTGTTTAAACTTACGGACTATGGCAAAGAAAGCGAAAGGTAACAGGGTGCAGGTCATCCTTGAGTGCACCGAGCAGAAAGAGAGCGGAGTACCCGGAATGTCCAGGTACATCACGACCAAGAACAAGAAGAACACCCCCGAAAGGCTTGAGCTCAAGAAGTTCAACCCTTATCTTGGGAAGGTCACCGTCCATCGTGAAATCAAGTAATCAGGAGGATTAAGATATGGCAAAGAAAGCCGTCGCAACGTTCGCAGCAAAGGCCGGTGCCAAGAGCATGGTCAAGTGCATCCGTATGGAGAAATCCCCCAAGACAGGCGCTTACGTCTTCACGGAGCAGCTCGTCGAGGAAGCCAAGGCGAAGGAATTCTTCGAGAAGAAGTAACCCGTCCCTGGTATGAAATGTGCTACGCCCGCATCCTGCGGGTGTTTTTCGTTTACAAATAGGATAAGGACACTTATAAGTCTTCGACGGAGAAAAACACTATATGAAACGTTTATTTTCAGTGGCGCTTTTCCTATGGATATCCTTTGCCGCTGTCGCACAGCCGGCAAAGGATATCGGCCAGCGCCATCAGTTGCGCATCGGCTGGGGAGATGCCCTGTTCGAGGCCTTAGCTTTCGGCAACTCCCCGTCACATCAGTATCCCAATCCGCAGGCGCTTCCGGAGGACTTCTCCATCCATGAGCGCTTCAACAGTTTTTACACAGGCCATTTTTTTGTGGCGTACGGGTACCGTATCAACAAGCTGGTCCGCGTGGGCGGCCAGATGGATATGGAAGGTATTTTCTGGGAAGAAGGTGATTTTGACCGCTCTCACCGGCCCGTCGGCCCGATCATAAAGCAGCGTAGTTACAACTTGGTGGTCATGCCCTCCGTCCGTCTGGAGTACTTGCACAGGGGAATCGTCACCTTATATTCCGGGGCGGGCGCGGGAATGCACGTCGCTCTGGACAACGCCGGAGGAAGCGCTTTCTCCCCGGCCCTCAATATCAATATATTAGGTGTCCAACTGGGGAGGGGCCATTGGTCCGGCGGCATTGAGTTGGGCGCACTGTTCGCCCTCAACGGCGCTTCCAAGGTGTATATGCTGGGTTCCCGCCTTCTCTCGTTCAGTCTCAATTATGCCTGGTAGTATAATGAAAAAGACCGTCCTGTTCCTTGCCGCCGCCTGCCTGCAGGCCGCCTGCACAAAGCCTGAGATTAAATTTGCCGACTTTGACGCGTTCAAGGTCATTTCCGTACAATCGACCGACGTGGCCATGGCGGATGGCAGTCTGAACCCGGAAGTGCGGTTCATGGAAGGGAACGCCCCGGATACCAGGCTGGCCGTCACCGACGCGTCTTCTTTGGCGACGGAACTGCTGGGCAGCATCACCAGCAACCGTGTCATCCATATCTGCGGCACCTATCAGGGGCGCGACGTGGACGGCAATCCCCTTACCCTCTCCGGCAAACTGATCATTCCGCGTGACGGAAAAATCAAGAACGTAATCGTCGTGAGCCACTATACCGTATGCGCCAATTACGAGTGTCCGTCGGAGTGCTTCCCGATGGAGGGAATCCTCGCCGCCAAGGGCTATGCGGTGGTCATGGCCGACTATATCGGCTACGGCATTACGTACCGGCAGGTCCACCCCTACATGCATGTGTTCAGTACGGCGAACGCGGTCATCGACATGGCCCTGGCCGTCAGGCCCTACCTGGATCACATCGGCAGGGCGCCGGAAGGCGACGAGGTGTACCTGATGGGCTATTCCCAGGGCGGGTCCACCACCCTGGGCGTGATGCGCAGCATACAGCGCTATTACGCAGACAGGATTCCCGTGAAGAAGGTCTTTGTCGGCGGCGGGCCGTACGACCTCGCTGTTACCTATGACAGCATCGTCAAGGAGAACCATAGCGGCATTCCTGCTGTCCTTCCCATGATTATTCAGGGGCTCAATGAGGGCGAGCGTCTGGGGCTGGACATGGCGGATTTCTTCCAGCCGCGCCTTCTGGAAAACTACCAGGATTGGATCAATTCCAAGCAGTACACGATAGGGCAGATAGAAGAACTGATGGGGACCGAAGTGGCCAGCGAACTCATCACCCCCACAGGCATGGACAGGTCCTCGCCGAAAACTGCGTCCCTGTACCGGGCCCTCCTGTACAACTCCGTGCTCAATTTTGTTCCCGCATATCCCATCTTCATGTTCCATAGCATCGACGACGACACGGTCCCCTTCATCAACGCCCAGCGGGCGGAGGAATACTTCAAGGGCCGTGACATTACCTTCGACTTCGGACACTACGGTGCCCATAGCATGGGACTCATCCGTTTCATCGCATCTGTCGCTGCGCAGTTATGAAAAAGTTCGTATCCCTGGCCCTCTGCCTGCTGGTCGCGGGCGCATGCACGCGGAAAGAAATCATCGTTTCCTCGCCCTGCAATTTTGATGTCAGCATCGAGGAGGTGCGAGGCACCAAAGTTTGGGTAAAAGTGAAGCCCGACAATCCGGACGCTACCTACGCCATCGGCGTCATTTCGGCCTATGACCCCTCATTCGAGAATCCCGATGACGTGCTGGCGGACGAGCAACTCGCCTACATGAAGGAAGCCGTCCGCCTGCAAACGGTGGATTCCGACCACTTTGCGGACCGCTTCTGCTTCAGGGGGGAGCGTACCCTCAAATACATGAATCTGGTGAAAGACACGCCCCACAAACTCTTGTTGATACAAATCGACCCCCGGGAACAGCGCATTGTGGGAAAGCCCGCGGTGGTTTCCTTCAGGACGCGGGACATCGTAATGGATGAGGACCTCAGCTTCGACGTCAGCTTCGACGGCGGCAAGATGACCATCACGCCTTCGGACCCGGAAAAGCCTTACCTGTGGGAGTACGAAAATACGGAACTCATCGCGCGGGAATACCTCACGCCCGAAAATTTCGCCTACCAGCTCGTGGACCTTTACGAGGATTACCACTTCATGGACAACCTGGTGTATAGAGGTACGGTGGAATGGGATTTTTACGCAGCGGATCAGGCGATGTTGGACGAGGAGGATATCACCCTTATGATTGCCGGTTATGCCGGTGGTGAAATGAACACCCCCCTGACCACCGTCCGCTTCATCTGCCGCAGGAACGGCTCTGTCGAGGTGCTGGAACAGTGAATAGTCAGAACTCATGACACCCACCAAGATATCATTGAAGGATTTCGTCCTGTCCGGGGGCGGGTTCAACGGGGATAGTTACGACTGTGTGTCAGACCCTTCCCTGATGCTTAAACTGTATTTTCCCGGCAAGATACAGCAGCCTCTGGACGAGATGTTGACGGCCCGGAAGGTCTTCGACATGGGCATCCCCACTCCGGAACCCGGCGGATACGTGGAAACGGAGGACGGCCGTTACGGCATCCTCTTCCGTCGCATTCCCGGCAAGGTTTCCTATTCCCGCGCTACGGGAGACCATCCGGAAAACGTGCGGCGGTATGCGGCCGAATTCGCCAGGATGTGCCTGCAGCTGCATGCCATCCATGTGGATACCACCCAGTTTGAGAATGTGAAAGACCGGTACTACCGGCTCCTGGCGGAAAGTTCCTTTTTCTCCAAGACTGAAAAGGACAAGATTGCCCGGTTTATCGCCGATACCCCGGACGAAGATACGGCGGTGCACGGAGACCTCCAGTACAGCAACGCCGTTTTTGTGGGCGACAAGCGCTATTTCATAGACCTGGGGGACTTTTGTTTCGGCAACCACCTCTTCGATGTGGGCATGGTTTACCTGAGCTGTTGCCTCAGTGATGAGTCCTTTATCCGAGAGACGTTCCATATGCCCAAACAACTGGCTGTCCGGTTCTGGGAACACTTTGCCCCAGTTTATTTCGGAGAGGGGATTCCGCTTAAGGAGATTGAGCAGCTCATCCTGCCTTATGCCAGTCTCAAGACCTTGATTGTCGAGCGGGATTCCCGGTGTCCCATGCCCGGACTCCGCGTGGGTCTGGAGCCCATTCTCAAGTAAATGTTTACCTGCGATCTTAAGTCCGAAAAAAGGTCAGGGGGACGTCGTATTTATAATGTCGGGTGGGTTTCCATTCCACGCGGAGGAACAACGCTGCGATGGTCGCCGGGACAAAGAGATACATCCCTATGGGGAAGAGGAACATGTACCACCACTTCTTCCAGGTGGCGGCGTTGATCCGGCGGTAGTACTGGAGCATCAGTATCAATCCATCCAGAAACACCGCAGCGTAAGGATAAATGAAACTGCCTACGCCGATGTTGAGGCACTCTGAGAAATAGAGTTCCGCCGGAACCGAGCAGACGGCGGCATAGACGGCGCCGATCAGGGGCGAAATGATAAACCAGAGGAAAGCAATGGCCGGAAGCGGAAAAATATGGACCAGCATTCCCCATTTGGTGAGGCTTGGGCGGCGGAGGAAACTCAGGATCATCTTCATTCCCCTGTGCGCAAAAATCTGATGGATTCCCTTGCACCAGCGAAGTCGCTGGCGGAAAGTGTCCCACAGGGAGCAGGGCTGTTCGTCATAGAATACGGCGTCTGTACAGTAGGCTACCTTGCCGCCCCGGGCGGTATAGTCGGCGGAGAGTTCAATGTCCTCCGTCAGAGTCCGGTAGGGCCAGCCTCCGGCCTCCCGTATCAGACGTCCGGCAATTAGGAAACCAGTTCCTGAGACAAAACTGCCTATGCCCATGGCCGCGCGGCTGTAGTGGATCTGCCGGGATTCCCTGAGGAACATGTAACTGTTTACTCCGGATACCCAGTTTGCCGAAAAATTCTTGGAGTCGCGGAAGCCGGCCACGATTTCTTCTCCGCTGTCGAATGCCTTGTTCATCTGGGTGATATAGTCCGGCGTCAGGAAATTGTCCGCGTCAAAGATAAAATAGCCCTCCGCGCCGAGCGCGGGATTCATCGAAAGTATTGTCTTGAAAGCGTAGTCCAGGGCGTAGCTCTTGCCTCTTTCGAGCGGATTGTCGCGCACAAGGACATGGACGCCCTTCCCTCTTGCTATCTCCGCCGTACGGTCC
This sequence comes from Bacteroidales bacterium, assembly GCA_017445015.1. Classification (GTDB taxonomy): domain Bacteria; phylum Bacteroidota; class Bacteroidia; order Bacteroidales; family UBA932; genus Cryptobacteroides. Next base: position 102,121 of record JAFSVL010000057.1, on the reverse strand, counting down.
GAACAGTTGTCCGCCACCACGAAAACCTGCAGCAGTTCCTGCGGATAGTCCTGCCGCAGGATGCTGTCAATCAGGTCGCCGATGACGGCCTCCTCATTGTGGGCAGGGATAATACAAGCGTAAGCATGTCGCCTGCGGGCGTCCGGCCACGTTTTTTTCTTGAGGAAAGTGCTCGTGACCATATGGAAGATCTGATTAAAATACATCAGGGTCAAGGCAACCGTCAGGACCATGCTTGTCAAGTACAGGAGCCTGAAAAATCCTACGCTGAATTCCATTAATGACAGTTGATTCATGAGAGCCTCGCCAATAAAACCAGATATAGCGTTGCGTAGCCTTTTTTGCAAATATAATCTTTTTTTATTTTTCCCTGCAGATTGTTAACTTTGCAGGCTATGGCGTTGAGTTTTTTTCAGAAGATAGGCCGGGCCATCGCCGGCAGGTCCAGGGTGGATGACGACACGCTGGATGCCATCGAAGAGGCCCTCGTAGAGTCTGACCTGGGGGTGGATACCACCTTGAAGGTCATAGACAATCTGGAGGAGCGGGTGCAGAAGGACAAGTACATGTCCTTCGATGAGCTCGTCGGCCTGCTGCGGGATGAGATCGCCGCCCTGCTCCCGGACAGCGTGCCGGGGGCCCTGTGCCCGAATCCCGGTGAGGGCCCGCTGGTCATCCTGGTCGTCGGCGTGAACGGCGTAGGCAAGACGACGACCATCGGAAAACTGGCGCTCTGGTATCGCAAGCAGGGCTATAAGGTGCTGCTGGGTGCGGGAGATACCTTCCGTGCCGCCGCCGTAGACCAACTGGTCATCTGGGCGGAGCGTGCCGGGGTGGATATCGTCAGGCAGCAGATGGGGTCCGATCCTGCGGCCGTGGCATACGATACGGTCAAGTCCGCCGTTGCGCGCGGGTCGGATGTCGTCCTTATCGATACCGCCGGCCGTCTGCACAACCGCGTCGATTTGATGAACGAACTCTCCAAAATCCGTAATTCCATCGGGAAAGTGCTCCCCGGAGCCCCGCAGGAAGTGATGCTCATCCTCGACGCCAGCACCGGTCAGAATGCCTTTGCGCAGGCGGCGGAGTTCGTGCGTGCCACAGCCGTTACCTCACTGGTCCTGACCAAACTCGACGGGACGGCCAAAGGCGGTGTCGTCGTGGGCGTTTCGGACCGTTTCGGCGTTCCCGTGCGCTTTATCGGCACGGGTGAAGGCATCGATGACATCGAGCCCTTCGACAAAGGAAAATTCATCGCCAAATTGTTCAATCCGGAAGATTTAAGATAAACGATATGAAACTCAGCTATTCCTGGCTTAAAGATTATTTGAAATGTGACCTTACCCCCGCACAGGTCGCGGAGGCGATGACTTCCATAGGAATCGAGGTGGATGCGGTGGAGGAAACGGAACGTATCCCCGGCGGGCTGGCCGGCGTCGTGGTGGCGAAGGTGCTGGAATGCGGGGCGCATCCGGACAGCGATCACCTTCATGTGACGAAAGTGGATGCCGGGACGGGTGAGCCGCTGACCGTTGTCTGCGGCGCACCGAACGTGGCGGCCGGGCAAAAAGTGCTGCTCGCCTGCGTGGGAGCCGTCCTTCCGGGAGATTTTAAGATTAAGAAATCCAAGATCCGCGGGGTGGAGAGTTTCGGTATGATCTGCGCCGAAGATGAACTGGGGCTGGGCAATAACCATGACGGCATTATGGTGCTCCCCGAGGACGCGCCCGTGGGGATGCCCGCCAAACAATATCTCAAATTGGAGACCGAGGCGGTCATCGAATATGAAATCACGGCGAACCGTGTGGACGCCGCCTCCCACTGGGGCGTGGCCCGCGACCTGTACGCCTGGCTGAAATTGAACGGAAAGCCCTGTGAACTTGTCCGCCCCGGCGTCGATGCTTTCGCGGAAGGCCCCGGAGACGATATCAGCCTGGAAGTGCGGGACAGCGACGGCGCTCCCCGCTACACCGGGCTGAGCATCCGCGGCGTCAAGGTCGGTCCCTCTCCCGAGTGGCTGCAGCAGCGCCTGATGAGCATTGGTCTGCGTCCCATCAACAACATCGTTGATATTTCCAATTTCGTGCTGTTCGAACTGGGGCAGCCGCTGCATACTTTCGATGCGGACCGCATCGGCGGCGGTAAAGTGGTCGTACGCCGTGCGGCCGAGGACGAAGCAATCAAGACCCTTGACGAAATCGACCGCAAACTGAAAGCGACGGATATGGTCATTGCCGATGAAACGCGCCCCATGTGCATCGCGGGGGTATTCGGCGGCTTTGATTCCGGCGTTACGGAGAGCACCGTCAATGTTTTCCTTGAGAGCGCGTATTTCGACCCCGCATCTATCCGGAAGACTGCGCGTAGGGAGGGGTTGCAGACCGATGCTTCCTTCCGCTACGAACGCGGAGCGGATCCGCTCGTCTGCCTGTATGCGCTCAAGCGCGCTGCACTTCTCATTCAGGAATGTGCGGGCGGGAAGGTCTCGGGTAAAATCCTGGAAGTGTGCCCCAAGCCCTTCGAACGCGCCCGCATCGAACTCGATTATGCCCGCATCGATGCGTTTGTCGGCCAGTCTGTCGGCCGTAAGGCCATCGAAACCATCCTCGATGCGCTGGCCTACGAATTTGTGGAGCGTCGCGAGGACGGTGCCGTAGTGCTGGCGCCTAGCTATATGGTGGATGTGCAGCGGGAATGCGATGTCGTGGAGGAAATCCTCCGCATCTACGGTTACAACAATATCGCGCTGCCGCAGCATATGAAAATGTCGGTGAACGCGACCCCGTCTCCGGAACCGGAGGCGGTGCGCAACGCCATTTCCGCTTTCCTGGCCGCGAACGGTTTCACGGAAATCATGAACAACTCCCTGACGCGTCAGGCTGCTTATGCTTCCCTGGAAACCTTCCCTGAGGAGGCTTGCGTGAAGATTGTCAACCCGCTCAGTTCCGACCTGAACGTCCTGCGCCAGAGCCTGGTGCCCGGCGGTCTCGAGACTGTCGCCTACAATGTGAACCGGCAGTGCTATACGCTGCGTACCTTCGAATACGGCTCGGTATATCGCCGGCTTCCCGACGGGGATCCGCAGAAACTCTCGGGCTATGAGGAGCATCCCGTTTTCTGCCTGATGATGAGCGGAACACCGGAAAAATCCTGGAACGGATCGCCGCGCAGCAGCGATTTCTTCCTGCTCAAGGGTTATGTGGCGATGCTGCTCCGTCGCTACGGCGCGGACCTTTATTCGATGTGGACGGAACCCGCTCCCGCCGATATTTATTCCGAGGGCGTGGTGTATAAACTGCCCGGAGAAGGCCGCGTCCTGGCTACCGTCGGCATCGTGGCGCCCGCCTTTGCGAAGCGCTTCGGCGTCAAGCAGGGCGTCGTAGCTGCGGAAATCGACTGGAATACGCTCTTCCTCCTGGTAAAGCGTGACAAGGTGGCATTCCGGGAACTGCCCCGTTTCCCGGAGGTGCGCCGCGACCTGGCCCTGCTCCTGGACGAGGGCGTCAGTTATTCCGACCTGCGCGGCTGTGCGCTGAAAAATGCGAAGAAACTGCTGCGCAGCGTGGGCCTCTTCGATGTTTATCGCGGCGATAAAATCCCCGCTGGCAAGAAACAGTATGCCATGAGTTTCGTGCTGCGCGACGATGAAAAGACCCTGACGGATGCCGATGTGGAGCGGACGATGGCGCGTATCCTCGATGCTTATGCCCGGGACTTCGGAGCCGTGCTGAGATAATGCGTGCCTTGCGTCATATCCTTCTGCTGGGGCTTGTCCTCCTGCCGCTGTCCTGCAGCCGCGGAAGGGTGATCCCGGCCCGGAAACTGGCGCAGGTCCATGCCGACATGCTCCTTGCGGACCAGTGGCTGCACGATCACCCTGAAATGCGCACGCAGGCGGATACGACCCTGTTTTACGAAGCCGTATTCAAAAAATACGGATACTCGTTCAAAGACTACGATGCAAGCGTGCGGTACTATCTGGAAAATCCTGCCGCCTATGCGAAAATCCTGAAAAAGTCCGCATCCCTGCTGGACCGGAGGCGTACAGCGAAGGAGAAGCAGGTCGCTGCGGCGGAGAGGGAACGCCAGGCCCGTCTGGTCGTCATTCCGGAAGAGGGGGTATGGAAGCGGGTTGACGCATTCCGGGATTCATTGCGCTGTGCCCAGGATTAAGTTTGACTTTAAATGAATAGCAGTTTATGAAATTCCTTGAGAAATACGGCTATGCGCCGGATGAAAAGGCAGTGGCCGCCGCACTGGATACCATTGCCGGACAGGTGGATGCGCTTTCTACCCGCGAAACCCTGCTCGCCTGTTTTTCCCTGATGGACCTGACGACCCTGAACGCGACGGATACGAAGGATTCCGTGCGTAAACTGGTAGAAAAAGTCAACGGCCTCAGCGCTCAATATCCTTCCTATCCGTTGCCGGCGTCCGTCTGTGTTTATCCCAACTTCGCCGGGGTCGTCGCCTCGGCGCGTGCGGACAAGCAGTTGCACGTGACGACGACAGCGGGTTGCTTCCCGGCTTCCCAGAGTTATCCGGAAGTGAAGGTGCTGGAGAGCCGCATGGCGGTTCGCAACGGTGCGGATGAGGTGGATATCGTGCTGTCGCTGGGCGACTTCCTTGCAGGTGACGAGGATGCCGCTTTCGAGGAGATTGCCGCCATACGGGCAGGCATAGACGAGGAAGCCGCCGCGCAGGGCCGCCGCGTGGTGCTGAAGGTGATTCTGGAGACAGGGCTTCTGGTCTCTGCGGAGAACATTGCCGAAGCGTCGCTGCTCGCCATGGAAGCCGGGGCCGATTTTATAAAGACATCCACAGGAAAAGTGAGCGTGAATGCGACGCCCGCCGCCGCCTATGTGATGTGCGAGGCGATCCGTGCCTTTCATGCGGAAAGCGGCCGGAAGGTGGGGTTCAAGGCGGCCGGCGGCATTTCGAATGCGAAGGATGCGATGGGCTATTTCCTGATTGTCAAGACCCTGCTCGGGGAGCAGTGGCTCCATAAAAGTCTGTTCCGGCTCGGCGTAAGCCGTCTCGGGAACAGCCTGATGAGTGCCATCGAAAGGCAGACTGTCACGTATTTTTGATTTTTCCCCAACTTAGCCGTTGACAAAAAAATTCAACGGCACTCCGTTTCCTACCTTTGCCCCGTAACTTGAAAAACGAGGTAGTATGAAACGGATTTTTTTATTGTTTTTTGCGTTCCCCCTCTTCGCGGCCTGCGTTTCCGCTTCCGTGGAAAGTCCTCATTCCGCGGCTCCTGCCGCTGAAACCGGACACGGGATGATTGTGCTGGGGGAACAACTCGAGGACCCCTATTCGGTGGAAAATGTCTCAAAGGCGCTGCACAGCCTGTATCCGACCCGCAGCGAAAGGGTAATCCCTGAACCCACGGACTTCTATGTCCGCTTCCTGCCATCGGACCGGGCGCAGTTGGAAGAACTCCTTTCGCTCGGCCTGACCTTGCTGGACCATCCGGTGGATTACCGAATCCTGCGGGAAGGGGATTATTATCATGACCCTTCCGTCCCGGAGGGGAGCATCACCTGGCAATATGCGGTGGTCGGCAAGGATTTTCCCTTCCCTGACGGCATCCGCCATGAAGTGCTGGATGCGTGCTATATCGCGGACAATGATCCGGATTCGCGTGCAGACGGCATCGACTGGGTTGCGGTGGAGCGGGAAGCGTACCGCCTGACCGGCAACGAGGCGCTGCTTTCCGAAGTCTCGCGCGACGGCAGCGGTGCGGCGGTGCGTGCGGAGGGGGATATCCTGCTGGTGGATTCCGCCCTCGGTGCCGCTCCCGTCGGCGTGCGCGGCGTCATGGTCGTGAGCAACTCCTTCGTGAAAATCGCGAAGGGCTATACGGATGCGCAGGGGCATTATCGCCTGAACCGTGCCTTTGCCACGGAAATGCGCTACCGTATCGTTTTTAAAAACGAGAAGGGGTTTGCGACGGGTTTCAATTTCATCCTGGTTCCCGCTTCGGTATCGACGCTCGGCAAGGCGGGACCGGAGGGGGTGAGCGTGACCATAGACGAGCGATCGGACCGCAGCCTTTTTTTGCCGCAGCGTCATCAATAATGCCTGTTACGATTATTATGAATCCTGTGAGGGGGAAGGCGGCGATGCCGTCAATACCCCGCCGGAGAACCTGCGCATCTGGTGCTTCCAACTGCTGGATGTCAGCGGGGCCGTGATGATGCAGCACGGCTGCCTGATCGACCAGACCCTCGTCGGAGAGTGGCTGGGACAGTATTCGTTCCTTGTGAAGATGTTTCTCCCGGACCTGGTGATCGGCCTGAAGGGCTGCAGCGACTGCAGGAGCATTTATTCCCTGGTGCTGCATGAATGTGCCCATGCCAGCCATTATACCAAAGTCGGGAATGCTTATTGGGACCCGCTTGCCGAATACATGCTGCGATCCTTCATTTCTACGGGCAGTATGTCCTACGGCAATCCCCAGGATGAGGGGAGCGGTTATGTCGCCGTGGCGGAAATGTGGGCTTACTCCGTCCAGAATGCGTTGATGGAGCGCCGCTATGGAGGAGGGACTGCGGCTTATGGCTATTCCTATTGGTTCCACCCCCAGGTCCTCACCTGGCTGGATGAACGGGGAATAACCCGCTTCAAGGTATTCAAGGCCCTGGACGCCGAGGTGACGGACCGGGAGACGCTGCGTGAACGCATCATCTATTATTATCCTGAATACAAGAGTTTGATCAATCAGGCCTTTTCCCGCTATGAATAGGTTGGCCTGGATGCTGTGCGCCCTGCTGCTGACGGCGGCGGGGCGCCGGGCGGGGGCGCAGGAATTCTCCCTTTCCACCAACGCCGCAGATTATGCCCAGTTCGGAACCCTGAATATCGAGGCGGCCTACGGCTTTGCACGGCACTGGTCCGTCCTTGTGGGGGCCAAATATAACCCCTTTTCCTTCGAGACTTCGCGCGGACGCTTCCAGTCGCGGCAGCGGCTGGTACGGGCCGGAGCGCGCTGGTGGCCCTGGCATGTATATTCCGGCTGGTGGGTGGGTGCCCGCGCGCAATGGCAGGAGTACAGCCGGGGCGGGTTCAAATCTCCGGTAACCACCGAAGGCGACCGGCTGGGCGGGGGACTCTCCGCGGGCTATGCCTATATGCTGGGGAAACACTGGAATCTGGATTTCGGCATCGGTGCCTGGGCGGGTTATGACCGTTACCGCAGTTATGCCTGCCCCGATTGCGGGACGCTGCGGGTGAGCGGCGGAAAATATTTCTTCCTTCCGGACGACTTTATTTTATCGGTAGCGTATATTTTTTAAAAAAAGTTGTATATTTGCAGTCCCTAGCGCGCGGGTGGCGAAATGGTAGACGCGCTAGTTTCAGGAGCTAGTGGGGTAAAACCTGTGTGAGTTCGAGTCTCATCCCGCGCACGTTTCAAGGCCTGCCGATTCCCGGCGGGCCTTGTTTTTATATAGGATAATCCAAGAAATTTGCTTACCTTCGCAGATTATTATGAGGTGAAACTCATAGGGAGCGGGAAAAACGAAAGTAATCTAATATTATTTAAGTATGTTTCAGAACAAGAAAAGAGTGTATCGCTTCGGCGGGAAGACGGCTGAGGGCGACGGTTCCATGCGGGAACTTCTGGGTGGCAAGGGTGCGAACCTGGCCGAAATGAGCAGGTTGGGAATGCCGGTACCTGCCGGATTCACCATTACCACCGAGTGTTGCGCCGAGTATTATCAACTGGGCGGCGGCTACTCCGATGAATTGAAGAAAGACGTGGCCGAGGCGCTGGCCGCTACGGAAAAACTGATGGGGAAGAAATTCGGCGATCCTTCCGATCCCCTTCTCGTGAGCTGCCGTTCCGGTGCCCGTTCTTCCATGCCCGGCATGATGGATACCATCCTTAATATCGGACTCTGCTCCGCCACGATTCCCGGCATGATCAAGAAGACCGGCAACCCCCGTTTCGTGTATGACGCTTACCGCCGTCTCATCATGATGTATTCCGACGTCGTGATGGAGAAGGCCGAAGGCATCGAGCCTGAAGACGGCAAGGGAATCCGTCAGCAGCTGGACAAGATGATGGCCGACCTCAAGGAAGCCAAGGGCTACAAGTCCGATACCGATATCACCGCCGACGAACTCAAGGACCTCTGTGTCCTCTTCAAGGATAAGGTGAAGGAAGTGCTCGGCGTGGATTTCCCCGATACGGCCGAAGCCCAGCTTTGGGGCTCCATCGGCGGCGTGTTCAAATCCTGGAACGGAAAGCGTGCCATCGCCTATCGCCGCATCGAGAAGATTCCCGATGACTGGGGTACTGCCGTGAACGTGCAGTCCATGGTATTCGGCAACATGGGCAATACCTCCGCGACCGGCGTGGCGTTCTCCCGCAACCCGGCCAACGGTGACAACAAATTCTATGGCGAATGGCTCATCAACGCCCAGGGCGAGGACGTGGTTGCCGGTATCCGCACCCCGAACCCCCTGAACGAGGCGACCAAGAACGAACACAACAAGGCCCTCGAATCCCTGGAGACCGCTATGCCTGAGGTTTACAAGGAACTTGACGGCATCCGCAAACGTCTGGAAGACCATTTCCATGATATGCAGGACATCGAGTTCACCATTCAGGAAGGCACGCTCTGGATGCTCCAGTGCCGTATCGGCAAACGTACCGGTATTGCCGCCCTGCAGATGGCGATGGATATGCTCTCCGAGGGAATGATCGATGAGAAGACCGCCGTGATGCGCGTCTCTCCGTCCCAGCTTGACGAAATCCTGCACCCGATCCTCAATCCTGCTTCCGAAAAGAATGCGGAAGTCATCGCCCGCGGCCTTCCCGCTTCTCCGGGCGGAGCCGTCGGTACGATCGTCTTTACCTCCGAGGCGGCGATGGAAGCGGCTGCAAAGGGCAGGAAGACCATCCTGATCCGCGAGGAAACCTCTCCCGAGGACATCGAGGGTATGCGCGCTTCCGCCGGAATCCTTACCACCCGCGGCGGCATGACTTCCCACGCGGCGCTCGTCGCCCGCGGATGGGGCAAGTGCTGTATCGTCGGTTGCGAGGCCATGAAGATCAACTTCGAGCAGAAGACCGTTTCCTTCGGCAATGACCCCCGCGTTTACAAGGAAGGCGATGCGTTCTCGCTGAATGGAGCCAAGGGCGCCGTCTATGCCTGCGCCATCGAAACGATGGATGCGAGCGAGAACCCGCTCTTCATCAAGTTTATGAATGTGGTGGACAAGTTCCGCCGTCTTGGAATCCGCACCAACGCGGATACGCCCGAGGATGCGGCCCGCGCCCTTCAGTTCGGCGCCGAGGGTATCGGCCTCTTCCGTATCGAGCACATGTTCTACGGCAAGAATTCCGAAACTCCGCTGGCGAAACTCCGCAAGATGATCATGTCCCAGTCCGATGAGGAGAGGGTAGCGGCCCTGGCCGAACTCGAACCCTTCATCAAGGCTTCCGTCAAGAGTACGCTCAAGATCATGGACGGCAAGCCGGTGGTGTTCCGTCTGCTCGATCCGCCGCTCCACGAATTCGTCCCCAAGACGGAAGACAAGCGTGCACAGCTTGCCGCGGAACTCGGTATCTCCGTGGACGAGGTGGATAAGCGCGGCGAGAGCCTGCACGAGGTGAACCCGATGATGGGACACCGCGGCGTGCGTCTGCATGTTACCTATCCCCTTATCGCCGAGACCCAGTACAGGGCCATCTTCTCCGCGACGGCGGAACTTCAGCAGGAAGGTTTCCACCCCCAGCCGGAAATCATGATTCCCGTTACGGTGTCCGCCCGCGAACTTGAATTCCAGAAGAGCCACTGCGAGAAAGTGCGCGTCGAGGTGGAGCAGCAGTACTACGGACAGACCATCGACTACCACTTCGGGACGATGATCGAAATCCCGCGCGCCGCGCTGACCGCCGACAGGATGGCCCGTACCGCCGAATTCTTCTCCTTCGGTACTAACGACCTCACCCAGATGACCTTTGGTTTCTCGCGTGACGATGTCGGCACCTTCATGGGCGACTACCTGGGCAACAAGATCCTGGACAGCGATCCTTTCCAAACCATCGACGTCAAGGGCGTGGGCAAACTGGTCGAGCAGGGCATCCAGTCCGGCCGCTCCAAGCGTCCCGACCTCAAGTGCGGCATCTGCGGCGAGCACGGCGGCGACCCCGATTCCATCTCGTTCTTCAACAAGATCGGTCTCGACTATGTAAGTTGCTCTCCGTTCCGCGTGCCCATCGCACGTCTCGCGGCTGCCCAGGCCGCCATCAAACAGGCAGCATAAAAACATAAAACGCTGATATGAAACAGGATTTGGTCATTACCGACCTTATCAAGAAAGAAGCCGAAAGGCAAGCGGCAGGGCTGGAACTCATCGCCTCCGAGAACTATGTATCCAAGGATGTGCTCAAGGCGATGGGGTCCGTCTGCACCAACAAATATGCGGAAGGTTATCCCGGCAAGCGCTATTACGGCGGTTGCGAGGTCGTCGACCAGATTGAGCAGGTCGCCATCGACCGCCTGAAGGCCATTTACGGTGCTCAGTGGGCGAATGTGCAGCCGCACTCCGGCGCGCAGGCCAATATGGCGGTCATCATGGCCGTGCTTCGTCCCGGCGATACTTTCATGGGGCTCGACCTCAGCCAGGGTGGCCATCTGACGCACGGATCTCCCGTCAATGCTTCGGGCATCCTGTATCACGCGGTGCCCTATGGCCTGGATCCCGCGACCGGCCGCATCGATTACGAAGAGATGGAGCGGAAGGCCCGCGAATGCCGTCCCAAACTCATCATCGGCGGCGCATCGGCATATTCCCGCGAATGGGATTATGCGCGTATGCGTGCGCTCGCCGACGAGGTCGGGGCATTGCTCTGGATCGATATGGCGCATACGGCAGGGCTTATTGCCGCAGGCTTGCTGGAAAACCCTGTAAAATATGCGCACATCGTTACTTCGACGACGCATAAAACCCTTCGCGGCCCCCGTGGAGGCATCATTTTGCTGGGTAAGGACTTTGACGATCCGCTCGGGCGTACAACCCCGAAGGGCGAGTTGAAGAAAATGTCCCAGGTCCTGGACAGCAGCGTTTTTCCCGGCATTCAGGGCGGCCCGCTCGAGCATGTCATCGCCGCAAAGGCCGTCGCGTTTTTCGAGGCGCAGCAGCCCGAGTATATCGCCTATCAGAAACAGGTTATCGCCAATGCCGGGGCGATGAGCGACGCTTTTCTGGAGAAGGGCTATAAAGTCGTCTCCGGAGGTACGGACAACCACCTGATGCTGATTGATCTGCGGGGCAAGTTTGCCGATGTGACCGGCCGTATTGCGGAAACGCAGCTGGTCAAGGCGGACATTACCGTCAACAAGAATATGGTGCCTTTCGACAGCCGGTCTCCTTTCCAGACCTCGGGAATCCGCGTGGGAACGCCTGCAGTGACTTCCCGCGGTTTTGTGGAGAAGGATATGCGGGACATCGTATGCCTCATTGATGCGGTGCTTGAGTCTTGTGCAAAGCATATAGATGCGCTGAACCGCAAGGAAATGCCTGCAGATCATGAGGCGGTGCTTTCCGACGTGCGTAAAAAGGTGCATCAGATGACAGCGGGAGTGCCGCTCAACAAGTACTAGATTGACATTTTGTCACTGGCACGGACCTTGATTTTTGAAGAGGCGTTTCCGGTCATTCCGGGGGCGCTTTTTCAAGTGAAGAGAGCAAAACAATTTAAAATCTTTGATTATGATTAAACCTTTGGCAGACAGGGTTCTGATTGAACCCAAGGAAGCGGAGACCAAGACGGCTTCCGGAATTTTCATTCCCGACACGGCAAAAGAGAAACCGCAGCAGGGCAAGGTCCTGGCGGCGGGTCCCGGCAAGAAGGATGAACCGATGGAAGTGAAGGTGGGGGATATGGTGCTGTATGGCAAGTATTCCGGAACCGAGGTTACCGTCGATGACAAGAAATATCTCATCGTAAAGCAGTCGGACATTTTGGCAATCCTTTAAAATGAACTGCAACAACGGGCACTTGTTGCTGCGCAACCCTATCCGGGTAAATGTGCCCTAACGTTGCAGTCCATCTAAATCTAATTGATTAAAACACAAACAATTATGGCAAAAGAGATAAAATTCGAATCGGATGTACGCTCGAAAATGAAGAGCGGTGCCGACCAGTTGGCAAACGCAGTAAAGGTGACCCTCGGGCCCAAGGGACGCAATGTGGTCATCGAGAAGAAATTCGGTGCGCCGCAGGTGACCAAGGACGGCGTTACCGTCGCCAAGGAGGTCGAACTTGAGGACAAGTTCGAGAATATGGGCGCCCAGATGGTCAAGGAAGTCGCTTCCAAGACCAACGACCAGGCCGGCGACGGAACTACTACCGCTACCGTCCTCGCCCAGGCCATCATCAATGTCGGCATCAAGAACGTTACCGCCGGCGCCAACCCCATGGACCTGAAGCGCGGTATCGACAAGGCCGTTTCCGCTGTCGTGGAGAGCCTCAAGAAGCAGAGCCAGGCCGTGGGTGACGACTATTCGAAGGTCGAGCAGGTAGGCACCGTTTCCGCCAACAACGACGGGTATATCGGAAAACTGATCGCCGATGCGATGTCCAAGGTGAAGAAGGACGGCGTGATTACCGTCGAGGAAGCCAAGGGTACCGATACCGAGGTCAAGGTCGTCGAGGGGATGCAGTTCGACCGCGGGTACATTTCCCCGTATTTCATGACCAACGGAGACAAGATGGAGGCTGAACTGACCAACCCTGCGCTCCTCATCACCGACAAGAAGATTTCGACGATGAAGGACCTGCTCCCCATCCTTGAGCCCATTGCCAGGGAAGGCCGGGAACTGCTCATCATTGCCGAAGATGTGGACGGCGAGGCGCTGACCACCCTCGTAGTGAACAAACTGCGCGGTGCGCTCAAGATTGCCGCCGTGAAGGCTCCCGGATTCGGCGACCGCCGCAAGGAGATGCTTCAGGATATCGCCATCCTCACCGGTGCGACCGTCATTTCCGAAGAGAGGGGCTATACCCTGGAAAATGCCACTCCCGATATGCTCGGCAAGGCGGAGAAGGTGACCATTACCAAGGAGAACACCACGATTGTCGGCGGTGCCGGGGACAAGGCTGCCATCAAGGACCGCGCAGACCAGATCCGCAAGCAGATGGAGACCACGACTTCCGATTACGACAAGGAGAAACTTCAGGAGCGTCTCGGAAAGCTCGCAGGCGGTGTGGCGGTGCTCTATGTCGGAGCCACCACCGAGGTCGAGATGAAAGAGAAAAAGGACCGCGTGGAGGATGCGCTCAACGCTACCCGTGCCGCTGTCGAAGAGGGCTACCTGCCCGGTGGCGGTGTATCCTATATCCGCGCCATCTCTGCGCTCGAAGGCCTGAAGGGTGCCAATGAGGACGAGACTACCGGTATCCATATCGTGGCGAAGGCCATCGAGGAACCTCTCCGTCAGATTGCCCTCAATGCGGGCGTGGACGGCAGCGTCGTCATCCAGAAGATCCGCGAGGGCAAGGGCGACTTCGGCTACAATGCCAGGACCGGGGAGTATGTGAACATGTTCGAGGCCGGCGTCATCGACCCGACCAAGGTGGCGCGTGTCGCGCTGGAGAATGCGGCGTCCGTTGCCGGGATGTTCCTGACGACCGAATGCGGTATCGCCGAGATTCCCGCACCGGAACCTCCCGCACCTGCCATGCCCGCCGGGGGAATGATGTAGTCCCGTAAACTATGGAAAAAGAGATGGCTAAAGGTCGAAAGACCGATAGCCATCTCTTTTCGCATGTCTCCGCCCTGTGTGTGCGGCGCCTGTCTGCTAGACGCAGGTGTAACCGCCGTCCACCGCGATGTTCTGTCCGGTGACGTAGGTGCTGGCAGGGGAGGCGAGGAACAGCGCGCAGCTGTCCAGTTCCCCGTTCTTGCCGTAACGTCCCAGGGGAATGTTCTGTTTGGCAATCGCCTGGAAATAATCGGAATCCAGGGTGGCGGTGGTGAGGTCGGTGTAGAAATAACCGGGGCAGATGCTGTTTACGGTGATGCCGTACTTGCCCCATTCGGCTGCGAGGGCGCGGGTCATGTTCACCACTCCGCCCTTTGCCGCATGGTAGGGGGCGCTGCCGACGATGAGGTTGCCGACGAGTCCGTACATCGATGCGATATTGATGATGCGTCCGTATCCGGCCTTGATCATTTCCTTGCCGAATTCCCTGGCGCAGAGGAACGTCCCGAACAGGTCGATGTTCATCTCGTTGCTGAACTGTTCGTCGCTGATCTCTTCTGCGGGAGCCACGGCGCCCGTGCCGGCGTTGTTGACGAGAATATCGACGCGGCCGAAACGGTCGATGGTCGCCTTGACGGCTTCCTTGACGCGCTCCGCGCTGGTGATGTCACAGGCAAAGGGAAGGACCTCGACACCGAATTCGGCGGTGATGGCTTTCGCATTTTCCTCCAGTAAATTCATCCTCCTCGCGAGCAGCACGAGCTTTGCGCCCTGGCTGGCAAACGCTTTCGCCATCTGGAGACCGAGACCGGTGGAGGCTCCGGTAACGACCGCGACGCGGCCTGTAAGATCGAATAAATTGGTCATAATTATGTGCTTGGTTTTTTGGCGGGGCGAAGATACTCATTTTTTTTGATAAAATCTGTTTATCTTTGCATCCGGATGACGGAATTATTCTTGTTCTTGATTTTTGCACTGGTGGTGTCATTCCTCTGCTCCATCCTGGAAGCGGTGCTGATGTCCACGCCGCTTTCCTATATTACGATGCGCGAAGAGGAGGGGTATCGTCCGGCGACGCTGATGAAGGCCTACAAACTGGATTCGCTGCGCCCCATCGCCGCCATCCTGAGCCTCAACACCATCGCCAATACCGTAGGGGCCGCAGGCGTGGGCCGTCAGGTTACGGAAGTTTTCGGCAGCCAGTGGTTCGGTCTCGCCTCTGCGCTGATGACGGTCCTTGTGCTGGTGATTGCGGAGATTATTCCCAAGACCATCGGCGCGGTATATTGGAAGTCCCTGATGGGCGTGTCTTCCCGCATCATCAAATTCCTCATTTTCTGCCTCTATCCCGTCGTCCTTTGCGTGGAGTGGCTGCAGAAGCTGATCACCCCGGAGGAAAAGGATACTTCGGTGTCGCGTGAGGAGGTGGGCGCCATGGCCGACGTGGCGGAGATGTCCGGCGAACTGGACGAGGATGAAAACGAGGTCATCCAGAATATCATCAATATCGACGAGGTGACGGCTTCCGATGTCATGACCCCGAGGGTGGTGGCCGCCATCGCCCCGGAACGCATGCCCATCAAGAGTTTTTACAAGGACAGGCGCTTCCGGCACCATTCCCGCATTCCCGTCTATTCGGACAACGACGAATATATTACCGGCTATATCCTGCGCATCGATGCGCTCCAGCTGATGGCGGAAGACAAGTTCGACACGCCGCTGGGCTCCATCCGCCGCGATATCGCCTCCTTCCCCGAGGACCGGCCGCTGGGGGAGATCTGGGATGAGATGATTTCCCGTGACGAGCAGATAGCGGTGGTTATCAATGACTACGGCTCGTTCCAGGGAATACTTACGCTGGAAGACGTAATCGAGACCATCCTGGGCGATGAAATCGTGGACGAACAGGATGTCGTGCGCGATATGCAGCAACTCGCCCGCGACCGTTGGAAAAAGCAGCAGCAATAAAGGAAAGTAAAACATTCCCCCCATGGATGATAAAAAGTATATAGCTCCAATGAGTATCGCCGTGCCTTCGGAAGGGCAGGAGGTGCTGTGCGCCAGTCCGGTTCCGGGCGGCAACGAAGGTCTGATATATGAGGAGTGGTAACTTGGAAATCTGACGGAATTTTAGTACCTTCGCGAGATTTTATAAACCGAATTATCTTAATTCAAGACAAAAATGCATATTATCCAAGTAACAGGAAGGGAAATCCTCGATTCGAGAGGTAATCCTACGGTCGAGGTCGAAGTCGTCCTCGAATCAGGCGTAAAGGGTGTGGCGGCAGTGCCTTCAGGGGCATCTACCGGAGAGAACGAGGCTCTTGAACTCCGCGACGGAGACAAGAAGCGCTACGGCGGCAAGGGCGTGCTGAAGGCCGTTGCCAACGTCAACGACGTGATTGCTCCCGCCATTATCGGAATGTCCGCCCTGGAGCAGAGGGCCATCGACAAGACCATGATCGAACTCGACGGCACCCCTACCAAGAGCAAACTCGGCGCAAACGCCATCCTGGGTGTCTCCCTCGCCGTCGCGCATGCCGCCGCCGCATATCTCGACATGCCGCTTTACCGCTACATCGGCGGTACGAACACCTATGTGCTGCCTGTCCCGATGATGAACATTATCAACGGCGGTGCGCACTCCGACGCTCCCATCGCGTTCCAGGAATTCATGATCCGTCCCGTCGGCGCTTCTTCGGAGGCCGAGGCGGTGCGCATGGGCGCTGAAGTCTTCCACGCGCTCCAGAAGGTGCTCAAGGGCCGCGGATGCTCCACCGCCGTCGGTGACGAAGGCGGTTTCGCCCCTGCGCTCAAGGGTATCGACGATGCGCTGGACTGCATCATCGAAGCCATCAAGGCCGCCGGACTCGAGCCCGGAAAGGACGTTACCATCGCCATGGACTGCGCCGCTTCCGAGTTCTGCTTCAAGGACGAGCAGGGCAAGTTCTGGTATGATTACAAGCAGCTCAAGGACGGCAAGAAGAAGGACCCGAAGGGCAAGAAACTTTCTTCCGACCAGCAGATCAAGTATCTCCAGAGGCTCATCGAGAAGTATCCTATCGACTCCATCGAGGACGGTATGAGCGAGGAAGACTGGGAAGGCTGGGTGAAACTCACCAAGGCGGTCGGCAGCAAGTGCCAGCTGGTGGGCGACGACCTCTTCGTCACCAACGTGAAGTACCTGCGCAAGGGTATCGAACTCGGCGCCGGAAACTCCATCCTCATCAAGGTCAACCAGATCGGGTCGCTCACCGAGACCCTGGACGCCATCGAGATGGCGCATCGCAACGGCTATACTACCGTTACCTCGCACCGCAGCGGCGAGACCGAGGACACGACCATCGCCGATATCGCCGTCGCCACCAACAGCGGCCAGATCAAGACCGGCTCGCTGAGCCGTACCGACCGTATCTGCAAGTACAACCGACTTATGAAGATCGAGCTTGAACTGGGCGACACCTGCCGCTACGGCTACGAGAAGATTAAGTAAGTCTTTGAAATGGTTCGAAAGCGGTGAGTCCCATACAGATTCACCGCTTTTTTTATATATTTGCGTAAAAGTTAGTAGAAAATGGTCAGAAGGATTTCCGTAAGTGACATTACGATGAAAAAGGCCGGTGCGAATGCCGGACAGACGCTTTCGTTTCGTGAGAAAATCGAACTTGCGAAACTGCTGGACCGTCTCGCGCTGAGCGTTATCGAAACGCCGTCGATCGTGGCGGGCAAGCCGGATGAACTGTTCATCAAGTCCCTGGCCGGGACGGTCAGGGACAGTACGCTTGCGGTGCCGCTGGACTTGGACAATCCGGATACGGTAAGTCAGACCTGGGAAGCGCTGCGCAAGGCTGCGCACCCGCGCCTGCAGGTGAGTGTCCCGGTGAGTACGGTGCAGATGGAGTATCTGTGCCACCGTAAACCGGATGCCGTGCTGGCCCTGATTTCCGACCTGGTGTCCCGTTGCGCCGCCCTCTGCCCGGAGGTGGAATTCATCGCGGAGGATTCGGGGCGTGCGCAGGAGGAGTTCCTGCACAAGGCTTTCGATGCCGCCGTCGGGGCCGGCGCGGGCATTGTCACGATTTGCGATACGGCGGGGAATATGCTCGCCGATGAATTTGCCGCCACCGTCAAGGCTGTCCGGGCGTATCTTCCCCGGGAAGTGCGGCTTGGGGTATTCTGCTCCAACGATATGTTTATGGCGGATTCCTGCGCGATCGCCGCGGTGCGTGGCGGCGCCGACGAAATCAAGACCGTGCCTTACGGAGCCGCTACCGTGTCGCTGAAACGCTTCACCGGCATCCTTGCGCTGAAGCAGGATGTCTGCAACGCTTCCTGCGGGGTGCGCCTTGAGCAGATGCAGCGCATCACCGCGCAGATCAAGCGGCTTTTCGAGACCGGGAACAGCGGTGCGGCCGTACTCGGCGAAGACCGCAGCGAACTCAACCTGACGGTGCGCGACAACAAGGATGCGGTGCTGAAAGTGGTGGAGAAACTGGGCTATGACCTCTCTGCGGAGGATGCGGAAAAAGTCTATGAAACCTTCCTCCGCCTCGCCGAAAAGAACGAAGTCATAGAACCCAAGGAACTGGATGCCATCGTGGCGTCCGTGGCCTTCCAGGTGCCGCCCACCTATCATCTGGAGAGTTTTGTCATCAACTCCGGCAATACGATTTCCGCCACCTGCCATCTGCGTCTTACCCGGGACGGCGCCCTGCTGGAAAGCGTATGCGTGGGGGACGGTCCTGTGGACGCCGCCTTCCAGGCTATAGACAAGGTCGTGGGACAGCACTACGAACTGGATGACTTTCAGATACGTTCCGTGACCGAGGGCCGCGAGGCCATGGGCGAGGCGGTGGTCCGTCTGCGTCACGACGGCAGACTTTATTCCGGCCGGGGCATCTCCACCGATATCGTGGGCTCCAGCGTGCGCGCATACCTGAGCGCCGTCAATAAAATCGCATACGAGGAGGCCGAAGCATGAAACTGTCGTTTTCTACCCGCGGCTGGGCTTCCCTGAGTTGGGAAGAAATGGTCTCAGAAGCCGCAGAAATGCGTTTTTCGGGGATTGAACCCTACAATCCCATACGTCAGCCATCCCTGATGGAGAAGGGCGGGCCTTTCGACAAGTATTCCGTCATGCCTACCTGGCGCGCCCTGCGCGAAAAAGGGCTTTCCGTCCCATGTATTGATTCTTCCTGCGACCTTTCGTCCCCGGACGCTGCCGCCGTGGAGGAAATGGAGGCGATGATTGCGCTCGCCGCAGACCTTCGCGCTCCGTATGTCTGCGCTTATGCATCATCGGAAAACGACGCTGCCGTCAGGGCGAATATCGCGTCGCTGCTGCCGGCGGCGGAATCGGCGGGCGTCACCCTGCTGGTCAAGACGAGCGGCATATTTTCGGATACCGCCCGCCTTCGGGACCTGATGAACGGCTTTGCCAGCGATTCGCTCGCCGTCCTCTGGGACGTGCACCATCCCTACCGGGACAAAGGCGAAAGTCCCGCGCAGTCCATTACCAATCTGGGCGCCTATGTGAAGCATGTGCACCTGCGCGACAGCGGCGATGACGGCGCTTACATGCTCATCGGCGAAGGGACCTTCCCCGTCCAGCAGGTCATCGACGCGCTCTGGTCGATCGATTACGACGGCTTTGTATCGCTGGAATGGAAACCCCAGTGGATGCCGGAGTTTACGCAGCGGAATGTGATCCTGCCGTTTTTCGTCAACTATATGGAGCGCTTCGAGCGTGACCGCATCCATAAGGAACTGCTTTATCCCAATCATGACGGTACGGGCTGGTATGTCTGGAAGAAGGACGAACTCATCGACCTCACTTTCCCGCAGGTGCTGGACCGCATGGTGGAGGAATTTTCCGACCAGTATTGCTTCAAATATACCACCCTCGACTATACCCGGACCTATGCACAGTTCCGTGACGATGTGGATGATTTCGCCCGTGCCCTGGTGTCTCTCGGCGTCAGGCCCGGCTCGAAGGTGACGGTCTGGGCGACCAACGTTCCCGCCTGGTACATCAGTTTCTGGGCCGCTGCCAAAATCGGTGCGGTGCTGGTGACGATGAATACCGCCTACAAGATCCATGAAGCGGAGTACCTGCTGCGCCAGTCGGATACCCACACGCTGGTCATGATAGAGGGGGCGCTGGATTCGAAGTACAGTGAAATCATCAATGAACTTTGTCCGGAGATCTCCCATGCGAGAGCGGGGGAACCGCTGCATTGTTCCCGGCTTCCCTTCCTGCGCAACGTCATTACGGTGGGCTTCCGCATGAAGGGCTGCCTTACCTTCGACGAGGCGATGGCCCGGAAATCTGCGGTAAGTCCCGAGTCGGTGAATGCCATGGCTGCCGCCGTGCGCCCCGACGACGTATGCAACATGCAATATACCTCCGGTACGACGGGATTCCCCAAGGGCGTCATGCTGACACACTACAATGTCGTGAACAACGGCAAGTGTATCGGCGACCGCATGGGGCTGTCCACCGCGGACAGGATGATGATCCAGGTGCCGATGTTCCACTGTTTCGGCATGGTGCTCTCCATGACGTCCTGCATGACGCACGGTTCCACCATGTGCCCGATGCCGTATTTTTCCGCAGGTTCGTCGCTGGCGTGCATCAACCAGGAACGCATCACCTGCTTCAACGGTGTCCCGACGATGTTTATTGCGATGTTCAACCATCCGGATTACAGGAAAACCGATTTTTCTTATATGCGTACGGGAATCATGGCGGGCTCCGGCTGTCCTCCGGAACTGATGAAGCGTGCCGCCCGGCCCGACGAGATGAACATGCGCGGAATCGTCAGCGTTTACGGGCAGACGGAAACCGCTCCCGGAAACACCATGTCCGCCTGGACCGATTCGCTGGAAGTGCGTACGGAGACGGTCGGTTATGCGTTCCCTTACGTGCAGTGCAAGGTCATAGACCCGGAGACGGGGATGGAGGTCCCTCCCGGAGTCAACGGGGAGTTCTGCGCAAAGGGATATAATCAGATGAAGGGCTACTACAAGATGCCCGAAGCCACGAGGCAGACCATCGACGCCGACGGCTGGCTGCATTCCGGAGACCTTGCCTGCCGCGACGAAGCGGGCAATTACAAGATTACCGGCCGGCTCAAGGACATGATTATCCGGGGAGGCGAGAATATCTATCCCAAGGAGATAGAAGAATTCATTTATACGCATCCTGCGGTGAAAGACGTCCAGGTCATAGGTGTCCCCGACAAGAAATACGGCGAGGAAGCCATGGCGTGCATCGTGCTGCACGAGGGACAAAGCGTGGCTGAGGAGGAGATGCGCGAATTCATTATGGGACGGCTGGCCCGGCACAAGGTGCCGCGCTACATCGAGTTCGTGGAGGGGTTCCCGATGAACGCCGCCGGAAAGATCCTGAAGTACAAGATGCGGGAGGAGGCAGTAAAAAAACTTGGTTTATAATCGTTGCCGTATGCTTGCGCATCAGGACACCCTCTGTTCCCTGTTGCTGCGCAACCCTATCCGGGTAAATGGTCGCAGAGGGTTTTCCTTCTGCGACTGACTGCATACGGCGAGAGATAGATTTTATGAAGGGAAAAATTGTTACAATGGACGGCAATGAGGCCGCGGCGTACATTGCGTACGAGTTTACGGAAATAGCGGCCATCTATCCGATTACGCCCTCTTCGCCGATGGCGGAGCATACCGATGTGTGGGCGGCCGGGGGACGCAGGAACCTTTTCGGCCAGAGCGTGACGCTGACCGAAATGCAGTCCGAGGCCGGGGCGATTGCCGCCGTGCACGGCGCCGCGCAGACGGGTTCCCTCGCTACCAGTTTTACCTCCAGCCAGGGTCTCATGCTGATGATTCCGGTGCTGCACCGTATCGCCGGAGAACGTCTTCCGGTGGTCTTGCATGTGGCGGCAAGGACGGTCGGGACGCACGCGATGAGCATTTTCGGCGACCATTCCGATGTAATGTGCTGCCGCAATACCGGCTTTGCGATGCTCTGTTCGGGCAGTGTGCAGGAGGTGGCGGACCTTGCCGGGGTCGCGCATCTTTCCGCACTGAAAGGCTCCACTCCTTTCATGCACTTCTTTGACGGATTCCGTACTTCGCATGAAATCAATACGGTAGAGTTGCCGGATACGGAGGCGCTGGGCGCCCTTTTGGACCGGGATGCGCTGGATAAGTTCCATGCGCGCGCGCTGAACCCCGAGCATCCCCTTGTCCGCAGTACCGTCCAGAATCCCGATGTCTTCTTCCAGGCCCGGGAAGCCTGCAATCCCTGGTATGACGCCCTGCCGGACATTGTGGAGGACTATCTGCAGAAAATCAACGCGCTTACCGGACGCGATTACCATCTTTTCAATTATTACGGTGCCCCTGACGCCACGGAGGTCATCCTGGCGATGGGCAGCGTGTCCGGGGCCGTGAAAGAAGCGGTGGATATGTTGAATGCCGCCGGAAGGAAAACCGGATTCCTGCAGGTCCACCTTTACCGTCCGTTCAGCGCGGAGCATCTTTTCCGCGTCCTGCCGCCGACGGTAAAGAAGGTGGCGGTGCTTGACCGTTGCAAGGAGCCCGGAAGCGCGGGAGAACCGCTCTATGAGGACTTTTGTACTGCGGCCCAAGCCTCCGGCAAGGATTTTACCATCGTCGGCGGCCGCTACGGACTTTCCTCGAAGGACACGGATCCGGGGCAGTTGCTCGCCGTCTTTGAAAACCTCGCTTCCGCTGCCCCCAAAAATGGTTTTACCGTCGGCATCAACGACGACGTGACCTTCCGTTCCCTGCCTTCCGTGCCCTTTACCGAAGAAGGCGCCGGGATTTACAGCTGCAAGTTTTGGGGACTGGGCGGTGACGGAACCGTGGGCGCGAACAAAAATACCGTCCATATCGTCAGCGACTGCGCCGGACTTTACGGACAGGCCTATTTCGAGTACGATGCGAAGAAATCCTTCGGCGTTACAAAATCGCACCTGCGTTTCGGAAAAAGCCCCGTTGAGCGCTCTTATTATGTCAAGAACGCCGATTTCGTGGCCTGCCACAACGCCAGTTACATCCGGCGCTATGATATGCTTTCCGAACTCAAGGAAGGCGGATATTTCCTGCTTAACTGTACTTTTGAAGGCGATGCCCTCGAATCATTCCTGCCGGCGGCGGTGAAGCGCTCCCTGGCCCTCAGAAAGCAGCGGCTCTTTGTCATCGACGCAACTGAAATCGCCCTTCGCCTGGGCCTTGGCAGCCATACCAACACCGTGCTGCAGGCGGCCTTTTTCTCCGTTTCCGGCATTATCGACAGACAGACGGCCCTCGATGCGATGAAAGATGCCGCGCGAAAGACCTATTTCGCCAAAGGCGATGCCGTCGTCGCAAAGAACATTGCCGCCATCGACGAGGGTGCGGCGAGGGTGCGGGAAGTCCCCGTGCCGGCTTCATGGGCTTGCATGGGGGACGAAACCCCGGCAGATGCCGCCGCGGTGCCCGCCGTTGTAAGCGGGATCCTTGAACCGGTCAATGCGCAGAAGGGTGACGACCTTCCCGTCAGCGCGTTCCTGCCCTATGTGGACGGGTGCATGGAACTGGGCCTTACCGCCTATGAGAAGCGCGGCATAGCGGTGCGCCTGCCCCGCTGGAAGGCGGAAAAGTGCATCCAGTGCAACCGCTGCTCGCTGGTCTGCCCCCACGCGGCCATCCGGCCGTTCCTGCTGGACGATACTGAAGCGGCTGCGGCTCCTGAGTGCTTTGTCACGGCCCCGGCGAAGGGTCCTTCCGCGAAGGGTCTGCACTTTGCGCTCGCGCTCTCGGAATTTGACTGTACCGGTTGCGGCAGCTGCTCGGCATCCTGCCCGGTCCAGGCCTTGGAAATGGAGCCGGCGCTTCCGTCCGAATCTTCGCGCGGCCTGTATGACTATGCCCTTTCGCTGCCTTCCAGGGGAGACAGGTTTGATCCGTACAGCATAAAGGGCAGCCAGTTCAGGACTCCGCTGCTGGAATATTCCGCGGCCTGTGCGGGTTGCGGTGAGACGCCTTATGCCAAACTGCTTACCCAGCTTTTCGGCGACAGGGTCTATTGGGCCAATGCCACAGGCTGTTCGCAGGCTTGGGGCGCGGCGATGCCGGGCATCCCCTATACCACCGACCGGCGCGGATTCGGTCCCGCCTGGACCAACAGCCTTTTCGAGAACAATGCGGAACTTTGCCTCGGGATGTGCCTTTCGGTCAAACAGCGCCGGGCTCGGCTGAAAATGCTGGTCGAAGCCTTTTCCGCATCGGCGGCAGGCGCCCTGAAAGAAGCCTGCACCGCCTTCCTCGCTGCCTTTGACGACTATGACGCATCCCGCGCTGCGGGGGACGCGCTGCTGGCGTTGCTGGAGAAGGAGGGGAGTGCGGAAGCGTTGCAACTGCTCTCCATGCGGGACCTCTTTGCCGCAAAGACTTTCTGGATGTACGGCGGCGACGGCTGGGCCTATGACATAGGATTCGGCGGCCTGGACCACGTGATTGCCGGCGGGGAGAACCTGAACGTGTTGATCGTAGATACCGAGGTCTATTCCAATACCGGTGGGCAGAGCAGCAAGGCGACGCCGCTCGGCGCGGTGGCAAAGTTCGCCTCGTCCGGGAAAAAGAGTGCCAAGAAGGACCTCGGCGCCATGCTGATGACCTATGGCAACGTATATGTGGCGCAGGTGGCGATGGGAGCAGACCCTGCGCAACTCTTAAAAGCCATAAAGGAGGCGCAGTCGTATGACGGACCGTCGGTCATCATTTCCTATGCCCCCTGCGCCGAACACGGCATCCGGATCGGGATGGAGCGGGTGCAGGAAGAGATGAAGAGGGCCGTGCAGAGCGGTTACTGGACCCTTTATCGCTATGATCCCCGGAAGGAAAAGCCTTTCCAGCTGGATTCCCCGGAGCCTACGATGCCCTATGCCGAGTTCCTGGAGGGGGAGACGCGCTACGCCTCCCTGCGCCGCAGTTTCCCGGAAAATGCCCGGCAACTCTTCGAACAGGCGGATGCCGACGCTGCCGCCCGTTATGAGAAATACCGCAAACTATAGATGAAGAGGCAGTTGCAGGCCACGGTGGTAAAGAATGCCGGCAGCCATTTCCTGCTGAGCCCGCTCCCCGCATGGAAGCCCTTCCCTGCGGTCCTGCGGGGGAAAGTACGGCTCGAAGGAAGCGCTTCCACCAACCCTGTGGCGGTGGGGGACGAGGTGCTTTGCGAATACGATGACGAGCCCTCGGAAAAATCCCCGGCCATCATCACCCGGGTGCTCGAAAGGCGCAACCATCTGGTCCGCAGGTCCACCAACCTCTCGCGCCGCAGCCACGTGATTGCGGCCAATCTGGACCGGGCCGTCATTGTGGTGACCCTCTACTTTCCGGAAATCAAACAGCCTTTCCTGGACCGCATCCTTGTGAGTTGCGAGGCCTACGGGGTAAAACCGCTCATCGTCCTCAACAAAATGGATTTGTACGGTTCCGAAGCCCCGGACGAGGTGGCGCGTTTCCTGGATATCTATCGTCAGGCCGGCTACAGGGTCATTCCGGCTTCGGTCAGGACGGGAGAGGGGATAGAAAGCTTGCGCGGGGAATGTTCCTCCGGGCTGAGTCTGCTCACCGGTGAATCCGGAGTGGGGAAGTCCTCGCTGGTAAAGGCGCTCGACCCCTCCCTTTCTCCCAAGGTCGGGGAATTGTCTGCCGTCCACCTGCAGGGCTGCCACACCACTTCCCTTTACGAGATGTATCCGCTTTCCTGCGGCGGCTTCATGATCGATACGCCGGGGCTTCGCGGCTTCGGCCTTTCAGGCCTGGAGGCCGCTGAGACGGCCTCCTATTTTCCGGAGATGCTCCGCCTCTCCGGAAAATGCCGCTTCATCCCCTGCACCCACACCCATGAACCGGGCTGTGCGGTAAAGGAGGCGCTTGAACGCGGCGAAATCAGCCCCGAGCGCTACAACTCCTACCTCGGCATGCTCGAAGAGGACGGAAAGTTCCGCTGAGACCGGGCCATTTTAAATCTTGTGCAGAACAAGCGTATTTTCCCATCCTTGCGATTGCGAATATTCATCCCAGAAGGGGGATGCCGGGCCTGTGAATGAAATGGTCAGTTCTGTTTACAGTCTTTTTCCCTGCACCCCGTCAGGATAAAAAGGTACGCAAAACTCAGATTATTTGTCTGCTGAATGGGTGGCATATCTGGTGATTCCCTGAATTATTGCATCAAGCAGTAATACACCGTTGATAACTATAGTACTTACTGGTAGGTCACCATTCCCAAAAATGATATCTAAAATGTTGTCATAGGCCTTGGGCACGACTAAAGAGATCAGAAATGCTGCAGCAATCCCATTATTGTTTGAGGCAGGCGAGGGGGATGACGTGGACTCCGTCGGAACGGGAGTAAGCGTATTCTCCACCAGTCACGACCATCAGAAGATCCGGTTCACGGAGGGGAACGTGCTTCTCTTCCTGATTATGTTTTCGGATCAGTTCGACGAGTTCTTTAAGGTGGGATGCGCCTTCCTCGATTTCGCTGCTGCCCAGCTTGCACTCGATCAGCGCATAGCGGCCGTCCTCCAGGTGGAGCACAATGTCGGATTCCAGGCCGTAACGGTCCCTATAGTGGGAGATTTCGCCTCCGAGCAGGGCGGAATAGACTTTGAGGTCCCTGACGCACATACACTCGAAGATGAAGCCGAAAGTCTTGAGCTGGGTCTGCAGTTGCCCTGGCCCAAGGCCGAGAGCGGAGGCGGCGACAGAAGGGTCGCAGAAGCTGCGTTTCTCACCGCTGCGGATGGCGGTCTTGGAACGGATTGACGGGTTCCAGGCACCGATGTCCTGAATGACGAAGAGTTTCTCAAATGCGGAGACATACTTGTCGAATGTGCTCCGGACCAGAGAGTCATTGTTTGCGGTCACATCCGCAAGGATGGTGGCCTTGTCGGCCAATGATGAGACGTTGCGGGCATACGAGCGCAGAATGGCTTTCGCAATCTTAGGGTCGAGTTTCTCTTTGGCCGCCCTGGAAATGTCCTTCTCGCAGACGGTCTTTACGTAATTCTTGGCGACAAGGAGTTTGCCTCGGTCAGTCGTCGGCTGAAGCGTTGCCGGCCAACCTCCACGGCAAGCAGCGAAGATAAGGTCTTCCACACTCATTTTTGAGCGGGTTGCGATGTCCTGGACTGGATTGTCAAACAATCCCTCAAGCGAGACGGCACCGGTGGATTCTCCAGTTTCATAGAGACTCATCGGATACATAGTAAGCCCCGCGATGCGCCCGGTACCGGTATGCGCTGCTTCGTCGGTGTCAGCCACGGAAGAGCCGGTGAGGATGAACTGGGAAGGTTTCTGCCGCCGGTCACAGGCGACGCGGACGGCGTCCCACAGGGTGGGCGCATCCTGCCATTCGTCAATCAGGCGCGGCGTTTCGCCCTCCAACAGCAGGGAAGCCTTCGTCTGCGCAGTGGCAAGGTATTCATCCCGTTTGTCGGTATCCTGCAACTCGATGATGCTTGCGGCTTTCTGTTTGGCGGTTGTCGTCTTTCCGCACCATTTGGGGCCTTCTATATTGACCGCACCGAAGGCGTCGAGATAATCCTGCAGCTGGTCATCAATCACTCTTTTCAGGTAGCCCATAACCATATTTTTGTTTCGCATCGCAATTTAGACATTAAATTGCACTCATCCAAATATTTCCGCAAAAGTTGGCGGTAAGATTTGTGGAAAATCGGTGGTAAGATTTGCGGTAAAATGACGGTAACTTTTGCGGTAAAGCATCGTGAATGAAAAGGTACGGCCGAGCCGCTGCGTCGGTTAACAATAGAAGTCTGGCATCAGGCCCCCGCCCGAAGGCGACATTCGGGGATTCAGGAAATCCTGGGTGTCAAACATGGGGGGGGGTATCAGTTCCGCGCATAGAAGCGGGCAAGCAGGGCGCCGGAAATGTTGTGCCAGACGCTGAACAGGGCGCCGGGAACGGTGGCCATTGCAAGGCCGGGGAAATGCGTGGCCGCGAGACTGCACGCCAGCCCAGAATTCTGCATCCCCACCTCGATACTTACGGTCTTGGCCTTGTCGGTCCTGAAACGCAGGAGCCGGGCGGCAAGATAGCCCAGCGCATATCCGGAAAGATTGTGCAGCATGACCACGGCAATCATCACCCATCCGCAGTCGTGTAGTTTTACGGCGTTGGCCGCCACGACGGAAATCACGATCAGGATGATGACGACGGTGGAAAGGGCGGGCAGGGCGGGAACGGCTCCCGCCGAGAATGCGGGCAGGAAGCGTTTGACGAGCAATCCCAGGGCAATGGGCAGGACCACTACCAGGAGGATGGACCGGAACATGGCGAAGAAATGTACCGGGATGACTGTTCCGGCAAAGAGTTGCATCAGCAGCGGGGTCATGACGGGTGCCAGCAAGGTGGATACCGCCGTCATGCCCACCGAGAGGGCGACATCACCTTTGGCAAGGAAACTGATGACATTGGAACTGGTCCCTCCGGGGCAGCAGCCGACCAGCAGTACCCCGGCGGCAAGTTCCGCCGGCAGACGGAAAATCCGCGTCAGCGCCCAGGCGAGCAGCGGCATCAGCAGGAACTGGCAAAGCACTCCGATGCTTACTTCAAAGGGCCTTGCGAAGACCGTCGCAAAGGCTTTCCATTCGAGCGTCAGCCCCATCCCGAACATGACGAGCCCCAGCAGCGGGCTGATCCATGACGTGCGGATAAAGCCGAAGGTATCCGGCCACAAAAAGGCGCAAAGCGCGGCCGCCAGCACGAGGGCGGACATATAGCGGGCAATCAATGCGCCGATGCGTTTCATCCGCGGGAAGGCGCTTCTGCCAGTTCGAAGTCCAGCAGGCGCTGTTCGAGGTTGGCATTCTTGACTTTGATGCGTACCGGATCGCCGAGCCGGTAGCGCTTGTGGGTACGCTTCCCGCACAGGCTCCACGTCTTTTCGTCGAACTCGAAGAAATCGGAGCGGATTTCCCGCAGGGGTACCATGCCTTCAATTTTCGTGGGCTCTATCTCCACGTACATGCCCCATTCGGTAATGCCGGAGATGCGGCCGTCAAATGCCTGCCCGACCTTGTCCTGCATGAACTCCACGAGTTTGTACTTGACGCTCGTGCGCTCCGCGTCGGCGGCGACGACCTCGCGTTCCGATGCATGCTTGCACTCTTTTTCGGTGCCCTCGGGCGAAGCGCTCCCGCCCCCCTCCAGATAGGAAGAAAGCAGCCTGTGCACCATGGTGTCCGGATAGCGGCGTATCGGCGAGGTGAAGTGTGTATAGAAAGGGAAGGCGAGCCCGTAATGGCCGATATTGTCGGTGCTGTAGAAGGCCTTCGCCATGGCTCTGAGGGCCAGGTCCTCGAAGGTGGCGCTCTCCGCCTTTCCCTTTGCCGCCGCAAGCAGGGCGTTCAGGGACTTTGCCGCCTCGCGGCCTTCCAGAGAGCCGTCCATGCTGTATCCGAAGTGCCCGGCAAAGGCTTTGAGCGACTGCAGTTTCTCGCTGTTGGGTTCCCCGTGTACGCGATAGACGAAGGTCTTGGCTTTTTTGGATGCCACTCCGTTCATCTTGCCGCCGGTGGCGATGAGTTCCGCTACGCTGCGGTTGGCAAGCAGCATGAATTCTTCGATGAGGAAGTTGGCCTCCTTCGATATTTTCTGATACACCCGCAGGGGTTTTCCGGCCGCATCTACCTCCACTTTCATCTCGGGGCGGTCGAAGTTGACCGCGCCGGCCTTGAAACGGCCCGCCTTGAGGCGCTTTGCCAGACCGTCCAGCGTGAGTATGGCATCTTTCAGCCCTTCGTCCGTCTTTTCCGGGGCGCCGCCTTCAATGATGGCCTGCGCCTGATCGTAATCCAGCCTGAAATCGGAACGGATGACGGTGCGCCCGAACCAGCGCTTGCGGATTTCCGCTTTCGGGCTCAGGTTGAAAATGACGGAAAAGCACAATTTGTCTTCTCCGGGGCGCAGCGAACACACTTTGTTGCTGAGTTTTTCAGGGAGCATCGGCACGGTGCGGTCCACGAGATACACGGACGTCCCCCTCTCCCTGGCCTCCCGGTCGATGGCGGTCCCCGGCTTTACATACCAGGACACATCGGCGATATGTACGCCAACCTCGATATCCCCGTTCCCGAGCCGCCGGAAGGACAGCGCGTCGTCAAAGTCCTTGGCATCGGCGGGATCGATGGTGAAAGTGAAAGTGTCGCGCATATCCAGACGGCCCTTGAGTTCCGCCTTTCCGATTTCTTCCCTGACGGTTTCCGCTTCCTTTTCCACATCGGCGGGGAAGCGGTACGGGAGGTTGAATTCCGCAAGGATGGCGTGCATCTCGGTCTCATTCTCTCCGGGGAAGCCGAGCACATCGACAAGATGTCCGTAGGGATTGATGCTTCCGCGGTCCCACTTGTCCACGGAGGCGGCCACCTTCATTCCCGCCTGGGCCCCCATTTCACGGGCCTGCTCCGCGTCCACCATGATATCGTAGGGCATATACTTGCTCTGCATCAGCACCCAGGCCTGGGCGCCCATATAGTGCATATAGCCGACGAAACACTTGCGGCCGCGTTCCAGGATCTCGACGACTTCGCCCTCGCGGCGGTGGACCTTGCCGTTCTGCCGGGTGACGGCCACCCTGACGATATCCCCGTCCAGGGCGTGCCTCGTCTTTGATGCCTTGACATAGATGTCGTCCTCTTCTCCTTCGACGATGACGAAGATAAACCCGTCCCGCGTCATCTTGACCTTCCCGGTCACCTGCGGGAAAATTTTCTTCCCGCCCTGTTTCCTGCTTTTCTTTTTCATTTTTATTCCCGCGAAAGTAATAAAAAATTAGTAATTTTGCGACTCATGCCCGGAGAAGAATTCATATCCGTGCGGGGGGCGGCCTCCCATAATCTGAAAAACGTTGACGTGGATATCCCGCGCCACCAGTTTACCGTTATCACCGGAATCAGCGGCAGCGGAAAATCATCGCTGGCGTTCGATACGCTCTATGCCGAGGGGCAGCGGCGCTACCTCAATACCCTTTCCCCCTATGCGCGCCATTTCGTGGGCGTGCTGGAGCGGCCGGCGGTGGAGAGCATCAGCGGGCTGAGTCCCATCATCGCCATCGAACAGAAGACCGTGAATGCAAATCCCCGCTCTACGGTGGGCACCGTGACGGAAATTTCGGATTTCCTGCGCCTGCTCTACGCCCGTGCCGCGACAGCCTGGTCGCCCGCGACAGGCCGGGAGATGGTGCGCTATACCGATTCGCGCATCGTGGACCTCATCATGGAGGAATACGAGGGGCGCAGGTGTCTGCTTCTCGCACCGCTCGTGCGCGGCCGCAAGGGGCATTACCGCGAACTCTTCGATTCGCTGCGCCGCAAAGGTTATATCCAGGTGCTCATCGACGGGAAAATCGAAGCTCTGGATGCCGTGGATGCGCTGGACCGCTACAAAAACCATTTCATCGACCTGGTGGTGGACCGCCTCAGGCCCGGTGAAGGCGATGCTTCCCGCATCCGCGCTTCCGTCGGGACCGCCCTGGGGCTGGGCAAAGGCTCCGTCGCGGTCATGGATGCGCAGAGCGGGGCCCTGAAGCATTATTCCAAGCATTTCGTCGATCCGGATACGGGGCAGTCCCTGCGCGAACCTGCGCCGCATTCGTTCTCGTTCAATTCGCCCGAAGGCTGCTGCCCGCACTGCAAGGGACTGGGTACCATTGTCGATGTAGATATGGACAAACTGGTGCCGGACCGCCGCATGAGCATCGCCGAGGGGGCGATTGTGCCGCTGGGGAAGCTGCGTGCCAACCGCAAGTCGGAAGTGGTGCGGGCCCTGGCGCGAAAATTTGATTTCTCGCTCTACGACCCCGTGGAGGAACTCCCGGACGGCATCCTTCCGATGCTGCTTTTCGGCAGCGACGATTTGGTGCGGGTCGGGGAAGGCTCCCTGTCTGAAATGGTTTCCTGGCCCGGTGTGGTGGAGGATATTGACGACAAGATTGTCTGTCCGGTCTGTCACGGTACCCGGCTGAACGCCGAGGCGCTTTGCTTCAAAATCGACGGAAAGGATATCGCGCAGGTCAATGCGATGGAGATTTCGGCGCTGCAGCGCTGGCTCAGGACGCTGCCGGACAAGATGAGCGGGCGCGCCGCCGCCGTGGCGCACGATATCCTCAGGGAACTCATCGACCGGGTGGGATTCCTTGTCGATGTGGGGCTGGACTACCTGTCGCTGGAGCGGCAGACGGCCACGCTCTCCGGCGGTGAGAGCCAGCGCATACGGCTGGCCACGCAGATCGGCTCGAAACTGGTCAATGTAATCTATATCCTCGACGAGCCCAGCATCGGACTGCATCCCGGGGACAACCGGAAACTTCTCGCCTCGCTGCGCAAACTGCGCGACGAAGGCAATACGGTCATCGTCGTCGAACATGACGCCGATACCATGAGCGCCGCCGATTATCTGGTGGACGTAGGGCCCGCGGCGGGAGAACAGGGCGGCCGGATCTGCTACAGCGGACCGCCGGCTGCCGCGAAAGGCCGCACGGTGACCCTCGATTACCTTTCCGGCCGCAAATCCATTCCCGTGCCTTCCCTGCGCCGGAAGGGCAGCGGGAAATTCCTGACCTTGCGCGGTGCCGGCGGCAATAATCTTAAAGGCATCGATATCGCGCTGCCGCTGGGCTGTTTCATCGGCATTGCGGGCGTGAGCGGGAGCGGCAAATCGTCGCTGATCAATGAAACGCTCGTGCCGGTGCTGAAAAGGCATTTCGACCGGGCGCGGACGCAGCCCCTGCCTTACGGGAGTATCGAAGGCCTGGAGCATATCGACAAGGTCATTGAAATCGACCAGAGCCCCATCGGGCGTTCGCCGCGTTCCAACCCCGCGACCTTTACCGGGGTGATGGGCGATATCCGCGCCCTCTTCGAGCAGACGCCGGACGCCAGGGTGCGGGGATTCAAGGCCGGGCGTTTCTCCTTCAATGTGGAGGGCGGACGCTGCCCCGAGTGCAAGGGGGCCGGTATCAAGGTGATCGAGATGAATTTCCTCTCCCCGGTGAACGTGGTCTGTGACGCCTGCGGCGGGAAGCGCTACAAGGACGATACCCTTGCCGTGCGTTACCGGGGAAAGAACATCAACGACGTCCTGGAGATGTCCGTCGCCGAGGCCTACGAATTTTTCAAGGCGCATCCCAAGATTTCCCGGAAACTCGGGGCCATGGTGGACGTGGGGCTGGGCTATGTGAAACTGGGACAGTCCGCCGTCACCCTTTCGGGCGGGGAGAGCCAGCGGATGAAACTCTCTTCGGAGCTGTTCAAGAAGGCGACGGGAAGTACGCTCTATCTGCTGGACGAGCCTACGACGGGCTTGCATTTTGAGGATATCAAAGTACTGCTGGATATCCTCGGAAAACTGGCGGACCAGGGAAATACCGTGGTGATTATCGAGCATAACCTGGACGTCCTGAAAAGTGTGGATTATTTGTTTGACCTCGGACCTGGTGGCGGTGCCGCCGGCGGACGCATTGTCGCTTCCGGCACGCCGGAGCAGGTGGCGGCCGATCCGGATTCCGTAACCGGACCGTATTTGAAAAATGTATTGGACAAAGTTTGGTGATGATATGACGAAAATTGATGCCGCAAGGCAGGAATACAAGGACTGGAGCCGCCTGATGGGCGTTGAGACGCTGTCGAAACTGAATGAAACACTCGCTGAAGGAAGGGGAATCTGGCTGATCAATCTCTGCGAAGCCCGGCAGGAACGCAGATATGTCGAGGCCGCGGATGCCATCTGCGGGAGCGGGAAGCGGATTATCATGATGTCCGGTCCCTCGTCGAGCGGAAAGACCTCTTCCTCCCTGCGGATTGCGCAGCAGTGCAGGGTTCTGGGAATATTTCCCAGGGTCCTGGAACTGGACAATTATTTTGTGGAGCGGGACCGTACCCCCAGGGATGAGAACGGGGAATACGATTTCGAGTCCATCGGCGCCATGGATACGAACCTGCTTCAGGATAATATCAAGGCCCTGCTCGAAGGACGGGAGGTCGTGATCCCCAAATATAATTTCAAGGAGGGACGCACGGAATTCGACCCTTCCCGGACGATGAGACTCGCCCCCAACGAACTGTTGTTCATGGAGGGAATCCATGCGCTCAATCCCGCCCTCATCCCCGACATAGACCGTTCGGACGTGTTCAATATCTACATTTCCGCGCTTTCCGTCCTGAATCCCGGGCTCACCGAGATAGTGCATAACAGCACGACGGACAAGCGTCTGCTCCGGCGCATTGTCCGGGATAACCGTACGCGCGGCATCAGCCCGGAAGACAATATCCTCCGCTGGCCTTCTGTCCGCAGGGGGGAACAGCGCAATATTTTCCCCTATGAGGAAAATGCCGATGTGGTGTTCAACTCATCGACCCTTTATGATGTTCCGCTGCTCAAGTATTACGCGGAGCCGCTGCTGCATGAGGTGAGCGAGTCGTCGCCGGCCTATGGGAAGGCGCAGGAACTGCTGCGTTTCCTGGACCCCATCACGGCGCTCAAGCCTGCGGAAATCGCGGCTATCCCGCCGACTTCCATTATGCGGGAATTTATCGGAGGCCAGATATTGGTTTAAAATGCAAAAGCCATGTTGAAGAAATTAAGCGTAATCCTGACGGTCCTCCTTTCCGGCTGCCTGTCGCTGCCGGCCCAGTCCGCAGCAGACGAAAAATGTTTTTCGGAGGCGGACTGGAACTGGCGGGAACTGGGGAAGGGTGCGCAGGTGGGATATGCCCAGCTGCCGCTGTTCGGTTCGGTGCAGAGTATTTCGGTCGTCCGGTATCCGATGCGTAAACTGCGTACTTTTATCGCCAATGACAGTGCGGCCGCGGCGGACAGTACGGAAGCCCTGGCAAAGCGCTATCGTGCGCTGGCGGCAATCAACGGCTCTTATTTCAATGTGCAGACGCTTTATCCCGTGACCTTTGTCAAGGATGACGGGAAGCAGGAAGGATGGACGACGCCCCGCGAACTGTTCCGGACGGATGGGATGCTGGCCATAAAAAAGGGCCGCAGGCTGCTCATCTGCGCAAGCGACACGCTTTCGTACCTTTCGTTTTCCAAGGGCTGCCGTGAGGCGATGGCCGCGGGTCCCGTGCTGTTGAAGGAGGGCCGTGAGGCGCGGGAGCAGTGGCCCGGGAAGGATAAGTTTTATGACAGGCGCCATCCCCGTACCGTAATCGGTACCACGACGGACGGCTGGGCGTACCTGATCGTCATCGACGGGCGTTTTCCCGGCCAGGGTATCGGCACGACGATCCCTGAAACGGCCGAAATCGCCAGGATGTTCGGCCTGAGCGACGCCCTGAATCTCGACGGCGGCGGCTCCAGCGTATTGTGGACACGGAAATATGGGGTGATATCCAACCCCTATGACAACAGGCGCTTCGACCTTTACGGCCAGCGCATCGTCCCGAACATCATCTACATCAGGTAGTCGTCGCTGAGCAGGGGATTGTTTATTTTTTCGTAACCGATGGTGGTATCCAGCCCGTGGCCGGGATAGACGATGGTTCCGGGAGGGAGGGGCAGCAGTTTCTCGCGGATGGAACGCAACTCGTCATCCAGACTGCCGCCGGGATAGTCGGTCCTGCCGATCGTGCCGTGGAAGAGGGTGTCTCCGCTGAAGAGGACGCCTTCTTTTTCTTCGAGCCAGCATAAGCCTCCGGGACTGTGCCCCGGAGTGGCGATGACTTTGAATTGCATCCCCGCGATTCCGAGCCGGTCTCCGTCGGTAACGGCGGTGTAGGGGAAATCCGTGCGCAGATGCCCCATTCCGAGTTTTTCGGCGGTATCGGCGCTGAAATCCAGGGTCTTGTCATCATCGGCACTCATATAGGCGGTGCAGCCGTATCGGTCCAACAGCCCCTGGACCCCGAAAATATGGTCCGGGTGTCCGTGCGTCAGCAGCACGGCGGAGGGTCTGAGGGCGTGGGCGTCCAGGAAATGTACCAGCTGCTCCGTTTCCTGCGCGTCGCAATTCCCGGGGTCCACGACGACGCAGTCCTGGCGGCCGTCCTGCCAGGCCACCATCGTGTGAACCCTGAAAAAATTAAATACGAATAGTTTGATGTTCATTGCTGCAAAAATACAAAAACATTTTGTAACTTTGTAGGTTGTAGTGACCCTGTAAAGATGCACATCGGCGTTGCAGGAAATATTGGCAGCGGAAAGACGACGCTGACCCGGATGCTCTCTGAACATTACGGCTGGGAGCCGCGATATGAAGCGGTGACCTACAACCCGTATCTGGAAGATTATTACCATGATATCCCCCGCTGGTCCTATAATCTGGAGACCTATTTCCTGGCGCAGCGCTTCCGTGACGTGCTGGATATCGCCAAGTGCGAGGGAGTCATCATCCAGGACCGCACCATCCTGGAGGGCGTGAACATTTTCGTGGCGAACAACCACGATATGGGCAATCTCTCCGACCGGGACTACGATACCTACATGCAGCTCTTCGAACTGCTGATGTCCACGGTCAAGCTGCCGGACCTGCTGATTTACCTGCGCTGCGACGTGCCGCATCTCGTGCAGAACATCCGCAAGCGCGGACGCGACTACGAACAGGCCATGGGCCTGGATTACCTCACGGGGCTGAACGAGCGCTATGAGCGCTGGATCGAGTCCTATAAGGGGAAAGTGCTTTCCATCGATGCGGCGGGCCTCGATTTCAAGGAGAATCCCGAAGATTTCGCCCGCATTACCGACCGCATCGACGCATTGTTATACGGATTATTTTAAGAAAGAATTATGCATATTGCCATCGCAGGAAACATTGGAAGCGGGAAGACGACGCTGACCCGGATGCTCGCCGCCCATTACGGCTGGACTCCCAAGTATGAGTCCGTGGACTTCAATCCTTACCTCTCCGATTTCTATGAGGACATGGAGCGCTGGTCCTTCAATCTTCAGATCTATTTCCTCAACAAACGTTTCAAGGACGTGGTGGACATCTCCCGCTGCGATGACGTGATTATCCAGGACCGCACCATCTATGAGGATGCGCGCATCTTCGCCCCCAACCTGCATGACATGGGCCTGATGAGCACGCGGGATTTCGAGAATTACTCGGATCTCTTTGACCTGATGATGTCCCTGGTGGGCATGCCGGACCTGCTCATTTACCTGCGTTCCTCCATTCCCAACCTCATTTCCCAGATTCAGAAACGCGGCCGGGATTACGAAAAGGGGATCCGTATCGACTATCTCAACGGCCTGAACGAGAAATACGAAAACTGGATCGCGGACTATAAAGGCAACCTGCTGGTCGTGGATGCGGACAACATCAAGTTCGGCGACAATCCCGACGACTTTGCCAAGGTGACGGATATGGTGGACGCCCAGCTCTTCGGCCTGTTTGCCCCTAAAGAGATCAGCCATGGAGAATAAGGCGCGCCCGACGATCATCGACTTTGTCGAGAAGTATTCCCGCCGGTACGCCCACAATGTGTATCTGCGTGAGAAAGTGGATGGCGTATGGAAGACCATTACCCAGGAACAGACCCGCGAGACGGCCTATCGCATAGGTGCGGGCCTGATGTCTCTCGGCCTGGAGAAAGGGGACAAAATCGCCCTGCTCTCCGAAAGCCGTGCGATGTGGATACTCGCGGAACTTGGGGCGATGTATGCCGGCGCCACCGACGTTCCCCTTTCCGTAAATCTGGGTGCGGAGGCGGACCTGGTTTTCCGGATCAACCATTCTGAATCGAAGTGGATCCTGGTTTCCTGCAACCACCTCCAGAAAATCCGCAACATCCTGCCCCAGTGTCCGCAGGTGAACAAGGTCATCGTCTTTGACGATACCGCCTTTACCGCGGGGGAACTGCAGGATGGGGAAATGCGCATCAGTGAAGTCATTGCGGCGGGGGAGGCGTTTCTCGCCCGGGACCGCGCCGCCTTTGAAGCGCGCTTCCGCAGCGTCGGCCCCGACGACTACGCGAACATCAGTTACACTTCCGGCACTACCGCCGACCCGAAAGGCATCCTGCTCACGCACCGCAATTATACCGCCAACGTGGAGCAGGGCAATTCCGTCATCAGTGTCGGTGAAAACAGCGTCATGCTCATTATCCTGCCGCTGGACCACTGCTTCGCGCACGTGGCGGGCATGTACACGATGATGATTTACGGGGGCAGCATCGCCTTCGTCCCCATCGGGAAGAATGCCATGGCAACGCTCAAGAACATCCCGTCGGCCATCCGCGAGACGAGGCCGCACGTGATGCTCTCCGTCCCCGCCCTGGCGCGCAATTTCAAGAAGAACATCGAGGCCGGCATCAAGGCCAAGGGCCCCGCCGCGCAGAAACTCTTCGATTTCGCCGTCCGCAACGCCATCGCCTATAATAAGGAATATTATAACCGCGGCGGTCTGCTGAACGGGTGGAGAAAGCCCCTGATGCTGCTTTTCGACAAACTGCTCTTTTCGAAGGTCCGTGAAAGTTTCGGCGGAAGGATGCAGTTTTTCGTGGGAGGCGGCGCGCTGCTGGATATCGAACTCCAGCGCTTCTTCTGCGCCGTCGGCATGCCGATGTTCCAGGGGTATGGCCTGACGGAAGCGACGCCGATTATCTGTGCCAATTCCGCCGGACATGCGATTTTCGGTTCTTCGGGCCGTATCGTCCGTCCGATGGACTGCAAAATCTGCGACGACGACGGGAACGAGGTTCCCATAGGGCAGAAGGGCGAAATCGTCATCCGCGGCGAGAATGTCATGGCGGGCTATTGGAAGAATCCCGAAGCGACGGCCAATACGGTGATCGACGGCTGGCTGCATACCGGTGATATGGGCTATATCTGCCCCTTCGATCCGGAATTCCTCTACGTTACGGGTCGCTTCAAATCGCTGCTTATTTCTTCCGACGGCGAGAAATATTCGCCCGAGGCTTTCGAGGACAGCCTTCCCGAAGTGTCGAAGTATGTTGCGGCGGCCGTGCTGCACAACAACCAGAACCCTTATACCATCGCGCTGATCGTTCCTGAAATGGAAGCGCTCGCCGAGTATGTGAAGGGCCTGGGGCTGGACGCACGGAGCCGCGAGGGAAAGGAAGCGATGCTTCGCAAGATCCAGGCGGAAATCGATACCTACAAGACAGGTGGTGCGCATGCCGACCTTTTCCCCGACCGCTGGCTTCCCCTCGCCGTAGTGATTTGCGACGAACCGTTCACCATCGCCAACGGCATGCTCAATTCCACGATGAAGATGGTGCGGCGCAAGGTGGAAGAGCACTATGCGGAGGGAATCGCCTATGCCTATACCCCTGAGGGGAAACAACTGCTCAACGAGCGCAATCTTAATTCATTAAAACAATAACTTTATGTCAAACACTGCTGCAAAAAAGAGCTACACCCCCGCTATCGTGGTGATGTTCGCCCTGTTCTTTATGATCGCCTTCGTTACGAACCTGGCGGGTTCGATGGGCGTTATCGTGACCAACCAGTTCGGGGCTTCCAAGGCGCTGAGCCAGCTGGGTAGCCTGGCCAATTTCATCGCTTATGCCTGCATGGGTATTCCCGCCGGCGTGATTCTTAAGCGAAGGGGCTATAAATTCACCTCCCGCGCCGCCGTCGTCGTCGGTCTGGTGGGCGTTGCCATCCAGTTCCTTTCGGGCTATGTAGAGTCTTTTGCCGTTTACGTGGCCGGCGCTTTCGTGGCCGGTTTCTCGATGTGTATGCTCAATATCGTCGTCAATCCGATGCTCAACACCCTCGGCGGCGGCGGTAACAAGGGCAACCAGCTCATCCAGTGGGGCGGTTCCTGCAACTCTATCGGCGGTACTCTCGCGCCCATTTTCGTCGGCTGGCTCGTGGGCGGGTCCATCGCCGATGCGACGGTGGCCAAGGCGGCTCCCGTCATGATTATCGCCATGGCTATCTTTGCCATCGCCTATGTGATCATCTCTTTCACCGATATCCCCGAACCCCATATGGAGACCGCGGAAGAGAAGGCCGCGCGCTTGTCCGGAAAGGCGGAGAAAGACCCTAACAGCGCCCTTTCTTTCCGTCATTTCGTGCTCGGTGCCATCGCCATTTTCTTCTATGTCGGGATCGAGGTGGGCATTCCCAATACGGCCAATGTGTATTTCTCCGGACTTGACTGGGTCGGTCCCGCCATTACCGGCACCTTTATCGGCGTCTATTGGTTCTGCATGCTGCTCGGCCGTCTGACCGGCGGAGCCATCGGAAGCAAGTTCTCCAGCAAGAGCATGCTGCTCTGCACTTCTGCGCTGGCCATCGTGCTGATTCTCTGTGCGATGTTCATCCCTGAAAGTGCGAAACTTACCGTTGCCGGCATGACCGTTCCCGCCAGCCTCTGCATGCTGGTGCTCTGCGGTCTCTGCACTTCCATCATGTGGGGCTCGATTTTCAATCTTTCCGTCGAGGGGCTTGGCAAGTACACCGCGGCGGCTTCCGGTATCTTCATGACCCTGGTCTGCGGCGGCGGCATCATCCCCTTCCTGCAGAACCTGCTTGCCGACAAGATCGGTTCCATGCAGAGTTACTGGCTGCTCATCGCCTGCCTGGCTTATCTGGTGTACTATGCCGCCATCGGCAGCAAAAACGTGAACAAAGACATTAAAATCGACTAAATCATGGCTAAGGAATTCGTAGTTGGTGTCGATATCGGCGGTCAGACCTCCAAAATCGGCGTGGTGGACAAGCGCGGCGATATCCTCGCCCAGAGCGTCATCCGTTCGGATACCTACGGGACGGATGCAAAGGCCTATGTTTCCGCCCTGGCGGAGGCAGTCCTGCTTTGCATCAAGCAGGCGGCCAAGAAGCCGGAAGATATCCGCGGCGTGGGCGTGGGTGCCCCCAACGGGAATTATTACACCGGTGAGGTGGCTTTCGCCCCGAACCTGGCCTGGGCCGCCAAGGCGTCCGTTCCGCTCAAGGAATGGCTTTCCGAGGCCCTGGGCGGGCTGCCCGTCACCGTCACCAATGATGCCAATGCCGCCGCCCTGGGAGAAATGACCTACGGCGCGGCCAAGGGACTGAAGGATTTCATTATGGTTACGCTGGGAACCGGCGTCGGCAGCGGCATCGTCATCGATGGCAAGCTACTCTATGGTCACGACGGCTTTGCCGGAGAACTGGGGCATACCACCGTGGTCCGCAACAATGGCCGCATGTGCGGCTGCGGGCGTACCGGCTGCCTTGAGGCCTATTGCTCCGCCATCGGCATTGCACGTACCGCACGCGAGTGGCTCGCCGCGACGGACGAACCGTCCCTTCTGCGTGAACTGGACGAGATCAGTTCCAAGGATATCTATGATGCCGCCCAGAAAGGGGATGCATTCGCTTTGCGCGTATT
The DNA here is from genome assembly GCA_017445015.1 of Bacteroidales bacterium. Classification (GTDB taxonomy): domain Bacteria; phylum Bacteroidota; class Bacteroidia; order Bacteroidales; family UBA932; genus Cryptobacteroides. The sequence continues at coordinate 61,025 of JAFSVL010000057.1, read as the reverse complement.
TGAATATACCGGAACCCTGCTGGGCCGCAGTTTTGCGGATTTCATCGCGTTCAGCGCTCCGGAAGCCATCGTGCTCTTCGGAGGCCTTGCGCGCGCGAAGGAATTCCTCTACGAACCGATGCTGAAGGCCATGAACGACAACGTGCTTGCCATCTGGAAGAACAAGGTGAAGATTATCTTTTCTTCCCTGAAAGAGAGCGACGCCGCCATTCTCGGCGCTTCGGCGCTTGCATGGTAAAAGAATACATTATCAATCCATCAAATAATTTAATTATGAAAGCATTAAAATTCATTACGCTTGCTTCCGCAGCGCTGCTTGTTCTCGCCTGCGGAAATTCGAAAAAGTATCCTGCAGGAGCCAGTGTCGCCCAGAAGGCGCAGATTGACTCCATCGCCCCCACCAAGGCGGAAATCGACTCCGTCAGTTTCCTCCTCGGTATCAACTACGGGGCCTTCCTCGTGCAGCAGGGCTTCAAGGATGACGTCAATATGTCACAGCTGATTGCCGGTATCAAGGACTTCCTGGCCGCGAAGGGCGACATGAACGATGAGGGTTTCACCGAGCAGTTCAAGATCGATCCCATGGAGATGGGGGCCATCATCGGCCGTTACATGGACAAGAAGAACAAGGTCGTCCTGGTGCGCAACCAGGTGGAGGAAGAGGCTTTCCTTGCGGAAAATGCGTCCAAGGAAGGTGTGCAGACCACCGAGTCCGGTCTTCAGTATAAGATTCTCGAGCCGGGCAACGATGTCCACCCCGGTCCCGCAGACACCGTGTTCCTGACCTACAAGGGCACGCTCATTGACGGCAAGGTGTTCGACGAGTCCACCGATACCACCCACTTCGCCCTGAACGGTGTCGTTCCCGGCTTCCGTGAGGGTCTCCAGCTGGTGGGCGAGGGCGGAAGCGCCATCCTCTACGTTCCTGCGGCCCTGGCTTACGGCGAGCGCGGACAGCGCAATCCCTATACCGGGCAGTATGATATCGAGGGCAACAAGATGCTTATCTTTGAGGTAAACGTCGCCTCCGTCAGCCCGAAGGTGGAGGAATCCGCTGAATAACCGGATGTAAAAAGGAACTGCTGCAACGGATGCTTGTTGCTTTGCAACCCTATCCGGGTAAATGCATCCTTTCGCAGCAGTCCCTTTACAATAATAGCGGCTTCAGAGAGATCTGAAGCCGTTTTCTATTCGTTTGCGTCGTAGATGACTTCTTCTTCCTCCCCGTCGTCATCCTCTTCTTCCTCGAAATCATCATCGTCATCCTCATCGTCCGGACGTTCACCGGGCAGATGGCGCTGTTCGGCGGGAAGGTCCTCAAAGGCGACATACCCGTTCTCGAAGGCTTCGGGGACGGGCCCTTTGCTTTCCAGCAGGACCGGCCGGGCGCCGTGTTCTCCGGCATCTTCCCCTTCCAGGGTGATGATGACGCTCTTGCGGGAAGCGACGTCATAGAAATATACGAAACAGGCAACGCCTTCTTTGACTGTCCGGGCAATGCTGACGCTGTCGACGGTGCCGTCCCCGATATCTATCAGGGCATAGCGGGCCTTGACGGCCCCCGCCGCATCGAAGGCCTTGAAAAGGATCTGTTGGTCGGCCGGGAATTCCAGGTCGGCCTGCAACTGCTTGTGGAAGGTGTAGAGCGTATTCTCGCCGTTGACGGTATAGAGGCGGTAAAAGCCTTTAATCCCTGAAAGGGTAACCCGGTATCTGTAGTTCATATTGCGAAGATAGGAATATTTCACTAAATTTGGAGAGGATTTGGAGATAAAAGACACATATCTGAGCATCGCGGAACGCTCCCGGGGCCTGTATAAGTCGATGGGGAGCCGCTTTATCGCCTTTGCCGTACCGGTGGAGACGGAAGGACAGATTCGCGACTGCCTGCAGGCGCTCCGGCGCGAATACCACGATGCGCGGCATATTTGCGTGGCCTGGCGGCTGGGGCATGACGGGGCACGCTGGCGTGCTTCGGACGACGGAGAACCCTCCGGCAGCGCAGGGCGGCAGATTCTCGGCCGCATCGACGCTGCGGGCCTGAGCGATGTCATGGTGGCCGTCGTGCGTTATTTCGGGGGTGTGAAACTCGGAATCCCGGGCCTTATCGAGGCCTACCGGAGCGCCGCTGCCGATGCGCTCTCGGCCGTTCCCAAGTGTGAGAAAATCGCTGCATTGCCCTATCGCCTGCATTTTGGATATGCGGAGATGCCGGCGGTGATGAAACTGCTTAAGGATATGGACCTCAAGCAGATGAATCCTTCCTTTGAAGCGGATTGCCGTCTGGATACGGCGGTGCGTCTCGCCCGGGTGGAGGCTTTCGAGCAGGCGGCGTCGTCCATCGAAGGGCTCGATTGGGAAAAACGAGTTTGAAATATCCGAATAATTGAGTAATTTTATCGTCTCATTTAAGAGAATAGTTATAAACCATTAGGACAAAACAATGAAAAAAGTACATGTTTTCAATGCCGGTCCCTGCCTGCTTCCGCAGGTGGCGATCGATGCCGCGGTAGAAGCGCTGAAGGATTTCAAGGGTACGGGCGTATCCCTGATTTCCATCTCCCACCGCACCAAGGAGTGGGAAAGCGTCATGGACGAATGCCGCGCGAATTGGAAAGAGCTGCTCAATATTCCCGACGATTATGAAACCCTTTTCCTGGGCGGCGGCGCCAGCCTGCAGTTCCTCTGTGCGGCGATGAACTTCCTCGAGAAGAAAGGCGCTTATCTGGAGACCGGCGTCTGGGCCAAGAAAGCCTACAAGGAGGCGAAGGGCATCGGCAATGCGGTGGTCGTCGCTTCGTCGGCGGACCGCAATTATTGCTACATCCCCAAGGGATATGAGATTCCCTCCGATGCAGATTATTTCCACATCACCACCAACAATACCATCTATGGTACGGAACTGCATACGGATATCGACAGCCCTGTGCCGCTGATTGCCGATATGTCTTCAGATATACTGAGCCGCCGCGTCGATGTGGGCAAATATGCGCTGATTTACGGCGGTGCGCAGAAAAATGCGGGTCCTGCCGGCGTCGCTTTTGCGATTGTCCGCAAGGACGCGCTCGGAAAGGTCAGCCGTTACATCCCCACGATGCTCGACTATCGTACGCACATCGACAAAGGCTCGATGTTCAATACCCCGCCCGTCTTCTCCGTCTTTGTGATGAACGAGACCCTGAAGTGGCTCAAGAGCGTGGGCGGTATCGACGCCATCCATGCCCTTGATGTGAAAAAGGCGGAAACCCTCTATGCGGAAATCGACCGCAACCCCTTCTTCGTGGGTACGGCGGACAAGGAAGACCGTTCCATCATGAACGTCTGCTTCGTGATGGCGCCCGGAAAAGAAGATCTCCAGGACGAATTCCTCGCCTTTGCCAAGGAACGCGGCATTGTCGGCATCAAAGGCCACCGTTCGGTGGGCGGCTTCCGTGCTTCGCTTTACAATGCTTGTACGCAGGAAGATGTGGATGCGCTGGTCGCTGCGATGCAGGAATTCGAGAATCTTAAAAAGTAGGGAGGACGGGAAATGAAAGTGCTGATTGCCACGCAAAAACCGTTTGCCGCCGTTGCCGTAAAGGGTATCCGCGACATCCTCGAAGGCGCCGGCCATGAGGTGGTGCTGCTGGAAAAATATGCGGAGCAGGCGGACTTGGAGAAGGCCGCCGCAGATGCCGATGCCATGATTATCCGTTCGGACAAAGTGACGCGCGAAGTCCTTGCCGCGGCTCCCCGCCTGAAGACCGTCGTGCGTGCCGGTGCGGGTTACGACAATGTGGACCTTGCTGCAGCGACGGAAAAGGGCGTCGTCGTGATGAATACCCCCGGGCAGAATGCCAACGCCGTGGCGGAACTCGCCGTCGCGATGATGATTTATATGGCGCGTACCCAGTTTACCCCGGCCACCGGTTCCGAAATCCAGGGCAAGACCCTCGGTATCCAGGCCTTCGGCAACGTCGGACGCCTTGTAGGGGCAAAAGCCAGGGCACTCGGTATGAAGGTGAAGGCCATCGATCCTTTCCTCTGTCCGTCCAAGATTGCGGAAGGCGGCGCCGAGCCTGCGGAAAGCCTTGAAGACCTCTATGCCACGGGCGATTATGTGAGCATCCATATTCCCGCGACGCCCCAGACGATACACAGCATCGGCTACGACCTGATTACCCGGATGCCCAAGGGGGCGACCCTCATCAACACCGCCCGCAAGGAGGTGATCGACGAGGCCGGGCTGGAGAAGGCTCTCGAGGACCGTCCGGACCTCAAGTACGCCGCCGACGTAGCCCCGGACAACCTTTCCGCCCTTCAGGAGAAGTTCGGCCTGCGCGTCTTTGCGACGCCCAAGAAGATGGGTGCCCAGACTGCCGAGGCGAATATCAATGCCGGCCTTGCCGCCGCCCGCCAGATCGTCGCCTTCTTCGCATCCGGAGACAAACGTTTCCAGGTCAATAAATAACTATGGTAAGAGTTAAGCCCTTTGCCGCTTTGCGGCCCCCGAAGGGCATCGTCACAGAGGTGGCGGCGCCGCCCTATGATGTGCTGGATTCGCAGGAGGCACTTTCCCAGGCCGGGGAGAAGTCCCTGCTGCACATCACCAAGCCGGAAATCGATTTCAATCCCATCCTCCCGGAGGATGATGCGCGTGTCTATGACAGGGCTGTGGAGAATTTCAAGGCATGGCAGCGGCGGGGCTGGCTCGTGCGGGATGCAAAGCCCTGCTACTACGTTTATGCCCAGACGATGGGGGAGCGTACCCAGTACGGGCTGGTGCTCTGTGCCCATACGGACGACTACGCTTCCGGCCGCATCAAAAAGCACGAGCTGACGCGCAAGGACAAGGAAGACGACCGCATGGTGCATGTGGATATACAGAGTGCCAATATCGAGCCGGTTTTCTTTGCCTACAAGGACAATGCGGAACTCGCTGCCATCGTCGCGCAGGCCGCCTCGGCCGACCCTGAATACGATTTTATCGACGATAACGGCTTCCGTCACCGCCTTTGGGTCATTGCAGATGATGCAGTGGTCGCCCGCATCACCGCCCTTTTCACCGGCAGCGTGGAGGCTTTCTATGTGGCGGACGGTCACCACCGCACGGCGGCGGCGGCCCGTGTGGGCGCCGGACGCCGGGCGGCGGATCCCCATCCCGATGCGGACAAGGAGTACAATTTCTTTATGGCGGTCTGCTTCCCGGAGAGCCAGTTGAAGATTCTCGACTACAACCGCGTCGTGAAGGATCTGAACGGCCTGGACAGGGATTCCTTCCTGAAGGCCCTGGAGCAGGATTTCGAAGTGGAATGCAAGGGCGGGGCGGAATACCGTCCCGCGGCCCTGCACAATTTCTCGATGTACCTGGACGGACAGTGGTATTCGCTGACTGCGCGTGAAGGCCGTTGCAATGACGCCGACCCCATCGGGGTACTGGATGTGACGGTCCTCTCCGAGCGCGTCCTGCACGCCGTTCTCGGCATCGGCGACCTGCGCACGGACAAGCGGATTGATTTTGTGGGCGGCCTGCGCGGGCTTTCCTTCCTGAAGCGCCGTGTGGACAGCGGAGAAATGAAGGTGGCGTTCGCGCTGTACCCGGTGTCGATGGCACAACTCATCGCCATCGCCGACACCGGCCTTATCATGCCGCCGAAGACCACCTGGTTTGAACCGAAACTGCGTTCCGGGTTGTTCATTCATACTTTTTAAATATGGAAAGGCGGGAACTGATACGGGAAAAACTGAAGGATTTTTTCGGCTATGACTCCTTCAAAGGCGACCAGGAGCGCATCATTACGCACCTTATCGATGGAGGGGATGCCTTTGTGCTGATGCCCACGGGCGGAGGAAAATCCCTCTGCTATCAGTTGCCTGCCCTGGTGATGGAGGGGACGGCGATTGTGATTTCCCCCCTCATCGCCCTGATGAAGAACCAGGTGGACCTGCTCCGGAGTTTCGAGGCGGGAACGGGTTCCCTGGCCCATTTCCTGAATTCTTCGCTGAGCCGTCAGCAGATCGATGAAGTCCGCTCGGACCTGCTCAGCGGCCGTACCAAAATCCTCTATGTAGCCCCCGAGTCCCTGACCAAGGACGAAAACGTGAGCCTGCTTCGCGGCGTGAAAATCTCTTTCTACGCCGTGGACGAGGCGCACTGTATCTCCGAATGGGGTCATGATTTCCGGCCGGAATACCGCCGTATCCGCAGCCTGGTGGATACTATCGGCCGGGCACCGATTATCGCCCTGACGGCCACGGCCACCCCCAAGGTCCAGAGCGATATCCTCAAAACCCTGGGCATCGCCGGTGCGAAAGTCTTTAAATCTTCCTTCAACCGGCCGAACCTCGTATATGAAATCCGGGACAAGCAGGACCCGGAAAAGGACATCATCAAATATATCCATCAGAACGGTGGGAAATCGGGCATTGTCTATTGCCTGAGCCGCAAGAAGGTGGAAGAACTCTCGTCGCTGCTCTGTATCAACGGAATCAAGGCACTGCCTTATCATGCCGGTCTGGATGCCCGGACCCGGGCGGAAAACCAGGACAAGTTCCTGATGGAGGAGGTCAATGTGATTGTGGCGACCATTGCCTTCGGCATGGGAATAGACAAGCCCGACGTGCGCTTCGTGATTCACTACGACATTCCCAAAAGCATTGAAAGTTACTATCAGGAGACGGGCCGTGCCGGGCGCGACGGGCGGGAAGGGGAATGCATCGCCTATTACAGTTATTCGGATATCCGCAAGTTCGAAAAGTTCATGCAGGGCAAGCCCATCGCCGAACAGGAAATCAGCCGTCAGCTGCTGAGCGAGGTGGTGGCGTACGCTGAATCGAGTCAATGCCGCCGGAAACTGCTGCTCAATTACTTCGGCGAGGATTACGGGCATCCTTCCTGCGGGGCCTGCGACAATTGCCTGCATCCGCGTCCTACCTTCGACGGAAGGGAGGAAATGCAACTGGTGCTCCGGCTCGTGGAATCGCTGCCCGAACATTTCAAAACCGACCATCTGGCCAATATCCTCTCGGGCGTGAACAATTCGATGATTTCCTCTTTCAAGCACAATAAACTGGAATTCTTCGGGAAGGGGTCCGCGCACAGCGACAAATTCTGGTGTACCGTCATCCACCAGGGGCTCACCCTGCACTTGCTGGAGAAGGAAATCGAAACCTACGGCTTGATCTATGCCACTCCTGCGGGGCGGGAGTTCCTCGAACATCCCTACGAATTGCAGCTCGTCGAGGACCGCCAGTTCTCCAAGAATGCCTCTGAAGAGGACGAAGACGAAGAAACCGCGGCGGCTGCTGCGGCTGCCATATCCGGCGGCGGGGGGGACAGCACCCTGCTCGCGATGCTCAAGGACCTGCGCAAATCCCAGGCGCACAAACTGGGACTCCAGCCCTGGATCATTTTCGGAGATCCGTCGCTCGAAGATATGACCATCCTTTATCCCTTCAGCATCGAGGACCTGCAGAAATGCCAGGGCGTGGGCGAAGGAAAGGCCCGCAAGTTCGGCGCTCCCTTCATCGACCTGATCAGGCGCTATGTGGAGGAGAACGAAATCACCCGTCCGGATGATTTCGTGGTCAAGTCCGCGCCCACCAAGTCGGAAAACAAGATCTTTATCATCAAGAGCGTGGACCGGCGGATGTCTTTCGAGGACATCGCCTCCGCACGGGACATGGAAATGGAGGACCTGGTGAGCGAGATGGAATCCATCGTCGCCACCGGCACCAAACTCAATATCGACTACGAAATCCGTGAAACGCTGGACGATGAAGTCGTGGATGAAATTTACGACTACTTCAAAAACGAGGCGGAGTCCGATTCCGTAGAAGACGCCATCAAGGCGCTGGGTGCAGATTACGACGATCTGGAAATCCGCCTGGTGCGCATAAAATTCCTTTGTGAAATCGCTTCATGATACCCCGGGAGACCGTACAGCAGATTCTGGATACGGCGCGCATCGAGGAAGTCGTGTCTGATTTCGTGGCCCTCAAACGCCGCGGGGCCAGTTTTGTGGCCTGCTGTCCTTTCCATAATGAGAAGACTCCGTCCTTTTATGTAACTCCCTCCAAGGGAATTTTCAAGTGTTTCGGCTGCGGGAAATCCGGAACGGCGGTGGGTTTTGTCATGGAACACGAACACGCCTCCTATGTGGAGGCGCTTCGCTATCTGGCCCGCAAGTACCATATCGAAATCCAGGAGGAAGAAGAAAGCGCCGAGGAAATCGCCCGCCGTCAGAAGAGCGAGAGCCTGCTCCTGGTGAGTGAATGGGCGCAGAAGTTCTATGCGGAGCAGTTGCGCTCCGGTGAGGGGCGCTCTGTGGGATATGCCTATTTCCGCTCCCGCGCGCTGACGGACGAGAGTATTGCCAAATTCGGCCTGGGCTGGGCTCCGTCGTCGCGTACGGCCCTTCTGGATGCGGCCCGTCAGGCAGGATACAAGGAAGAATACCTGCTGGAGGCGGGCCTGCTGCGCCATAAAGAGGAAAACGGCCCTCTCGTGGACAAGTTCGTGGAGCGCGTGACTTTTCCGATCCATTCGCTCAGCGGCCGCGTCATCGCCTTCAGCTGCCGTACCCTGCGTGCCGACAATCCCGCCAAATACGTCAACTCTCCGGAAACGGAAATCTATAAGAAAAGCCGTGTCCTTTACGGTCTGTACCAGGCCAAACCGGAAATCTCCCGCCGTGACGAGTGTATCCTTGTCGAAGGCAATATCGACATGGTGATGATGCATCAGAAGGGGATTACCAATGTCGTCGCGACCTGCGGTACGGCCCTGACCGTGGAGCAGATCCGTCTGGTCCGGAAATTCACGGAGAACATGACCATCATGTATGACGGAGACTCCGCCGGCATCAAGGCGGCCATCCGCGGACTGGACCTCGTGCTTGCGGAAGGAATGAACGTACGCATCGTCCTGCTCCCGGAAGGCGACGATCCCGACTCCTTCTGCCGTGTGCGAGAGCGGGAAGAGGTGGAGGCCTACATCCGCGAACATGCCACCGACTTCATCTCCTTCAAGACGGACCTGCTGCTGTCAGAAGCTGCCGGGGATCCGCTTCGCAAGGCGAACCTGATCAATGATATCGCCGATACCATCGCCCGTATTCCCGACGCCATCAAGCGTTCGGTCTATGTGGAAAATGTCGCGATGCGCTTTGATATCGGCCGCGACATCCTCTTTGAGCGCATTACGAAGACCCTTCGCTCCGAGGCGGACCGGCCCCGTAACGCCCTTCCGCAGGAAGCGCCGCCGCCCCCTGTTCCCGATGCGCCGCTGCAGCCGGTCTTCGAAAACGTGACGCTCGCGGGGGCGGAATCCGACCTGCTGTATTTCCTGCTGACCCACGGCTGCGATATGCTGGCCTTCCCTTCCGACTCGGAATTCTTTGCCGGCGACAGGGAGGACAATCCCAGCGTGGCGGATTTTATCCGCAATGCGCTTGAAGGCGACGGCTCCCGGTTTGCGAATTCGTGCTATAGCCGCCTTTATGACGCCTATATGGAACTCTATGACCAGGGCCTGGCGCAGGACGTGATCCTCCGCACCCTGCTCGACGGGGAGGACCGGCAAAGCGCGATGCTCGCCGCACAACTCTCGACGGAGAAATACCGCCTCAGCGTCAAGGTATTCGAGGATGCGATGACGACGCCAGCGTCGTGGCTGGTGATCTTCGTGCCCCGCGCCATCCTGTATTATGCGGAGCGCCGCGTGTATGACACCATCGGCCGCCTGAACCGGTCACTGGAAGGCGCATCGGCCGATGAGCAACTTGAAATCCTGCAGAAAATTGTGAAACTGCAGGCGGCGCAGCGCAAAATCAACAAGAAACTAGGAAGAGAATAATATATATGGAAAAGAAAAGAACCCTTGTCACCTGTGCCTTGCCCTATGCCAACGGTCCCGTGCATATCGGGCACCTGGCCGGTGTGTATGTTCCCGCCGATATCTATGTGCGCTATCTGCGCCTGCGCGGGGAGGATGTGCTCTTTATCTGCGGATCGGACGAGCACGGCGTGCCCATCACCATCAAGGCGCGCGAACAGGGCTGTACCCCCCAGGACATCGTGGATAAATACCACGGCATCATCAAGGACTCGTTTGCCCGGCTCGGCATCAACTTCGACATCTATTCCCGGACCAGTTCCAAGGTTCATGAGAAGAATGCGTCGGACTTTTTCCGCAAGCTCTATGACGACGGGGCCTTCATCACCCGCGAGAGCGAGCAGTACTACGATCCGGAAGCCGGGACCTTCCTTGCAGACCGCTATATCGTGGGAACCTGCCCCAAGTGCGGCAATCCTGGCGCCTATGGCGACCAGTGCGAGAAATGTGGTTCCACCCTTAGTCCGGAGGAACTCATCAACCCGCGCTCGAAACTGAGCGGCGCTACGCCCGTCAAGAAGAAGACCACCCATTGGTACCTGCCCCTGGACAAGTATGAAAAATGGCTTTCGGAATGGATTCTGGATGGGCATAAAGAGTGGAAGACCAATGTGTACGGGCAGTGCAAAAGCTGGATCGACGGCGGCCTGCAGCCGCGTGCCGTCAGCCGCGACCTCGACTGGGGCGTCCCCGTCCCGGTGGAGGGTGCCGAAGGCAAGGTGCTCTATGTTTGGTTCGACGCGCCTATCGGCTATATTTCCAATACGCAGGAACTGCTCCCTCAGAGCTGGGAAAAATGGTGGAAAGATGAGCATACCTCGCTGATCCATTTTATCGGCAAGGACAATATCGTTTTCCACTGCATCGTCTTTCCGTCGATGCTCAAGGCGCACGGCGATTATATCCTGCCGCAGAACGTTCCGGCCAACGAATTCCTGAACCTCGAGGGAGACAAGATTTCCACCTCGCGCGGATGGGCCGTCTGGGCGCACGAATACCTGCAGGATTTTCCGGAGAAGGAAGACGTGATGCGCTACGTCCTCACCGCCAATGCGCCGGAAACCAAGGACAACGATTTCTCCGGAAGGACTACCAGCAGCGCAACAACAGCGAACTGGTAGCCATCTTCGGCAACTTTGTCAACCGGGCCGTCGTGCTGACGCACAAGTATTTCGGAGGCTCGGTGCCCCCTTGTGCCGCCCTGCAGGAGATCGACCGCGAAGCGCTTTCCGCCCTTCCCGAACTGCGTGCGTCGATGGAGGCTAACCTTTCCGCTTTCCGCTTCCGCGAGGCCCTGAAGGACGCGATGGGGATCGCCCGCATAGGGAATAAGTACATTTCCGATACGGAGCCCTGGAAGGTCGCGAAGACCGATTTGGAGCGTGCGGGAACCATCCTGAATATTTCGCTGCAGATATGCGCGAACCTGGCGCTGGCTTTCGAGCCCTTTACGCCCTTTGCCGCGCAGCGGCTGCGCGATATGCTGAAGACCGGCATCGATGCGGGTACGGACCATCGCCGCGGAGAGGCCGTGACCGAAAACACCTTCCGTGAGGGCGAAGGCGCCGCGCTGCATACCGGCAATGCTCCCGCAGAAGGCCTGGTGCTCCGCTGGGAACTGCTCGGCCGTGCCGATATCCTTCCTGCAGGTCATGCCATCGGGGAGGCAAAACTGCTTTTCGAGAAGGTGGAGGACGATGCCATCCGGAAGCAACTCGACCGGCTCGAAGCCATACGGCAGCAACTGGAAGCCGCCAAAAAGGCGGAAGAGGCGGCACGGGTCACTCCGCAGAAGGCGGAATGCAGTTTCGACGACTTCGAGAAGATGGATATCCGTACCGCGACGGTCCTCGCGGCGGAGCGTGTTCCCAAGACGGACAAACTGCTCAAACTGACCATCGATACCGGTATGGACCGCCGCACGATCGTTTCCGGCATTGCGGAGTTCTATACGCCGGAGCAGATGCTGGGCAGGCAGATATGCATCCTCGCCAACCTGGCTCCCCGCGTGATTCGCGGAATCGAGTCCAGGGGCATGATCCTGATGGCCCGCCAGAACGACGGCACCATGCGCTTTATCACCCCGCAGGAGGTCCTGGGTAACGGTGCGCAGATAGGCTAAAATTACCCCCTAATAAGCCAAAATAGCCCCTTCCCTTTGCTGTGGTCGGGACTATTTTTGTATTTATGAAACCTATTCCGCCTATTATTATCTTTCTGGCCCTGTGCTCTTGCAATCTTGAGGATTCCGGGCAGGCCCTTCAGCTCGATTCGGGTGAAGTCGTCTCATTCCATGCACAATTCGATGCGGTGGAGGATGTATCCAGGACGACCCTGGGAGAAGCGGGAGCGTGTCTCTGGGAGGCGTCAGATGCCATCAGCTTGTTTTCCACGGGAGGGTCCCATATGCGTTTTTCGCTGACTGACGGAGCCGGTACGCGTGAGGCGGTCTTTACCGGTAATCTGATTTCCACTACGGTACCTTATTACGCTATATACCCCTATCGGGAGGGGAACAGCAAGAACAATGGGCTTCGTTTTTTACTGCCGGAAGTACAGACTTATGCGGAAAATTCTTTCGGGAGAGACGCAGCACCGATGTATGCCATCATCCCTGAAATCAATAGCAATGCTTCCTTCAAGAACCTTTGCGGGATACTTAAATTGCAATTTACCGGGTCGGCACCTGTCACCCGGATTGTGCTGACATCCAAAAGTGGGGCTTCCCTGTGGGGGATGTGCAGGTTGGTGCTGAATAACAAGCAGGGAACGGACGAACAGACTTTGGAACTTTCCGAAGGAAGCGCTACGCTGATCCTGGATTGCGGGGATGGCGTGCAGCTTTCCGAAGTGCCGACAGCTTTCCATCTTGTCGTCCCGGCGGGTTCGCTGGATGAAGGAATGACAGTGGAGGTTTTTACTGCCGGGGATAAAATGGCGGCATCATTTTCCACGGATAAAACAATTCCCATCAAGCGGTCATCCATTACGCCGATGAAATCCCGTCCTTTAGTGACTGACCTCAGCGTGGCGGAAAGTGCGAATTGCTATGTGGTAACTACGTCCGGCAGTTATTGCTTCAAATCCGTCAAAGGAAACAGCGGTGCTGAGATTGTTCCTGCGTATGTTGACGTCTTGTGGGAGAGCGTCAATACAACGACGGCGCCATCCGCCGGCACAGTTATCGCTCCTGAACCCCATTACGATGAAGGCTATATTTTCTTTACGGCTACCGGGAACAAGGGAAATGCCGTGATTGCCGCCAAAGATGCTTCGGGTGACGTCCTGTGGTCCTGGCACATCTGGGTGCCTTCATCCGTACCGGGAGCCGCCGCTTATTCCAACAGCTCTACGGGTGGAATGATGGACCGTGACCTTGGGGCGCTTTCCGAAACACCGGCAAATCCCTTCTCCAGCGGCCTGATCTATCAATGGGGGCGTAAGGACCCCTTCCCGGGTATCTGCGGCTATTCAACTGCCAATCCGGAAATCGCGACGACGGGAAGTTTTGTCCTCTCCGCGACCTCTGCGGAAAAGGGGACTGAAGACTATGCGATTGCGCATCCCACGGAGTATTTGTACTGTCCCTCCTCTGTCCAGGGGAACCAGGATTGGGTGTATGGTGGCAACAATTCCCATTGGGGGGCTGTAAAAACTATTTATGATCCTTGTCCTCCGGGCTATCAGGTACCTGTCAACGGGGTTTGGGCCGGGCTGGAAGCTGCACCCGGTACCAATGGCTTCCTTCTGGATGGGAAACATTGGTATGCATTGACAGGTAATCGCTGGTCTTCGGACGGGTCCCTGCACGGGGCAAATGCCATGGGGTATTGGTGGAATGCCACTGCAGGTACAAACCAGGCGTTCTATGGGCTGTATGACGCCTCGAAAGGGACGTTTACTCCGGCCAAGACAATCAGTCGTTCCGCAGGCCTTGCCGTGCGTTGCTACACGGCTGAAACTCCAGTGCCGGCACCTGACCCGACGGATGATGTGCAAGAGTTCCTGGATGCCCTGCCTGAGGGGGTAAAAGTCAGTTCCATTTCTGCTTCGTCATCGACAATCCGGGTCGTTTTTTCGAATGGCTCCGAGCTCTCTCTGGAGAAGTCCGGTTTTGCGCAGGCACTGGTGGGCGATGACGGTTACTGGTATATCAACGGCGTTAAATCCGCCTACGAATATGCTTCCAATCCCTATTATGTCATTGCGCAAAATGGCCATTGGTATTGTGACGGTGCAGATACGGGCACGATAGCCGTTCCGGAGAATCACCTCCTGCAACTTCCCCGGAGTGTGAAAATCCGCCTTTCGGACGGGAAGGAAAGGTGTTTTGAAAAAGACATCGACTGGGGCATGTTCGTGCAAAAAACCGAGAAAACGCTTTATGTCTGGATGGGCCATGAATCCTCCAGCCAGTGGATACGCCATACTTTCTCTTATCGTTACAAAGCCTATACCGGCGGCACGACCTATCCCGATTATTATGATAACTGGGGACTGGGGAAGCCCTGTATCTGTACCCGGAGCGGCAACAGCTTCGCAACAGGAGAGGAACTCTTTCTCGGGGGTGAGGCGGAAGCGGCCGTCCAGACTTGGGATGAACGTTCTACGCCGCAGAAAACCTATTCAGGCGGCGTGTTGCACGGTTGGGAGAATATCTATACCGAGTACGGGAACCGTCTCATCTCAATAAGTATCGACGGTACGCCGGTGACGGAAACAGGGACGGTAGCGTTGAAGCGGGCTTCCCGGATAGAGATAGAGCAAAAAACAAAAATTGCCCATGCTTACAGTCCGGCAGGGTTTGACAATGCTTATGCCAATGTGGTGAAGCATTGGGTGATTGAGAACGGGACGGTGTCGATATCCGTGGAATATACTTTCCGCAAGGAAACCCAAATCTTTCAGGCTAAGTTCGGTATGTTCTGTGTCAAGCGTCTGAGAACGGCGGGGGATACGTCCTCGACTTATGTCACCCGTCTGGCTTGGAAAGACAGTACCCCGTACAAGATGTATGACGTGACTGAGGGTTGGGAGTCGGCCGTCCCCGCCTCAGCCACACTGAAAAGCCGGGACAGGAATGCCACTCGTGTCGAGGAGTATGGTGATGCCGGGGTTTCATTTGCCATGCAATATGACGGAGGCACGCTTAAATCCGGCGGGGGATTCAATATAGGGACTAACGGCAACAACTACAACAAGATATACTTTGATATCTGTGGGGGTTATACGGCCGCGCAGGGCGAAAAACTTTCCAGTACGGTTCACTGGGAGTTGGACTTTATAGCAGACTACGATAAATTCTAATATCTTATGAAATTGAAAAATTATTTTGTATCGGCAGTGCTTGCCGTGAGTTTGACCGCCTGCCAGCAGCATCAGGAATTGTTGATACATGTGCCGGCCCCTTCCCGTCCTGCCGGACAGCAGGATATGGTAGGTTTTGCCGCCGCCCCTATCGATACGGTACGGGTGGGTATCATCGGACTGGGTATGCGGGGGCCGGGCGCGGTCAAACGCATGACCCAGATTGAGGGGGTACGGATTTCCGCTTTGTGCGATTTGAATGAAGAAGGGGTGAAAAAGGCCCAGAATATCCTTACTGAGGCGGGAAAGCCGGCTGCCGCAGAATACTACGGGGACGTGAACTGCTGGCGAAAACTCGTCGAGCGTGACGATCTTGATTTGGTCTATATCGTGACGGACTGGAAAAATCATGCGCCCATGGCAAAATATGCGATGGAATGCGGAAAACATGCGGCCGTCGAGGTGCCTGCAGCACCGTCGCTTGCCGAACTGTGGGATCTGATCAACACCTCGGAGCGTACACGTAAGCACTGTATGATGCTGGAGAACTGCGTGTACGATTTCTTTGAGTTGACCACACTGAATATGGCGCAGAAAGGTCTCTTCGGTGAAATTATCCATGCGGAGGGCGGCTATATCCATACATTAGATGAATTCTGGGATATGTATTGGTCTGACTGGCGGATGCGTTTTAACCGGGAAAACCGCGGCGATGTCTATCCTACTCACGGTATAGGCCCTGTCTGCCAGGTCCTGAATATCCATCGGGGCGACCGGATGACGCGCCTGGTTTCGATGGATACGCATTCCTGGCGCGGAAAGGAACTCTGGGAAAAGAAATACGGTCCTATCCCTGAGGGAGAACCCGATTTCCAGAATGGTGACCATACGATGACGATGATTCAGACAGAGAAAGGGAAAACCATCCTTATTGAGCATGATGTCATGACGCCCCGTCCCTATGACCGGCTCTATCAGCTGACCGGAACCAAGGGCTTTGCCGATAAATATCCGGTTCAGGGTTTTATGTTTTCCGCTGATGGGACGGGTGCCCCCGTGGAGGTGGAAAACTTGTCTGCGCATAAATTCGTCCCTGATGCCGTGCGGGATAAGTTGCTGGAAGAATACAAACACCCCATTACCCGCGAACTGGAGGAAAGTGCCAAACGGGTTGGCGGGCACGGCGGCATGGACTATATCATGGATTATCGTCTGATTTATTGCCTCCGCAATGGCCTCCCTCTCGATATGGACGTATATGATCTGGCGGAATGGAGTTGTCTCGTCGAACTTTCCCGTATTTCACTGGAACACGGCGGGGCTCCCGTCGAAATCCCTGACTTTACCCGTGGTGCCTGGAATAAACAGCAGGGCCTCAGTTTTGCCCTTTGATGTAGGTTGAGGGGGTTTCCCCGAACTTCTTTTTGAAGCGCTGGGTAAAATATTTTTGGGAACTGAAATTCAGCCGGTCCGAGATTTCCGAGACCCGGCTGTTTTCTTTTAGCAGCATCGTTGCTGCGTATTTTAATTTTATGTCCTCGATGAAGTCTCTGGGACTCATTCCGGCCAAATCTCCCAATCTGCGGTTCAATGTCGTTTTGCTGACGTTGAGTTCGCGGCAGAGGGTGCCGACATTCAGATCTTTGTCGTAAAGGTGGCGCTCTACGCTACTGATAGCTGCGTTTAAGAAGGGGGCGGGTTTACTTTTTGGAGCGGGAGTAATCCTTTCTTTAAGGGCCTCGCGTGTCCGGATGAGTGAATGGCACTTGGCACGGAGGATTTCCACGGAAAAGGGTTTTGCCACATAATCGTCCGCTCCGGCGTTGAGACCTTCTATCAGGTTCCTTTCAGCGGCATGGGCGGTGAGCAGAATGATGGGGATGTGCCGGGTTGCGTATTCAGCCCGTAGTGCCGAGCACAAAGCCAGCCCGTCCATTTCCGGCATCATGATGTCGCTGATAATCAAATCGGGTTGTGATTTTATGGCCATGTTGTAAGCTGTCTTGCCATCCTTGGCCAGTAGCAGTGTGTATTCCTCTGAAAAGATGTCTTCCAGCATGGCCAGTATTTCAGGATTGTCATCGGCAATCAGCATAGAGTGGGCTTTGGGGATAAACTGAATCGGAGGGATAGTGCCGTAAGAGGGCAAATTGTCAAATTTGATTAAATCTGTATCTTCGATTTCCAGTAGAGAAGACAGCACCTTCCCCATGTCGGCTGTCCCATTCCAGGCTTTCTTCAGATAGGAAACACCCATCATGCTTTTCCCGTATTTTTCCAGATATAATTCGAGGTTGCCGCTGATCGTAGAGATCGGGGTTCGCAGTTCATGAGACAGTTTCATCAGAAGATTTTTCCATTTCTCATTCTCACGTTCTTTTTCTCTAAGCTGGTGAGTGAGCAGCAGGCGGGAATAGATGAGCCGGGACAGATGCCACCCAGCGATGGACAGGAGCAGCAGGTAAATCAGATAGGCTGGTATGGAGGCATACCAGGGCGGGCGTATCTTGAAACTGAAAGTGAGTATTTCCGATGAACCGGGATAGCGGGAACGAATGGTATATTCCCCCGGGTGGAGATTCACCATGGACAGGGGAATAAATAAGTCCGCTTTGTGCCAGTCATCTCCAGAAGAGGAGAAACTATATTCGAAGTTGCCATTGGCTTCCTCCTTGTAGTCAAAGTTGCTGAATTCGATGCGGAGCGAATTGTCGTGATGGCTCAGGATGACCGGCTGCCCCGGCCAAATATGAATATCCCTTTTTTGAAGATGTATAAAATCAATGGAAGGAACGACGGTAGATGCTGCCGGGCGGAATTTATCCGGGTTAAGGATGGCAGCGCCATCCAATCCGCAGATGAGGAACTTTCCGTCTCCGGTCCTGACAACAGAGCCATTTCTCGCTGAAGACATGACCAGACCGTTTTCGTTGGAGTAATTTCTGCATGATCCGTTCTCATGGTTAAGGACAGAGAATCCGGAACGTGTTGTCAGTATAACACTGTTTGAGTCCAGAGGGGAGATGGATGTGACGAAATTGTCCGCCAGGTCGCAATTCGTGTCGTTCCACAATGTAGCACGGCTGGCCCTGAGTTGCCACACCCCTTTCCCGAGTTCTGCTGCCCATACGCAGTCACTGTCGCAAAAAACAGCCGTATAATTGCCTTCCCTCATCAGGATGTCCTCTTTGTTCATGCGGATGACGTACAGCCCGTCCCCCGCTGCCCACAGATTACCCTGGTTATCCATGCTCAGGGAAATCATCTGTCTTTCGGACTGACTGTGCAGAACTTCCTCCCAGTGGTCGTTTTGATGTCCCAGGGCAATTACCCCGGATTCCGTAGCACACCACAATTTTCCATCATAATTCAAGATATCATTTATTGAATTTCTGAGGGATACAGGGGAGGTGAAACGGTATTCCGAGCCGGGCTGCATTGCTATCATTCCCTGCCTATAGAGGCCGGTATAAAGACATTGGTCGTCCGGTACATACAGGCCGCATTGAAATTTGATTCTTTCCGAATGGCTGATCAGTTGGAATCCATCCTCATTATATCGCCATGCTCCGTTCCCGTCTGTCAGGAAAACAAACTCATTTTCCGCCGACTGGGTAACAGCTTTAAAGTTGCGCAACTTATCCGGGTACCGCAGATTTCTCAGGGAGCCGTTCTCCTCAAAGATTTTATAGATGCCGGAATAGAAGGTTCCGGCCCAAAGCTGTCCGTTTCTGCTTTTGGCCAAAGATGTGACAGGCTGGTGTTCCGGTGTCCCTACGGCCGGGGACCAGACTTGTCCCGTCGTGTCAATAAATGTAAGTTCACTTTCAGACCCGATATAGAAACCTTCATCACTCTCGCAGAAAGTGCGGAAATTACTGCCATTGATATGGTATTCCCTTTTTAGGGTGCCTTGTCGGTCATAGACGGCCACCCCGCCTGTCTTATATCCTACCCATAGGGAGCCATCGTTGCTAAAATATAACCTAATCGCATCGTCCGACGGAAGCTTTAGTACGCATCCCGGATTTTGACCTTTTAATTTTAATATGCTATTCCCGGAAATAATCCATAACCGCCCCTCTTCATCCAACTGCATTGTCTTGATGGGCTGTCCGCCCTGCAAACTTGTTATCTTATGGGGCACAGTTTCGCCTTTCGGACAGTGCCATAGGCCTGATCCCCGGGAAATCCAGAGTCCCTCCTTTCCTGCACACAAGGCGGATACCACCGTGTCAGAAGGCGGAAGGTTTATTCGGGATTCGTTCAGCGTGCTCGTATGATAGGATACGATGCACGTGTCCGAGAGTGCATATATCCTGTCTTTCCCGTCGAAATGGATATCATACATAGGCAGCGGATCCTGCAGTTTGTAAAGGAACGACCCATTATAACGCAGAAGACCCTGGCTGGAATTAATCCACATGGCATCTGACTGGTCCATGGCGATGGAATATATTGTCGCCTTCTCAAGGTCCTGCAGCGAATTTCTTCGAATCAGCCGGAATTCAGCAGATACAGGCAAGGAAATAAAACAGGCGATTGCCAAAAGGAGTTGTTCTCTCATGAGAGCGAAGATACAGATTATTTTGAGATTCGTGCAACGAATCCGGCAATTACGCCAAACTTGCACTAAACTGGTTCAAAATTACCCTTTCTCCGGGGCTTGGCCTTGCTTCCTTTGTAAACAAAGACTAAAGAATTTATATCGCGTGATTAAGACCCTGCTTATCATTTCTCTGTTGTCTTTCCCGCCGATCGGGAACGGTAAGATTTACCACAAAGACTGGATTGACCTCAACAAGAATGGGCGGATGGATGTATATGAAGATCCTTCCGCAGATCTGGACGCACGTGTCGAGGACCTTTTGTCGCAGATGAGCATAGAGGAAAAGACCTGTCAGATGGTGACGCTCTATGGTTTCCGTCGTGTGCTCCAGGATGATTTGCCGACGCCCGAATGGAAGAAAAAGTTGTGGAAGGATGGTATAGGTGCCATTGACGAGCACCTGAATGGATTCCGGCATTGGGGAATTGAACCTGATACAAGCATCCCCTGGCTGTGGCCGGCGTCCAATCATGCCTGGGCCATGAACAAGGTGCAGAGCTTCTTCATCGAGGAAACCCGGCTGGGCATACCGGTGGACTTTACCAATGAAGGGATCCGCGGAGTGGAGGCATATATTGCGACGAATTTCCCCACCCAGTTGGGTATCGGCCATACCTGGGATCGGGAATTGGTCCGTAAGGTGGGTGAAATTACGGGCCGCGAAGCCCGCCTGCTGGGGTATACGAATATTTACGCTCCGATTCTGGATGTGGGCCGCGACCAGCGCTGGGGGCGTTATGAGGAGGTATATGGCGAGGACCCGTGGCTCGTGGGTGAGTTGGGGACGGAAATGGTGCTTGGGATGCAGAAGGATATGCAGGTGGCGGCTACGGGCAAACATTTTGTCGCATATTCGAATAATAAGGGTGCCCGGGAGGGAATGGCGCGGGTGGACCCGCAAATGGCGCCTCATGAACTTGAAAACATACATATCTGGCCCTGGCGGCAAGTCATCAGCCGGGCCGGGATGCTGGGGGTGATGAGTTCCTACAATGATTATGACGGCATTCCCGTGCAAGGAAGCTGCTACTGGCTGACGGAGCGGCTGCGGGACGACCTGGGTTTCAAGGGATATGTCGTATCGGACAGTGACGCGGTGGAATACCTTCATTCCAAACATCATACCTCGAAGGATATGAAGGAGTCCGTATATCAAGCGGTTATGGCCGGGTTGAATGTCCGCTGCACATTCCGTACCCCTGACAGTTATGTATTGCCGTTGCGTCGGCTTATTGCCGAGGAGGCAATCCCGATGGAAGTCATTGACGAGCGGGTTCGGGATATACTTCGTGTAAAGTTCCTTATAGGGCTCTTCGACAGGCCCTACCAACTGGATTACGAGGCGGCTGATGCGGAGGTGAACTCTGCTGAAAACAATGAAGTTGCACTTCGGGCTTCACGCGAATCCCTGGTGCTTTTGAAAAACGATGGAACTTTGCCGCTGGATGGATCGAAACTGAAGAAAATTGCCGTCATCGGTCCGAACGCGGACGAAACTTCTTTTGTACATACCCACTATGGACCGCTCGCGACGAAGGCCGTTTCCGTATTGGAAGGGCTCAGAACAGCACTGGATGGCAAAGCGGAGGTCGCTTATGCCCAAGGGTGCGCGCTGGTTGACGATACTTGGCCGGAATCCGAGCTAATTCCGGTAGATCCGACGCAGGAAGAAGCCTTGCAAATCACGGAGGCAGCCCAACTGGCGGCGGGCAGCGATGTTGCGGTCGTTGTTTTGGGCGGAGGTGTACGTACTTGTGGCGAGAACAAGAGCCGCAGCAGTCTGGACCTGCCGGGACATCAGGACCTTTTATTAAAACAGGTCCTTGCTGCCGGGAAGCCGGTAATCGTGGTGCTGATCAATGGCCGGCCGCTCTCCGTCAACCGTGCCGCCCGCGACGCTTCCGCCATTCTGGAGGCTTGGTATCCCGGCTCTCATGGCGGGACGGCCATAGCGGAGGTGCTTTTGGGCGATTATAATCCGGGAGGGAAACTGACGGTTACCTTCCCTAAGAGCGTAGGGCAGATTCCCTTTAACTTCCCTTACAAACCCAACTCGCAAGTGGATGGTGGGAATAAGCCCGGCCCGTCAGGGAACCAGTCTCGGGTGAACGGGGCACTCTACGCCTTTGGACACGGACTGAGCTATACCTCTTTCGAGTATTCGGATTTGCACATCGATAAAAAGACCCTATCGCAGACGGATAGTTTGACGGTAAGTTTCAATGTCAAAAATACAGGTCAGCGTGCGGGTGAAGAGGTAGTCCAGTTATACCTGCACGACCGTCTGAGCAGCATCACGGTGTACGAAAAACAGTTGCGGGGATTTGATCGCGTCGCACTGGTGCCGGGCGAGGAACGCACCGTTACGATGACGCTTCCTCCCGTCGCCTTTTCATTGTTGGATGCACAGATGAACAGAGTCATTGAGCCCGGCGTTTTCGACATTATGATCGGTGCTTCATCGACGGATATCCGTCTCCAGGCGCCGGTCCGGGTTCTGAACGGTGCCGCTCAGGACGAGGAGGTCTATCCGGATGATATTACTGTCCGTAAAGCCTGTTTCCCCGTTGCGCTTGCCAGAAGCGAAGATGTGACGCTGCCTGTCCGGGAAGGAAAGCTGATCGGTACATTGACCGTTGGCTGGGACAAGGATACCGACTGCAAATTTGAAATTCTCTTTACCAACGGGGGAGGCCAGTTCCTCCCGCTCTACAAAGGGAGTCAAAAGGGTGCCGGAGTCCATACATACACTTTTGAAGTTACCGAGGCGAGTGAGATCCGTATCATCGTGACAGAGGGAAGGGCTGTAGTTAAGTCCATGGACGATATATCGATACAAAAATGAGAAACAGTGTTATTCAAATACTGGCTTGCTGTATTTCTGCCCTTTCTTGCGGAAATCCGGCAGCTTCGTCCGCCGGGAAAGAAGTCAGGCTGGAAACTTACCGCTATGCGGATGAGTTGCAGCCCTCGCTGCTATTTGACGTTTCCGCAAATGGAGAACGCCAGTTTGTAATTCCGACACAGGAGCCTCATCTCTGCCTTTTTGGTTGTGACGGCCCCGTTACCGTGCGCGTCCGTTCATGGGCGGAGGAGATTGAGGATGTAGTTGTCCGTCCGCTCCATTGCGAATGGGACGCCAGGCTGGACAAGGATGAAATCTGTTTGACGATGCATCCTTTTGACAAGGCTGTCGTGGAAATTAACGGTAACGAGGACTGTCCGCTGTTTATCTTTGCCAACCCCATCGAGGAGGGAAGCAAGCCTGACCGGGACGATCCGTCCGTCCTGTATTTCGAATCGGGGAAGATACATCGTCCGGGGACTATTGTCCCGAAAGCCGGTCAGACGGTTTATCTGGAAGGGGGAGCCGTGGTTGACGGAAGCCTGGATATCCGGAATACGGATAGTGTGACTGTGGACGGCTGCGGAATCCTTCGCTGTGCTCCTGACGGGGCCCGCGCTGTTTTCGTTTATCGCTGCGATGATTTCTCCCTGAAGAATATCCTTTGTATCAATAAGAATAATTGGACGAGTTTCTTTGCGGAATGTAACCGCCTGCACGCCGATAATTATAAAGTAGTGGCCCCCATCAGCGACAACGGTGCCGAAAACGATGCGTTTGACGTGTTGGGGTGCAGGGATGTAAAGGTAACCCGCGGTTTCTCTTATTGCCACGACGATGCTTTTTGTATCAAATCCCGTAAATGGAACTTCGGGGCTCCTGTGGAAAATGTGCTCTTTGAGGATTGTATTTCCTGGAACTGTAAAAGGGGAAATTCCTTTGAACTGGGGTATGAACTCGGCTATGACGTCAGGAACGTCACATTCCGCAATATCTGCTCTGTCCATAGCGCCGGGAACGACAATGTTTACCGTCGGGGTGCGCTGAGCCTCCACAATGGAGCCTCAGGAACCGTGAGTGATGTCCTTTATGAAAATGTCTGGCTTGAGGATCCCAAGGAATACGGCATCCATATCGGCATCATCGAGAACGAGTACAATATAGGGAACGGCGTCCAGTGGTCCCCCGGACACATTGAAGGAGTGACGCTGAAAAATATCCATATAGGTCATGATGCTCCGGAGGGAAACTTTATCCATGGGTATGACAGCAACCACCGCGTTTCCCGGGTAACCATTGAAGGTCTCTGGATCGGGGGACGAAAAATCTTGTCTGCGGAGGATGGCCGCTTCGACGTGAAACATGCTGATGTAATTTTTCAATAACATATGAACCACTTAATTAAAACTCTACTTGTAGTAACGGCGATATTGTTTTCGTCCTTTTCCCTTCGCGCCCAGGGCGGCGATGTCACCGGAAAAGTGACTGAAGCCGGTGGCGAACCCGTTATCGGCGCCGCTGTGTTTTGGGAAGGAACTTCCGTCGCCACCATGACTGATTATGACGGGAATTACAAAATTCCTTTCCAGAAAGGGAAAAAGCTCGTCATCAATCTGATAGGAATGAAAGATGTCGTGCTTGCTCCTTCTGCTCCCGGCACTTTCAATGTGACGATGCAAACAGACGACATGCGGCTTGAGGACGCCGTGGTTATCGGTTATGGTACCCAGGCACGCAAGGATTTGACGGGTTCCATCTCCTCCGTCAGTTCGGAAGAGTTGCGCAAATCCGGAAGCAGCAATGTCGTGGGGGCCCTTCAGGGCCGTGTCGCCGGCCTGAGCATTGTCTCCCAGTCTGGAGAACCCGGTGCAGGAACGCAGATCAAGATTCGGGGAAACAATTCTATCAATGCGGGGACTACGCCTCTTTTTGTCATCGATGGAATGCAAATGGACGTATCGTCCGGAGAAGTGGCGACCGAATCGACGACGGGCGCCGGGTCTTTTGACCCCATGTCCTTCTTGAACCCCAATGATATCCAGTCCATAGAGGTACTTAAAGACGCATCTGCGACAGCTATCTACGGTTCCCGGGGCGCCAATGGCGTTATTATCATCACCACCAAGAGTGGTGCAGGCAGTGATAAGACGTTGGTGAATTTCGATGCCTCTGTCGGTATTTCCAATGTGCCGAAGTATATCGAGATGCTTGACAAGCAGGAATTCATGGACTACAAGTTTGCACGCGGAGATTATGGCTGGCAGGATTATGGCGTGGACACTACGGGTGACGGGATACCGGATACGCCGAAGGATGCGTCAGCATATCAAGGGTATGACTGGCAGAAACTGATGTACCGTACGGCGGTAACCCAGAATTACAATGTCTCCGTCAGTGCCATGGCCGGCATGAAGACTCAGCTTCTCGCGAGTCTTGGCTATCTGAATCAGCAGGGCCTTGTCGTAAACAACGACTATGTCCGTTATACGGGCCGTCTCAAGGTAGATCATCAGGTTAACAAGAAGCTCAAAATCGGGGCCAATGTCACCTTCGGCCGGAATGTCAGCAACGGGGCAGTTTCCTCCGGTGGCGGTTCTCTCGGATACAGTGGACTGATCCAGATGATATACCTGGAGCGTCCCGTCAACTTCATTACCGAGGACGACCGCAGCGAGTACCCTCATGGTCTGAAAAACCTGCTTACGCTGGTCAGCGACCTGACCTATCGCAAGATGGATTACAATCGCCTTATCGGAAATGTGTATGCGGATTGGAAGATTATCCCTGACCTGACTTTCCTGGCCCAGGCTTCCGGCGACTGGTCCGGTTCCACGCTCTGGCAGTATTATAACTCGGAGAGCCGCTGGGGTGCCTCCCGTAATGGCTATGGTACCAACAAACAGGTAAATTCCCTGAGTTGGAATGCCAGCGCCACCCTCACTTACAAGCACTCGTGGGCGGGGAAGCACAACTTTGACGCGATGATCGGAGGTGAGTTGAGTACGTATCATTCGGATTATATGACTGTCAATTCGTATAATTTCTCGGACGAGAGTACAGGGGCCTTTTTCATCGGCAAGGGCGGAATCACCGAAACGCCGCAGCAGGATTACAGCAACAGTTCCCGCATGTCCCTTTTCGGCCGTGTGAACTACAACTACGATTCCAAATATTATATAACTCTAAATATGCGCGCCGACGGCTCCTCGAAGTTCTATGCCGGGAACCGTGTGGGTTATTTCCCTTCGGCCTCCATCGCCTGGCGTTTGTCAAAGGAGAACTTCATGGCCGGGGCCGGGGGGTGGCTGGATGATCTCAAGTTCCGGGTCAGTGCGGGTTCTTCCGGCAATGACCGCATCAGTACCTATGCCTCCCTTGCTACACTGAGCATTAACTATTACGCTGCGAACGGTGCGGAAATCATGGGGATGGCGCCCAATACGCCGGCCAATCCCAAACTGAAGTGGGAAACGACGTATCAGTACGATGCCGGTTTCGACCTGAGTCTTTTCAAAGAGCGCCTGAAGATTACTTTTGATATCTATTACAAGGATACCCGTGACATGCTTTACCGTTCTGTCGTATCGGCACAGAGTGGATATACGGAGAAGTGGGACAATCTCGGTAAAGTGACCAACAAAGGTATTGAATTGAGTATTAATACGCATAATATCGATACACGGAATTTTTCCTGGGCGACAGACTTTACTTTTGACCTCTCCAGAAACCGTGTGGAGGATATAGGCGGTGTCGAATATACTTCTGTCAATATCTCCTCCGGGCAGCTTTCTACCGATATTTCCCGTATTATGGTCGGCCAGCCCATCGGAGTCGGTTATGGTTATGTCTGGGACGGGAACTATCAGCTTGATGATTTCATCATTACCGACAAGATGGGGAACGTCCTCCCGTCTGATGTCGTTAATTCCGACAACATGAAGAATTTCACCTACACGCTTAAGGACGGCGTACCTTCCATCAACTCCAAGAGCGTGCAGCCGGGTGACCGGAAATACAAGGATATCTGGCCTGTAAACCCGGACGGCACCGTCGGCGACGGTGTGATCACTACGGAAGACCGTACCGTTATCAGCGATTCCAATCCGAAGTTTACTATGGGTATGGGTAATACCCTTCGCTGGAAGGACTTCGATCTGAACTTCTTCCTGGAAGCTGTGGTCGGACGCCAGGTCATGAATGAGTTCAAACTCCGTTCCGAATCCGGATTGACGGGGGGAACCCAGTACAATAACCTGACCAAGGCGGCCTGGTATGGTCATTGGACCCCCGAAAATGCTTCTCAGACTTATCCCCGTCTGCTCAATAATACCAATACCTACGTTTCTTCCTATTTTGTAGAGGATGCCTCTTTCCTGCGGATCAAGACGATATCGCTGGGCTACAACCTCTCCAAGGATATCTGTGACAAGATTCGTATCAACGGCCTTCGCATATCCCTTAATATCGATAATGCCTGGGTGTTTACCTCTTATAGCGGCCTCGATCCGGATGTCAGTTATAACAGCACCCTGTTCCCGGGCCTTGACCGTCTTTCCTACCCCAAGGCAAGGACTTATACCCTGGGCCTCAGCGTTAAATTTTAAAGAAGCATGAGTATGAAATCCAAATATTTGTTTTTCCTGAGTACGGCGATGCTGCTTTGCTGTGGCTGTGAGAATGCCGGATTCTTAAATCAGGCCCCCTGGTCGCAGACTTCACCGGAAAACTTCTATCAAAAGGAAGGAGACATAAAATTGGCACTGATCAGTTGCTATGAGACTATCAACACACATAAGATTCCGGGAAAGGGCAATGCACAGCGCGGGTCTTATGCCCAGGGACTCATCTATATCATGAATGCCCCCTCCGATGATATGGGAGCGGCAACGGCCAGCGGCACCGACGGTTATGAGATGGAATGGGCAAGTTTTGTCGAATCTACAGAATGTGTCCGCGATTTCTGGAAGGTCTTCTATACCGGCATAAACCGCTGCAATATCGTTCTCGCTTATCTGGATAAAGTGGATATGTCCGACGAAACCCGGATTCAGTATTGCGCTGAAGCCCGTTTTCTCAGGGCATTCTTCTACTATCACCTGGCCTGGAACTTCGGCGGGGTTCCCCTGGTACTGGATTACGCTTCTTCCGGGGATGAACCCCGTTCCAGCCTCAAGGATGTGTATCAGCTCATCCTGGAGGATCTCGATTATGCCTGGGAGCATCTTTCCGGCAATGGGCTGGTAGCCGGATGTTCAATTACCAAGTGGGGAGCAGGTGCCTATATCGGCCGTATCTGCAACTACCTTGCGGCTTGCAAGCGCTCCGGTATCGGAACGGCCTATGTGGCCCAGCAGCCCCTCAATGACCTTTCATGGGTTGATGCAGACGCGATGAGTACCAAGGCCAGAACTATCCTCGCAGAGGTCGTTGAGGGCGCTCCCTATCGTTTGAACGACGATTTCATGGCCAATTTCCGTGAATGCAGCAAGGTGGAGCAGAACATCGAATGCCTCTTTCTTTCGCAAATTGCGCTGGCGGGCTCCGAAGGATGGTGGCCCAACAGTTACTTTCTGCCCACTTCTGCGTCTGCAGGTTCCGATTTCCCCGTCGTGTACGGCGGGCGTCACGTCCCATTCCCGCGTGCGTTCTATATGTACAACTGCAAGGACCCACGCAGGGACCGTTTCTTTACCGGGCGCATCACTGAGGGCTTTGAAAAAGAGAAAGCCTCTGACGGCTATACTTACGGCCGTCCCAATTATCAGGATCCCAATGGGGTTATCCAGTACGATTCCGAGACAGGTGAGCCTGTAACGGATCCCCAGACCGGGGAATCGGTACGTATCCCCAATCCGCTTTACGAAACGCCCAGCCAGACCTATCTCGCTACTTCCGGGGTTCAGTGTTGTCCCGGAAAGTTCCAGTTGACGGTGTTGGATGCGCTACAGCATACCTATCAGCAGCATGCGCTTTCATACCCTCTGATGCGTCTTGCAGATGTCTATCTGATGTATGCCGAGGCGCTGTACTTCTGTGGCAATGAACCGGAGGCCCGAGAGTGGATGAACAAGGTCCTCTGGCGCGCCGCTGCTGCGGAAGGGCGGAATACTGCGGCCGAACAGGAGGCGCTCTATCAGGAACTTTTGGCGGCATATCACAGAGATAACTTTGTCGATGAATTGCTGGAAAGCCGCGAGCGGGAACTCGTTTTCGAATTTTCCCGCAAATGGGACTTAATAAGGTTTAACCGCATTGATGAAGCGATTTCCAGCCTGAATAACCAAATTGTCCAGGAACTTGAGGGTCGATTCGACCCCCGTTACATCAAATTGCAGAGCACAGGCGTGGTCAAATACGCAATTGACAATCTCAAGGAAAATTGGGCGCCGCACAAGATATGGCTGCCTATTTCCGAAGAGCAGCGTGGTGTTAACAAGAATCTTGAACAGAACCCCGGCTGGTAATGAATAATCTACAACATAAATACACAAAACTATGAAAAGGATTTTTAACTGGGCAGTTCTTTGCCTTTTGTTCTGTGCCGCTTGCGGCCCCAAGGAACCCGAGTATCCCGAACCGGAGAAAGGCGTGACCTATCTTCTTCAAGGCAGTGTGAATTCTGACGGCTTTACATGGGCCAGCAATTCGGTGGTCGGTCTGTACAGCGATACCGTGGCGGTCAAGGCCCAGAATCTCCAATGTCCCATCGTCGGTTATGCCGATATCGCTTACGGCGAGGACGGCAATCCGCTGCCCTATACCCCTTCTCAGTACGAGGGTTCCGCCACCGCGCGTTTTACAACCCCGGAGATGGATCTGATCAAGGGGAAAAACAAATTCATGGTATATTATCCCTGGTCCAAGGATCTGGTCTTTACGGCCGGTGTGATCTACGGACTTGAGATTCCCTCCGAACAAACCCAGCCCGCGGCCAATGTGGCTGGAGACTGCTTCTATTACGGAACGGCGGAGGGTATTGCCGTCAAGGATGAAACATTCGATTTTACCATGAATCCCGTTTCTGCCTTGCTGAAGGTCAATATCACGACCAGCGAACTGGCGGGTTATGAACTTACCCGTGTCACAATTTACGATGACAAGGGTGAGGCGGCACTTGGTGGCGGTTTCAATGTAAATATTAAAACCGGTGCGATGAAGACCCTCAAGACCTACAGCACTATCTCTACCAGCATCCGGAAACCTGCGGCGCTCGTGGCCGGAAGTTCCCAGGCGGTTTACTTGAATGCGCTCCCCGGCGATTTTACCGGAAAGGACATCTGGATAGTCATTGAAATGTCCGGCGATAAAGGTGTCGTGACCCTTCCCATCCTGCGCAATGATCTCAAGTTCCAGGCCGGTGCCACTACCGAGATTTCCCTTTCAGACCTGAAAGCCTCCGACTGTTCTGTCAAGTGGTACTGCCCGGTAGAGAACCGTCATCTTACCGGCGGCCGTTACGCCTACGGTGAAGCCAACTGCTTCTTTATCCAGTGCAAGAACGGCCAGACCTATAATGGGGCCAGTTACCAGCCCAATGCGCAGTATCCGGAGAGCGTAACCATAGATTACCGTCCCCGCGGAGACTTCTCCAAGGTTGAAGACCCCTCCGGCTGTACTTTTGAGTGGGCCCGTCTGGGTGCAGTTGCAGACGGACAGTATAATGGCACCGGAAACATCTATGCCCCGCGCGTCAGCGGTTACGATGCCAGCGCTGTCGACCCTACAGCCTTTGAAATTACCCAGAATGAAGCGGCTTATACCGTTACCGTGAAAAATACCGGCGCCTTTGCCGGTGCTCCCATCCTCCTGATGGTCAAGAACGGCAAGATCCTCTGGGCTTTCTCCTTCTGGAATATCGCTGCTGACGGTACGAAGGTGGAGGGAATCCCTGTCAGCGGTACCTCAGTGCAGCTTGCGAACATCGATTTGGGGATGTCCACAAGCCAGTTCGATACTTGGATTGCCAATAAGAGCGGAACCAATCCCGATCCCGTTTTCCGTACCACTTATTTCTATCAGTGGGGCCGTCCTACTCCTACCTTCTGGGAGTCCTATTGGACCATTCGCTGGAAGGGCCAGGAGGGGAACCTTCCCGGTCTTGTCGGACCGATGTCGTTGGAGCAGTCGCTGTCCAATCCTGTCGGCCAGATTTTCGCCGAACAACTCAACACAGATATGCCCAATTGGCTAGAAATGCCTGAAGGACAAGAGATTGGAGACCTTTGGGGTAACTGTACCAAGGACTCTCTTTCTGTCGGCCGTAAAACAATCTACGACCCCTGTCCTAAGGGCTGGCGTGTGGCGGATGCCGCTGCTTATGTGGCTATCGGCGAGGCATGCAAGGATGGTGTCTCAGGCTTCCGCTATGAGGACACGGCCGGAAAGGTCGGAGCGTACATCGACCTTGTTGGCGGGAACCTGTTTATTACGCAGGGCTATGCTTCCGGCAAGACTGCCACAAATGGCCGTGTAGCTACGATGGGCGGGGCCAACAATGGAACCAAGAGTGGTTGCAAATACGGTCTCCTCTGGTCCAATTGGATCGGTTCTCCTGAAAAGGTAATGCCCATCAGCCTCGCGTACGGATCTTCCGATCGTGGCAGTGTTACGCCTTATCCCAAGGTGGCCATTTTCAATCGTTCAGTCTCTGCTGCCGTACGTTGTCAGGTGGATACTGAAAACAGATAGACCTAGTATAGTATGAAAATCAATTATATCTACGAGGCTCCCGATGCCATTGTCACAGAGATGGATATCGCATCCGTCCTCTGTGAGTCTCAGGGGCAGGGCGGTACTTTTACCGAATATGAATGGCCACAAGAGTAATCCGATCCGCATTATGAGACATTACTTGATTCTTATTATGATGCTTATGTTCGCTGTTGTTTCCTGCAACAAGGAAACGGCAGGGGACGGGCAGATATCCGATTTGCTGGATTCAGGATTCTCCATCGCCGGCTACGCTTCCGGTGATGAGGATTCCCGTATGGCGGTTGAAAACGGGGATGGGCATGGCTATCCCTGTGTCTGGAATGCCGGGGACAAGATTGCCATCCGTACCGCTGCAGGCAAAACTGTGGCGACGGGGACGCTGAACTCCGGTGCGGGAGAACGTTTCGCGACTTTCTCCCTTGCAGCGGGGACAGTCACTCCTTCCGAGGGCGAGACCGTCAGGGTGGTCTATCCCAATACCCGGGGGATGACCTTTTCCAACAATACGCTTCCTTCCTCCCAGGTACAGGCAGGTGCCGGTAACCCCAACAACAATATTTCGGCGAACGCTTTCGCCTGTGCCGACATCACTTACAGCACGAGCGGGTTCCCCTCTAAGTTTACACTCCGGCATCTGCTCAGTTATGTACATCTCTCCCTCTCATCCGAGGCTTTTTCCGGCGTGACATTGAACAGTGTCACCCTTTCCTGTTCCGGTGCGGCCCTGAGCGGAACCTACAAGACGGATTACACTTCCCTGGCGGTTACTCCGCTCTCCGGAGTGGATCATGTGACGGTATCCTTTACCGACCCGCTCATCCTTAACGGTGCCCGGAAGGATATCTGGTTCACCGTCCTTCCGGTCAACCTCAATGGAAAGACAGTGACCCTGACCTATAGTCTGACTACTCCGGATGAGACTTTCGAGGTGAGTGAGGCACTGCCCGGAATCGCCCTGGAGCAGGGGAAAGCCTATACGATTGACCGTACGGGTTTTGACCCGGTTCCCGGTTTCTGTCCCATCGATACCCGCATCCGTACAGGCGAAGGTCATTCCTACGGCCAGGCGAATACTTTCCTGATCCAATGTAAGGACGGGAGCACTTATACCGGTGGTACTTACAAGGAAAATCCGGACATCCCGTCTTCAGTAACCATCGACTATCGTGTCCGCGGCGACCGTGCGACGGCAGTCATCCCTGACAATGTAAGTTTCGGCTGGGCGACAACCGCTTACGGCATCACGCAAAATGCGGCGCAGGCCTACCTGCCCCGCTGGAATGATTATCCGAACAGCAATGTGGATCCCAGCGGATTTAGTTTCAGCGTCGATGAATCGAATTATACCGTTACCGTCACGAATAACAGCGCCCATGCGGGTGCTCCGATTCTGCTGATGATGAAGGATGGAAAGATTCTCTGGGGCTGGTCCTTCTGGAACATCGCCGCGGACGGCACTGAATTGAAAGTCGAGGAAATCGGAGCCGCCAACTACCAGTTGGCGAATCTGGAAATCGGATGTCCCACGGTGAACTACGCCCAGTGGGCGGCGAATAAAGCTTCCAACGGGACTAATCCTGACCCTATCTGGCGGATGATCCATAAATATCAGTGGGGCCGTTTCCTTCCTGTTTTCTGGACTTCGTATTGGTCTCTTCGCATTGCGGGGAACGCCACCTATGGTGCTGCCGGCAATGTGCCGGCCTGTGCCGGCCCGGTGTCGATGGCCAAGTCGCTGGAATATCCCTACGGATTGATCGTCCCGGAACCTGCAGCTGTGAATGCGGAGATTTCCGACTGGCTCTCGACGGGCAACGGAGGCCTTTGGGGGAATTGCAGTGCCGAGCAGCTTTCGATGGGGAAGAAGACCATTTACGATCCCTGCCCCGCCGGATGGCGCGTGCCCGACTTTTATAATCTGCAATCCCGTCGATATGCTGAGACATGGAGCGTCGTCACCACTGCGGGTTACTATGGTTGGAAAGGATCCAAATCGCTGGTTAATGGCTCGCAGGTGGGAACCTACTTCCCTGCGTCCGGAGCGATCCTCAATAAAATCGGTAATCTGAGCGGTACCGAGGCGCGGATAGCAAATGCCGGCGGCAATACGAACGGTGTCAGTGCCGGCGGCGGATGGTGGACCAATTATACGAAGGGAGACGAATACAAGCCCGCGGCTTTCGGCGCAGTAGCGACTGGAAGTACGCCGGCAGATACTCCCGGTTGGTATGACAGTACGACGGCTGCCGCCAATCCCACGAAAGCTCACGGATTTGCCGTGCGCTGTATGCCTGACAAGGACGAGAGATGAGAAAGCCTATGAAAAAGATTTATTTTTTGCTGCTGAGCAGCCTTTTCCTGCTGCCTGTCGCCTGTAATACCGAAGAAGCGGAAGCCCCGGAATCGACGGGCGAAACGCTTTTCAACGGCTATGCTTCTCCCGATCCCGACGGAGGTTCCCGCCTTACCCTCAGCAATCCCTACAGCCAGGGCGGCGCGCGCCTGTATGACGCCCTCTGGGACAGCGGCGACGCCATCAAGGTATACCGCGTCTCCGACGGCGCCCATCTCGGCAACGCAACACTGACCGAAGGCGCTTCCTCGCGCACGGGCAGATTCTCGCTTCCCGCGGCGACTGGCGACGACGATGTCCGCATCATCTACCCCACCACGGCCTACTACGACGGCGTACACAGTCTGCCGCAGAACCAGAACCAGGCCGGAGAGGGGAGCCGCAACTTCTCGGCCATCACCTTCGCCTATTCGGAGGTGACCAACCGGGCTGCCGGCAACAACTTCACCCTGAACCACGTACCGGCTTTCGTGAAGATTTCCGTCAAGGCGGCGTCCACTTCGGACACCTGGTACGGCTGGTCCGTGACCGGCGTTACGCTCCGCGTTCCCGGGCACGTCCTTTCCGGCCAGTTCAGCTATGATTACGCACAGGCCCGCCTCACCGAGGGACAGACGGTCTATGACAATGTCACGGTCACCCTGGGCACGCCGTTCACCATCGGCACCACGGCCAAGGAAGTCTGGCTGGCCGCCCTTCCGGACGACCTCACGGGCTGCCTCATCCTGGTGACCCTGCACCTGACCAAGAACAGCACCACCCAGAACGCGGTAGTCAAGTTCACCGGACGGCCCCTGCTTTCCGGCAGCGTCAACGCGATGGCCATCACGAACCTGTCCAGCATCATTGAGCCGGGCAGCACTTCGGGCAGGGAGTACACGACCACGACCGTACAGGCCCACAAGAACGGAACGGGCAACTGGACGGGCTACAGCTCCCGTCTCATTGCCGGGATGAACCGGATGGACAAGTACCTGCTGGATACCCGGGATGCCTGGGGCGGCTACAAGGGCGTCAAGCCCGAGCACGTGCTCAGCACCAATTCCGAGGGCTTCTGGCGCACTGGTACCTATCACGGACGCCCGATGTTCATCGATCCGGACGGAAACGTTTCCTTCCTCAACGGTGTGAACTGCGTCACGCCCGATCCCCTTTCGGATGCGGCGGATACCCGGACCACGAACTACTACAACAGCAAGTTCTCCAACGTGGAGAGCTGGGCGGCCTGGTGTGCGGGGAACATCGCCAATTATGGTTTCAACTTCTACAGCAACAACCCCAGGCGTTTCCGCTATTACCGGACGGATCCGGAGCGCGGAGGACTGGGCATTTCCGAGGCGGCCGAAGAACGCCTGCACCAGGGGAACAATACCGCCCGGCTCAGCCAGGTGGAGAACCTGTACCTGCTGCGTACCTTCCTCTGGGACTACTATTCCCGGACCAAGAAGAGCTTCAGTACGGCGGTCTGGTCTCCCTTCGTGCTGATGTGGGATCCCGACTGGAACGACTTCTGCTACAAGATGGCCCTCTATGCGGCGAGCCTCTTCAAGGATGACCCTTGTTTCATCGGTTACTACACGGACAACGAGTTGCCCTTCATCGACAAGAACGACACCTATCGTTATGGCATCTCCCTGAAGGACTGGCTGGACCTCGATGAAGATCCCGAGGCGGACTACTACTACCGCTGCAATCCCTATGCAAAGGCCTGGGCCCAGGCGTGGATGCAGGAAACCTACGGGACCACCACCTACAGTTCCAGTATGGAGAACGCGTTCCTGCGCGCCGTGTCCGAGTACTACTACCGCACCACGGCGGAGGCCATCCGCGCGGCGGATCCCAACCACCTGGTGATGGGCTCCCGCCTGCACGCGAACTCCAAGCAGAAACAGGAAATCGTGGAGTCCTGCGCCCGTTATCACGACGTCGTCTCCATCAATTTCTACGACTACTGGGATGTCACCAGTTTCACACAGGTCTCCTCCATCAAGGGCTGGGCGGCCGGCAAGCCGGTGATCGCCACGGAGTTCTATGTCAAGAACGCCAACCAGAAGGCCCCCGACGGAACGGCTTACAGCAACCAGGAAGGCGCCGGCTGGTGGGTACAGAGCCAGGCAGCCCGCGGCCAGTTCTACCAGAACTGTATTATCCGCTTTATCGAGGAAGGCACCTTTGCCGGCTGGATGTGGTTCAAGTGGACGGACGATTACCGCAACACCGTGCCCGGCTGGATCAACAAGGGTCTGGTCGTGCCCGATTATTCCGGGACCTACACCGCCTGCACTTCCCTGATGAAGGAAGCCCACTGGAACCTCTACCAGTTGTTGGATTACTACTGGGGCGCCCCCACGAACAGCGGACGCCTCGCCGGTGACCTTGCAGAAGGAACCTGGGAATAAGCATTTATTTGTGCGATGAAAAGGATTCTGGGCGCATCGGTGATTCTCGCCATCCTGTTCTCCTGCTCCGCTCCGGAGCGGGAGGGCGGGGACGGCGGCTTCACCCTCTTTACCGGAACCCCCGGCAGCGGGGAGGCCCGGATTGCTCTCGGGGAGCGTACGGCTTCCGGAGAGGGATTCGCGTACCCCGGTCTTTGGGAGGAAGGTGATGCGCTCAGCCTTTATCGCATTTCCGACGGACTGTATCTCGGCGAAGCCTCCCTCACTTCCGGGGCGGGTACGGCGCTGGGCTCCTTCCGTTTCGACGGTAGTACCGGCGATGCCCCCGTGCGGCTGGTCTGGCCTGCCGGCGCCGCCCTTTACGGCGAAAATGACCTGCCCGGCGTGCAGCAGCAGTCGGGCGCGGACGCCCGTCCGCTTTCCGCCTGCGGTTTCGCTGTCTCGGGGGTGACCGGGCCGCAGCAGGGCAACAATTTCGCCCTGAAGCATATTCCCGCGCTCGTTCGTATCGGCGTCAGTGCCGGCCTGGGCACCGCATATCAGGGCGCGCAGTTGCACGCACTGACCTTCCGCGTACCGGGCGCCGCGCTCTCCGGGCATTTCCGCTATGACCCTGAAACGGAGCGGCTTACCCCCGGGGAAGATGCGCAGGATGCCGTGACCGTCAACCTCACGGAGCCGCTGGTGCTGGACGACGAGCGGCGGGATGTCTGGCTGTCGGCCCTGCCCTGCGACTGCACCGGCCGCCTGGTGCTCGTCAGCCTGGAACTGGAACAGGCCGGCGTCCACACGGCCGTCACCGTCAAATTCACGGGGAAGGAACTCTGCTCCGGCTGCGTCCATTCCCTGCGGGTGACCGACCTCACCAGCCTCGTCACCCCGGCGGACTACAGTCTTCCGGAATATACCTACACCAGCATCAACTACAAAAAGAAGGTGGAGAACAGCTCCTGGTCCACGGCCTCGCAGGTGCGTACAGTGGACGGGATGAACCACCTGGACCGCTTTGCCTACAACACCCTGGACCGCTTCGGCGGTTACAAGGGCGTAAAACCCGATTACATCACCAGTACCAACACGGAGGGCTTCTGGCGCACCGGCTGGTACCGGAACCGTCCCGTGTTCGTGAACCCGGACGGCAACGTCACCTTCCTGCACGGGGTCAACGGCGTAGGCCCCGTCATCAACTCCGATTTCAACAACGCCACCTGGCAGCCCATCTACAACGCCCGTTTCGGCCTCGACAACGCGGCCTGGGCGGCCTGGGCGGGCAGCGTGCTGGCGGACGACTACGAGTTCAACTTCTACTCCTCCAACGCCAGCCGCATCAAATACTACCGCGGCAACGCGGCCGGATACGGCAATACCCCGGACACGGACGATTTCCTGATGCATCCTGCATCGCAGGAAACCTCCCAGTTCCAGATTCTCTATATGCTGCGCACCTTTATTTATGACTATTACTCGCTTTCGGGCGGGATCAGCCCCCTGGACGACAGCGTGCGCAGCCGCTTCGTCTTCCTCTTCGACCCGCGCTACCTGGACTACATCGACGCGCTGGCCGCCTATGCGGCCTCCATTTTCCGCGACGAGAAGAATTTTATCGGCTACATCACCGACAACGAGCTGGGCTTCCGCTTCGCCTCCGGCAACAACAACCCCTCCATCCGCCTCGCGGATTTCCTGACCCTCGATACCGGCGACGGCTACCCCGACGCATTTGCGGCGGCCAAGGCCTATGCGGAGCAGTTCATGCGCGACCGTGGCGTGACCCCGGCGGTGGCGAATGTCACCGAGGCGCTCGACGAGGCCTTCCTCGACGACGTAGCCACCTACTATTACCGCACTGTCACCGAGGCGCTCCGCCGCCACGACCCCAACCACCTCCTGCTGGGCAACCGCCTGCACGGCAAGCCGATGAGCCTGCCCACCGTGGTGAAGGCCTGCGCCCGCTTCAACGATGTCGTTACCGTCAACGTGTACGGCTACTGGGAGCCGTCTTCCGACTACTTCACGACCAACATCAAGAGCTGGATCGGGGAAAAGCCGGTGATGATTACCGAATTCTACACCTGCTCCGCCTCGGAAAATTACAAGGGAACCGCCTACAACAACGGCGGCGAGGGCGGCGGCTGGATTGTCCCGGACCAGGCGGCCCGCGGCAAATTCTACCAGAACTGGGCCATCCGCTGCCTGGAACTGGGCAACATCGTCGGCTGGGAGTGGTTCCAGTTCTACGACGAATTCAACGACAAGGGCTGGAAAAACAAGGGACTCACCAGCCCCTATTTCAGCGCTTATTCCTGCAGTCCGTACTTCCGGCAGCTGCATCGGAATATCTATCAGATTATGGATTATTTCACCGAAGGCCCTTCCGGCAGCGGCGCCGGCAGCCTTCCTGAAGGGATATGGGAGTAAAAACGATGAGAAGAACGGTACTTGTCCTGCTGTCCGCCCTGCTGCTCCTTGCCGCCTGCCGCAAAGAGCAGGGGAGTGGGGAGACGCTCTGCGCCGGAGAAGAGACGCGGCTGCTTTGCGGCTACGCTTCCGACGGGGAGGACCGGCTCTCGATTGCCGGCGGTGACGGCGTGAGCTGCCCCTGCATCTGGAACAGCGGCGACGCCATAGCCCTCCGCATCCGGGGCGGCAAGACCGTGGCCACGGGTGCCCTGCGCGACGGGGCCGGGACGCCGCGTGCCACCTTCTCCCTCACGCTCAAGGACAATCCGGGCGCCGGTACGCCCGTCCGGGTGGTCTATCCGGCGGAGAGCGTGATGCACTTCAGCAGCAACACCCTGCCTTCCGAGCAACACCAGACGGGGGCGGGTACCCCGGCCAACAATATCTCCGGGAGTGATTTCGCCTGTGCGGACATGGTCTGGACTTCGGGTAGTGAGCTGCCCGACTTCCGCCTGCAGCACCTGCTCTCCTATGTCCGGCTTTCGCTCTCGTCTCCGGCTTTCGAGGGAACCACGCTGGGCAGCGTCACCCTGCGCTGTCCCTCGGCGGCCCTTTCCGGCACCTACGCCACGGACTACGACAGTTTCGCCATCACGCCGCTCAGTGCGCAGGATTACGTCAAGGTCGTTTTCGACGAGCCGCTCTTCCTGAGCGCCGCGCGCAAAGACATCTGGTTCACCCTCCTGCCCGTCGACCTGACGGGAAAGACGGTGGAACTCAGTTATGAAATCACCACCCCGGACGAGACCTTTACCGTCACGACCTCCCTGCCGGGCATCCGCCTGGAACAGGGCCACGCCTACCGGCTGGACCGACTGGGCTTCAATCCCGTGCCGGGCTTCTGTCCCGTTGACACGCGCGTCCGCGCCGGCGAGGGCCACGCCTACGGCCAGGCCAACTGCTTCCTCATCCAATGCAAGGACGGCAGCACCTACAAGGGTGGCAGTTACCAGGAAAATCCGGACATTCCCTCTTCCGTGGTCATCGACTACCGCGTCCGCGGAGACCGCACCACGGCCGTTCTCCCCAACGGGGTCAGCTTCGGCTGGGCCACCGTGGACGGCGGCATCACGGACAATCCCGCCGCCGCGTACCTCCCGCGCACGCAGGAGTTCGCCCAGTGCGGCGTGGACCCGTCCGGCTTCAGTTTCACCGTGGACGAAGACAACTACACCGTGACCGTGACCAACCACGGCGCGCACGCGGGCGCGCCCGTACTTTTGATGAAAAAGGACGGGAAAGTCCTCTGGGGCTGGTCCTTCTGGAACATCGCCGCGGACGGGACGCGGCTCACGACCATCACCCACAACAACGCCAGCAAGTTCCTGGCGAACATGGACCTCGGGCAGCCCACCACGAACCTCTCCGCCTGGACGGGGCACGGCAACGATGCCGGCACGGCGCCGGATCCCCTCTGGCGCATGATCTGGAAGTTCCAGTGGGGACGCTCCCTGCCCCTGTTCTGGAACAGTTATCCGTCCCTGTCCATTCCGGGCGTTTCATCCGGCAACGTCCCGGCAGTGCAGGGGCCGCTCAGCCTTGCTGAAGCACTCGCGCATCCCTGCGCCCTGATTGTCAGCGCACAGGGTACCGGCAGCGGAAACGCCCTCCTGGACTGGCTGGACAACCCGGACGGCAATCTCTGGGGCGGGCTCTCGACGAGCACCACCTTCAACGCGGCCAAGACCATCTACGACCCCTGCCCCAAGGGCTGGCGGGTCCCGGACCGGCACGGCCTGAGCTATTTCCGCAACAACTCTACCTGGGCGGCGGTGAACACCGCCGGCTATATGGGCTATACCAGCAACGGCAATCCGTTCATTACCAGCGGAATGTGGTACGATTACCTGACGGTGGAGCACCGCATCGCCTCGGCGGGCGGAAACGCGGACGGAAACAGTACCTACGGCGGCTGGTGGACCAACTACTGCTCCGCGCAGGCGAACCGTCCGGCGGTGCTGGTGGCGGCTTCCTCCAGCCTGGGCAGCAACCCATCCTTCGTGGAAAGCGGCAGCAACAACAATTCCCGGAAAGCGCGGGCCTATTCGGTCCGCTGCGCCCCGGACGACAATAACAGATAAGCGATTCGCATGAAAAAGATGTTTTACTTACTGGCAACGATGCTTCTCACCCTTTCCTGTGAGAAGAAACCCGGCCCCGACCCCGGTCCCGGTCCGGACGTGTACAAGAACAGTTTCGTACTGATCGGAGAGGCCTTCTCCCCGTCCAAGCTCGCCTTCGAAGAGAAGGAGACCTTCTGGCAGGGCCTGTGGCAGGCGGGCGACGAACTCGCCGTTTGGTGCACCGCGGACGATACCAAGGCGGGCGTAGCCACCCTCACCGACGGAAGCGGCAAGTCTTCGGCCTCCTGGCTGCTCAAGACCAATGTCGATGCCGGTGCAAAGGCGCGGATCTTCTATCCCGCCACGGCCGGCCCGGACCACTATGTCATCAGTGGCGGAGAGGACTACGCCTGGTCGGAAGAAGTCACCCTGGATGCTTCCTGGCCCGTGGAATTCACGCTCTACAGCCCGCTTTCCTATATCCGCCTGCTCTACGGTGCGGCCAAGGGCACTGAACTTTACGGCGCGACC
This sequence comes from Bacteroidales bacterium, assembly GCA_017445015.1. Classification (GTDB taxonomy): domain Bacteria; phylum Bacteroidota; class Bacteroidia; order Bacteroidales; family UBA932; genus Cryptobacteroides. Next base: position 19,872 of record JAFSVL010000057.1, on the reverse strand, counting down.
CTGAGCGGCGTGCGCTTCGAGGCGGAAGGGGCGGCCCTGACCGGCGCCTTTACCCCGGATTTCGCGGCGAAGACCGTCACCCCCGCCAAGAGCGCGTTGTCCTGGGCGGAAGTCAACCTGGCCGAGCCCCAGCCCGTCTATGAAATGGACGGAGAAATCTGGATGGCCGTTTTCCCCGCGGACCTCACCGGCCGCAAGTGCGATTTCCGCTGCACGCTCAAAGACGCGCAGGGCGTGGACCGTACCGTGGAAGCCCGTCTGGCGGGCAGGAAACTTGAACCCGGGAAGGTGTATGACATCCGGCTCCAGTCCCTTGGCGGGCTGGTCAGTACCGGAGACCGGAGCCTGCCGGAATTCACCCCGGTCAGTATTGACTACAAGATAAAAGGGACTGATGGTTCCTATACCCGGGGCAGCCAGATAACGCTGGACGCAATGAACTGGATGGATAAATACAATACGAATCCGTGCGACCGCTGGGGCGGCCTGCAGGGTGTCCGTCCGGATGAGATTACCAGTGCCAACCCCGAGGGCTTCTGGCGCACCGGGAAAAAGAACGGACGCCATGTAATGGTGGATCCTGACGGGAATGTCGCATTGCTGCACGGGATCAACGGTGTCGCGCCGGATATCCTCAAGGAAGCGACTTCTACGCTGGGACAGAAAGAATTCAAGGCCCGCTTCGGCACCGATTATGCCGGCTGGGCCGCCTGGGCAGGCAAAGTCCTTGTCGATGCCGGGTTTAATTTCTATACCACAAACATGAACCGGGTAGCCCGCTATGGAGATTTTATCAGCCCTGAGGTGGAAAATAATCTGCACCAGCCCCTGGAAGACAAGCAACTCGGACAAGTGGAACTCGCCTTCCTTCTGCGTACTTTCAGGAATGACTATTATACGGCTTCCCACTCGCAGCGGGGCTTCAACGACAGCGAACTCAACGTCCTCGCACTGATATTCGATCCCTATTATCTGGATTATATCGACGGTCTCGCACAGCAGTGCGCGGCGATTTCCAGAGGGAAGCGAAACTTCATCGGCTGGTATGTGGACAATGAACTGCAGTTCCGGTGGGATAAGGATTCCAAGCCGGGAATCTATCTCAAGGACTGGCTGCGGCTGGAAGGTGGAAGTGACCGGTGCCAGGCGGGGCCCTATGCCCGCAAGTTCGCTGAGGACTTCATGCGGAATAATTATGGTGTAGAGCCTCTTGTTTCCAATGTCACGCAAGAGATGGAAAATGCGTTCCTCCTGGAAGTTTGCCGCTATTATTACAAAACAACGACAGAGGCTATCCGTCGTTACGATCCCGACCACCTTATCCTGGGAAGCCGTTTGCACGGATGTCCCCGGGGGCTGCCACAGGTTGTAAAGGCCTGCGCTGAATACTGCGACATCGTTTCCATCAATATCTATTCGATGTGGGAGCCGCAGGACAGTTACTTCAAGGACGAATATTCCGTCTGGGTAAAAGAGTGGGACAAGCCTTTCATGGTCTCCGAATTCTATGTGCGGGATGCCGAGGCCACCTACGAAGGCAAACCCTATTCCAAGACGGGCGAGGGTGGTGGCTGGTATGTCAAGGGACAGGAAGACCGGGGCCGTTTCTACCAGGGATTTACCCGCAAACTGGTCACTTATTCCAATTGCATCGGCTGGCAATGGTTCCAGATGACGGACGACTATGCGGAGAGTTACAACGGTTGGAACAACAAAGGCATCGTCAGCCCCAAGTATGTCCCTTATGATGGAATCCTGAACCATATGCGTCGTCAACACTGGAACTTATATCAGATAATGGATTACTATTTCCCGGGAATCATTCAGGGAGCCTCCACGGAGGATATCCCCGGAGCGCTTTGGGAAAACTAGTGCAACATTTTAATAATCAAATAAAAAACTATGAATTTCTATGTTTCACCTGACATCGACTCCAAGGAATTGGACAAGATGGTTCCGCTTTGCCTCTCCAATCCGGGGGTGGCTGCTACCGAAGATTTCAATCTAGATGAGGAGGAGGACTGGTAAAATGAAAAAAACTGTTTTATTTGCAGCCCTGGCCGCATCGGCCATGTTGTACTCGTGTAGCCGTGAGCTCACCACCATCGACCAGGAATTGAACCCGGTCGGAGAACAGATTACCCTCACGGCCCGTCTTGAGGGATGCTCCGAGGAAGAATCCCGTACTGAACTCCATTATGTGGGGAATTCTACTGCCGTCACATGGTGGCAGAATGCAGACAAAATCACGCTGATTTCCAACGGCGGCGCAAAAGCGGATTTCTCCCTGACCTCCGGGGCAGGGACGACCGAAGCGACGTTTAGCGGGAGTCTCAATTCTACCGCACTGCCGTTTTTTGCGGTATATCCCAGCAGCCTTGGTGCGGGCAAGGGAAGCGGTAAGATCAATTTTTCCCTGCCGCAGACGCAGACTGGTTCTGTGACGGCAGCCAACGGGATGATGCCTTCCGTTGCCTATATCCCCAACCCTGAAGAGGGCATCAATTTCATGAATATCGGCGGATTGTTCCGGATGAAACTGACGGCCCCGGACGCTCCCGTCACGGTGGGGAAACTGGAAATCTATGATCTTGCCGGTAACATGCTCTGGGGAGATGCCCACCTGAATGCGAACAGTACACTGGCAGATCCTTCCACTTGGGTGTGGACCCTTGAAAATGGAGACAATAAACTGATTGTTGACTTCAGTAAGAATTTAAAGACTTTGGGGACGGGCGTGACCACATTCTATTGCGCCGTTCCCCCGGGAGCGCTCTCCGGAGGGGTTCGTGTCATCATTTACAATCAGGACGGCGTAGCGGTCGATGAGCTCTGCACCGGAAAGGACCTGACCGTACAGCGTGCCCATATCAAGCCGATGAAGACTACCAAGGTAGGAGAATATACACTTCTGGACCTTAACGGCGGGGCGAATTGCTACATTACCGACAGGTCGAATACATCTGTGACTTACAAGTTCTGCGCCTCAAAGGGAGACGGGTCCCCCGTCAGCGGCATCTCTACGGCGGCGGATCTTTGGGAGACCCAGAACGGTTCCGCTTCCTTCAACGGAGGTAACGTGGGCTATCTCATTCAAAATGTGGCTTACGGAAACGGCTGCATCACGTTCAATGTACTGAACAGGACCGGCAATGCCATCATAGCCGCCAGGGATTCGGGCAACAACATAATCTGGTCCTGGCATATATGGATGCCGTATAACGCGGCCGTAGGCAGCGCCACCCTCAGCGGAGGCACCGTCATGATGGACCGCAACCTCGGCAGCATTTCCTCGATGATGGGCACCTCCTACACGTCTACCCAGGTGGCGTTTACCTACCAGTGGGGACGCAAGGATCCCTTCATAATGCCGTACCACACCGGTAATTATTCGACGCTTATGAGTACGTCCCCTGCGGGCATCTTCACCGATGAACTCAATATGTCCGCCGATATAGACTGGTCCATCAAGAACCCTACCGTGTATATAGGCATATCCAGCGGCGGAAAATGGGACCAGAATAACATTGCGGATTGGGACGGCGACACCAAGAGCGCGTATGACCCCTGCCCTCCAGGCTGGAGAGTGCCTTCATCCGCACAGATCGGTGAACTGTCTCTGGGAGGCTGGGATGCAACTACATTCTCCAGGACAGACTCCTATTCCAACCTCATCTTCCCTGCTACCGGACGACGGTATCTCAGCTCTGCAGGAGCCTTTGTCATCGAGAAGGCCGAGAACAGCGTACATTACTGGACCCGTACCCACGGGACGAATCAGGCCACTGAACTTGTTTTCAGCAGCACCGCCGATCCCAAGACAGCAACTACCAACAAATGTATGGCCCATGCCGTGCGCTGCGTTGCCGATATTTAAGCCTATGATACGGAATTTTTATCTTCCCCCGCAGATGCAGTGGAAAGCTCTGGTAGATAACGTGCTGTTCTGCTTGTCGTCAGATATTGAGGGGAATTCGGAGAAATATATTCTGGATGACTTTGGAGAATGGGGTTATGAATAGATTATTGTATATAGGGCTGTTGTTCCCGCTGGCGGTACTCTCCGCCTGCGGGGACGGCTTCGTGCCTGAAGGAACAGGGAAGATGTATGAAATTTCAGGTTTCAAGGCACGTTTGGAGGGAGGGGAAATGTCCCGCACCTCACTGACCTATTCACAGGCTGGAGGTACGCCTACAGCCCCTGTCGTCACCTGGACGGCCGGAGACAAGGTGACGGTGCTTTCTTCAGACGGAAACCAGTCGGAATTTTCAGCAAAACTGGATGAGACGTTTACGACAACGGCCGTGTTTGACGGCTATCTCGCCTCATCGCTCTCTCCCTTTTTCGCTATGTATCCCCATTCTTTGGGAGCGTCCCTTTCAGACGGGTATCTGCATTTTTCATTATCGCAGACACAGGGGGCATCGACAACCGCAACCGGCGTGATGCCCTCCATCGCCTGCATTACGGATCCCTCCGCCAGCGATATCGTATTCCGGAATTTCTGCAGTCTGCTCAGAGTTCCTCTGACCTGCGCTACGGCGGTAGGGAAAATAGAACTTTACGACTTGGGCGGGTCCATGCTCTGGGGGGATGTTGCCTTGGAGGCGAACGCCGACCTGTCCGACCCTGCTGCCTGGAAGTGGACGCTGAGCGGAGGTGACAACCGCCTGGTCCTGAACTTCGCGACTCCGAGGACCCCCGCGGGGGAAAATTATTATTTCATCGTGCCTCCCGGGACGCTTTCGAATGGAATCCGTCTGGTCGTCTATGACGGAAGCGGGAATGCCATTGACGAGTTTTGTGCCGGAGGAGACCTGAGCGCGGCGCGCTCCCATATCAAACCCATGCCTGCAGTTACTGCAACGAACTGCGTGCTGCTGGACCTTGACGGCGGGGCGAATTGTTACATCCCGGATCTCAGGAATACGTCGGCGGTCTATAAGTTCTGTGCGATATCCGGTAACAGCGGCAGCCCTGTACCTGCAGCCTCGGCGGAGACCCTTTGGGAAACCATCAATGGGAATTCGACATTTAACGGTGGAAATGTGGGTTATGTCCTGACTAATGTCTCCCTTTCGGCGGGTTGTGTCAGTTTCCGGGTAAACGGTCATCCGGGCAATGCCGTGATCGCTGCCAAAAACGGTTCGGGCAACATTACCTGGAGTTGGCATATCTGGCTCCCCGGGGGCGGAAGTGTCGGCAGTGCAACATTGGGCAATGGAACTCGCTGTATGGACCGGAATCTCGGGGCCCTTGCCGCTTCAACCCAGTCCAATTCTATCGGATTGTTGTACCAGTGGGGACGCAAGGATCCCTTTACGGGTCCCTGGCGGACGACGGGTTTCACCACTGCGCTTATGGTCACTTCTCCCTCAGATGTGATTGTCAGTGAACTGAAAACGGATGCTACGATCGGCTGGTCAGTCCTTCATCCTACTGTAATTGTTGATAAAGAAACCATCGGCTATTGGGACAGTGAGAATCTGGCGGATTGGGACGGGACGGTGAAATCGCAGTATGATCCCTGCCCTCCAGGGTGGCGCGTCCCTTCCCAGGCACAGTTATCCGGCCTTGAATTTGGCGCGTGGGACGGTACGGAGCACGCCTATACGGAAACGGCCTCCGGTCTGGTTTTTGCCGGTACCGGAAGGCGGTATTATGCCCCTTCCCTGACTTCACATACCGTGGAAAGTTCCCAGACGGGACGCTATTGGACCAGGACCCATGGTGTACAACAGGCGGCTTACTACTATACTGCGGAGGATAATGTATTTTCGCCCACGAATATCAATAAACATATGTGTCTGGGTGTGCGTTGTGTTTCTGAATAAGCATTGACCAAAATGAAAATCGAGTACGATATCCCCTGGTCCGAGGGGATTCTCCTGGAAGAGACTTTGCCTCTTTGCAGTTCTCCTGTGTTCGGGAACGAAGATTATGGAACGGAAAACGAGGGAGAATGGTAATATGAAAAAACTGACCGTTATATTTGCTGCGGGAGCTCTGGCTTTCCTTTGTGCATCCTCCTGCGTTGAAGAGAGAAGTCTCTCGGAAGAGATTTCCACCGGAAGTACGTTACTGGAAGCGATGATGGACGAATCGTGTAAATCTGTTTTGGTGGGGACATCCGTCCTGTGGCAGCCGGGAGACTGCATCAACGTTATGACCAAAGGGTCCAAAAACTGTGGTTCATATTCTCTGGTTGAGGGAGCAGGGGCTTCCATCGGCCGCTTCCGGGGAGGGGATATCCCTGAAAGCCCTGAGTATTATGCGCTCTACCCCCATATGTCAGGGATGACAAAATCGAATGGGAAATACATCTTCCACATTCCGCAGGAGCAGACTTGGCAAAACGCCTCGTTCGGGAATGGGGCAAATATCATGGTGGCAACGTTTACCGACCCTTCCCAGCCCTTGCAGTTCCGTAATGTACTCGGTTTACTGAAATTATCCCTGACGGGAAGTAATTCGGTCTATAAGATCAGTGTCAGTGACGCTGACGCGGAGAGGATGCTCTGGGGCTCCGCCGCCCTTTTGCTGGACGGGACGCAGGGTACGTCGGGGCAGTCTCTTGAATTGAGCGGGGGAGACAATACGGTCAGTCTTCTTTGTCCTTCCGGCGTGCAGCTTTCGGATACGCCTTCACTTTTCTATATCGCCCTGCCTCCGGGGGCGCTGTCTTCCGGAATGACGGTCCGCCTGTATGGCCATGACGATATCCTTCTCGATGAATTTAGTACCGATAAGGATAATACCATAGTTCGTTCCGAACTGCGTGCCATGCCTTCCCGAAAACTGATTGCCAATCCTTCCCTGCACGAATCCGCCAACAGTTATATCCTTTACCGTGCAGGTACCTACAAGATCAAGGCGGTCAAAGGAAACAGTACGGAAGTCATCCAGGCTGTGAAGGATGCCGTCCTTCTTTGGGAAGGCAGCAATGCCGCCGCTGCGCCTGCATTACACGCTATCGTGTCATCAGTATCCTATTCGGAGGGCTATGTGACCTTCGATCTCGCCGGGGGGCAGGGGAATGCCGTGATTGCCGTGCGGGATGCACAGGAAAATATTCTCTGGTCCTGGCACATCTGGGTGCCCGGCTCTGAGGTCAAGGGACTGGCCCGTGGGTCCGACTACCTGATGGACCGGAATCTCGGCGCCCGGTTCTCAGGGCATCCCGGATCGGGTGACGGAGTCAATACCATCGGGCTCTTTTATGAATGGGGGCGAAAAGATCCTTTCCCGGGCTCCGCTTCCTGGAGTTCCTCGGGGTCTATTTCCTATGTAGGTACGGTCGGAAGCAGCTTCAGTTCCTCCGAGCGAAACGCGCAGACCGGCACGGTAGAGTGGGCGATAGCCCATCCCCAGGAATACCTGTATTGTAAATCTGCCACCGATGCGGACCAGGACTGGCTTTATACGCACGATAACGGTTTGTGGGCGGCAGAAAAGACAATCTACGATCCCTGCCCTCCCGGGTGGCATGTCGCCGGATACAAAGACTGGTACACCTGCCCTGTCACCTATACCGCGGATATCGTCTTCGGTGCTGATGTCAACTATTATGGCAGCGCGACGGCCTGGTTCCCTTGCGGAGGCTACCGTTTCGCGTCGGACGGGAACAATCACAGCAGCGGCATACAGGCCTATTATTGGTCCTATGATGTGAATGTGAATAAATCCCGGGCTGCAATGCTCAAAGCGGTAGCGGGAACCTTGCAGACTTCTTCGGTGGCGCGTTCCGTCGGCTGCAATGTCCGTTGTGTCGCCTCCAGTCTTCCTGTTCCCTATGCGGAACCCCGCCCAAGCGGAGTTTCAGTAGAAGGTACAGTGCGCTGTGACGGAATTCCCGTGGCCGGGGTGGTCGTGTCGGACGGCGTGGAAGTGACGGTGACGGATGATGCCGGCCATTATGAACTCATCTCAAGGAAAGAAAAAGGCTATGTGTTCATTTCCATCCCTTCCGGATACAGTGTGCCTACCAAGGGTGCCAATACCCCGGATTTCTTTAAGTACACAACCGCTTCAAGTGATACGAAAGAAACGCTGGACTTCACCCTGAACCGAGATTCCGACCAGACCCGCTATAAATTGATCGCCATCGGTGACATCCAGGTGAACAACCTGTCCAACGGTGACGATATCCGTCAGTTCAACGAGGTCTTCATCCCGGATTTCAACAATTTCCGCGCGGCGCATTCTTCCGAGAAAATGTTCATCCTGACGCTGGGAGACCTTTCCTGGAACGACTACTGGGCCGACCATCATTTCAATCTGGATGACTACAAGGCGATGTTCGATGCGGCCATCAGCGGCATCCAGGTGTTCAACACCCCCGGCAACCACGACAACGACCGCGGGACCGACGGCGTCTTCCCCCAGACCAACGACGAGTGTAAGGCGAAGTACCGCAGCCTCTTCGGCCCAAGCAATTACTCCTTCAATGTGGGTGCTTATCATTTCATTGTGTTGGATAATGTAGAGTGCTACAACCTTGGCCAGCAGGACGGTACGAAGAACCGCGGGACGATGAGCTATCACTACAGGATTACCGACGAGCAACTTGAATGGGTGGCGAAGGACCTGGAGTATGTGTCGCCTTCCACGCCCCTCATCATCAGCGGCCACTGTCCCTTCTACCGCTACAACGGGACGGAGCGGTTGGAAAATGGTACTACAGGGCGTCTGGTAGCGCTGTTGGGCGGAAGAAGGACGCATCTGCTGAGCGGACATACCCATTATGTCTATAATGTGGACCATCTCTCGGAGCTGAATGTCTTTGAACATAACGCCGGCGGCCTGGCTGGCTCTTGTACCCACGCGAACAACTTTGCCATGAGCCCCAACGGGGCGCCCTGCGGGTACAAGGTGTTCGATATCGACGGTACGAACCTCAGCTGGCTCTACAAGGGCTACCGCCTGACGGAAGAAGACCAGTTCCGGGTGTATGACCGCAACGAGGCCTGCCTGGCGTCGGCGGACTGGATTCCTTCCTGTACCTCGGAGGACGCCCGCCTGGCCTGGGAAACCCGCGTCAGCTGGTATCTGGAGCCCCGTGATGACAATTACCTGGTCATCAATGTCTTTGACTATGACCCGACCTGGACGGTAGAGGCTTTCGAGGGCAGCACGCCGCTGGTCGTGGAAAAGGTGGCGACCACCTCGGGCTACGAGGCGGAGCGGCGCGACCCGCTGTACATGGCGGCCTTCGAAGCGCCCAACTACTTCAACAAGAACAAGACGGATGCCGGTTCTTTCCGCGCTGTGTCGGACAGCCACATGTTCCGTGTACAGGCCTCGTCGGCCTCATCCACGGTAACCATCCGGGTGACGAACCGCTTCGGCCGTGTCTTCACGAAGGTCATCGAGCGCCCCTACACCTTCTCCCTCGACTCCTACATCCTGTAGAGATTGTTGTTCTATCGGCTTTTTCGACTGCATCGCCCTTCCGCTTCCGCGGAGGGGCGATGATTTTTTGAGCTAGTGGTTAGTTATAAAAGTGTGAACTAAATGTACTTTATCTGTGAAATTTTTCAAGATAACGCGCAAAAAGGTCGCACTTTTTATGGTTGGTAAAGGAATGATTGCTATCTTCGCAATCAACCTTTGTGAGATGAAGTTCTCTGTCGGACCTTTTGTCATCAAGAAATCCTACGCGAAAAATGTCCGCGAGAAATAAGGATGTTGTGGATTCAGAGGTCCCGGCGGAGGATTTGTTCAATTAGCCAATCAATGACAAAATGGGATAATATGGGTATGATGAAGCAATGGATGACACTATGTGCGGTGCTGCTTCCGTTGTCGCTTGCGGCGGCGACGGAGGCGGACCCGACTCCGCTGCAGAAAAAGTATGCGGAGAGCGGCGTTGCGGCCGCATTCGTAGCGGGAGCCGACTGGTTCCCGCTGCCCGCCTACGCGGATCGTGAGGCATGGACCGGGCTTTTCGGCGATGCGGCGGCCAAAGTAATTCACAGTGGCGAAAAAGCGCTGGACTATTCCTGGCAGCATATTCCCGCATCGGCATACCTCGCTTACGAACGGGAAGGGAACCGTGCGCCGATGGAGCGTATCGACAAGGAAAACCGGCGGAACCTGATGGCGCTGCTGCTGGCGGAACTCGCCGAGGGGAAGGGTCGTTTTCTCCCTCAACTGGCGGATGGCGTCTGGTTTGCGGCAGAACAGACCTCCTGGGTGCTGTCCGCGCATTTGCCCCGTCAGCGTTCCGGACGCTCCCTGCCCGATGCCCGGGAACAATTGATTGACTTGGGATCCGGCCGTACCGGGGCCCTTGTGGCGCTGGTCTGGCATTTCTTTGCTGCGGAGTTTGACCGGATCGACCCTTCGATTTCGGCGGCTGTCGAGCGCGCCGTCAAGCGGAATATCCTTGATCCTTATCTGGACGAGGCGGAGCGGGAAGCCAACTGGTGGATGGGCAAGACGAAAAAGAAGCGGCACCTGAACAATTGGACGCCGTGGTGCGTTTCCGATGTCAGCCTGGCCTTCCTGTTGATGGAACGGGACCAGACGCGGCTGGATGCAGCGATGCGGCTCTCCACGGAGGCCGTGGACGCCTGGCTCGGCGATATCTCTCCGGACGGGGCGTGCGAAGAGGGACCGACCTATTGGGGGCACGCGGCGGGCAAACTGCTGGACCTCCTGCAAATCTGGAAGGATGCTTCCGGCGGCCGCTTCGACCTGATGGACGATGCGCGTTTCCGGCGGATGGGGGATTACATTTCCCGCGCTTATATCGGAGACGGATGGATGGTGAATTTTGCGGACGCCGATGCGCGCCAGCCCGGGGCGCCCAGCCTGATCTGGCAGTACGGGCGGGCATCTGGCAGCCGGGAACTGATGGATTTCGGCCTGTACCTGTCCGCAGATGTGCAGAAAGGGCGCTTCAGTACGCCCGGCCTGGTGATGGGAGACGGTTACCGGGCGCTGGCCAGCGTGCGTTGCCGGCCCGCCCTGGCCCGGCAGGTGGATTCCCTGAACCGGAAGGTCGCGCAGTCCTCCTTTGCGGAAGTCCGTTCCGGGCTCCGGAAGTCTGTCCCGGCCACCACCTGGTATCCCGAAACACAGGTCTGTCTGCTGCGGGGAGCGGGCGACTGGTTCCTGGCCGCCAAAGGCGGCTTTAACGACGAGAGCCACAACCACAACGATGTCGGTTCCTGCATCCTGTTTGCCGGGAGCCGCCCGGTGCTGGTGGATGCGGGCGTGGGGACCTACACGCGCACGACCTTCAGCAAAGACCGCTATACGCTCTGGACGATGCAGGCCGGCTGGCACAATCTCCCGCTGCCCGGTGGTGTGGAACAGCCCCACGGGTCGAAGTACAAAGCGGCGGATCTCCGCTGCGACGAAAAGAACGGCCTCTTTTCCCTGGAACTTTCCGCGGCCTATCCGGATACGGCGGGAATCCTTTCCCTTCGCCGGACGTATCGCCTTTCCATGAAGGGCCGTCCTTCGCTGAACGTGACGGACGCCTATGCCCTCAAGGCACGGCGGGCTGCGGACCGGACCTGTTTTCTGGTTCAGGGCGAGGTGCTGCTGCCGGGCGAACCGTATGACGGCCGCCCCGTGGCGGCAGGAACACTCCTGATTCTTGTGGAGGACGGTCCGGTGATCCGGATGCGCTATCCTGCGCAACTGACGCCTTCCGTAGAAGTGAAGGAACTGGAGGACAAGAAGCTTTCTTCCCTCTGGGGGCCTTGTCTGCGACGCATCGTCCTGCGGTCCACACCGGACGCCCCGCTCAAAGGCGCTTATTCCTACCGCTTTGAACCCGTCGATGATATCCGGGGCCGAAACTAGGTGATTTTGGGCGAAAACTGCCCCTTTCTTCCCTTCTGAAATCAGTATCATTGCTCCTATGAAGCAATGGTTGATTTCTTTGGCGCTGCTGCTGCCGTTTTCGCTTGCCGGAGCGACGAAAGCGGAGCAGGCGGTGCAGGCGCTTTCGGCGCGCCTCCTGCCGCACCTGCACGCGGATATCGAGTTCGTGGAACTGCCTGCGGCGGAGGATTTTTATGTACTGGAAAGCATCGGCGGAAAAATCCGCATCAGTGGCAACAATGCCAATTCGATGGCGATGGGTCTCGGAGATTATCTTCGCGACTGGTGCCTCATCACCCCCACCTGGTACTCCCGCGATGCCATCCGCGAACCTCGCCGTTTACCTGCCATCGAAGGCCGCGTAGAGCGAAAGGCTCTGGTGAAGAACCGCTTTTTCCTCAATTACTGCACCTATGGTTATACCGTGGGCTGGTGGCAATGGCCGCAGTGGGAACGCCTGATTGACTGGATGGCCCTGAACGGGGTGAACATGGCGCTGGCGAACACGGGGCAGGAATCGGTCTGGCAACAGGTATGGATGAAACTGGGCCTCAGCCGCGAGCAGACGCTGGCCTATTTTCCGGGGCCGTCATTCCTGTCGTGGCACCGCATGACGAATATGGACGGCTGGCACGGTCCGCTGCCGCAGCACTGGCTGGACGCGCAGTGCGCGCTCCAGAAGCAGATTATCGCCCGTGAGGTGGAACTGGGCATCGCTCCCATCCTGGGCTCGTTCACGGGCCACGTGCCCAAGGCGCTGAAGGAACGCTACCCGGAGGCCGATATCCGGAAGCTCAGCGCCTGGGGAAAATTCGCCGTAGAATACAATCCCTGGTATCTCAACCCCAATGACCCCCTCTATCCTCGCATCCAGAAACTGTTTCTGGAGGAACAGAAGGCGATGTACGGGCAGGATTGCCACATCTACGGCATCGATCTTTTCAACGAGGTGGACCCGCCTTCGTGGGAACCGTCCTATCTGGAGGACGTGGCACGGCGCACCTATGAGATCCTCGCCGAAACGGACCCGGACGCCGTCTGGCTGCAGATGAGCTGGCTGTTCTTCCACAAGCGCAAGAACTGGACGCCGGATCGCATCGCCGCCTATATCAAGCCCGTTCCCGCCCACCGTCTGATTATGCTGGACTATTACTGCGACAAGGTGGAAATCTACAAGCAGACGGAGGCCTTCCACGGGCAGGATTTTATTTGGTCCTATCTGGGAAACTTCGGCGGGAACACGATGATTGCGGGGAATGTGGCGGATATCAGCGCGAAACTGGACGCCGTGTTTTCGCCCGGAATCAAAAACTGCGTAGGTTTGGGCTGCACGCTGGAGGGCTTGGACGTGAACCCGCAGATGTATGAATATGTGCTGGGGCGGGCCTGGGTGCGTCAGGGAGACGATGCCGCATGGTTCCAAAAACTGGCAGACCGGCGGCTGGGCCGTGCAGACCGCAATTATCGCCGGTTCTGGGAGATTATGCGGACAAAGGTACAGAAGCATTGTGCCGGGAATATCGCATCGCTCATTCCCCACCGGCCGAACCTGCGCGGGAAGCATAGCTGGAACAAAGTCCAGAAGGATTATCAGAATGCCGATCTGCTGGAAGCGTGGAAATCTCTGACGAAGGTCCGTCCTTCGGACAGTCCTTCTTATCGCTTCGATTGCGTAAATATTCCGCGCCAGTGGCTGGATAACTATTTTTCGGAATTGTATCTGCAACTGCTGGAGGCCTACAAGGCGAAGAACGCCACCGAGGTAAAGCGCATCGGCGTGCAGATGCTGGAAATTTTGGACGACGTGGACGCGCTGGTGGCGGCCGACGCCTATTTCCTGCTGGGTCGCTGGATTGCGGAGGCCCGTTCCTGGGGCGATACCCCGGAAATGAAGGACTATATGGAATGGGATGCCAAAGATATCCTTTCCTGCTGGGGCTACCGCGGCGGCCACCTGACCGATTATGCCAACCGGGACTGGAACGGCCTTATCCGCACCTATTACAAGCCCCGCTGGGATAAGTTCTTCGCTTTGCTGGAGGCCTCCCTGGCCTCCGGCGCGCCCTTTGACGACGACGCCTTCCTGGTCTGGTGCAACGATTTCGAGTGGAACTGGATCGGGCAGAAGCAAGCCTATCCTTCAACGCCGTCCGGCGACCCGGCCGAAGCCTGCCGGGCTCTTTACAGGAAATATTCACGATAAAAGCCATCGATATGGTCTTAAATTATTGCGCCCCTGAGGCGCTTGTGTTGGATTTGCAGGAGGAAGAAGCTTTGCTTCAGGCCAGCCCCCTGTACGAAAATGAGACGTCGCCATGGGAAGACTGAAGTACTGCCTCCTTTTCCCGCTGTTGCTCTCCTGTGCGCGGGAAGCCATCGAGATCGAACCGGAGCTGCCCCCCCCCGGGGTGGTCACCTTGCAGGTCTCTCTGGACGGAACCTCCAAAACCGTATTGGGGGAAAAGACGGGGTCGCTGTACGCCGTCAACTGGGCGGAAGGGGACTGCATCTCCGTCAATGGAAGGGGCTCGCGGGCACTGACGGCGGCCCAGGCCGGCGGCCCCAGTGCCAGCTTTACCGTCAGCAGCATCACGGCTCCCTATGCCATCATCTATCCGGTGGGCGCGACCTTCGGTGACGGCGTTCTGCTCCCCAAAAACCAGCGCTTTACCGATTGGGGCTTCGATCCCGCCACCGCCATCCAGGTGGGGAAGGGGACGTCGCTCACGCCGGAACTCCACAACCTCTGCGCCTTCCTGCGCGTTACCATCTGCCGCTCCGGCGACGAGACCGTCAAACAGATCAAGGTGATTTCCAACGACAATCTCTTCCTCTGCGGCCGTTTTTCGGTGGATTTCGAAACCCCTTCGATGCAATACCGGGAGGCGGGGATGAACTGCGTGGTGATGGGCCGTCCGGAAGACGACCCCGATATCAACATCCCCTATGACGCCGAGGGAAAATGTACGGCCTTCATCGCCCTTCCTCCCGGTACTTACCCCAAGGGCTTTACCGTGGTCGTCAGCACTTCGGCCGGAGACAATATGGTCAAGCGGGCGCACGGCAAGGGCATCACCCTGGAAAGCGGCCAGGTGTATCCGATGGAGGATATCGGCTTCGGCGACAATACCTACCGTTTCAGCGGCGGGAACGGCAGCGAAGCCAATCCCTATCTCCTGGCGACCTCCGACGATATTACCGCGCTCTTCAGTTATTCCAATCACAAGGACTATTACGTCAATTACGTCGGAAAGCACTATCGTCAAATCTGCGATATCACCGTAGAGAACAAGCATTTGGTTTCCGCCTGCCGCGAGCCGGACAAGGCCTTTACAGGCGTGTATGACGGCGACGGGCACCTGCTCGAATACCTGAGCGTGAAAAACTATGACGACGGGCAGACGAAGTACGCCTGCGGCCTGTTTGCCTATACGCAGGATGCCGTCATCAAGAACCTGGACATCCGTTACAAGTTCTATCGCAGCAACCCTTCCCAGATTACGGGCTATTACAACGGCGGTTTCGTGGGACGGATGACGGGCGGCCGCATCGAGAACTGTATCCTGTCCGGCAATATGCACGCCGAGGCGCCGTATGTGGGGGGCATCGTGGGCTATCTGGAAGGCGGCATCATCGCCGGCTGCCGTGTCAGCAGCAGCGTTTCCGGGGATGCGACGGTCACTTCTTCGGGCTATGACAACGCTTATGTGGGCGGCTTCGCGGGCTTTATGGCTTCCGGAAGCATCGAGGACTGTACCCTCACGGGGCACGTGCGTTCGGCGGGCTCCTGCGCCGGCGGCATCGTCGGGCAGCTTTCCAGCGGCACCGTCAGCGGCTGCAACGTGGACCGTGCATATGTGTATGCGGACAAACCGCGCGTCGGCGGCATCGCCGGATTCGTGAACGGCGCGGGCTGTATCATCCGGGACTGCACGGTCAGCGGCATCGTGCTCTCGAAGGGTGGGGAAACCGGCGGCATCGCCGGCTATGTCCGCGGCGGCGACATCCTTTCCTGCCGGGTGCTGAAACCCGCGACGGTGACGGGCGGCGGCGGAAGCGTCGGCGGCATCGCCGGGAACATTTATTCCACCGTGGCCGCCAATACCGTTACCATCGACGGCTGTACGGTGTTTGCTGCCGTGAACGGAACGATGAACCTCGGCGGCGTCGCCGGGACGGTCAATTCCCACGGCGGGCAGATGCGCATCCTCAATAATGCCTGCGGATATACGACCCTGCGTACGGACGCCTCCAATGGAGGCTCCGCGAATATGGGCGGTATCGCCGGAATCGTCACGGCGACGGGAACGGTCCCCGTGACGGTTGCGGGCAATTTGACGATGTCCCTCAAACTGGTCAATACCGCTGCGGTTTCCGGCATTTCCGGCATCGGCGGCATCGTGGGGAATTTTGCGGGACCGGGTGAACTGGCCTGCTGCTGGTCCGATGTCCAGGCGGGCAATGTCATTACGACGGCGGAAACGCGCCAGAAACTGGGCAGTATCGTGGGAAATTGTGCACTGGACGCCCTCCCTGACTGCTACTATGACGCGAACAGCACCCTCAAGGCCACCACGACCCCCGGAAAAACCGAATTGGGCACCGCAGTCGCCTCCTTTACGGACGGCACCCTGCTGGCGGCCTTGAACACGGCATCGGCTTCGCGGCCGGAACTGCAGGTTTGGACGGATGCCCTCTGGACGGACCAGGCTGCGCACTATCCCGTTCCCGAGGGGACCGCTTCCAATGAAGGCCAGCGGACGAAGAAGACCCGGCGCATCAGCGTCATCGGCGATTCCATTTCCTCTTTCGACGGATATATCCCCGAAGGCTATGTCGCCTACTATCCCACCACAACCTGCCGTACCTTCAATGTGCAGGACATGTACTGGTACCGGCTCGCCTATGAAAAGATGTCCGATGCCATTCTGGACGTGAATATCGCCTATTCGGGCAGTCTGGTGACCTACAACGGAAATGACAACAATTTCCCCCGGCGCTACATCGACCGCGGGGGCATGGGGACGCCGGATGTCATCCTGCTGTTTGGCGGGACCAACGACTATACGGCGGCGAAACCGCTTTATGGCAACCTGAAATGCGATACCGCGACTTCCGCCCCGTCCCAGCAGGCCCTGAATACGGTCTTTTCCGCCGCCGATGCCGCGACGACGCTGGCCGCCGCACAGGCCAATCTGGGTGACGAGACCTATTTCGAGGCCTATGTCAAACTGGTGCGGATGATGGTGCTCCAGTATCCGGAGGTGCGGATCGTGCTCATTATCGGCGAGCATTTCAGCACCGGGATGCAGCAGACCATCGAAGCCATCGCTGCGCATTATCCGGACAACTGCCGGACGGTGGACTTCCTTTCCGTGAACGGGCTGGACGGCATTACAGTCAATCCGGACTGGTGCCCGATTGCGAAGTGTCTGGACGGCGGCCGGAACCTGCATCCCAACGAGGCGGGAATGAAGGTCATTGCCGACAAGATTTACAGGGAACTCGGCCCTTGGCTGGAAGGAAACTGATTCTGCAGGAATTATCGTATCTTTGCCTTATGATTCACACTGAACATCTTTTCATCGCACAGCGTTTTGCCCTGGAGGGCAAGGTGACTGCAGTCGCTCCGCTGGGGAGCGGCCTGATTAACGATACCTTTAAGGTAGAAACGGACGCCGGACTGCGCTATGTGCTTCAGCGCATCAATCACGCGGTGTTCCCGGACGTGGAACTGTTGCAGTCGAATATCGCCGCGGTGACCCGCCATATCCGCGCGAAACTGGAAGCGGCGGGGGAGCGGGACATCGACCGCAAGGTGCTCCGTTTCCTGCCGCTCCGGGACAGTGACGCCACCTTCCTGCTCCGGGACGGAAAATATTGGCGCGTTTCCGCCTTTATCGAGGGCTCTTTTACCTTCGATACCGTCGATGCGCTGCATTCCTACCAGGCCGGCGATGCCTTCGGCCGCTTCGAAGCGATGCTCGCGGACCTGCCGGAGACGCTCGGGGAGACCATCCCCGATTTCCACAATATGGAGCTGCGCGCCCGCCAGTTGCGCGATGCCGTGGCCGCCGACCGTGCGGGTCGGATGGCCCTTCCGGAGGTGAAGGCGCTTGTGGAGGACATCTTCGCCTGCGAGGAGGAAATGTGCAAGGCGGAACGGATGCATCGCGAGGGAAAGCTGCCCAAACGCGTCTGCCACTGCGATACGAAGGTCAGCAATATGCTCTTTGACGCCGACGGCAGCGTCCTCTGCGTCATAGATTTGGATACGGTGATGCCGTCTTTCGTCTTTTCGGATTACGGCGATTTCCTGCGGACGGCGGCCAATACTGCCGCCGAGGATGACCCCGATCTTTCCAAAGTCAGTTTCAACCGGGAGATTTTTGAGGCTTTCAGCAAAGGCTACATCGGCGCCACGCGCTCTTTCCTGACGGAAACCGAGCGGGAAAACCTTCCGTATGCGGTGACGCTCTTCCCTTATATGCAGGCCGTGCGTTTCCTGACGGACTATATCAACGGAGATACTTACTACAAGATTCAGTATCCGGAGCACAACATGGTGCGTGCACGCAACCAATGGAAACTCTTCCAGTGCACCCGTGCAGCATTGCCGGAAATGCGGGCTTATCTGAATTCCCTGCCGTTGTAACGGTGTCTTTCGTAGCGGTAGAGGGCGTGGGTTTCCCCGTCGTACCAGATGGTATAACTGAAGTCGCCCTTGACGGGATTTGACGGCGCATAGGTGGCGACGCTGTACTTTTCGGGCAGTTTGGCCGAATTGCGGTACTTCAGCCCGGAATACGCGGCCTTTTCATGGGTGATGGCGGCGCTGACGTAATCCTGCAGGATGTCCAGCCATGCGGGCAGGCGGCTGAAATCCCCGAATCCGAAATCCTCCAGCGTCGATAGGGGCAGCGCGGCGATGTTGAACGGCCGCCTGCGCTTGTCTGCGTCGTCTTCCTTTCCGCCCTTGTCCAGCGACAGGAACACCAGTCCGCGGGACGATACGATGCTCAGTACATAACTGTCCGCCTCCGTGCGGGCGCGGGTGAAATCATCGACCTCGCACATCTCCCAGGGCGATATGTTCCAGCACTCGGTAACGGCCGTCCGGAACGCCATGTCAAACATCACGTTGCCGCTGGGAATCACCTTCACGATGGCATTGGGAAAATCTTCCAGCAGATACCCCCGGGTATAGACCCTCGCCTGCCCGCGTGCCGCAAGGCAGCTGCCCAACAGCAGACTTGCCGTCAACAGATATTGGATGCTCTTCTTCATTATCGTTTCATCGGTTCATCTTCCGTGCAATCAAGTTCAAATGTAGCAATTTTCGCGCAATCAAACAAACGCGTGAGCAATTCGCCTTGTCGAGCGGGAGCGGAAGTGCCCCTTCGGCTCCCTTTTGTGCTCAAGCGGGCAACAGCGGGCACTTGTTGCTTTGCAACCCTATCCGGGTAAATGTGCCCTAACGTTGCCCGCCTTCTCGCCTTAGTCGCCTCAGGGGCAGCTTCCACTTTCCGTAGCGCTTTCCCGTCCGCGGAAGTGCCCCTTCGGCTCCCTTTTGTGCTCAAGCGGGCAACAGCGGGCACTTGTTGCTTTGCAACCCTATCCGGGTAAATGTGCCCTAACGTTGCCCGCCTTCTCGCCTTAGTCGCTTCAGGGGCTACTTCCGTTTTCTATCGGCGGCGGGAGTCTTCCAGACGGGGCGTCCGGGAATTATTTTCCGGGCAGGCTTGCCGGAAAACCAATTCCCGCTCCGCTTTTCCGCCGCCGGAGGGCGCATATTCCGGCAGCGGTGCCTGTCTCCAGCCCGGAGGTCCGGCAACCCGGCAAAAAAGCGGCAATTTCTTCGGGGTTGCGGACCCCCAGGTCCGGCAACCTGGCAAAAAACGTCCCGAAATTCTGGGGTTGCCGGACCTGCTCCCCCAAAGGGACGGCGAACGGCACATTAGGGGTCAATGATAGGAGGTTGCTGTTCTTGTTGCAGGACAAAGGGTCCTGCGCTCGTACAAAATCGTCATATT
>JAFSVL010000056.1 GCA_017445015.1 Bacteroidales bacterium | reverse complement strand
TGATGGGCGATACCGGCCTGCAGGACAGTACGGCCACGGAGGGCTGGCTGGCCGGAAATACCCTCTCCGAACTGATGGACACTTACACCGAGCGCATCGTCGGCGAAAAGGTAATGAGTTGGTACGGTCGGCAATTCCCGCTGATGGCCAAAGTGCTGGATATCCGCGGACGCATTTCCCTGCAAGTGCATCCCGATGACGAAATCGCCTCCCAACGCTACGACGCCCTGGGCCGGAAAATCTTCTGGTACATCCTGGAAGCCGGAAAAGATGCGCAGGTCTGGATGGGCTTCCGCAAAGACACGGATGCCGGCGAACTCTACAAGGCTTGCGCCGACGGCAGTGTCAAAAAACTCCTCAACGCCCTCACGCCCCGCCCCGGGGACGCCTGGCTGATTGCCCCGGGCACCGTCCACGCCGCCCAGGATGTCAAAATTTTGGAAATCAGCGAAGCATCAGAAATGAATTTCCGTCTCTACGACTGGGGACGGAAGAGCGAGGATCGTATGCTGATGCTCGAAGATGCGCTGGACTTCATCGACTACCGCAAGTTGTCCGAAGACGCGCTCCGGCCGCTGCGGACCGCCCAAGTCGGCGGGGAGCATTCCGGTCCCGGGTCCGCATCCGGCGTCCACTGGGTGGACGAAGAAGAAATGATAATCCACCGCCTGCCGCTCAGCGACACCCTGCACATCTACACCGAGCGCTTCGAAAGTTTCATCCTCTACACCTGCGTCAGCGGAGAAGTCTCCATTCAGGTACAATCCGGGTCAGGATCGACCACGAGCGCCAAGGCCGGATCGCCCGCACCCGTCACCCTGACCGCCGGCACCTGCGCACTGATTCCGGCCGACCACCCCGACTTCTTCCTGGTCCCCCGCGCAAAAGACACGGTGCTGCTCGAAGCCTACAACGACCGGACAGAACCGGACGACACCTACCACGGAGAAGAACCCGAATAACGCGATGAAACGACCCATCACCACCCTGCTTTTCGATTTCGACGGCACGCTGGCCGACACGACCCGCACCATCCTCAAGACAATGAGCCTGACCATCGTAGAACTGGGGCTTCCCCTGCCCCCGGAAACGCAGATGAAAAGCGGCATCGGACTCCCCTTGCGGGCCTGTATCCAGAAAGCGGGCAATGTCCCCGAAGAACTGGCCGACCGGGCCGCGGAACTCTACCATAAGTTTTTCAAACAAGTCGCTTTCGGGACGGAAAACATAGAGGCCTTGAAAATAGACCCCGGAGCAGAGGGCGCAGCGGTATTGTATGACGGAGTGAAGGAAACCTTGGAATGGCTGCGCGCGCAAGGCTATGTATTGGGCATTGCCACCTCCCGCCGTTGGGATACCCTCCAACTTTTCCTGCGCCATTTCGGCATTATGGATTTATTCGGCGCCATCGTCACCGTAGAGGATGTTGCGCACCCCAAGCCCGCCCCCGACACAGTGCTGTATGACCTGGAAAAGTTGAACCGCCGGCCGGAAGAGACACTGGTCGTCGGAGATGCCACCTACGATATCCTGATGGGGCGCAACGCCGGCTGCCGCACCTGTGCCGTCTCTTACGGCAATCAGGGCCGCGACCTTCTGCAGACCGCCAGCCCTGACTGGATTATCGATTCGATGCGGGAACTCCCCGAACTATTGTAATTTGGTTTCCAGCTGCAATTCGTCCAACTGCGTCTGGTCAATCTGGCTCGGCGAGTCAATCATCACGTCGCGTCCCTCGTTGTTCTTCGGGAAAGCGATGTAATCGCGGATGGTCTCCTGACCGCCGAAAAGGGCGCAGACCCGGTCGAAACCGAAGGCCAGGCCGCCGTGCGGGGGTGCACCGAACTTGAAGGCGTTGATGATGAAGCCGAATTTGTATTCCGCATCTTCCTTGCTGATGCCCAGCACCTCGAACATACGCTCCTGCATCGCCGCCTCGTGGATACGGATGGAGCCGCCGCCGAGTTCCGTGCCGTTAAGCACAAAGTCATAGGCATTGGCGCACACGCGCTCCAAATCCTCTTTCTTGTCGGAATAGAACCACGGCTCGTGCTCCGGCTTGGGTGCGGTGAACGGATGGTGCATCGCATAGAAGCGGTTGTCCTCCTCGCTCCATTC
>JAFSVL010000055.1 GCA_017445015.1 Bacteroidales bacterium | reverse complement strand
TGCGGAGCTGCTGTGCGTTGTATTTGTTTCCGTCGCTGCTCCATTTGCCGTCACTCTGCCTTTGCGGCACAAGCAGGTGGGTGCTGATGAAATAGAATTCTTCCCCGGAAGGCTTGTGACGGAAAAGCCCCCAGACGGCCGGGCGCATCGAACCCTTGGGAGCGTCAGGCGCCATTTCGGGCTTGTCAAAGACACCTCCCAGCCAGAAAATACCGTTTTCGACACAATCGAAAAGCGCAGGCTTGTACCCTATGGCATCATCGTAGGAAATATGCCCGTGCGTGGTATTGGGGTAGAGTATCCATTGATAGTCAAGCCCTTTCGAGGCGACATCGGCACGGATGTTCTGCGGCCCGTTCCAGATGCTGTCACAGATTTCCTGAAGGCCGATGATATCGCAGTCCAGATGCACGAGCATGTCGCCGACCGCCGTGTAACTGTTGCACCACAGGCGCTGCTGCGAGACCTTGGGATTGGAGTCCACGGCCTTCAGCCGGGAGTCCGAGGTGAAGATATTGTATGTCCCCACCTTGAATCGCGGCATTTCCCTTGCTGTCAGGGAAAGTCCCGCGGCAAAGAACAACAGCGATATGAGGGCGCGCCTGATCATTTCTGCCAGGCTCCGGGCCACCAGGCAGTCCCCCTGCCGTTTCCGGCGGCATCTTTGTCAAATATCCCCTCCCGGACCAGCCAGTCATAGAAAGCCGCCCCGCCGAAGGTATATGCATTGAGCGCGGAGGACGCTTCCTCCGGAGTGGCGCAGGCAAAGCCTTCCACCACTGCGGGGCCGTTCCATTCCAGCACCCCGGCCCCGGAGAGGACGGTACTGCTGAAGAGGTCCGAAGTCTTTACGCCGGTCTTGTCGGATGCCGCTCCCTTGTCTGTAAGCGTAAGGTTGGGGGCCTGGAACCAGACATTGTGGCCGTAAGTCGTCACACCGCGTTTGGCGGTGGCGGAAGCCGTCCCCAGGGAACTGCCCTGATCGCACAGTATCAGATTGTTGAAGATGTGATTGGACGCGGCGGTGTCGCCTGAAGAGAGCCCGAACGCAAGGACGCCGTTGGCCTCGCCTACCGTTCCCATCGCCATCGTGCAGTTCCCGAAGAAACCGGGATGGTTGATGCGTATCGCGCCAAGATTCCCCGGCGAGGCATTGATGCCGCCTGTAAAGGTACAGTTCCATGCCAGCAAAGCCCTTGCCCTGGAGCCGAAGATATCCGGTCCGTTGGTCGCACAGGCGTTGCCGTCAAAGCTGCAGTCGGCCAGGTAGAGGGTACAGTCGCTGTGTTTGATGAGGATGGCGCCGCCGTTCCCGATTTTTTCCGGATTGTTGTTCCGGAATGTACAGTTCCGCACACTGGAAGTGGCCGCGGAAAAGAAAGCCAGGGCGCCGCCGCCTGTAATCTTTACCTTGTTCCCGCAGAAGAGGCAGCCTGAAATATCGGCAGAAGCCGTCCCGCCCACATAGACGGCACCTCCGCAGCGGTCAGCGGTGGAAGATGTGGTCTGATTGTCGGTAAACGTGCAGTTATTGATCCTATAGTCCCCTGCCTTCAGGCAAAGTGCGCCGCCTTCCCCATTATGGGTGCAGCCGCTGAAGGTAATGCCGTCCAGGGTAAGGCTTACATTGCCGGAATCGACCGTAAGGCAGGCATCGTCACCGGTAAACACGGTCCCCTCCCCGCCTTTGATTGCAAATGAAACGGGTGCCGCGTAATCGAGCGCGAGTCCCAGCTGATACGTTCCCGGTTTCACGAGCAGGGTCTTTCCGTCGATGTCCGAGGCACTGCCGGAGAGCAGGGTCCTGAGCGTTTCGACATCACCTACGACGACATCCCCTTCCGAGACCATCTTCTCGTCAAGCGGCGTGTTGATGCAAAGTACGTCGCCGGCTCCGATGACGGCGGGAGTGGAACTGGAGGCACTGCCTTTCCAGGCATTCTGCGTACCCAGCCTGAAGTCAAGGCCCGGGAGGGAAAGTCCGGGAAGGACAGCCATGAAATACGTTCCCTTGCCGCTGACGGCCACATCGATGGAGCCTGCGGCGGGTGCAGTTTCAAAACGCTCGAAAGAGGGTGATACGGAAACGGTTCCTGAGACGGGGACATCTCCCGCGGAAGAGAAAGATACGCGGCTGATGCCACCGTCGCCGATATTGAACCGCACAAGCCCCACGGCACTGCGGAAACGGCCGAAATCGAGGGCTTCGCGGGTAGTATAGGAAGCGATGACCGCGCAGCCGGCGAACGTCCCGTCCTGCTGCGGCGGGAGGGTAAAGGTCAGCCTGCCGTCACTGCCCACGGAGGCGGGAACGGTCGAGGGATACAGGGCAAAATACCCTTCCGCATCCTCGACGGAGGCCGAGAAAGTCACTTTGCCGTCTGCAATCACCGCGGGAGCGACGGTCCTTCCGCCCCTCCAGAGTATCGAGACCTCGTCTCCTTCGGCCCAGGTGACGCTCCAGTCGGAGCCGAGCACCGTGCGGGAAGCCTCGATTTCCGCCGTAAAAGTAAGCCGTTCCCCGCCGCAGGGGAGCTCAGCGTCGCCGGCTGCAAGGGGATTTTCCACTTTGCAGGAAACCGCGGCAAGAAGCGCCGCAAAAACAATCATATACCTTTTCATAGCGCTTACCAATTATAGTCAATGGGGTTCATACCGTCGATTCCGCCTCCGCCGAAATCAGTGGCAGGCGCGTCTTTCACATTGTACCTGATGCCGATATAGTTCCATGCGGTAGGAAATGAACCGGACGCGGGATACACGATGGATTCGTCGATATAGGCCGTCTTGCTGCCCGTCTTGAGGCCCGCGTCCGGAATAATCCTGATCCAGACCTTGTCCCGGCCGAGCAGCAGGGTCGGAAGCGGGATGTTCACGCTCTTGAATCCGGGCGTCTGCCAGAGTTGGGTGACAGGGCTCGTCTGACAGAATTCGGGCAATGAATATTGGCTGACCTTCACCCAGTTGCTGCCGTCCAGGGAATATTCCACCCACCAGCGGCGCGGTCCCTCAAGGTAGAAGGGAATGCCGCCGATATTCTGGGTAGAAGAGTAGAAGTTGTTCATGGATGAGATCTGCATGCTCATCTTCGACGACGAGAGGCCCGACGTGGAAAAAACGAGCGTGGTATATTGCGGAGCCCCGTTCCTTGCGGTGATGTTGGTGCTCCAGGCGGAGCCTGCGTCGGTGGGGACTTCGCCATTCCCCTTCGCATTGATTGCAGACGCGAATTCGCTGTTGTAGCCATGCCAGAAAGGGCTCATCCAATCCTGTCCATCGTCCAGGACGACCCCGACGCCGGATGCGGCAACCTTGTCCAGCGGGCCGAGGTAGGAATAGTCGGTATTCTTGTTGATGGGAAGTTTGCCGGCACGCCCGTCGGTATAAGAATCGGGGTAAATGAAACTGTATTCAAAATAGGCGCTCCGGTCACCGTCCGTCGCATAATACCGTTCAAGATTCTTGTCGAGGATATAGCGCCATTCGGCGATTATCGCCGAGAAACTCCCCTCCTCCATCGTCTTTGCCATACCGAAATCCTCCCGGCAGGTATGGCGGAGCTGATAGCGGCCGATATTGCCCCAGTCGTCGGGGTCGGCGGAAGCATTGTCCATGTACTCGAAGCGCGGATACAGTTCGTGCACGACGACCCCCTTCATGGTGCCGCTGCCGTAGGGAAGCGCCTCCCCCGTCCTGCGGTAAGGGCAGGTCGTATTGGTATAGAGGTACATCGACGAACCGAAGATGTCGTGCAGGAGGATGCCGAACTTGGACACCTTGTCGGAGCCGCCCACGGACGTAAACTGCTCGGCTATCGGGGTAAGAGGGCCCTTGCGCACGGGGAATTCGCATTCACGCAGGCTTACGAAAGTAAAGATGTCGTCATCCGTAAGGGACCCCATATACTTTTCCTTGACGGGAATTCCCTCGCGTCCCAGATGCGTACATGCCACGGCCATATTGCCCTTGATTCCTGTAAGATAATAATATACCGGGTCAGTCTGGCTGTCGATGACCTTGGAACGGTAAAGCGTGGCTCCGCGGAGCGAGAAACGCACCCTGTCGCCCTGGAGGAACACATTGTCCTCGGGGGTCCGGGTGACGAGCATCAGGCCGCGCGAGCCGTCCGTGGATTCAAGATAGACAGTCTGGCGGCAGACATTATAGTCTATGGAAGTAAGTCCCTGCTGGGTATTCTCGCCGCAGTTGCCGTTCTCCTTGTCGCTGACCACGATACCTTCTATCACGATGTCCTCCTCAATCAGGGTTCCCTCCACGCCGGCAAGGGCGCAAAGGGACCCGAAAGAATATTCCGTGCCGTCGGAGTCCGATGCGGACTTCTGGTTCACCTTGAAGGGAATGTGCAGGACATTGCCGAAGGCATCCTCATAACGCAGGTCGATATTGGCATGACGCGGCCCGGAACCAGGATTCGCAGCGTAATCGAATCCCAGTACGGACCCGGTGACCGATACCCCGCCGATCCATTCCCGCTCACCGTCGCTGGAGAAATCCACAGCAATATCCGAATCAGGGATATTCGTATCCAGACTGCATGTATAATGCCCTGCGGAAGATCCGGGCAGGGAAATGATAACGCTCGTCACGTCAAGCCGTGGCTCGACGCTCCCCCTCTGGCGCACCGAAAGGGTATCGAAATGGGACGTTTCCCCGATTCCTACAATGACCTTCGCAGACCGCGCGAGCGCATTGTTCGCCCCGTAACGCATGACGAAGCCCTCTTTTCCGGCAGGAGCGGTAACGGGACATTCAATCCATGCCGCATCGGTCACGATGGAATATTCATGGGTGGATATCACGGGGACGGGGATATCTCCGGCCTCCTTGTCAACGTCGATGACCTTTATGGGAAAACCGAGGCCGGAACCGATATTGATCTTCCTCTCATTCAAATCCTTTGCACATGCCGTTGCAAGCACCGCGGCAAGCAGCAAGGCAGTATGTTTCAGCACTTTCATAAGCTACTGGATTTTAACGCATCTCACATTGGCGCCCCAACGACGCTGGGGATAATTGTCATCTACGCGGCGGTTGTTGACAGTGCTCTGGAACCATAGTCTGTAAGCCCCGCCGAAGCCGCCGGAGACAAGCGGAGTGGAAGTCCAGATAAAGCCTTCGGAAGTATTGGCAAGCTGCTGCGTCGCATTCTGGGAACGCCGGTACCAGCCTCCGGGGGCAAACAGGACGGACTTTCCGTCATCGTCGTTGATGGTAATACCCTGCCTGGCCACGAACTGTGCCGACTTCATCTTTTCGGCGACAAGTTCCAGCGCCTCCCTGGGTGCCACGGCCCAGCCTCGCGGACAAGGGTTGTTGTTCGTCCCGGAAAGGTCCCACAAGCCATCGTCCTGTACATCACGCCAGTCCTGCTTCCCGCTCGCACCGCTCCCCCAGTAATAGGTCGTGGGGTGGGCATCGGCAGTCTCCTGGGACACGCCGTCCTGCGCGGTGACGAACGCAATGTTGTCAGGATAGACCTTCCCGTGGTTCGTATCGCCCATCTTCGCTACCGGCGGGAAGGGATCTTTCCGTCCCCACTGATAATGCATCCCTATCGAGGAGCCGCTCTGGTCGGCAGCGGCGGCCTCCACGGCGCCGAGATTCCTGTCCATGAGCGTCCAGTTGCCAAAACGGCGGGACTCGACGGAAGTCGCAGGTGCCCAGATATGGATGCTCCAGCGCACGGTACCTTCATCGTTCATGACCCCGACAAGGGCGTTTCCGGGCCGGGATGCGCCTTTCCGGAAATAAAGTTTCCCGGCTGCCGCATCGATGCACAGATAGTCGAACACATCGGGCGCCGACTGCCAGAGATAAGCGCAGCGGTTGATATCGGAGGCCGGTATGCTGCCGTCGGGTTTCCTGATATCGACGCTGTAGAACGCGGATTCGGGATTTTCCACAAGGTAGCAGTTGGCGGGAGCGCCCTTGCTCAGGTCGGCAGCGGACGCAGGGATGCTGAACGATACTTCCTCCAAGGGGATGATTTCGTGCAGCCGCCCCGTTACGCCGCTTTCCAGGGTCACACTGCCGCTCCATGAATCCGTGGTCGCGTTCACGGCGATATGCCCCAATTCGGCCGCAGGCACCATGAGATACATGGAAGCGGGAAGGGAGACTCCGCCTTCGGGAAGGATTACGTCGAGGGAACTGCTTCCCGTGGCGGCATCCGGCTCATAAATGGGCTGTGCCGCATTGAAATCGATGGTTCCGCCGCCGGATATCGGCAAAGAAGCCATGATTCCGAGAGACCTCAGCGTACCGCTGCCGCCGATGTTGAGCTTAAGCAGAGAGCCGGCGCAGCGGAAATCAAGGACATCTCCGTTACGGGTGGCCGCGAGCAGGACAAGCGAAGCCGCGGCATCCGGTGACGATATATACGGCTGTACGGCAGGCAGGGAGATGAAAGCCTTGCCGCCGCTGAGACGGTTCACACAGTCTTCCGGATAAACCGCGGCGGCGATTCCGCCCTGTACGGCATCGGCATTGAAGAGGAATGTGTCGCCGCCATCCTGCCGGAAGGCGGGGATCATGGTACTCCCGTCCGAATCCAGAAGCGCGATGACGGCTTCCGCCTCCCAGGCCGGCGTTCCCGCCCCGGGAAGGGCGGATATCGAAGCCTGGACGGTTGCCGGGGTGTTCATGCTCTGGTTCACGTCAAAGAATGCGGTGACCGGGGCATCCCAGCGTGCAAGCGGGAAGGTAAGGGTAACGGTCGCGCTGCGCGGCTCTCCCGACACATTCTCATCATAAGAAAAACTCACGCGCGACGCAGTCACGACAATGTCGTGTATCCACTGTTCCTCACCGGATTTATAGGTCACGGAGGGCAGTGCCCCGCCGATTGTCGCGTCATCGAGATTGGTTCCCGCGGAAATACGCGCCGTGCCGGCCGCCTTCAGGATATTGACCGATTCCTTCACCAGGCCGTAAAGCCCGCCGTCGGCAAGGCCGCTTTCCTGCGAAATATACATCTCGCGGCTGCCGTGGGAATTGGAGACGGTAAGGGTGACACCCCTGGACACGCCCGTATTGAGCGATGCGCTGACCATGATCTGGGCATTCCCATTCCCCTCAAGACGCGAAAAACTGAGCCATGGGGCATCCTTGTCCAGGGATGCAGTCCACGCCCCCTCGCTGGAAACCATGACATAATAGGAGTTTCCGGAGGACGTGAAACGCATTTCCTCGCGGTTGAGCGCAATCGGAATCTCCAGTTCATAACGCTGCGAACAGGAGACGGCCGCAAAGAGAAGAACTGCGGCGCCTAAAAGTCTTTTACAGTCCATACTCGTTGTACTCTTTGTTGTCAAGGGCATTGCCGGAATTCACCACCTGTTCCATCGGGATAGGCAGGTAGCGGTGACACCTCCGCATATGCGTCAGGTAGCCTTTGGAAGCCATTTCCGGCTCCCAATATTCCTTGAGGGAGGTGTACCAGATACCCCAGCGCACAAGGTCGAACTTGCGGTTGAATTCTCCGAAGAGTTCCCTTGCACACTCGTCGCGCAGTTCCTGACGCGCCTTTTCCCAGTTTCCTACGGAATAGTCCGGCAGCCCGGCCCTGGAACGCACCGCATTGAGGCGTTTCTCGAAGCCTTCCCTGTCCTGTTTCTCACAACAGCATTCCGCAAGCATGAGCAGCGCGCCGGCATAGCGGAAAACGGGATAATTATTCGAATCGTAAGTGGTTTTCATGTACGGGCACCAGAACTTCGGGCCCATCCACGGGGTACGGATGCCGTTCACGAAAGGAGTGCCCTGCCAGCGCCGTCCCAGATTGATGTCGGCCCGCTTGTCCTTGCCGTTGTCCGGCTGCAGGGCCCCGTAAAAATACGAAGTGGGACGGTTGCATGTCCCGATTTTCGCGTCGGTGCCAAGGATAGGGACCTCGATTCCGTCATACAGGCCTGTCGAAGCCCTGTACGACGGCATGCAGTTGGTAGCGAGGTTGGAAGCATAGGAAAGCGTACCCTCGGCATAGGTATGACGGATCTCGAAAATCCGCTCCGGCGTATCCTTCACGCTGAAGGGAAGGTCTTCGAGCGGATAAGACGACAGATCGCCGTACACCGCTTCAAGCTGCACGAGGGCGTCATAGGCAATCTGGAACCAGTCCCTGCCCGATGCCGTATCGGCATAGGCGTTCCACAGTGCCATCTTGGCGATGAGCATCATGCCCATGGCCCAGCCGGCACGGCCTTTTTCCGCGATATCGCAGGTACGTATCTTCTCCAGCGAAGGGCAGCATTGCAGCAGGTCGTCGATCAGGTAGGCGCGGGTTTGCGCGGCACTCATCCGTCCGAGATGCGCGATGCGGTCCATCGCGGGCTGGTCCACCACGTCATCGGTATAGAAAGGCACGTCGCCGAAGAGCGAGGTAAGCAGCCAGTACCAGTGCGCGCGCATCACCCTGGCTTCGGCGGCCAGGGCGGCCTTCACATTCCCGTCAACGGTCGTTGACGCCTCCACGCCGGCTATCGCCGCATTGCAGTACATAATGGCCTTGTAGGCATTGCTCCACACGGTTTTTGAAATGTTGCACTGCGACGGATTGATATCGAGGATTGCATTCACATCCGACATGGACGGTACGTATGCGATATCGGTGGTACCTTCGAGATGGGTCCACAACATGGAGTTGTAAACGGGCCGCAGCCCTTCATAACAGGAATTGACAGCGGTCCTGCACTGGGCTTCCGTCTTATAATAATTCGCCCGGTTGACGAACGAGGTCGGGGTCTCTTCCAGGAATTTGCTGCAGGAGAGACCGAGGGCCATGGTGAGGAACAGGAATAACGTCTTTTTCATAGGGCCCTAGAATTTAATTTGAACCATACCTACTATCTTTCGCGGACGCGGATATGCGCCGATGTCGGCCCTGCGGATCGTGGACTCCTGGTCCTCCACCTTGGAGGACACGTCGGGGTCGAACCCGTTGTAGTTGGTCCAGAGGTAAACGTTGTCCGCACTGATTCCGACGGAAATGCTCTTGATCCATTTTACCTTCTTGAGTTCGAACAGATAGGAGACATTGATGTTCTTCAGACGCAGATAAGAGGCATCATGAACCATAAAGTCGCTGGGGAGCATGCTCGAACCGCTTGCGCCTGCCGCCGGAAAGTTGGAGGCGGGGTTGCGGTAAGGATGCCAGCCGTTCAGCATATACCGGTACTGGTTGGAACAGTAAGTCCCGGCCATGAAGAACTCAGAATAGTTGTATATGCTCCCGCCAAGCGAATAGGCAAGATAAACCCCTATCTTCAGGCCATAGATATAAAAGGTATTCTGGAGACCTCCGTAGATGACCGGATCGGCATTTCCGAGGTAGGTGATGTCCTGGTTGTCGAGGATGCCGTCATGGTTCTGGTCCACATAGCGCGGACGCCCGCTCTTATAGGGCTTGGCGTAATAATCCACATACTGGCGGGTAATGTCGTTTTCCGCAATTTCCTCCGCATTGTGCCATACTCCCCCGTATTGGAAACCCCAGAGGGAATTCAGGGGGTAACCGGCCTTGTAGCCGTATATCATATACCCCTTCTGGTCCTTCATCGCCACGACCTCGCTCTCGCCCCCGATGTCTTCCACCATCTGTGTGTTGTGCGAAATGGTAAATTCGGTGGTCCAGGAGAAATTCTTTTTGACGATGTTCCTGCTCTCCAGGGAGAACTCCACGCCTTTGTTGGAAGTACGCCCGAGGTTTTGCATGAAACTGGAATAGCCGCTCTGCTGGGCCTTCTGCACGCTCAGCAGCAGGTCGCTGGTATAGGCCAGGTACCCTTCGAGGGTCATCTTGAGGCGGCCCTTGAGCACAGCCACGTCAAGGGCTGCATTGAAGAGGTCCGTCTTTTCCCAGGTAAGGTTGGGGCTGTCCAGACGGGACGGATAATAGAAGGTGGCCTGCCCGTCGCCGATCAGGTAACCCGAAGTGGAAGAACTGAGCTGTTGCAGCGACCGGTAAGGAGCCAGCGCGTCGTTTCCGGAACGCCCTGCGCTGAGCCTCAGGGAGAAGTCCTGGAAGGCGCGGGTGCGCTTGAGCCAGGGTTCGTTGGCGATGTTCCACTTGAAGGCGCCGGAAGGGAAGAATCCCCATTTATTATTGGCGGCAAAGTTGGACGATGCATCCGCACGGCCGGTGAAGGTAAAGTAGTAGCGCTGCTTGAGATTGTAGTTCAGGCGCGCCAGGAACGATATCTTGCGGATTTTCTGATTGTAGGACGTAATCGTGTAATTGTCCTTGTCTCCGATGGCGTTGAGGTCGTTCCACATCAGTTCGTCCACCAGCATGCCCTTGCCGACAATCTGCTGCCCGTTGACATCCTTGTAGTACAGGGACATGCCGGCCATGAGGTCGTAATGATGGACACGCTTGAAATCGCCCTTCCAGGTGATGGTGTTGTCCGTATTGAGCTGCAGGAGGTCGCTGTCCTGCCGCTGCACCTCACCTCCTGTGGATGCCAGTTTGCGGGCCGGCAGGGTGCCCGGAAGATATTTGTAAAGATGGGTGTCGTACTTGTAGTAAGTATTCCGGCTCCTGATGGTAAGGCCCTTTACCGGGGTCAGCGTAAGGGAGATGGTCTGGGTATTGGAAAAACTCCGGCGCTCGTTCACCGACTGCTTGATGCTGATGTACGGATTGTTGAACGGAGCCCCCTGTCCGTAATTGTAAAGGTCGTTCACCTCGCTGTCGATGCCCAGTACGGGGGAAATGTAAACCGCTCCGGACCAGACCCCAGTGCCGCCGATGGACGCCTTGTTGTTGCGGTTGTTGCGGTACATGATATTGGCGCTGTAGTCAATCTTCAGCCATTTGTTGAACTTGTGGCCGATGTTGATGCGCCCCGAAAGACGGCTGGAGCCCGAATCGAGGACGATGCCCTCGTCGTCGGCATAGGAGAGCGAGGCAAAGTAGTTGGTCTGCCTGGCATTGCCGCTGACCGAAAGCCCGTATTCCTGGAAGGGGGCGATGCGGGTGATGGCGTCGAGCCAGTCGGTACCGGCACCCAGGGCCTCCGGATCCATGTACTTCTCCGTATAGGAAGGGGTGGCGGGATAGACCATGCCGTTACTGGACTTGGAAAAGTCGATGCGGTCGTTGTTATAGGACGCGAATTCCGCCCCGCTCATCAGGTCCAGCCCGCGCGCCAGCTGCGAAAAACCGACTTTCGCGGTAAGCGTGACCGCGGCTTTTGCCGCCGTGGGCTCGCCGGACTTGGTCGTGACGATGATGACGCCGTTCGCGCCCTGGGAGCCATAGATGGCGGTGGAGGAAGCATCCTTGAGCACCGATATGGATTCGATGTCCGCGGTATTGAGGTCCGAGAGGTCCTGCACGGCATTCATGACGCCGTCCACGACAATCAGCGGCTCATTGCCGGCGGTGATGGAACGGGATCCGCGGATACGGATCGACGTCCCTTCGGTGGGGTCGCCGGACACGCTCATGATATCCGCACCGGCAATCCTGCCCTGCAGGGCACCGTCAACGGAAAGCGAAGGAGAACTTTCCACGTCAGACATCTTGACCGTGGATACGGAGCCGGTGAGATCCTGTTTTTTCTGCTCACCGAATCCGATGACCACCACTTCGTCCAGAAAGGTAGTGTCCTCTTCAAGGGCGACGTCGAACTTGCGGAGTTTCCCTACCCGCATTTTAAGGTTCTTGTAGCCCAGCATCTCAAAGACGAGCACGGCATCCTCGCCGGAGGCCTTGAGGGTAAAGCGCCCGGCATTGTCCGTCACCGTGCCGGTTGCCGTACCCTCGACCGAAACCGTGGCTCCCGGAAGCGGCCCGCCGGCCGCATCTTTCACCGTACCGCTGACCTGTACGCTTCCCTGCGCCCACAAGGCAACGGAGAGCAGCGCCATAAACGCCATCATCAATAATCGTCTGGCCATACCATTCAGAAAAAAAGGAAGGGGAAGGGGGAATCCGTTCCTCCTCCCCCCTGTCTATAAAAACGCAGTACTAATTTGCAGGGGCAGTGGTAAGCACGTATGCCCCCATGACGGTACCGTCACGGTCATTGCCCTTCTGGTCCTTGCCGAGAAGCGCCTTCTGCTCGTCCGTGAGGGTGATGTTCTTGAAGGTCAGCGCCTGGAGGTCCGCTGCGGACATACCTGCCCCGTAGGAAGCACTCTTCGCCGAATTCAAGGGATAGACTCCATTGGAGTAAGTTCCAAGGCATGCGGCACCAAGGCCTGATTCAGTTTCGACTACGGTTTTGTTCGTGGAGTAACGGTTGTCACCCAGGATAGAATAGGTCTTGCCCGGGTTGGCATTGGAAATGGTGTGATCGGCAATGCAGTTGTAGAAATAACAATTATTATAGTTGCGTCCGAAATCAACCGTATTTCCACTGAAAGTACAACTTACCCCGTAGATGTAACCATACGTTCCTGCTGCACCGCCATCAATTGACAGGGCTGCGCCATTGCCGCCGCTGGTGTTTCTGATGGTGGAATTTGCGATGATACTTCTAGAGTATGTATTCGCATTAATACAGCCGCCGCCGTTGCTTCCGCCGCTCGGCTTATTTGCATCAAAAATGCATCCGATGGCAATGATATTGGCCTGGGTGTTTTCGGTTCCTGCGGCACGGAGGGCTGCTCCGTTTGTCGCAGAGTTTCCGTTGAATTCACAGGCATTGACGAAGGCGGTACCGCCGTTGACGTGGATGACACCGCCGTTGGCAGCATTGTTCCCGCTGAACAATACACTGTCCGCACTGAATTTTGCGGTTTCCGCAACAAGGACAGCACCTCCGCGGGACGATACCTTGTTGTTGGAGACGGTACAGCCGTCGTGGATTGCAACTTCGATGGTTCCTCCCATCCAGATGACGCCTCCGTGCTGTGCCTGAGCATCCGTTCCATTTCCGCTCATGCTGGTATTGAAAATTTCAATTGCCCCGCTTCCTGAAGCATAGATAGTACCGCCAAGGCCAGTCGAAGAGGTTGCACCATTGTTTTCAATAGTAGAGTTCTTGATGATGACGGTTCCAGAATTCTGGTTGTAAAGGAAGCCGCCTCCCTTGCTGCCCGTATTGCCGGAAATGGTACAGCCGTCAAAGGTCAGGTTATGGTTCTCCGTGTTGATCCAGATACCGCCGCCGAAGCCCGACGTTGCACTGCAGGCGGAGAAGGTGCAGTTCTTGAATTCGGCATTGACTTCGGCCGTACCGCGGAAGGAGAGTGCGCCGCCGCCGCTGCTGTTGGATGACGTGAGCGCGAAGGAGCAGTCTTCGAACTTAATATTGC
The DNA here is from genome assembly GCA_017445015.1 of Bacteroidales bacterium. Classification (GTDB taxonomy): domain Bacteria; phylum Bacteroidota; class Bacteroidia; order Bacteroidales; family UBA932; genus Cryptobacteroides. Next base: position 3,436 of record JAFSVL010000055.1, on the reverse strand, counting down.
CGTTTGTTCCGCCGTTGACGGCCACCGCCCCTCCAGGCGTATTGTACACGGTAGCATCAGGATTGTTTTCAAAACTCAAACCCTTGAAGGTCCAGTCATAGAGCCGTGCCCCATTGAAATAAAATGCGCGGTCGTTTTGGGCGGCCTGATTGGAAATAATGACGGAAGGGTGATTGAGAGGGTCATAGCCGCTCAGATCCTTTCCGGTAGCCGATGAAGGATAGCCTCCGTCAATGACCGTCACGTTGTCGACTTCACTGCTGAAGGCGGCCGCTTCAAATGCTTGTATCCCGCTGTCTGCAAGGATGGTCTGGAAATTATAGGTGCCTTCCTTCAGATGGATTTTGGCGTTGTTCAGACGGGTAGTATGATTGATTTTGGCCTGATTGACAGTAAACGTGGACGGCATAATAAGGAGGCTCCGCAGAAGCGCGGGACCGCCGGGATTGTCCCAGCTGGTGCCGTCACCTGTGCCGTCAGTTGTAATAAATCAGTCTGAATGCACGAAGGTGTCAAGGTTGCCCAAATTCGTGATGTCACAAGGATTTGAGGTATCAATCGCAGCTTTGCTGAGCGCAGTTGCCGTATAGCTGCCGCTGGTTCCCCTAACCCTTGCCTGCAGACCGAATCCGAGGCTGTATTTGGCGCCGGGTACGACCGCGAAATAATAGTCCCCGCCCGGGGTCATTCCGCTGTGAAGACGCACGTACTTGCTGTTGGCGAAGCCGGAAATCTCCTCGGTGCGCGTACCGATGGTAACAGCTCCCTCGCTGTCGAAGGAGACGCCATACGTATTGACTACGATACTGCCATTGCTGGTACAAAACTGGAAGCGGTCATAAGGTGAATCATCCGTCAGGTGGAACTTGAAAATATGCGTCAGGTTCTTGAAATTAAGGGTAGCAGCCTCCTTCGAAGTCTTGGCCGCCATCATATTGGCATCTTCGAACGAGCCGCTCTGCAAGATCGGAATACCGAAATCGATGGTCCCTCCTTCGCGAAGCGCGAAAGCTCCCGTCACGGGGTAAACGGCATAATAGGTATCCACGTCGGCGACCGCGGCTGTCACCTGGCCATCGATTACTTCGGCATCCACATAATCGGTCTCACCGGTTCCCCAGAGGATACGGATCTGGTCACCGTCTGCCCAGTCATGATCCGTGCCGTCCCAAGTGGTCTTGGATTCAACGCCTGTCGTAAAAGTAAGGTATATCATTCCCTCGGGAAGCGTCTCGTCCGGGACATCAGGCGTGTCGCCGGGATTGTCAATGACCTCAGGTTCCGTGACTTCGGGAACTTTGGTACACGAAGCGGCTGCTGCCGCGACTATCGCCGCAGCGGCAAAGAAAATAAAGTGCTTTTTCATAATCATCAGAATTCCCAGTCGTACTCGGTTTCAGACATGTCCTCTACAGAGGTGGATACAGTTGCACTCATGCAGACGACGGAAGCCATCCGATGATATGCATACACCGCCACTACCGGCGGGACGTAGGGCTTGGATTCAGGTATTTTTTTCATAATCGAAAAAAGTTATTAAAAAATTTAAATAATTATCAACTGATTCGACACAAAAATATAAAAAGAAAAATCCAGCCGGAAGGGCTGGAAAAATTCTATAAGTTCAAATCTAAGTATAATAAAGAATAAAAAAGCACTTAAACCGCGATAGAAGGGCGATTTTTGCCCTTCCCATGGCAAATTCCGGAAGCGCTATTTTATAAGTTTTATCCTGTTTTCAAACTCCTCTTTAGGGCACAGGCAACGGTTTCTGAGCTTGGCGCGATAGGTATAAACCGTAGAGAGGGAGCACTTGAGGAAAGAAGCGATTCTCGGACTGTCGTCCATCCCCAGCTTGATGGCGGCAAGGATACGCAGTTCCGTCGGGAAGGACTTACGGGCCTCGCTTACGTCAAAGCGCACATCGGGAATGAGAAGGGCGTTGACCTGCTCGATGAACCCGGGGAAGATGCCCAGGAAGGTCTGGTCAAAAACAGCATAGAAGTCCTTGTAGTCCGCATATTGCTCCGCCGGCTGACGCAATTCGTGCATAACGGCCTCCACGCCGTCGGTCTTTGCAAGTTTGCGAAGGTCGGAGCGCTGCTCCCCTATCTTGTCCAGATACTTGACGGACAGGTCCATGTACCGGAACACATAGCCATCCTTGATGGCGTTGGCATCCTCCAGGGCCTTGTTGACATTCTGGAGTTCATGGTTGACTGTGTTCAGCATGCGCCCCCGGCGGCGTGCCACCCGCCACATATAAAAGATAAGGAGGGAAAAGAGCGTGACAAGGACCAGCGAGAAACTAAGGATATTCCGCCTGGAGCGCTCCACCTTCAGGGCCGTGTTCACAATATCGTTCAGGGCGACGGAAGACTGGACGATTTTGGCGGTGAATCCCCCGGAATAAACGTCGTCGAAATGGCATTTGATATACCTGTCGGCTCGCTTCATGTCCGCATCGCGGAAGAGTTCCAGCGCGAGCTCGTACATGGAAAGCCAGTCCATATTGGCCACCTTGATGTCGCATACGGCACTCCGGGCAAGATAGATTTTGCGCTCGTCGCGTTTCCCCTGCAGCCCGCAGATTCCGGCAAGGTTGTATAGCGCAGACAGACGTATCTGCAAATCATCGCCATAACGCTCCAGGCAGTCCAGGAAGATGCCGGTGGCTTCGTCGTAACGGCCCTCGTCGCGCAGATACTGGGCCATGATCTTGCGGCCCTCATAAGATTCGCCATCCAGCGCCATATAGGCAAGCCGGTAGCTTTCAAGGCTGTCCGGATAGTTCATCGGCTCATCCAGATATCCGGGATAGCGGGTGATGTTGCGGTAGATGTCTATGGCCCGCAGAAGGTAGTTCCTGCGGAGACCGCACCGGTCCACGGCCTCCCGGTCGAGCGACCTCAGATATTCCAGCGCACGGCTTTCGTTGTGGCTCCAGACCAGAAGGCGGATTTTTTCGAGGTCGGTCTGCAAGGACTGCCTCCCGCATGAGGCGTAGCGCTCCATGACGGTGACATAGCGCGCCGCCGAATCGGCGCTGAAATGGATGTAGGAATCAAAGAGCCGCTTGGCCGCCTCCCAGCGCAGGGAATCGCTGCCCGCCAGGGAAAAATCCGCACGGAGATTGTCGTTCGATGCCTCGAAGCGCTGGACATACTCGTCACGTTTCTCTATCTCCCGGTCCAGTTCGCGCAGGGCGGATTCTACGGGAGAAAGCGAAAACAGCGAAAGCAATATGAAAGCCGGCAGCGCCATCGTCGTCAAAACCGGGCAAATGTATCAATATTTGAGTCCACTTTAAAAAGTCAACGTCCCCTCACTACGCGATAACCTCCTGCCGAGGGGCGATGACAGAAGTGCGAAAAAAGTTGCCATAGAAGTAAGATATATTTTCATAATTCATTTATTTTCACTAACTTGCATAAAC
>JAFSVL010000054.1 GCA_017445015.1 Bacteroidales bacterium | reverse complement strand
TGAGCCTCCTGTCGATTGCGGCCGTCCTTCTGATTGCCTGTATCATCTCCGTGATGGAGTATGGCAGAATGAGTTCCTATGTCTCCGACCTGGTGGCGGAGGATATCAGCAGCATCAATACGGCGAGAAAACTGGTGTCCCTGACAAATGCCTATAACCTCGATATCCTGGCCGTGGTGGGGGATGAGCACTCCGTGGCCCTCCCGGAGTTCAACGAGGAGGCGTTCATGGCCTGTTCGGATACGCTGCGCTCGTCACTCGGCGCCCAGCAGATTGCCTCGCTGACGGATTCGCTGCTTTATGCCTACTCGGCGTACATGCTGACTTCGATGGAACTGCAGAATGTGCTGCTTTCGGATTTTATCGATACGCGGGCCTGGTATTTCGAACGGCTGCAGCCGCGCTTCAACCTGCTGAACGACCGCATCGAAGCCCTTATGGCGGCGATTTACAAGGACCTCCAGGCCCATTCCGAGACCTTTGAAAGCGGCTTTTACCGCAGCATCATCCCCGGAGTCGTCGCGGTGGGCGTGGGCATCCTCCTCGTGCTGCTGCTGCTCTTCTATGCGCTCTCCTATTATATCCATCCGCTCTACAAGATGCTCTCATCAATGGAAGCGTACACGGCTCACGACAAGAAATATACCTATACTTTCGAGGGGGACGACCAGCTCCGGCAGCTCAATGATGGAATCCGGGCCCTGACGGATGAGAATCAGGAATTGCGCAAGCGCATCCGTGCCCTGAAGAAGATCTCTGAAGCGCAATGAACCTCAAAACCGTCAGCAAATATGTGGGGTATGCGCTCCTGGTGAGCGCGTTGTTCATGTTGTTTTCTGTCTGTGTATCGTTGCTGGACGGCAGGGACAGTGCGTATGGCCCGTTGCTGGTCAGTTTCCTGATTACCGCGCTTTCCGGGATTTTTCCTTTTATCTTTGTCCGGCAGACCCGGGAAATTTCGCTCAAGGAAGGTTACCTGATCATTACCTTGTCCTGGCTCCTTTCCTTTGTGTTCGGCATGCTGCCCTATGCCCTTTGGGGCGGGCCCTTCAGCCTGGCCAACGCCTGGTTCGAAAGTGTTTCCGGTTTTACCACCACCGGTTCCACCATCCTGGATAATGTGGAGGCGCTGCCGCGCAGCCTGGTGTTCTGGCGTGCATCGACGCACTTTATCGGGGGCCTCGGGGTAGTGGTGTTCCTCCTGCTGGTCATCCCCGGAACGAGTCCGGTGAAGATGCGGCTGACCAATATGGAGGTCTCCAGCCTCTCCAAGAGCGACTATGCCGTGCGCGCGAATCGGAGCGTGTATGTGTTTGCCGCCGTCTATCTGGCCCTGGCGCTGATTTCGCTGTTGTCATACTGGGCGGCCGGAATGCCCTTTTTCGATGCGGTGTGCCATGCGTTCAGCGTCTGTGCGGCAGGCGGTTTCAGCAGCCGCACCCTTTCCATCGCTTCGTTCGGGTCACCGCTCATCGAGGGCCTGACCATCCTGTTTATGCTGCTGGCCTCGCTGCATTTCGGCCTGTTGTTCCTGGCGGTGGTGACCCGTTCCCTGCGGCCGCTGAACCATCCCGTGCTGAAATTTTATCTGGGGACGCTGGTCGTCTGCGTAGTGCTGATGGGCTTCACCCTTAAACTGGAAGGTGCGGCCCAGGACTGGGGAAGTGCGTTCCGCTATGCCGGTTTCCAGACTGTCAGCATCGCATCTACGACGGGCTTTTCCATCGTCGATTATTCCAAGTGGCCCAGTTTCGCCAACGCGGTCATTATAGGCCTGTCCCTGATGTGTGGCTGCGCAGGCTCTCCTTCAGGTGGAATCAAGGCGGACCGTATCCTGTTGGTAATCAAAAGCGTGAGCCGCCAACTCGGGCGTGTGCTGCATCCTTCTTCGGTCAATGAGGTGAAGCTGGGGCTGCGGACGCTCCGCGATGAGGAGGTCTATCCGCATCTGCTGTATATCCTGTTGTATGCCGCATTGCTTGCCCTGTCCGTCATGTTGAGCAGCGCTATCGGCGTGAACCCCCATTGTTCCTTCGCGGCATCGGTATCTTCGCTGAGCAATGTCGGGCCAGCCATCGAGGAACTCGGCGGTTTTTATAGTTTCAATGCCCTTCCCTCGGCGGCGAAGTTCCTCTTTACGATGGATATGTTCCTTGGCCGTATCGAAATTTATCCCGTCATTGCAGTGCTGGCCATGATTTTTGACGGCAGGAAGCGCACCGCCTGATGACCCGTGCCGATTTTCTGTTCGGAAAATTCCGTGCCCGGCTGGGCTTCGACCCGACTTCCTGTCAGGAGAACCTGCTGCGGGAGACGGCGGATTTCCTTACCTGCGATGATGCGGATATCCTCGTCGTCAACGGCTATGCCGGAACGGGCAAGACGACGGCGATGGGTGCGGTCATCGGCGCCTTGCGCGAGATGCAGACCCCCTGCGTCCTGCTGGCCCCCACCGGGCGTGCCGCGAAGGTGTTTTCCGGAATCGCCGGCTGCCCCGCCTGGACCATCCACAAGCATATTTATCGGCAAAAAGGGGTGGGGGACGACGGATTCGGCCGTTTCAGCCTGGCTCCCAACGAGGCTCGCGATACCCTTTTTATTGTCGATGAAGTATCGCTGATCGGCCTGGACGAAGGACAGAAGGCGATGCAGTTCGGGTCCGGAAACCTGCTTGAAGACCTTGTCTCTTTTGTGCGCAACGGCAGCGGCTGCCGGCTGATCCTGGTGGGGGATGCCGCACAGTTGCCGCCCGTGGGACTGGATGCCAGCCCGGCCCTGGACGAGGGTTATATGGCATTTTTCGGCGGGGTGCGGCGCACGGAACTCGTGTCCGTCGTCCGCCAGGCGCACGACTCGGGCATACTGATGAATGCGACCGCACTTCGGGAGAGTATCGTCGCGGGCGGTCCCTGCGAAATCCGGCTGTCCCTCGGAGGTTTCGGCGATATCGAACGCATCGACGGGGGAACGCTGATCGAGTCCCTTACCGACGCTTACGGCCGCTATGGCGAGGAAGGCACCATCGTGCTGTGCCGCTCGAACAAGCGGGCCATCCGTTACAATGCGGGAATCCGCTCGATGGTGCAGTTCAAGGAGGAACGCCTCGTACGCGGCGAGCGCCTGATGATTGTGAAGAACTGCTACCAGTTCCTGGAAAATGTGAAAGGGATGGATTATATCGCCAATGGAGATATCGCGCGGCTGGACCGCATTTCGCACCATCATTCCCGCTATGGATTCGAGTTTGCGGAGGCCCAGCTGATTTTCCCTGATTATGACGATGCCTCCGTCAAGGCGATCGTGCTGCTGGATACCCTTGAAAGCGAATCGCCGTCGCTCTCCTACGAACAGCAAAATGCGCTCTATCTGGCCGTGAATGCCGATTACGAACATATCCGCGGCAAGCAAAAGCGCTGGATGGCCGTGCGCGAAGACCCCTTCTACAATGCCCTGCAACTTAAATATGCGGAGGCGGTCACCTGCCATAAAAGCCAGGGCGGACAATGGGACTGCGTTTTCATCGATTGCCCTTTCTGGCAGGACGAACAGAGCATGGAGGACCTGAAATGGCTCTATACGGCGCTGACGCGGGCGGTAAAAAAAGTTTATCTTGTGAATTTCCCTGACCGGTTTTTCGTATGAATACCCTTATACTCCTGATTGCGCTGGCAGCATCGGCGCCGGAAATGAACCTTACCCCTTCGCCGGATTCGACGATGGAAGCCTTTACCCGCGGCGGCGATCTCTGGGTGCGCGATATCCCTGCGGGAACGGAACGGCGGCTCACCTCAGACGGCGGACCGCTGGTATATAACGGTTATGCCTCATGGGTATATTATGAGGAAATCCTGGGGCGTTCTTCGAAATACAAGGCCTTCTGGTGGAGTCCGGATTCGAGAAGGCTGGGTTTTTACCGCTTTGACGACACGCCGGTAGGGGAGTTTCCCATCTGGTCGCCTTTCGGCCCTTACGGATCGCTGAACCTGACCCGATATCCGAAAGCCGGTACGCCCAATCCCCGCGTCCGGGTGGGGATTGCGGATGCCGACGGCCGCACGCTCCGCTGGTGCCCCTTCCCGGAGACGGAATATTTCGGCATCCCTTTCTGGAACGCCGACGGCAGTGCCCTCTATATCAGTACGATGGGCCGTCAGCAGGGGGAACTGGACCTCTGGCGGGCGGAGGCTCAGGACGCTTCCCTGCGAAAGGTCTATCATGAAGAATATCCCACATGGGTGGACTGGATAGACGGTATCCTGCCCGGCAAGGACGGTTTTTACATGGTGCGCAGTTTCGAAACGGGTTGGGAGCAGATTTACTTCCTGCCCTGGGACGGCGGCAATCCGGTCCGCCTGTCAGACGGTCCCAACTGGGCGGTCCGCCTGCTGCGTGTGGATGAGAAGAAGGGCGATCTGTGGTTTCTTGCAAAGCGCAGTTCCCCCCTGCATCCGGCACTCTACCGCCTGGACCGGCGCGGCCGCGTTACCGAACTGACGGATCCGTCTTTCTGGGTGTCGGATGTGAAGTTCAGCGCGGACGGCAGGCGTTTTACCGCACGTCTTTCCACGGCGGCGCAGCCCTGGCGCACCCTTGAGGCGGATGCTTATGGCGGGAGGGCCGTAAAATGGGTGTCCGGGCCGGGAAGCGTGCCGGATGACAGGCCGCAGCCGCAGCCGGTCTGCTTGCGCAGCGACGGCTTCGACCTGTATGGGCTGATTTCGTATCCCCGGGGCTTCGATGCGGCGCAGCGCTATCCTGTGGTGATGCAGGTTTACGGTGGTCCGGGTACGCCTTATGTGCGGGATTATTGGGGCTCGCGCGATGCGTCCGACCGCTGGTGCTACGAAAACGGCATCGTCTATCTGGTTGCGGATCCCCGTTCTTCCGGCGAGAACGGCCGCCGGGGGATGGACGGGTCGTTCTGCCGTATGACCGTTCCGGAATTGGGCGATTACCGTGCCTGGGCCGCCTGGCTGAAAGCGCAGCCCTGGTGCAGCGGGAAAATCGGCGTGAAGGGCTTCTCCTTCGGCGGAACAAGTACGGCGATGCTGGTGCTGCGTTATCCGGAAACCTTCTGCTGCGGTATTGCGGGGGGCGGCGTGTATGACTGGTCGCTTTACGACAGCCATTACACCGAGCGCTTCATGCAGACGCCGCAACTTAACCCCGATGGCTACAGGGAAGCCTCTGTGCTTTCTTATATCGCTGATTTACAGCCGGGTGAGGTAGGCCGTCTGCGGTTGACCCACGGCACCGGCGATGACAATGTGCACCTGCAGAATACCTTGCTGCTCGCCGATGCCCTGCAGAAGGCCGGCATTTCCTTTGAACTGATGCTTTATCCTGACGCGCTCCACGGCTACCGCGGTGCGCAGAAAGTCCATTCGGACGCAACAGACGCTGAATTTTGGAATACTTATTTGCGATGAAAGAAAAATTCATTTTAGCGTTGGACCAGGGGACGAGTTCGTCCCGCGCCATCCTCTTCGACCACGCCGGAGCCGTCCGTTCCGTGGCGCAGCGGGAATTCACCCAATATTTTCCCGAACCCGGCCGCGTCGAGCACGACCCGATGGAAATCTGGTCGTCCCAGGCGGCGGTGATGGCGGAAGCGGTGTCGAAAATGGGCATCGGATTCCAGCAGGTGGAAGCCATCGGCATTACCAACCAGCGGGAAACCACCATTGTCTGGGATGCGCTTACCGGCCGTCCTGTCTGTAACGCCATCGTCTGGCAGGACCGCCGTACTTCCGCCTTGTGTGACCGCCTGAGCGCGGAGGGGCTTACCGGCCTCATCCGGAGCAAGACGGGCCTGATCATCGATGCTTATTTCTCCGGGACCAAGGTCAAGTGGATCCTGGACCATGTTCCCGGCGCCCGCGAAAAAGCGGATGCCGGGCGTCTGCGCTTCGGTACCGTCGATTCCTGGCTGATCTGGCAACTGACCGGCGGGAAAGTGCATTGTACCGATGTTTCGAACGCTTCCCGCACGCTGCTTTTCAATATCCATACGCTCGCGTGGGATCCGGAGCTTCTGGACCTTTTCGGCATTCCTGCCTCGATGCTGCCTCAGGTCCGTCCTTCTTCAGAAATTTTCGGCTATACCGATGCCGCCCTGCTGCCGTGCTGCGTACCCATCGCCGGCATTGCAGGGGACCAGCAGGCCGCGCTGTTCGGGCAGATGTGTGTTACGCCCGGTTCGGTCAAAAACACCTACGGCACCGGCTGTTTCCTCCTGATGAATACCGGCGAGCGGCCTATCCTTTCTCAGAATAACCTGCTGACTACCGTCGCCTGGAAAATCGGCGACAGGGTAGATTACGCGCTGGAAGGGTCTGTGTTTGTCGCGGGATCGGTGGTGCAGTGGCTGCGCGACGGCCTGGGAATCATCCGCTCCTCCGCCGATGTGGAGGCGCTTGCCGCTTCCGTTCCGGACAACGGAGGCGTCTATTTCGTGCCGGCCCTGACGGGGCTCGGTGCCCCTTATTGGGATGCTTATGCGCACGGAACCATCTGCGGGCTGACGCGCGGGACGGGCGCGGCCCATATCGCCCGGGCGGCGCTTGAGGGGATTGCCTTCCAGACGATGGATATCGTGCAGGCGATGGAAAAGGATGCGGGGGTGCATTTGGCGGAACTCAAGGTCGATGGCGGCGCCTCCCGCAATAACCTGATGATGCAGTTCCAGTCGGATATTCTCGGTACTTCCGTTATCCGGCCCGCGGTAACCGAGACCACCGCCCTCGGCGCGGCTTATCTCGCGGGACTCTCCACAGGCTTTTGGGGCAGTATCGACGAAATCCGCACGCAGTGGTGTTCGGAACGTGCCTTTACGCCTTCAGGGACTGATATGACTCCCGTTAAGGCAGGCTGGAGGGATGCGGTTAACAGAACCCTGATCAAGCCTGCGGGAAAGGCCAGAGGCTGGTGAGCAGGAAGTAACCCAGGACGAAGCCCACGATGCCGATGATGATGCCGACCTTGCTCATATCGGTGGTCTTGACCAGTCCGGTAGAGGCGGCAATGGCATTGGGCGGTGTGGAAATCGGCAGCAGCATGGCAATCGAGGCGCACATGGCGATGAACGGAATCATGGAGAACATGCCGCCGAGGGCGGTGAACTGTGCATTGTTGGCTGCGGCGGGATCGGCCATCGCCGTACCCACGACCACGAGAATCGGAACCAGGAGGGCCGCCGTTGCGCTGTTGCTGATGAAATTGCTCAGGAAGTAGCAGATGAGGCCGGCGATAACAATGACCAGCACTACGTTCATGCTGCTGAACGGGATGGCATTGATGAGCGTCGCGGCAAGTCCGGTCCTGTTCAGTCCGGTACCCAGGGCAAAACCTCCTGCCACAAGCCAGAGTACGCTCCAGTTGATTTCCTTGATATCTTCCTTTCCGAATACGCCGGTTGCCGTATAGACGGCCAGGGGAATCAGCGCGACGACATTGGAGTTGATCTTTGTCCAGGTTTCTGTAACCCAAAGGAGGATGGTCAGGAAAAAAGTGATCCAGGCCACATAACTGCGCCAGTCTTTCTTGCGTTCCTTGACTTCGATCTTCAGTTCGATTTTGTCACTCTTGAAAGGGAAAAACAACTGCAGCAGCACCCAGGCCAGCAGAATCATCACAATCACATAAGGCACCATGCGGGACATCCAGGTCACGAAACTGATCTGGTAGCCGGCGTTTTCCAGCGCACCGAGCGCAATCGCGTTCGGGGGTGTTCCGATAGGGGTTCCGATTCCGCCGAGGTTTGCCGCGACAGGAATGGAAAGCGCCAGGCCCACTTTGCCGGTTTCATTTTCCGGAAGGGCCTTGAGCACGGGCGCCAGGAAGGCAAGCATCATCGCTGCGGTGGCGGTATTGCTCATGAACATGGAGAAAACGGCGATGACGATGAGGAATCCCAGCAGCACCATCGACGGCTTTTTCCCGAAGAGCCCGAGCAGTACCTTTGCGATGGCTGCGTCCATGCCGTATTTCGAGGCGATGATGGCCAGCACGAAGCCGCCCATGAACAGCATGACGACAGGGTCTGCAAAGGAGGCCATGATGCTCTTGTAGTCCACGAGGGTGCCCGCCTGGGGCGTACACAAAAATCCGAGTCCCTTATTGGATACCGTCAGCAGCATCACGACGATAACCGCGAGCGATGTCGTCCAGTTGGGGATAATCTCAAACATCCACATGAGCGCGGCGAAGGCGAAAATCGCAATCATGCGCTGCTGTACGACGGTCAGATCTGCGATTCCGTAGGCCGACAGGGGAAGGGCCCAGAGCACGATGGTAACGATGAGGACCAGGGGCAGCAATACGCAGTACTTCAGATTCAGTTTTCCTGACATGATTCGGAACAGTTATTATAGCGTTTCAAAAAATGCAGCGACAAATTTAGTCCTTTTTTTTGTCTTTGTTTCCAAATTTTGAAAATTGTTTTACCAAGTGGAAAAACTTTTGTACTTTAACCGAATGTTGCGGTTTAACTTTGCAATATGGACAGACGAAGTTTTTTAAAAATAGGCGCTGCCGGAACAGCCGCGGCTTCCCTGGGGATGATGACCTCGTTTTCCCCGGATCCCAGAAAAGACGAGACGGCGAAAACCCGTCTCGATGTCAAGGATTATGTCAGGGAGCCTGCCCGCAGGATTCCCGTCGTGGACAGCGCGGACCTCGTGGTGCTGGGCGGCGGTCCCGCCGGCGTTGCGGCTGCGATTTCCGCCGCCCGGCAGGGAGTGGATGTAATCCTTTTGGAACGGGAGTACTACCTCGGCGGTCTTTGGACAGGCTGCTGCGTGCTTCCGGTCAACAATATCAGCGGACGGCTCAAAAGCGGCGGCTGGGGTCAGGTCGTGTATGGCTTTTCCGAGGAAATCTGCCGCCGTCTGACGGAAATGGGCTACTGCATCGTGACCGGCGCATCGCCTGTCCCCGACCCGGAAGCGGCCAAGTATGTGATGGAACTGATGCTCGGAGAGGCCGGAGTGCGTCTGCTCTACAACTGTCAGGGCGCCGGCGTCATCCCATCCGGCGACCGTATCGATGCGGTGCTGGTGGAAAGCAAGAGCGGGCGCGTTGCCATCAAGGCGAAGGCGGTGGTGGACTGCAGCGGCGATGGTGATATCCTCGAATGGGCCGGTGAAGACTTCGAACTGCGCAAAGCCCATGTCGGAGCCATGTGGCGCTGCGGCAATGCGGCGGATTTCAAGCGCAGGGGCGCGCACAAAACGCCCATCGACAGCGTGAAACTTTTTCATACCAACGGAGAATTCGATCAGGACGGGCTCGATATCTACAACCAGACCCGCCTCCAGTTGAAGATGCGCAAGCACATTTGGGAGACGCTGGAAAAGGACCGTCAGTTGCCCGGCGGCGAGCGGCTTTTCGTGCTTGATTCTACCACTTTGCTCGGTGTCCGCGTCACCCGCGTGCTGAATTCCGTGCGGAATGTCACCTATGCCGATTCCGTCCGGTATGCCACTTACCCCGATTGCATCGGCATCGGCGGGGCGGATCCTACGCTGAAATATTCCGGAGGGACGCTGCCCGGCAAGGAGCGTCCGGTATGGCAGGTGCCGTACAGCGCCATCACGCCCAAGCGTGTCCGGAATCTGCTTGTCGCCGGCCGCTGCTTCGGCTTTGACAAGGATCTGACCTATGATGCCCGTGAGGTAGGGACCTGCTTCCTGACCGGACAGGCCGCCGGTACCGCCGCCGCCCTTTCCCTGCTGGACCGCTGCAGCGTGCAGGAAGTGAATATCCCCCGCCTGCAGAAGTGCCTTGCCGGGGGCGGTGTCCGTTTTGATATGTAAGAAGATATATCAAGGAAACAAACTTTCTATGTGGTGCCTGACGCTACGCTGGACGTCTGGTTCTCGCTCGCTCCCGGGGCGTTGAAGGACGGCATTTCCCTGCTGGTCCTTTCCGCCGACGGACGCCGCTTTGTTTCCGGAAGTTCCAACCCGCTCACCATCAAACGGAGCGTATGTACGGAAACGGCTCCCCTTGAGGTGACCTTCGAAGACGTTGACCCCCTGCAGGCAGATTATACCGCGGCTGGTATTCCAATGTGACGGCGGCGGAGGCGGACGAAGGCCTCCCGGAATTAATCGGAGATTTCCGGAAGGATATGGCCCGTGGGCTGCTTGATGCCGTGCTCTACGGCCTTTCGGGCGGCGCCGACGATACTCTGCTGGCTGTCCACCAGCCTCGCGGAGTTCTTCTTGAAATTCTTCAGCGCCGATTCCAAAGCGCTCTCGACCTTGGCGTTCTCCTCGCAGAAAAGCGCCACGCGGTCCACCATACTCTGGGCGGCATTGACAATTTCGGCGATATTTTCCATCTGTTCTTTCTGGATCCAGGCACTGCGGATCAGGCGCAGGAAGGGGAGAAGCGTTTCTTCCGTGGTGACCAGGACATTGTGCTCGAAGGCCCATGAGAAGAGACCCGGATCCTTCAGGCGGGCCAGTTGCCAGGCCCCGTAGTTGGGAATGAACATGATGACGAAGTCCAAAGTCTTGCGCCCTACGACGTATTTCTGATATTCCTTCCCGGTCAGTTCACGTACATGGTTCCGGACAGACTCCAGGTTGCGGTTTGCGGCTTCTTCCCGTGCGTCGTCCGTATCGGCGGCAAAATAGTCTGCCAGTGCCGTCAGCGACATTTTGGAGTCGATGAGGATGTCGGTGTCGTCCGGGAAGTGGAGGACGAAGTCGGGGCGCATCCTCCGGCCGGTCTCTTCATTGCGGATGAGGTTTCCGTTCCTGTCGCGCAGCCAGTATTCGGACTCGTAGTCGTGCCCCTCGCGCATGCCCATATCCTTGAACATATTTTCCAGGATGGTCTCGCCGAAGTTCCCCTGCATCTTGTTCTGCCCCTTGAGCGCCTTGGCCAGGTCTTCCGCCTGGTTTCCGATGGATTCGGTCTGCTCGCGCAGATGTTTTACCGTTTCCGCGAACTGGGTCTTGATGGCCGTACTTTCCTCGGTATGTGATTTTTTCTGCGCCTCGAAGGCCTCCTTCATGTCCTTGATATTTTTATCAAGTCCGCCGGTGATGACCTTCATGGTCTCCGCCGCTTCTTTTTTGAGGGCCTCTTCCCGGGCTTTGAGGGTCTTTTCGTTTTCCAGTGCCAGCGCTGTCCTGGCCGCTTCGATGGCTTTTTCCTGGCTGTTTTTGATTTCCTCCAGGGCTTTTTCGTGCGTTTTCCGTTCGTTCTCGAGCAACGCTTCCGCGGTGCGCAGTTCGGCTTTCGCCTTGATGGAAGTCAGCGCCCAGCCGACGATGAGGGCGATAATGGCAAGGGCCGCGACGACGGCGATGATCACAGTTGCATTCATACGCCTGCAAAGATAATCATTATCCGGGCAAAAGGACGATTTTTACTATATTTGCCAGAAACGATATATAAAATTGCAGATGAATAAAGTATGAAAAGATTTGTAATTGTCGCACTGGCCCTGATGGCCCTCATGTCCTGCGCAGAAAGCGGGCAGAAGAAGATAGTCTCTTTCGACGATGTGATTTCCATGCGCCGGAGCATCCGGGACTTCGATGCTTCCAAGTCTGTCAGCAAGGCTGAAGTCCGCGCTGTGATTGCTGCCGCCCAGGAAGCGCCGTCATGGACAAATTCCCAGCCGAGCCGCTATTATGTGGCGATGAGCCCTGGAAAAGTTCAGGCCGTAAGGGAAGTCATCGGAGACAGGAACAAGCGAAACACCGAAGGCGCGTCGGCTCTTATCGTCTCGACATTTGTCAGGGGACTGTCCGGATTCCGCCGGGGAGGAGAACCTGCCAACGAAGTGGGCGAAGGCTGGGGAGCCTATGACAACGGCCTCAGCGATGCGCATCTTGTCCTGGCAGCCCGCGCCATGGGGTTTGACACGCTTATCATGGGCGCGAGGGATGCGGATGCGCTCCGCAGCATATTCGACATCCCCGAAGAGGAAACGATTATGGCAGTAATCGCTCTGGGGTACCGTGCCTCAGATCCTGAGCGGCCGTTTAGGAAACCCCTTGACGAAATTCTGAAATTCTTCTGACGATGAAAGCACTTGTCATTGGCGCCACAGGTGCCGTCGGAAAAGACCTTGTAGAGCAACTGCTGAAAGATGAGGCATTCGAGCGGGTGGATGTATTTGTCCGTCGGGAAATTTCTGCCCCATCGGCGCGAACTCCAAATCCAAAGTTTTCTACACCGGGATGAAAGGTCGGCTGGACGAAGATGTTCAGAGGCTCGGTTATCCGGCGATATTCATCCTCCGGCCGCCGTCCCTTATCCGGAAGGGGAGCGACCGCTTTGGCGAAAAGGCCGGCGTTGCTATGCTCAAAGCCTTGAATGCCATCGGTCTCATGCGTTCCTGGAAGCCCATGCCGACGGCGGAAGTGGCTGCCGCCATGATTCGTCTTTCCAAGTCAGGGGAGACCGGTTCAGCAAGATTACCCACGGCTTCTATGAGAAACGTTGTCGTTAACCCCCTATGGCAGCCATTTTTATGAGAATGTCAGCAGGGACTTGAAGAATATAAAATATACTCACTACTTCTATCGTCTTTACAGCCAGTTACTTGAAAATCGTCAGCAAGATGTTGACGATTTGCCGGTGTCAATTCGTCAGCAGGATGCTGACGTTTTCGACCTGATATTCCATCTCCCCTGGACACATCATATGTATATCATCATCGACAAAGTGAAAGGTGATGCCCGGAAGGGACTCGAACCCGCGGCTGCGCCGCAGGGCGCTACTTCGTTACCCCCCCGCCGCCTATGGCGGCTGCCCCCTCGGGGGGCTGGAGGTCGAGGGTTCGGCCAACAACCAACCAAAACTAAAACAAGTTCCTACCAGAAGGCAGAAACTTGTTTTAAGCGGTGCGGAAGGGACTCGAACCCTCGACCTCCGGCGTGACAGGCCGGCATTCTAACCAGCTGAACTACCGCACCAGACTGGTTGCTTCAACCGGGAAGCGGACGCAAAGGTAAGGATTTTTTACGAATCGCCAAAAAAAATTGTATCTTTGTGTGATAATTTTTATTACCATGATAAAAGTAGATTTGAAAGGTTGCAGCTCCTTTATCAAGGAAGTTGAGTATGATGCATTCGTATCCAGGGCGCTGGAGGCCTGGGACGTGTTGGACAGTGAAAAGGGCGCCGGGAATGATTTCCTGGGCTGGAAGACGCTGCCTGTTGATGTGGATGACAAACTGATCGCGGAAATGGAGGCGGTGCGTGACGACTGGAAGGCACGCGGGGTGGAACTCGTCATCGTCATCGGTATCGGCGGTTCCTATCTGGGCGCCCGCTGTGCGGTGGAAGCGCTTTCCCATGCCTTCCTGCGTCCGGAGGGAGCGCCGCAGGTGGTGTTCGCCGGCAACAACCTTTCCGAAGAATATATCGCTGAACTGATGGACCTCGCCGCCGTGCGCAATACCGCCTGCGTGGTGATTTCCAAGTCCGGGACCACTACGGAGCCCGCGGTGGCTTTCCGCATCTTCAAGGAAATGCTGGAGCAGCGCTACGGCAAGAAGGAGGCGTCTGAGCGTATCGTCGCAATCACCGATGCCGCGCGCGGGGCGCTGAAAACCCTTTCGACGCAGGAAGGTTACCGCACTTTCGTGGTTCCCGACAATGTGGGCGGCCGCTTCTCGGTGCTGACGCCGGTGGGCCTTCTGCCCATCGCGCTTGCGGGATTCGATATCCGGGCGATGCTCTCCGGCGCAGCCGAAGAGCGCAAGGCCCTGCTGGAGCGCAGCGAATCCAACGCGGCCATACAGTATGCCGCCATGCGGAACCTGCTGCACGAAAACTACGGCAAGGCCGTGGAGATCCTCGTTACGTACAATCCGAAATTCTCCTGGCTCGCCGAATGGTGGAAACAACTCTATGGTGAGTCCGAGGGCAAAGACGGCAAGGGCATTTTCCCCGCCAGCGTCACCAATACCGCAGACCTGCACTCCATGGGACAGTTTATCCAGGAGGGCAGCCGCATCATGTTCGAGACAGTCATCAACATCGAAAACGCAGGCCGCAGCGTCGTCATCGGCAGCGATGCCCAGAACCTCGACGGACTGAACTTCCTTGCCGGACAGCACGTCGAGCATTGCAACGCCATGGCCCGGCTGGGCGTGAAGGTCGCGCATATCGACGGCGGCGTACCCCAGATGGAAGTGGCGCTGGAGCGTATCGATGAGCGCAACCTCGGCGCAATTTTCTATTTCTTCGAGTTCGCCTGCGGCATATCTGCATACGTTCTGGGCGTGAACCCCTTCAATCAGCCCGGCGTAGAGGCGTACAAGAAGAATATGTTCGCGCTCCTTCGCAAACCCGGTTACGAAGCGGAGACTCAGAAACTGCTGAAGCGCATCTAATGACCGCGCTCGCCGTATTTGCCGTCATCCTGGGCGTCCTGGGCATCATCGGAAGCGTGGTTCCGGGGCTCCCGGGGCCGCCGCTTTCGTGGCTGGGACTGCTTCTGCTGCGTTTTTATGGTGGCGTAGGCAATACGCTGCTCTTCGTCTGGCTGGGGATTACCCTGCTGATAACGGTCCTGGATTATGTCCTGCCCGCCGTGTTTACCCGGTGGGGCGGCGGCAGCAAAGCGGGGACGGCCGGCGCCATCATCGGACTCATCGCCGGTATCTTTTTGACGCCGGTAGGGATGATCTGGGGCTCGTTGCTCGGCGCCTTCATCGGTGAATATGTCGTCAGCCGGAACAGTGTCGGGGGCTCCTTGAAAGCCGCTGTCGCTGCTTTCTTCGGATTCCTCTTTACCACCGGCGTAAAACTGATCTGCAGTGCCGTGATGCTGTATTATATCATTGCCGGAATCGTCTGATGCCATGGATGAAGGCAGTATAATAATCCGCGGGGCGCGGGTCAATAACCTACGGAACATCTCGGTGGAAATCCCCCGGGGAAAACTGGTCGTTCTGACGGGTGTTTCCGGTTCAGGAAAGTCGTCACTGGCGTTCGACACCCTCTTTGCGGAGGGACAGCGCCGCTTTGCGGAAAGCCTCTCGTCCTATGCCCGGCAGTTTCTCGGGCGGATGACCAAGCCCGATGTAGATGCCATCGAAGGCATCCCGCCGGCGGTGGCCATCGAACAGAAGGTCAACATCAAGAACCCGCGCTCTACAGTGGCCACTACGACGGAGATTTACGACTACCTTCGTTTGATCTTCGCCCGTATCGGCCGTACCTTCAGTCCGGTCAGCGGCAGGGAAGTGCGTTGCGATTCTCCGCGCGATGCCTTTCGCCATATTCTCGGCATCCATGAAGGCGAAGCCGTCTTTGTCATTGCCGAGATCGGATGGAGCGGGCTGGGAGACAAGGTGGAGCTGCTGCTTTCGCTCAAGGAGCAGGGCTACTCCCGCCTGCTGGCAGACGGGGCTCCCGTGCGCATCGAGGCGGTGCTGCAATCGCCCGACCATTACCCTAAGGAGGCCTTCCTGCTCCTTGACCGTATCCGGCCGCAGGAGGAATATGATGCCGATGAACGCACGCGCATCCTCGCTTCCGTTACGGATGCCTTCCAGCGCGGAGGCGGCCGGATGGCGGTGGTCCAGGGTGGGGTGCGTCGCGATTTCAACAGCAATTTCGAATGTGACGGCATCGTCTTCCGCAAACCTGACGATTTCCTGTTCAGTTTCAACAGTCCGCTGGGGGCCTGCCCGGTATGCGGCGGTCTGGGAAAAATCATCGGCATCAGTGAAGACCTCGTTATCCCGGACAAGACGAAAAGTATCTATGACGGGGCGATTGCCTGCTGGCGCGGGGATAAGATGGGCTGGTTCCGTGAACATCTCATCCAGGTGGCGGAGCGTTATGGAATCCCGATATTCGAGCCCTGGTGCCGCTTGTCGGACGAGGTGCGCGACCTCATCTGGAACGGACACAGTGTGGAGGGGGATGAGAACTCCATCATCGGCATCAACGAATTCTTTGCCTGGGTGGAAACCCAGCGTTACAAGATCCAGTATAAATATATGCTGAGCCGCTTCAGCGGGAAGACGGTCTGTGCTGAATGCCGGGGCAGCCGACTGCGCAAGGAGGCCCTGTGGGTGAAGGTGGGCGGAAAGAATATCCACGAACTCCTGCAGATGAACGTGGAACAACTGCTGGCCTTCTTCAGCGGTCTGGACCTGACGGATGCGCAGCGCGCTCTGGTCGCCGAGCCGCTGGACGAAATCCTGTCACGCCTGCGCTGTCTGGATGACGTGGGACTCGCGTACCTGACGATGGACCGGGCCTGTAATACGCTTTCCGGCGGCGAGAGCCAGCGGATCAACCTTGTGGCGGCCCTGGGCGCATCGCTCGTGGGGTCGATGTACATCCTCGACGAGCCGAGTGTCGGCTTGCATCCCCGTGATACGCAACGTCTTATCGGCGTGCTGCGGCGCCTGCGGGATCTGGGAAACACCGTCGTCGTGGTGGAGCATGACGAGGAAATCATCCGGGCGGCGGACTGCCTGCTGGACCTCGGACCGGGTGCCGGCCGTTTCGGCGGGGAAATCGTCTTTCAGGGAGAAGCGGAAGGCGCTGTTGAGGCGGCGATAGCAAAGTCTCTGACGCTCCAGTACCTGCGGGGGCTGAAACCCCGCTATCAGCGCGAAAAGCGCAGACCCTGCGGCGAAATCGTCGTAGAAGGGGCGATGGAGCACAATCTCCGCGATATCGACGTGCACTTCCCGCTGGGCTGTCTGACGGTGGTGACGGGAGTGAGCGGAAGCGGAAAATCGACGCTTGTCGGCGGAATCCTGTATCCGGCGCTTTGCCGCCGTCTCAGCGACAGCGGTGACCTTCCGGGCGCCCATCGCGGCCTTTCCGGGGACCTGTCCCGCATCGACCGTGTGGAGTATGTGGACCAGAATCCCATCGGCCGAAGTTCCCGCTCCAATGCCGTCACCTATCTCAAAGCCTACGACGATATACGGAAACTCCTGTCGATGCAGCAGTTCGCGGCCATCAACGGCTACGGACCGCAGTATTTTTCTTTTAATGCCGAAGGCGGCCGCTGTCCCGAATGCCAGGGAGAAGGTATCGTGCACATCGGGATGCAGTTCATGGCGGATGTGACGATGGTTTGCGAGGAATGCGGGGGCAAGCGCTTCAAGCCCGATGTGCTGGAGGTGCGCTACCGGGGTCGGAATGTCGATGATATCCTGAATATGAGCGTCGATGAGGCCATCTCATTTTTTGCAGAAGGCAAAGAAGCCGAGGCGCAGGAGGTCGTGCGCAAACTGACGCCGCTGCATGACGTGGGGCTGGACTATATCAAGTTGGGGCAGAGCAGCAGCACCCTTTCGGGAGGAGAAAGCCAGCGGGTAAAACTGGCCTATTTCCTCTCGCTGGGCAATTCCCGGAAGAAATGCGAGCGCATCCTCTTTATTTTCGACGAACCGACTACCGGCCTGCATTTTTCCGACGTGGAAAAATTGCTGAAGTCTTTCGACATGCTGCTTGCGGACGGACATTCGCTGATCGTCGTGGAGCATAATCCGGACGTTATCCGCAATGCGGACCATGTCATTGACCTGGGGCCTGATGCCGGAGACCGGGGCGGCAGCGTCGTCTTTGAAGGAACTCCGGAAGACCTGCGGAAATCCGGCACCTGCACGGCCAGATTCATCTAGCGCCCTGCCCGGGCTTTTCCCCTAATTAAAGTCTGCGGCGGCACCTTCCTTTTCGAGGGTCAGGGCTGCGCTGATGACCGCGCCTCTGCCGAAGGCGGGCAGCGGGACCAGGTAACTGCAGCGCTCCCCGCGGACCGTAGCCTCCAGCACAATGGCGGTCGCGGGCGTTCCGGCACCGTTCTCGCGGCTGTCGTTGGGATAGACATGAAAGACGGCGTGCGCTTCGATGCCCGATGCCCCGATGTCGTGTGCGAGCGTTATTTTCCGCGTGCAGAGCCCGGTTTCCTTTTGCCGGAAGCCCCCGGTGCGCAGCAATTCCACCTCGCTGTTGATATCCCGCAGATACAGTACAGGATCTTCTACAAGGGTGTAACCGCCAATCTCATTGATGATGCGCGACACTTCGATACGGCAGAGCAGGGGGGTGACGGGAATGCGTGTCTCCGCCTCGCCGTCCGCATCCGTGCTGACTTCCGCCGTCCCCGTGAGTACCGGCGCTTCCGGGTCCTCGTCGTCCAGGGAGAGCGTCAGCGCTTCTATGGCGTCATAACGCGAAAGAGCATCGATATTGAACGGATATGGACTCCCGGCGATACAGACGATTCGTTTGTCTCCGGCCTGTCCCTCATAGACGGCGGTGCAGGATGTCCCGCCTTCCACCCGCTCATGGTATTCCAGCGGGCAGACGCCTGCGGCGTCATAGATAAAATAGTCCGTATGGGAAACTGCCCTTCCGCCACAATCTGCCTCAAGATGCAGCGTCAGCGGCACTGTCCCGGCCCCCGGTTCCTCCGGTGCAGATGCGTTTTCATTACAGCCTGCCAGCAGGCTCACCGGCAGAAGCATCGTACATAGTCTCGCTCTTTTCATTTTTGTATTGTTTTAAAAGTGTGGAAAAATTACCTGCGGCACTTTTGTCGCCTGTGCCACCCTCGGTGGCTATGAGAGGGAGGGGCCTAAAACTTGTTTTGGGAGGGGTCGCCCGGAGGGCGACGGCAGGAAAAGTGCCGCAGGTAATTTTTTCATTGTTTTTTCGGTCGCCGCAAAATGGGGCGCAGTTCCGTTCAAAACAATACAAAAATTATTTTCGTGACAAAATTTTACGTTTTCTATCGGGTGAAGCCCAGTTTATCCAGGCCGGCGGAGACATCGGCGTTCTGCATGAACAGGTTCCACAGCAGTCCGCTGCGGTAATTCTCGATCATGACGACGACCGGACCTTGGTCGATGGCGATATAGGAGGACGCAAACCATAGTTTATCCATGCAGAAGGCGTCCTTGAAGCCATATTCTCCCCAAAGTTTGTCTCCCAGGACATAGTAGAAGTATTCCAGTGCCTTGAGACTTTGCTCCGGGGTGTAGGGGAAAGAGGAAAGGGCGGCTGTGGGTGCGATGACCCCTTTGTCATTGGTGGGGGAGGAAGCGGCATAGCCGCCGGGGATGTCGCTGGCGGTGAGTCCCCAGCATTGATCGCCATAGCCTGCGTGTTTGCCGGGATTGGCGACGCAATAGGCATGATTGATACGGGCATGCGCCGTATTCTGTTCCCAGTAAGCGGCATACTTGTCCTTGAGGTTCCTCGGGTCGAGTCCGAGGAAAGAGTAGTGCGTGAAGAACAGCGGGCCGCCGTAAGCGCTTCCGAGGGGAAGCGTGATGTCGTAGTATTTCTTTCCGTTACGGATACCCCCGTCGTGCGCCCATCCCGTATGATAAGTTCCAGGGCTGACAGGATGGGTGGGAGAGGATGCGGCGAGTACGTACACAATCAGCCCTTCATTCCAGCCTCTGATGCCCATGTTCATCGCCCAGCCTTTGTCCGGCGACCAGTGCCAGTAAAGCATGTCGCCGCCCCGGGTGTACCAGTCCCATTCGACGGAGCGCCAGATGGCGTCGATTCCGCTGCGTATGTCTTCTTCTCCAGGCGCATCGAAATACTGTGCGGCGGTAAGAAGCCCCTGTACGAGAAATGCGGTTTCGACCAGGTCTCCGCCGTTGTCGTTGGAACTGAACGGAATGACCTTGCCCGTACTGCCGTTCAGCCAGTGGGAGAAGGCGCCGTGAAAACGGTCCGCCTTTCCGGAAAGGAATTCCACGATGGTCCGTATCCGCTGCGCTCCGGCCTCGCGGCTGATGAATCCCCGTTCGATGGCTGCCGGAATGCACATGATTCCGAATCCCGACCCTCCGGTGGTGACGGTTTCTCCGCTTCCCAGCCTCTCGCGCGAGAGGCCGCTCACCGGGTGCGCATAGTCCCAGAAATACCTGAAGGTCTGCGCCTGCACCTTGTCCAGCAGTTCCTCCGTGGAGATGCGCGGGAATTTGTCGGCGGGGTCCGGGCCTGTCGCAAGCGAGCATTTGTACCCGGCGATAAGGTTCAGTCCGAATACTTCGCCAGCCGAAATAGCGAAGGTGTAGGATTTCAGCGGCGTCATGCCGTCAGGGAGCGTAACGACAAGTTGTTTGTCGTTTTCGCCGGCAGAGACCGCCGGTGTCCCGCCGGAGAAAAATATTTTTTCCGCCCCTCCCTTGTCCAGGTCGATGGGCTTTGAGAAATTGAGTTTGAAGCTATTGCCGCCGGTCTGCAGACCTCCCAGGGAACCGCCGTCAGGGATGAAGGTGTCGTTCAGGCAGGCGTTCAGGATCAAGGACTTCGGCAACTGCTCCTGCTTCTTTTCCGGTGAGCATGAGCAAATCAGGCAGAGAAGAAAAAGGGGGGCAATCCGGTGCATCTGGGAAAAATAAAAATGGCAGGGGGATGATTCCCCCTGCCTGGTACATTGAATTTACGATTATTCGGCAGCGATAAGGACTTCCTCTGTGTAGAGGGATGCGATTTCCAGAGCGCTGAGCGCTTTATTGTAGATGCGGATTTCATCAAGAGAACCGGCGAAGTAGCCTTGCCAGTCAGCCGTGGAAGTACCATCGATACGGGAGGCCCATCCACCTACGTAGAAGGCGTTGAAATCGGCGGGTACGGCCTGGCTGAATGGAAGTTTATCCCCGAAATTTGCGGCTTTGACCTCGGCGCCGTTGATGTAGAGCGCCCAGTCTCCCGAAGTGTGGTCGTACGTGAAGGCAAACTGAAACCACTCATCGTATTTTGCGAATGCGGGATCCCAGGTGTCCAGCCACAGATTGACATCGGCTCCGTCCCTTACGAAGACTACGCGGCCATTGACCTGCTGCTTTGCAGGATCGGTGTCAGTTGCGGCGCTCTTGTTGTCGAAATAGGCGATGAAGGCAGGCCAGTCTCCGGAAGGGTTTGTCCCGTTCATGGAAAGGATGGCGCCCTTCTGGAAGTCGGCGACGTTCTTGACCCATGCGGTGAAGGTGATATCCTCCAGGGACTTGATCGCATTTGTCGCGGCGACATTGAGTTTGAGGTAAGCCTCGTCGTTGTTGCCGGCGGTATTGGTGTAAGCCTTGCCGATAAAGCCCTCGCCGAATCCGGCAGCGCCGGACTTTGCGCCGAACGAAATGCCCTGACCGACGGAAACGGCATTGGCTTCGGACTCAAGCGGGAGATACGCCACCAGATTTTCCTTGGCGGTCTCAACCTTGTTCTTGGTCTGGCCTCCATCGTTGCCGCCATTGTTTTTGTCGCAGGCGAGAACCATCATCGCGGCTGCGGCGAACAAGAAAATTTTTTTCATTGAAGTAATAATTTAAAGGTTAATAATGGGTTGTTATTTGTTAATAGGTATAACCGGGCGTTGCGGGCAGATTGGGATTGAGCTCCCGCTGCGCCGCCGGAATGGGGAAGCGTTCGTTCTTGCCTGCGGTAAATCCGAGCGGCCCGAGTACTTCGGCCGCCTTTCCCCAGCGGACAAGGTCGAAGAAGCGGTTTTCTTCAAGGGCGAGTTCCGCGCGGCGTTCATCTTGGATGTTCTCCATGCTGGCGGCGACGGGGCCGAGTCCGGCCCTGTTGCGGACCTCGTTCAGGGCGGCATCCGCGGTATAGCCGGATTCCGGGGTAATCGCCGCACCGCTCACCATCGCTTCCGCGAACATGAGCAGCACGTCTGCATAGCGTATGAGACGCATGTTGTGCTCCAGACCGTAGGCATTGTAACTGCGGGTGTTGTATTCCCTCGGTGTATAGACTTTCCCGTTGTAATAGGGATTCGCGCAACTTGAACTGATTTCATCCTTTTCGTTTTCACCGCGTACAAGCAGGGTGACGGATCTGCGCTGGTTGTCCGCACGCCCGTCAAAGAAACTGATCAGGGTAGTGGAAGGGACCTTGTAGCCCCAGCCCTGGAAGGGCTCCTTGTTCCCGCGCGGTCCCTGGATGAATCCATAGTAGCATACAGGCAGGGGGTCCGAGGTCTGTAAAAGGGAGGAACTTTCAATCTCCATCACGGATTCGGAACCGCCCTCGAACTCGACGGAAAATGCATCGCGGAAATGGCTCATGAGCGAGTATCGTCCGCTTGCAATGACCGCGTCCGCCATGCGCGCCGCTTCGTCCCAGTCTTTGCGGTAGAGGGCCACCTTGGCTTTGAGGGCCATGGCCGTGTATTTGTTGTAGCGGTTCTTGTAGTCGCTGAAGACATTGGGACACACTTCGATGGCATCATCAAGATCCTTGTAGATGAAGTCATACATCTGTGCGGCAGGAGTTACCTCCAGAGAGGCCAGTTCCGTCGAACTCATGCTGCGGTCGATCTTGGGAACGTCGCCGAACAGACGGACAAGGTTGAAATAGGCGTATGCCCGGATGATCTTGGACTCACCGCGGCATTGGGTAACCTGCATCTGTCCGTCCTCGGAGGTAATCGCCTTCTGGTAGAGGTCCATGGATTCAATGGCATAGTTGGCTGCAGAGGCGATATCATAAAAATAGTTCCACATCTGCTCTATGTTGTTGTTTCCGGGGCCATAGGTGAATTCGTCCAGTTCCCGGACAGTCGGGCCGTCCGCCTCGGTACTGCCTTTGTCCGCATCGTCTGAAGGGATTTCCATCACGGCGACGTAGTTTTGCGCCCGCCCTTCGCTGAGGCGCATCGAGGCGTATGCCGCACTCACCGGAAGGAAAATATTCTCGGGTTTGGAATAGTCAATTCCGGAAGAGGGCAGGGTCGCCTCTGTCCGTATATCAAGAAAGTTGTCACACGAAGCCAGGCAAAGCGCGGTGGCTGCGGTCAGGAATATTTTAATAGCTTTCATAAGGTTTCCTCCTAGAAATTCAGGTTCAGGCCGAGTGTGTAGATGGACTGCATCGGATAGACGGATGAACCGTCGATTCCGTTCTCGATGGGGGAACCGCCGATTTCGGTTGTAAATCCGTGATATCCGAACAGGGACAGGGGGCGCTGTGCAGAAGCGTAAACCCGGATGCTTCCGGTCTTGAAGATGTTGCGGAAGGTATATCCGAGCTGGATGTTCTCGATACGCAGCATCGATCCGTCCTCGACAAAGAAACTGTTGCTCTGCGCCTGCAGGGAGTTGGTAAGGGCTTTGGGCGAAGGGTACGTGTTCGAGGGGGCGCCGGGACGCCAGCAGTTCTGGTAGAAGTCAAGGTCGTAATTTCCCTCGCTGAATACCTGTTTGTTGAGGCGTTTGCGGTTGAATATCTTGTTCCCGATATTCGCGCTGAGGATCATGGAGAAGTCAAGCCCCTTCCATTCGAAGCCGAAGTTCATGCCCATGATGAGCCAGGGGAGGGGGGAACCGAGATAGATTCTGTCCGCGGAAGTGATTTTTCCGTCGGGCGTACCGTCTTCGTTGCCGGCAAAGTCATGGTAGATCAGGTGACCGGCCTGGGCTCCGTCCTGTCCGGACAGCATGGCCTGCGCGTCATTCTTGAAGACGCCGTCCACCTGGTATCCCCAGAATGCGCCGATGGGATATCCGACCTGCGTTACCGTCGCATAGGCGCCGTTGATGAGGCCGCCGGGGATGTTTTCACGGTCCTTGAGTTCAAGGACACGGTTCTGGTTGAAGGTGGCGTTTACCCCTACGTTGTAGGCGAAGTCGCCTGCCTTGTCAGCCCATTTGAGCGCGATTTCAGCGCCCATGTTGCGCACTTTGCCGTTGTTCGCAAGCAAGGTCGCCACTCCGCCTCCCGTGGCGATCGGGGCGTAAAACACTACGTTGTCCGTAACGCGGTGATACAGGTCGAGTTCTCCGGAAAGCCGGTTGTCGAGGAAGGCGAAATCCGCGCCTACGTTGGCCTCGGTCACCACTTCCCAGCTCAGATAATTCTGATAGACGGTCTGGGCGCCGGAGCCGTCCACCACCGTCTGTCCGAAGACTGCCGACGTGCCGATTCCGGGCTTTCCGGTGATGTTGATGTCGTTGGCGGGGACGTTGTCATTGCCGAGCATGCCCCAGCTGGCGCGCAGCTTCAGGTAGTCGATGACTTTCTGGCGCTTCATGAAGGGCTCGTCGGAAATGTTCCATCCCAGTCCGACAGAGGGGAAGAATCCCCATTTCTGCTGGTATTTGGAACTGCCGTCCGCGCGGAACGTGACGGTCGCAAGGTATTTTTCCTTGTAGTTGTAGGTGCCGCGCATGAAGAAGGAAAGTCCGTTGTACCGGGAGGCTCCGTCCGTCGTGTTCTGGTTCCTGTAAGAGCCGTTTACCAGATAACGCGCCGCGTCGTCATAGTCGGGCACATTGCGGGCCGTACCGGTCATCCAGGCGTTGTACTGCATCCGTGTGGACTGTCCCAGCATGGCGCTGAAAGCGTGATGGCCGATTTTGTCGCTGTAGGTGAGGGTGTTGTCGATAATGTGGTACAATCCGTAACCGTAGGTCTTGGAGAGGCTGGATACCGACGATCCTTGCGAGCCTCCTACGAAATTCTCGGGACTGTAGTTCTGCCGGTCGTAGAAATGGAAATCAAGGTTGTAGGAGGTCTTGAATTTCAGTTTGTCCGGGATGAACGTGGCTTCCGCGTAAGCCGAGAAAACGGTGCGCAGCCCGTTTTCCTTGCTGTTGTAATAATAGGCAGCGGCTACGGGATTGCCATAGGAATTGGGATAGCCGTATCGTTGGGGGGAATCGAAGGGCATGGGATAGGCATCCGTGTTGCCCTCGTCATAGACGCCGTAAACCGGAGGGTTGACGAAAGCCTGGTAGAATACCCCGGAGTTCGGATTCTGTTTCCAGTGGCGGGACACCACCGTGTTGAAACCGACTTTGAGCCAGGACGTCATGGTCTGGTCAAGCCTTGCCCGGAAGTTCAGACGGTTGTAGTCGTTCTTGGTGTAACGCATGATACCGTCCTGGTAGAAGTAACTCAGACCTACGGAATAGTTGGTCTTCTCCGTACCGCCGGAGAGGTCCAGGGAGTGGGAATGGGTCAGTGCGGGATGCACGAGTTCGCCGTACCAGTCCGTGCTGATGCCGTTATAGTCGGCGGCATTCTTGGCCGGTGCGGTGGACGGCTTTGCCAGATTGTACAATTCCACGTACTGTTCTGTGTTGGCCATCTTCATGATGTTCGAGGGGACCTGTACACCCGCATATCCGTCGTAAGTGAGCCTTGCACGTCCCGTCTCGCCCTTTTTCGTCGTGACGATGATGACACCGTTCGCCGCGCGTACGCCGTAGATCGCGGCTGCGGAGGCATCCTTGAGCACAGTCAGGGACTCGATATCATTGGATGAAAGGAAATCGATGTTGTCCATGAACGCGCCGTCCACGATATAAAGCGGGCTGGCGTAATCGCCGATGGAACCGAGGCCGCGGATTTTTACCGAAGGCCCGGAACCGGGCGCTCCGCTCTGCGTAATCTGGATGCCGCTTACCATGCCCTGAAGGGCGGACATCGGGTTGGCGGCCGTCTGGCGGGCAAGTTCTTCACCCTTCACATTGACGATAGGGGCGGTAAGGTCCTTGGCGCGCTGCGTGCCGTAACCTACGACGACCGCTTCTTCGAGGAAGTCCGTATCCTCGCCGAGCGTGACCGTGGCAGGGAATTCAGCGGCCTTGAAACTTTGCGTCGCATAACCTATGCAGCTTACCTCGACGATGGCGTCCGGTGACGTTACGGTAAGGGTAAAGCCGCCGTCCATGCCGGTCGCGCTACCGTTCTGTGTCCCTTTTTCAAGGACGGCGGCTCCGACCACGGGGCCGAAGGCATCCATGATGACACCCCTGACCTGATACTGGGCAAAGGCTGGAAGGCCTGCCACCAAAACGGTTAAAGTAAGGAGTAGTTTTTTCATTGATGATAAAATGGATTAATAGTAATAGAAGCCAAGTTTTGCAAGTCCTGCGGCGATTTCCGGGCAGGACATGAACAGTTCCCACAGCAGGCCGCTGCGGTAATTTTCAATCATCACGGCCACGGGGCCCTGGTCGATGGCCAGATAATGGTCCACGACCGGAGGCGTCCGGGACGGGTTGCAGGCATCGTAAAAGCCGTAGGGCCCCCACATCCCTTCCATATCCCACAACCGCCGCATGACCTGCATCGACTCCTGCGGGGTATAGACGATGGAACTGAGCGCCGCTGTAGGGGAAACGGTGCCGTTCTCGGCATCGGTTCCGGGATGATGGGAACTATAGCCGACGTCGGGGTCGTCGGAGGAAGTGAATCCCCATAAATCTTTACCCAGCCCTTTGTGCCCTTTCGGATTGTCGATGGCGTATGCCCGGTGTATCAGGGTATGGGCCTTGTTCCGCTCGAAGTAATCGACGCCTCCGGCATCCTTGAGGCCCCTCGGGTCGAGTCCGAGCCAGGAATAGTGGCAGAAGAACAGCGGGCCGCCGTAATCCATGCCGAGGGGCAGGCTTATGCCGTAGTACTCCCTGCCATTGTGGTAATAGGACGAAGTTTTGTAGGAAGCCTCATAGCACTCGCGGGAAATGGGATGGGTGGGGGAGGATGCCGCCAGGATATAGGTGATGAGCGTTTCATCGAAACCTTTGATGCGGTGGTTCATCTTCCAGCCATGGTTTTTGGACCAGTGCCAGTAGAGGGAGTCGGTGCCGCGGGTGTACCAGTCCCATTCCACCTCCTTCCAAAGGGCATCGCAGCGGGCGGAAAGCGCTTCATCGCGGGAGGCGAGCCACTGCCGGGCGGCCAACAGTCCCTGCACCATAAATGCCGTCTCTACGAGGTCGCCTCCGTCATCGAACTTGCTGAAACTGAAGGGCTCCCCGCTGTCTGCATCGTACCAGTGCGCCCAGGCGCCATGAAAACGCTCCAGCCGCTCGAGGGAAGTGACGATCCGGCCGAGCCGCTCTATCCCTTCGCTTTCGGGGAAATAGCCGCGGGAGGCCCCGGCGATGATGGCCATCGCCCCGAAGCCTGAGCCGCCGATGGTGACGATATTGCCGTTCCGGTCCTTGTCGCGCTCCCGCGCCAGCCCGGTGGCGCTGTCGGCAAAGTCCGTGAAGTATTTGATGGTCTGCCGCTCTACGGTATCGAGCAGCGCTTCATCGCTGAGGATGCTCTTGGGTGGCCGGCCTGTGCAGGCGACGAGGAGGCAAAGCAACGCAGCCCCCCATATCCGTTTTGCCGACATGGTTATTCCGTGTAAGAGAATTGCGCTTCTTTCACTTTGTCGGAGGCACCGCCGACAAACAACTTGAAATCCCCCGTTTCAGGGCCGAAACTCATGTCCTGCCGCCAGAAAGAGAGGGTTTCCTTGTCGATGGTAAAAGAAACCTCTTCCGTCTCTCCGGGCGCCAGGCTGACTTTCCGGAAGCCCTTGAGTTGTTTGACGGGGCGGGTGACGCTGCCCACAAGGTCGCGGATGTACAACTGTACGGTCTCCGTCCCTGCGCGGCTGCCGGTATTGCTGACGCTGGTCCTCACCGTGATGCTGCCCTCTCCGGAGAAGGAGGCGGCGGAAAGCTCCGGTTCGCCGTAGGTGAAATCCGTATAACTCAGGCCGTGGCCGAACGCATAGAGGGGCTCGTTGGGGACATCGAGGTAACGGGATTCGTACTTGGCTTCCGGGTGCACATAAGGCCGTCCGGTGTTCTTGGCGTAATGGTAGATGGGGACCTGGCCGAGATTGCGCGGGAAGGTGACGGACAATTTGCCGGAGGGATTGAAATCACCGAACAGGACATCTGCGACGGCATATCCGCCCATCGTGCCGGGATACCAGGCCTCGAGGATGGCATCCGCAAGCTGCGACTCTTCGGAGAGGTCGAGCGGGCGGCCGTTCATGACGACCAGCACGACCTTCTTCCGCTGCGCCTTGAGTTGCCGGAGCAATGCCGTCTGTTCTTCAGGAAGCCGGATGTCGGAACGGCTGGCGGCCTCGCCGGACCACCGGCAGTCTTCACCTGCGACGAGCACCACCGTGCCGGCGGAAGCGCTGACGGGATTGACCTCGCGGATCGCTCCGAGCACAGAAACGGGAACGTCCTCGACGCGCCCTGCGCCTCTCCAGGAGGCCAGAAGGTCATTTTTGCTGTCGGCGAGGGGGCCTGTCACAGCGACGGGCCTTCCCTTTTCAAGGGGCAGGATGCCGTTGTTGCTGAGAAGGACCATGCTCTCGCAGGCGATGCGGCGGGCGGCGGCCCGGTTCTGGTCCGTGAGCGTCTCGGCGGCCTCGCGTTCCGCGCTGCAATAGCGGTAGGGGTCTTCGAAGAGGCCGAGGGCGGCTTTGACCTCCAGCACCCGGCGGCAACAGTCGTCAACGGTTTTTTCGCTGACTTTCCCCGCCTCTACGAGCCCTTTGAGGTAATTCATGTAGGCGGCGCTCTGCATATCCATGTCGATGCCTGCATTGACCGCCAGAGAGGCGGCATCCTCTTCGTCCGCGGCATATCCGTGGCAGACCATTTCGTTGATGCCGGTATAATCGGTCACGACAAAGCCCTTGAAGCCCCATTCATCGCGCAGGATGTCTTCCATCAGGTGTTTGCTGGCCGTGGCGGGCACGCCGTCGAGTTCATTGAAGGAAGCCATGACGCTGAGCGCCCCCGCATCGATGGCGGCCTTGTAGGGCGGCAGGTAGAATTCCCGCAGCCAGCGCTCGGACATATCTACGGTATTGTAGTCGCGTCCGGCCTGGGGCGCGCCGTATGCGGCATAATGCTTGACGCAGGCGAGCAGGGTATTGTCGGCGGACAGGTCGTCGCCCTGGTAGCCGCGGGTCATCGCGGCGGCAAGTGCGCTGCCCAGGAAAGCATCTTCACCGGAGCCTTCAGAAATGCGGCCCCAGCGCGGCTCTACGCAGATATCGCACATGGGTGAAAAGGTCCAGTGCAGGCCTGCCGCGGTGGCTTCACGGGCGGCGATGCGCGCGGATTCCTCGACCGACGCGGGATCCCAGGTGCAGGAAAGCGCCAGGTTGATGGGAAAGATGGTCCGGAAGCCGTGAATTACATCGTAACCGAAGAGCAGGGGAATTCCCAGCCGGGTTTCCTCGACGGCGACGCGCTGGAGTTCGCGGGTATAGTCCGCGGTGTAGGCGTTAAAGATGTTTCCGCAGCGTCCGGCACGGATGTCGTCCAGATATCCCGTACGCATCGTGGGACCGGTGACGGACCAGTCGCTGGTAAACAGGACGGTCTGGCCGATTTTTTCCTCGAGGGTCATTACCCTCATGAGCGAATCCACGACGGGGTATGTACTGCCGGTGCGACGCCCGGCGGTACCGCAGGAAACGGCGACAAATACGACGGCCGCGAAGGAGGCGGCGATGAAGGTCTTTCTCATAGAAAGAAGGCGGTTATTAGTTTATTTCGCAAATATAAAGAAATTTTCTTTGCATTTACAACTAATCCGCCTTCCCTCCGGAAATCCTGCAGGCTTTCTATCCTCCGAAATTGTCGTAGAGGATGCTCTCGGGCGCGACGCCCAGTGAATCCAGCAGCTGATTGACGCAGTTGACCATCATCGGAGGCCCGCACATGAAGTACTTGATGTCTTCCGGCGCCTCATGGTCTTTCAGGTAGGTCTCGTACATCACGTTGTGCACGAACCCGGCCGTATAGGGGACGCCCGCCTTGTCGGCCTCGGGATCCGGCCGGTCCAGGGCCAGATGGAACTTGAAGTTCGGGAACTCGCGCTCGATTTCGGCAAAGTCTTCAAGATAGAAGGCTTCCACGAGCGCGCGCGCGCCGTAGAAGAAATGTACCTTCCGCCCTGTCCTGAGCGTCTTGAAGAGTTGCATGATATGGCTGCGCAGGGGCGCCATGCCGGCGCCGCCGCCCACGAAGACGTACTCCATGTTTTCAGGATCGTTCTCCGGGAGCAGGAACTCGCCGAAGGGACCGCTGATGGTTACCTTGTCACCCGGTTTACGGGAGAAAACATAGGTGGAGGCGATGCCGGGAGGGACGCCTGGGACGAATTTGAACACGCCCTTGGGCTGGGTCCTGTCGAACGGAGGCGTGGCGATACGCACATTGAGTTTGATGACGCCCTTCTCCCCGGGATACGAGGCCATGGAATAGGCCCGTACCGTGGGCTCTGCATTCCTGTACTTCAGGGACGTGATGCCGTATTTCTCCCAGTCGCCCAGATATACGGGCGCGACGCCCATGTCCGAGAAGTCCGCTTCATAGGCGGGAATGTCGATCTGGATGTATTCCCCGCTCTTGAATTCCAGATGCTCGCCTTCGGGAAGTTTCACGGTGAATTCCTTGATGAAGGTGGCCACGTTCTCGTTGGAGATGACCTCGCACTCGAGTTTCTTGACGCTCAGGGCGCTTTCCGCCACCTTGATTTTCAGGTTGTCCTTGACCTTGACCTGGCAGCCCAGGCGCCAGCCGTCCTTGATTTGCCTGCGGTTGAAGAAGCCGGTCTCGGTGGGCAGGATTTCGCCGCCGCCCTCGAAGACCTGGACCTTGCACTGGCCGCAGTTGGCCTTGCCTCCGCAGGCGGAGGGCAGGAAAATCTTTTCCCCGGCGAGCGTCGCCATCAGGTTGCCGCCCGGCGTCACATTCAGTTCTTTCTTCCCGTCATTGATGTCAATCCGTACGCTGCCCTTGGGGGTAATCTTGTCCTTGACATAAAGCAGGAGCGCCACCAGGACCAGGGTCACCACCACGATGACCGCGACGGAAGCCAGTATTGTCGATTGAATCATCTTTTCTGTCCTCCTAGATTTGTATGCCCATGAAAATCATGAACGCCATTCCCATCAGGCCCACCGTAATAAAGGCGATGCCGGTGCCCCGGAGGGGGGCGGGGATATTGCTGTAGCTGAGTTTTTCACGGATGGCGGCCAGGGCTACGATAGCCAGGTACCAGCCGATACCCGAGCCGAGCGCATAGACTTCCGCTTCAAGCACGGAGGCGAACTCACGCTGCTGCATAAAGAGGGATGCGCCCAGAATCGCGCAGTTCACCGCGATCAGCGGCAGGAAAATGCCGAGCGATGCGTACAGCGAGGGCAGGTACTTCTCCACGATCATCTCCACCAGTTGCACGAAGGCGGCGATGACGGCGATAAAGAGGATAAAACTCAGAAAACTGAGGTCCACGTCCGCAAAGTCTTTCCCCAGCCAGGACAGGGCGCCGGGCTGGAGGACAAAGCGGTTGAGCAGATAATTGATGGGCAGGGTGCAGAGCAGCACGAAGATGACCGCGAGCCCCAGGCCATTGGCTGTCTTTACGTTTTTCGATACCGCCAGGTACGAGCACATACCCAGGAAGTAGGCGAAAATCATATTGTCCACAAAGACGGACTTGACGAATAAGCTGAGATATTCCATAAGGTGTCGCGGTTATTTTTCCTGAAGCTCCTTGTCGAAGGCCCTGTGCGCCCAGATAATGCAGCCGAGCAGGATCAGGGCGAAAGGCGGAAGGATGACGAGGTTGTTGGGGATATAGGAGGCGGGCAGCACCTGCAGCCCGAAAAGGGTGCCGCTGCCCAGCAGTTCGCGCAGGAAGGCCACCACGATGAGGATCAGCCCGTAGCCGGTGCCGTTCGCAAGCCCGTCGAGCAGCGACGGAATGGGCTTGTTGCCCAGCGCGAAGGCTTCGATGCGCCCCATCACGATACAGTTCGTAATAATCAGGCCGATATAAACCGAAAGCTGTTTGTCGATGGCATAGGTGCTTTCTCCGGCCTTGAGGATCTGGTCCACGAGAATCACCATCATCGCCACTACGACCAGTTGTACGATGATGCGCACGCGCATCGGGATGGTGTTGCGCAGCAGCGAGCAGACAAGGCTGGACAGTCCCGTCACGGCAATAACCGACAGGGCCATCACCAGCGCGCCCTTGAGTTGCACGGTAACGGCGAGCGACGAGCAGATGCCGAGTACCAGGACGGTAATCGGATTGCCCTTCAGGATCGGATTCAGTATTGTTTCTTTAAGTTTTTGTGCCATGGCTTAGTCCTCCTCTGTTTTGAAATGGCGCTCATAGGCCTTGAACCAGACATTCAGCGCTTCGTCGAGTCCCCTGGAGGTCATCGTGGCGCCGGTAATCGCATCCACTGCGTTCGTGGCTCCGCCGGCCTCGGCGTTCTTCTCCAGCCGGAAGGCGGGTTCTTCGCCCCATCCGACGGTCTTTCCCGCAAATTTTTCGCGGAAAGCGGGCTCATCCTTGATCTTGGCACCGAGTCCCGGGGTTTCGCTTTCATGGTCGAAATAGGCGCCGGCGATGCTGCCGCGGCCTTCCTGCAGGGCGATATAGCCCCAGACCGGTCCCCAGAGGCCCGCACCGTAAACGGGAATGACCGCCACGCCGCTCTTGAAGACATAGACGGGCAGCGTTACCTCGCCGCCGCTTTTGATAGCTTTGTATTGCGGTTTGAGCCGGTCCACCAGTTCGATCTTTTCCCGGAGGACGGACAGTTCTCCGTTGCGCCGCCCGTCGCGTCCGACGGTATAGGCTTCGGCGATGTTGTCGGCGTACAGGCTGAGGATATCGGCGTTGGAAGTAGAGAATAACGCATCGGCGGGTTTGATGCCTGCCGCCGCCATCATCTGGCGCAGCGTTTCCGCCTTGGCATTGGCCTCCTGCGCCGGACCGAGCTTCATGGCGACGAACGCAAGCAGCGCAGCGACGACCACGACGATCAGGGTCGTGTAGACCACGGTATAACTATTACTGTTGGTGTTCATCTTCTTCAGGCGGTTTTAAGTTTCTTGTTCCTGCGGGAAATGTGCACGCTGACGACGCAATGGTCGATCAGCGGCGCCATGGTGTTCGCAAAGAGGATGGCGAGCATCATGCCTTCCGCATAGCCGGGGTTGAAAAGCCGTACCGTGATGCAGAGCATACCGATCAAAAGGCCGTACATCCACTTGCCGCATTCGGTCTGGCAGGAGGTGACGGGGTCCGTCGCCATGAATACCGTCCCGAAGGCGAATCCGCCGTAGAGCAGCTGCATCCAAGCGGGGATGGCGGTAATCCCGCCGATATTCCCCAGGAAACCGACCAGCAGTGCACCCGCCACGGAGCCGGCCATGATTTTCCAGCTGCCGACACCGGTCCAGATCAGCAGGAAAGCGCCGATCAGGATGGCGATGACCGAGGTCTCGCCGACGGAGCCGGGAACCGTACCGAGAAAGAGGTCCCAGAAGCCCGTGCCGTACTGTGCGGGGCCGTCCAGGGCAAGGGGCGTGGCGCCGGTGCAGGCATCCGGCATCGTCTCTCCTTTCCCCAGGGCGATCCAGCATTGTGAACCGGACATCTGGTTGGGATAGGAGAAGAACAGGAACGCACGCGCCACCAGCGCGGGATTCCAGATGTTCATGCCGGTGCCCCCGAAAATTTCCTTGCAGAAAATGACGGAGAACGCCGTCGCGAGCCCCACCATCCACAGGGGGGTGGTCACGGGGACAATCAGGGGAATGAGGAATCCCGTCATCAGGAATCCCTCGTTGACTTCCTCTTCCCGGATTTGCGCGGTCCCGAATTCGATGGACAGGCCCACGGCATACGATACCACATAGATGGGCAGTACATGCAGGAATCCGAACCACCAGTTGCCGAGCAGGTTGATGCGCGGGTCGCCGGTGGCGAGCCCGTGCTGGTAGCCCACGTTCCACATCCCGAACAGGGCCGCCGGGATGACGGCGATCAGGGCCAGTATGATGATGCGTTTGAGGTCCACCGCATCGCGGACGTGCGAGCCTTTGCCCGTCACGGTGCCGGGAACGGCGAGGAAGGTATCGAAAGCGTCGGCGGTGCTGTGCAGCCAGCCCAGTTTTCCGCCTTTTTCAAATATCGGATGCATCTCTTCTAAGCCATTTCTTTAAGCATAAGGTCAATGCCCCCAGCGATAATTTCCTGAAGGTCGTTTTTGCTCGGGTCCACGAATTCGCAGAGCGCCAGGTCCTCGGGCAGCACTTCGTAGATGCCGAATTTCTCCATCTTCTCGATATCGCCTGCCAGACAGGCCTTGACGAGGAAGAGGGGATAGAGGTCCATCGGCAGCATTTTGGCGTAGTAGGCGTCGTTCATCAGGAAGGCGCGTTTGCCGCCGTGCAGGTTGGTGTCCATGTCATAGCGGCGCCAGGGCGTAAGCCAGCTGAAATAGGCACGGTCCGTGCTGAACTGCTTCCAGCGCAGCGGGCGGATCCAGCCGAAATATTCCCTTTCCGTGCCTTCACGGATGATGGTGACCTGATTGTCGCGCCAGCCGAGGCAGCCCTCCGCACCGACATTGCGCCCGCAGAGCAGGTCGCCGCTGATGATGCGCAGCCCCTGCGACGAGGCGCCCCAGAAACTCCGGAATTCCGGCATGGGCGTTCCGGGCAGCGCTTCCACATACGCGGGCCCGATGGCCGCGGGACCCGTTACCGCGATGCGGCGCCGCAGGTCGAGTTTCCCCCGGAGGAAGAACTTTCCGATGGCGGCCAGCCCTTCGGGACTGAGCGTCCAGACCGTATCGCCTTTCACGATGGGGCAGACATGGCTGATCTGTACGCCGGCATTGCCCGCGGGATGGGGACCCTTGAAAACATGGATTCCGGAGGCCCTCAGCCCGGCAAAGACAGACGCCTCACATACGCCGATATGTACAGGCGCTATTTTCTCCAGCGCATCGATGCCCGCCTGCATCGCTCCAAGTTCGTTTCCGAGACAGAAGGCGCTGTCCGCGGCGAGCGGCCCGGTGCCGAAGGTGGAGAGGTAGATGATCTTCGGCGTTGCCGACGGGTCGGCGATGACACCGTAGGGACGCTGTACCAGTTGCAGCCAGAGGCCGCTTTCCAGCAAGCCGTTACGCACGGAAGCAGCATCGGTGGACCCGGGATGGAATTCCGCCGCTTCCTGCCGTTCAGCGGTCTCGATGAGCACGGCCAGAAGTTTCCGCTTATCCCCGCGGACGATTGCTTTGACCGTCCCGCTGACGGGCGAGGTCATCAGGATTTCGGGACGGGTTTTGTCGGCAAGGACCGGTGACCCGCAAAGCACGGCATCCCCCTCCTTGACCAGAAGGCGGGGAGAGAAGCCCTTGAGGCACGTGGGCTCCACGGCAAGGGTGCGGGACACGATCGATTTGCGGACAACGGGCTCGGCCGCTCCCGTCACAGGGAGGTTGAGCCCCTTTTTCAAAACGATTGTATCAGACATTTATACTATTACTTATTTATAAGGTCAGAATCCGGGTCGCGAAGTTACGTAAAAAAATGTAAATTTTGCTTAATTTTGCGAGAACTATGGACAAAAGTGCGGATACGATATTGCAGGGCTTGAACCGCGAACAGCGGGAGGCCGTCGGGTGTACAGAGGGACCGGTGCTTATCGTGGCGGGGGCCGGGTCCGGAAAGACCCGGGTGCTGACCAGCCGGGTGGCGTATATCCTCGCCGGCGGAACCGAACCCTGGCGCGTCCTGGCGCTGACATTTACCAAAAAAGCGGCCGGGGAGATGAAGGAGCGCATTGCGCTGATGGTGGGGGAGGAACGGGCTCGCCGCGTCGTCGCCGGGACTTTCCATGCGGTATTCGTGCGCTTCCTGAGGCAGTGGGCTGAAGCGCTCGGCTATCCCCCGAATTTTACCATCTACGATACTGCCGATTCGCTCAGTGCGCTGAAAACCTGTATCAAGGAACTCGGGCTGGATGACAAGGTTTACAAGCCCAAGGAAATGCTGTCCCGTATTTCCGGGGCCAAGAACGCCCTGGTGCTGCCGGCGGAATACCGGAACCGTCCGGAACTTGTCCAGGCCGACGCGCGGGCGAAGAAGCCCCGTACCGCCGATGTTTACGAACTTTACCAGCGCAAGTGCCGGCAGGCGGGCGTGATGGATTTCGACGACATCCTGGTCAATATGAATCTCCTCCTGCGGGATTTTCCGGAGGCCTGTGCCGAGATCGCAGGACGCTTTTCCTATATCATGGTGGACGAGTATCAGGACACCAACTATGCGCAGTACGTGATTATCCGCAAACTGGCGGCTGCGCACCGCAATATCTGCGTCGTGGGAGACGATTCCCAGTCCATCTATGCCTTCCGGGGTGCCAAAATCGAGAATATCCTCAATTTCCGCAAAGACTATCCCGAGTGCCGCATTTTCCGCCTGGAACGCAATTACCGCTCTACGCGCAATATCGTCGGAGCGGCCAATTCGCTGATTGCCCATAATGAAGGCCGCATCCCCAAGGAATGTTATTCTGAGGGGGAGGACGGCGACCGGATCCGCATCATCAACGCCGACAGCGACATGACGGAAGCCGTGCTCGTTTCCTCGGCCATCCTGGAGCGGATGCGGACCGACGGCGCCCAGTACCGCGATTTCGCCATCCTGTACCGCACCAACGCGCAGTCCCGTTCCTTTGAGGAAGCGCTGCGGCGGCGGAATCTGCCCTATCAGATCTATTCCGGAAATTCCTTCTTCGACCGCATGGAGGTGAAGGACCTGATGGCCTGGTTTAAACTGGCCGTCAATCCCTCGGACGACGAGGCGTTCAAACGCGCTGTCGCCAAGCCTTCCCGCGGGATTGGCGGAACGACCATGGACAGCCTCGCCCAGGAAGCGCGGGAACGTTCCATGAGCCTGTTCAAGACCGTTTTTGCCGAGGGACTTGCCCTGCGTGACGCCGCCCTTCAGAAGTTGCGGAATTTCTGCGCGCTGATTGACGGTTTTGCCGCGGCGATGGCCTCGTCAGACGCCTATGAACTGGCGAAACGGATTGCCGACACGGGCGGTCTCTACGCATTTTATAAAGCGGACAACTCCGTGGAAGGGCAGGCCCGCATGGCCAATGTGGACGAACTGCTGAATTCCGTCGCCGCCTATGTGGAGGAACAGACGGAAGAGGCGGACGGCCCCGCGCTGGTCACGCTCTCCGACTATCTGG
The DNA here is from genome assembly GCA_017445015.1 of Bacteroidales bacterium. Classification (GTDB taxonomy): domain Bacteria; phylum Bacteroidota; class Bacteroidia; order Bacteroidales; family UBA932; genus Cryptobacteroides. Next base: position 24,736 of record JAFSVL010000054.1, on the reverse strand, counting down.
AGAACGTATCGCTGCTCAGCAATGTGGACGTCGCCGAGGGGGAGGAGGACGACCGCAACCGCATTGCGCTGATGACGGTGCATTCCGCCAAGGGGCTGGAATTCCCTTACGTGTTTGTCGCGGGAATGGAGGAAAACCTTTTCCCTTCCGGGGGTACGCTGGTGACGCCGGCCGAACTCGAAGAAGAGCGGCGGCTGTTCTATGTGGCGCTTACCCGGGCGCAGCGGGCGGTTGTCATTACCCGCGCCGAATCGCGCTTCCGCAACGGAAAATCCGAATATAACCGTCCCAGCCGTTTCCTTCAGGAAATCGACCCTAAATTTTTTGAAAATCCCCCGGAAGGGGGCCGGCGTCCGGCAATAGCCGGCTTCCCCGGAGCAGGGATGGCGTCGCCAGCCCTGTCCCGGAGGCCTTTCGGCCAGCGTCCGGCATCCCCTGCGGCCTTCGCTCCGTCCCGTGCCGCCGCCCCCGCACCCGCCGCAAAACCCGGTATTATCGACCCGGACTTCGTCGCCGTGCCGATGACGGAACTCTATGAGGGGGAACGTGTGGAGCACAACCGCTTCGGCGGCGGTGTCATCCTGAGTATCAGCGGCAGTTATCCGGAGATGAAAGCCCGCATCAATTTCGACGTTTACGGTGAAAAACTCCTGCTTCTCAAATATGCCAAACTGCGTCCGGAAAAGCGTTAGCCTCTTTTTGACAGTACTGCTGACGGGGATGGCGCTGTCGGCGCAGACGCCGAAAGTGCGCATCTCCGGGGCGGTGAAGGAGGCGGAAAGCGGTGTTCCGGTGCTGCAGGCAGTCGTGCAGTTGCTCTCTGTGCGGGACAGTGCCGTCGTCGTCTCTTCCGTGACCAATGCGGAGGGGCTTTATGCCCTTTCCGCGCCGGAGAACGACTATATCCTCCGTATCGTGTCGATGGGGTACGTCCCGCGCATCCGGAATATTCATGTGACCCCGTCCGACGGCGGGATGGATTTCGGCGAGGATGCCCTGGAAACCGATGTGCAGAGCATCAAGGCTGCGACAGTGGTAGAAAAAGCCCCGCCGATGAGCGTGGTGGCCGATACCGTGGTCATCAACCCGGCCGCCTTCATCGTGGAGGACGATGCGGACCTGGCGGCGCTTTTGGACAAGATTCCCGGCATCGAGGTGGACGAGCGGGGGAATGTGACCTTGAACGGGAGACCGGTGACGCAGTTGCTGGTCAACGGGAAGAAATTCTTCGGCGGGGACGTAAAGACGGGTTTGAAGAACATCCCCGCACGGATGCTGGACCAGATCCGGGCCTATGACCGCCCGTCGGACTTTTCCCGCATCACCGGGATTGACGACGGGGAGGAGGAGCCCGTGCTGGACCTGCGTGTGAAACCCTCGTTCATGAAAGGCTGGAATTCGGAACTGCGGGCGGCCTATGGGACGTCCAACCGCTACCGGGCCCACTTCGATGCCAACCGCGTTACCAAGGAGTCGCATACCGCCGTCATCGCCAACGCTACTGATATCAACAATGCGAGCGCCAATGTGTCCGGCCGGAACCAGAGCGGAAGCGGCGGCTGGGGAGACGGGCATCGCGGCGATGCCGGGGCTTCCTACGCTTCCAAGACGGCGAAACGCACCCTCAACGCCAGTCTCCACTACGACGGCTCTTCGCGCTGGACCGACGGACTGGTCCGTTCCGAGAACCTGAGCGCCACAAGCCATTATACCGTAGATACCCGCAACAACGCCAAATTGTTTGCGGGTAATGGGAATGCCAAATTCGACGGCGAGTGGCATCCCTCCAGGAATAACACGTTCTTTGGAAAGGCAACGCTGCTCTATTCCGGAAGGAACAACCTCACCCTGAACCAGGCGGATACCCGGACGACAAGGCTGACCAACTCCACCTACAACCGTTCAGAAGCGCTCAACGACCGTCTGGAGGCGGTTGCACAGTTTATCTATACGCACCGTTTTTCCCAAAAGCGGGGCCGGAGTTTTTCCTGCCAGGCCCAGTTGCGCACCGTCGATACCTGGGACGGCCTGGCCTATGACCTGAATACCCACTACTGGATTACGAAGTCCAAAGTGGACAAAAAACAGGATTCCGTCAAGGTTACGAAGACCGACCTCGACACCCGGCTTGCCTTGCGGGAAGGAGTCGCCCAACTTTCCTGGAATGAGCCTGTCGCCAAAAAAATGTTTGTCCAGGCCACTTACCGGGCAACGTACAAGTACTATCACAGCACCCGGCTGCTGTACGATATGGAGGATGCCTATCCGGATTGGAGCCTGCCGGATGCCCATGAACGCTGGTGGCGGCGGGACCCCCTTCCCGACGGTTACCGGGACTGTCTTTACGCGCCGGGATGCGCCGAGGGGGTGTACCGGTACTTCGGGCAGACCCTGACGCTCAATTACCGCTATGTCGGCAAAAAACTCAACCTGACGGCGGGTGTCACGGTGAACCGGCAGCAGACCCGGCTGCAGTGGCCGGAGGCGGACGGCGCCCGGAAGGATACGACGGCTGTCGTCTGGAATGCGGCGCCCAACCTGTCCCTGCGGTATAAGCATACGAAAAGCACCTTCCTTGTCCTGACCTACCGTTCCTGGGCCGGGCAGCCCTCCATGGACCGCCTGCTGCCGGTGGCCAATACAACGAATCCGCTGTACATCCGGAAGGGGAATCCCGGGCTTAAACCCTCATTTACCCATGCGGTCAATTTCTCCTTTAATACCTCCAACCTGAAAAAGCATTTCAGCGCAGTGGTCAATGCGGAGGCGCGCATGGTCAAAAATGCCGTGGGCACTTCTTCCGACTACAACCCGGAGACGGGTGCGCGGACGGTGACGCCCGTCAATATCGACGGCACCTGGTCCGCCAAGGGATCCGCCGTCATCAATTATACCTTCCCGAACACGCTGCTGTCGCTGAGCAGCAACACTTCCGCCGAATACCAGAATACGCCTTCCTACCTCTATAATTCAAAGACCAAATCCGACGACCTTAACCTGATCGGACGGATGATGCTCCGCGAGCGGGCGAGCCTCAGCTGGCGCAGCAAGTGGGTGGAAGCCATGCTCAACCTGCGCGGGGAATATACCATGGAGCGCAGCAGCCTGCGTCCGGAACTCAATCAGGATCCCTATACCATCTCCGCCGGCGTTACCCTCGTCGGACGCCTTCCCTGGGAAATGACACTTACGGCGGAGTTTACCGACTGGATCCAGCGGGGCTATCTCTATCCCGAATATAACCGCGACTATTACATCCTGAACGCCAGGATTTCCCAGCGTTTCCTCAAAGGCAGACTTTCCCTCAGCCTCATCGGGAATGACCTCCTGGGACAGATGGTCAACCTTACCCGTTCCTTCTCCTCGGAGCGGCGTGCCGTCTCGGAATACAACGGAATCAACCGTTACGTCATCCTCCAGGCGGTCTGGCGCTTCAAGTAACACAGGTAATTTTTCCGAAGTACTAAATAAGTTGCAATTCGACGGGGCAGTGGTCGGAGCCGAAGATCCCGTTATGGATGTCGGTGGCCGCGATGCGGGGAACGAGTGCGTCGGAAACCAGGAAATAGTCGATTCTCCACCCCACGTTCCGTTCGCGTGCCGCCATGCGGTAGGACCACCAGGAGTATTTTGCTTCCTCAGGATGCTGTTCCCGCCAGCTGTCGTGGAACCCGGAAGCGAGCAGGCGGCCCATTTTCTCCCGTTCCTCATCGGTGAAACCCGGGTTGAAGTGATTGGTGGCGGGATTCTTGAGGTCGATTTCCTGATGGGCGACGTTCATGTCGCCGCAGACGACCACCCCTTTTTTTGCACTTAGTCCGCCCAGATAGTCCCGGAAGGCGTCTTCCCAGGCCATCCGGAAATCCAGGCGACGCAGGCCGTCCTGCGCGTTGGGCGTATAGACGTTGACGAGGTAGAAATCGCCGGCATCGAAAGTAATCACGCGCCCCTCATGGTCGAATTCGTCGATGCCGATGCCGAGACTGACCCCAGATGGTTCGTGTTTGCTGTAGATGGCTGTCCCGGAATAGCCCTTTTTGTCCGCATAATTCCACCAGGACCTCCATCCGGGGAACTCCAGGTCGATCTGCCCGGCCTGCAGTTTGGTTTCCTGCAGGCAGAAAAAGTCCGCGTCCAGGTTCAGGAAAATATCGGCGAACCCTTTGCCCGCCACGGCCCGCAGGCCATTTACATTCCAGCTGATCAGTTTCATGCCGGCAAATGTACAAAAAAATGGGAATTTGTAATTATTGCGAAGATTCCGTAACTTCGCAGGTTATGAAAACATTTAAGAAAATTCTCCTTTGGCTGCTGTTCCTGCTGGTGATCGGCCTGGGTGTATTTGGTTATTTCCGTTTCTGGTTCGTACTCGGAGAGGGCGTGAAGGCCGGCGAGTTGAACCAGGTAGTTTATAAGGGCTGGGTGTGGAAGACCTACGAAGGCCGCCTGATCCAAAGCGGCTTCAATTCCCGCAAGACCGGTTCCCTCCAGTCCAACGAGTTCAACTTTTCCGTGAAGGACCCCCAGGTCGCCGAACAGCTGATGCATTGCAGCGGCAAAAACGTGGAAGTCCGTTACAGGGAATATCGCGGCGCACTGCCCTGGAGGGGGCTGCAGCGCTATGTGGTCTATAAGATCGAATCCGTGGGCGATTCTGTCCGTCCGGAGATTCCGGAGTTCCCCGTGACCGAAGACGCAGATGTTATCTAGTGCCCTGCTTGCCGTCGCATTGCTGGGCGTCCCTTCCGCGACCTACGTCGTGGACTCGGTCCGGACGACCGACCCTGCCCGTATGCTGGTGCTTCGCAGCGACCGCAGTTGGGCGCTGGAACCCCGGGACAGCGTGTCCCTCCCGGAGGATTCGCGGCTTGCGCTGCTTTTTGAGGGGGATTTCTGCTGTCCGCTGAAGGCGGCCGTATTTACGCCTTTCGGTGATGTGGCCGGCCTCCGGCACAGTGGCGTGGATGTCCAGGCAAAGGCCGGTTCTCCCATTTTCGCCGCCTTCGACGGAAGCGTGACCTGCTCGCAGCCGGATCATTCGGGCTATGGCGGCGTAATCCGTATCTGTCATGCCGGGGGACTCGAATCCGTCTATTCCAATGTGTGTTCGCGCCGGGTGGAGGCCGGGGCGACCGTCCGGGCCGGGGAGTGCATCGCGGAAGCGGACAGCCTTGACGGTACCGGATACCACCTGCATTTCGAACTCCGCCATGAGGGTATCGCCGTCGATCCCGCCCGCGTGATCGATTTTTCTTCCGGCGCTCTTCGCGTGCCGTTTTGCATCATCGACAGGGCACGGCTTCCGGAAGCGGCCCTGACCGCCCCGGCATCGGCTGGGGAGCAGCGGGAAATCTATCAGGCGCAGATGGCCCTGGTTGCAAGGCAGAAACAGCTTGCCCTTGAGGAAGCGCAACGTCTTGCCCGGCTCGAAGCGGCCGCGAAAAAGTACCATACCGTGCGCAGCGGGGATACCCTGTCCCGCATTGCGGCCAAATATCATACGAGTGTCCGCACCCTGTGCCGGCTGAATGGTATCAATGAGACAACCACGCTCAGAATCGGCCGGAAGCTGCGGGTGAAATAGGGGTGTAAATTCTATGTAAATTTATTGCTATTCTGAATTTCATTGAGTAACTTTACCAAAATTCGTGCACATTTATGGCAATGGCAAAACTTGGCCTGAAAATCACCCGTTCCCAAGGTGGATTCACCTTTGGCCTTGGGGTTAATGAAGATACATTCTGGACCCGTTATATCCGTGACCTGCGCGACGATTGCCGTGCGCTTTCAGACTTCAATCCCGGAAGCCGCGTCATCATGCTCAGTTCCAATTCGTCGGGCAACCTGCTCGTCGTGGTCAGCCTGACGGAGTCCCGTCCCGGCGAGATGATCTGCGCCTGGATCCACCTGCCGGTCAGCATCGCCGTCAGCGGTGAGGAACTTGCCTGGATCCTGGAGGCCGTGGGCGAAGAGCTGGCGACGGGCAGTCCCGATGGCGGACGCCTGCAGGATCTTTTTGAGCGGGATTACCCCGTGAATCCCGTCGCGATGTCCGTTTATAAGTCCAGCGGCGATGCGCTGGCGTTCCGTTATTATGGGGAGGGCTGCCGCTATCAGCTCCCGGAACTGCTCGGGGTCTCCATTTCCCAGCCGGAGTACCAGCGTTTCAAAGAAGTGTTCTTTATCGACAAGCATTCCGGCATCCGTGCCGATCGCGGCTCCGACCTCAGCAATTCGGCCATGCAGGAATGCGTCGTCCTTTTCCCTCCCGAGGAATCTTTCGGTTTCCGGCCGTATGCCGACGGCGAGGTGTTCGATACCCCGCGCAGTTTCGCCGAGGGGGCGCGCGTCCGTCTCATCTGGAAAAGGCAGGGCTACAAGAGTGTGGAGAAAATCATCGATGTAGATGCCTCCAACCCCAATGTGCAGCCCCTGGGCATGGAAGAAGTGTTCAAATATGTGACCTACGATTCGATTCAGGTCATGGATGACCGGCATTGTGCCCTTTCCGATTATACGCTCCGGGTCAACAATAAGATTCTCGAAAAGGGAATGATGCTGGCCGTCCGGGAAATCGGCATCCATGAAGTCCCTGTAGTAGTCAGTTCTGAAGGCTTCAATGCCTTTGACGGCGTGCTGGACCTTTCCGCTCCCGTGACGGTTACGCTGGAGAAAAAGACCTGGTCCTATACTTTTGTTCTCCCGGTGGAGGGCTTTGAAGATGAGCGTATCCAGCTGGTTTCCGAAGTCCCGCTCGAACAGTCCCCGGTGAGGGGGTATGATGCGGACGGCGCACCCGTTCCCAATGTGACGAATTACCTCAAATACCGCCCGGAGATGAAGAACGATACGCGGAAAATCCTGCTTTGGGTTTTCTGCGGCGTCGTGGCCGGGCTGTTGTTGGGCTGGTTGCTCTCATCCTCGCTGAATTCAGCTACCATCGACCGTCTCCGTTCCGAAAATTCCGCGTTGCGCGCCTCGCAGGGAAGCCCCCTGCCTGTCGCCGTCGTGGATTCCCTGCAAATGGAGGACTCTCCGGCCGATTCCCTTGCCGAGCCTGTGCAGCGGCCCGTCGTGCTGACGACGGAAAGCCGCAAGGCGGAGGCCCGGAAAGAGGCGGATGCCAAGAAAGCGGACCGGGAGGCTGCCAGGAAGGCCCGTCTGGAAGAAAAAGCAGCCCGCAAGGCGGCCAAAGCGGCGCATCGGGAAGCGGCGCGGCGTGCCGCTGCCGAAGCCAAGGCATCGAAAGCGGCGGCAAGGGAAAGGGCCAAATGGCAAAAGGATTCCGTAGCGAAGGCGGAAGCCGCCGCCAAGGCGCGGGAGGTTTCTGCAAAGAACGCGGCGAAGGCGCGCAAAGATTCCCTGGCAAAGGCAGAGGCTGAGTCCAAGGCGGCCGAAGCCAAGGCTGCGCAGGAAGCCAAGGCCGCGCAGGAACGCAAGGCGGCCGAAGAGAAGGCCGAAGCCGAACGCAAGGCCTCGGTCGTCAAGGCCTCTCCCGACCTGGTCCTTTACCTGGACAACAGCGCCAAATGGGAAAAGGGGAAGATGGAGTCCTTCGGCGAGGTCCCCGGTCTCTGGGATGCGCTCAATGCCCGGGATTTCGACAAAATCCTCTCCTACGAGGAAACGCTCGAAGAATCCACCCGCTTCACGGCGCTCTGCAAATCTGTCAAGGAGCTCCGGAAGATACCTGGAAAGCACTTTACGCAGAATTATTGTGTCGATCCCAATGATACGGAAATCACTTTCACCGGGTATCAGAACAAGATTGACGGCAAACTTCGCGATCTTAAAGGCTTCTGATGAAACGTTTTCTCCTCCTTCTCCTGTCTGTCCTGGCGCTGTTGCCTGCCTGTCAGCGGGATAACTATTTCGAAGAACTCGGAAAACCCGAGCCGCTTCCTCAGAAGGCCCTTCGTGCGGACGGCGATAAAATTCACGGCCAGATTTCTTTCCGGGGAGAATTCCCAGGGAAGGTGGCTGCCTTATACGATGCGCTTGCCCATAGGGCGAATGAGGTTTTGAGCAGCGAATTGGTGCTGGAAAGTGCGATGGTCGTCATCGGTAACGCCTTTGACGGCTTCCTTTCCGAGGCGGGCGACATGCCTGCGGATTCCCTGATAGAAACCGCGTATCACAATGGCGTCATCCTCGCGTTCACTTTTCCCGACTATGAAAAGATCTCCCGCTGGTGCGACAGGAAAGGAATCGTATTCCCCGGTATCCCCGCTGAAGGCGGCGACCGTCTGTTGCTCTGCGCCTTTTCCAACCGGGGCTGGCTTTACGATATGGACGACCCCCGTTACCGTATGGACGCGGGCGCCGCGGCGGATTTCAATGCCTGGCTGAATCCTTTTGTCGCGTGGGTGAACGCGCATATCGCCGCCGGCACGGCGACTTCACCCTATGTCATCGGATGTGGGGAAGATCTGGTCTTTGAACAAAATCTGGCCTGCCAGAAATACGACCATACGTATTTTCTGGCTTTGAGCGATACTGTGAAAGCCCTTTCGCAGATGACCTGCCGTTTCACCTCCTGGCCCGTCACCGGGGCGGAGCGGGACTGGTTCCTCTGCCAGGCGGAACTCGATATCAACAATGCGCCGCTGTTCCGGGGCACGGGGGTTTCCGAGTCCGGATCCTACCGTACGAAGTACAGCGCCTACGAGATGCGTCAGGCCGGTTTCCGTTTTGATCTTGCTGCCGGTACGCAGAATGTGGACGGATTCGAACAGGGGCCGCAACCCCAAACGGCGGCGGCGGGCGAGGCCCTGAGCCCGGATTTTGACTGGACGCTGCCCGAAAGCGGCATCTTTACGGAGGGGCCTGTCACGGCCCGCCGTTCATCCGCGCTGACCGCAGCCGTGTCCCCCCGGCATTATGATAGCGCGGGGACATGCTTGTTTGAGGACCTGGGTGTCGAGAATGTCAGCGCTGACGGTGTCGTCAGTTACCGTTTTACGGTTCCGTCACCCCTGCTCGGCTATATGCACCGTACGGAGATCCATCCTTCCGAAGCGCGGATCTGCTGCGAGGGGAGGGACGACCTTCGGGCCTCATGGGTCTGGCGTTGTCCCCGGTGGGATTATGAACGCATACTTAATGTCTCCGCTTTCGCTGCTTATGTGTCGATGGCTTTCCGTTCGGATGCTGTCGGTGCAGGTCAGTGGAAGGACCATTGCGACGCCCAGGGCAAGGCGCTGCGGAAAATCCGCCTGCTCAGCCCCGGCCGCGTCCTGACGGGGCAGTTGCAACTCGTCAATGATTTCGATGACGGCGCGTCCTGTACGGCCATGCGTCTCTGGGCGGAAGGGAAAGACCCGAAAAAGGATATTCCGGATTACGATGCGCTGATGAGCGTCGTGGCGCCCGGTGACCGGTTTGTCCGCAATGTGGAGGCGGGGCGCTACCTGCTCCAGTTCTATAAGCAGTCTGCTGACGGCGAGGGTATGTGGCTGAAGGAAGCGACGGTCGATATCACCGCGGCGCAGGCTGCCGTCCTTTCCGCTGCCGCCCTATAGTCACTCTTTGCTTGGCTAGCGACTGAAGTCTGCGGCAGCGGGCGCTTGTTGCTTCGCAACCCTATCCCGGGATGCGAAAGTCTGAAAACGGTGTCAGCGGGTAAACAGGCTGTCGGCTTTGTCGGTGTAGAGAATGCCGGCGAGATGATCGGTTTCGTGCTGGAAAATGACGGCGGTGAAGCCGGTGACCCGCTCGATGGTATCCCGAAGCGTCAGCGGATTGAGATACCGGATATCGATGTCCCGTGAACGCCGTACCATGCCGCGCATCCCCGGAACGGAGAGGCAGCCTTCGGGACCGGCCAGGGAATCCCCGCGCGCAGCGACAATCCGGATATTCGGATAGAACTCAAAGGGCTCGCCGCTTTTGTCGAAACGTTGTACGGCCACGAGCCGGCGGTTGATCCCTATCTGCGGCGCGGCGATGCCTACGCCTTCATTTTCAGGATTCCGGACAGTCAGGAGCATCCGCTCGCAAAGTTTGCGGTAGGGTTTGCTCCCGATCATCGCCGTCTGGAATCCGATGGACGTGGCGCGGAGCACCACGCTGTCGTCGGGGTCCGTTACCTGAAGGACGTACAGAAGGCCGTCGCCGTCCCGGATAATCCTTTTTTCGCGTGCCGACCAGCATCCGCCCAGAAGCAATGCGGCGGCAAGCAGTGCCATCATTTGTTTCATAGGGGCAAATTTATGAACAATAATCGGATTTTTTTCATACATTTGCGCCCAAGTTTAACCAAATTTCTTTTTATGGGTAGAAATGAAAAAGCTCCTTTTAACGATTGCAGCATTGCTGCCCGCCTTGCTTGCGCACTCGCAAGAGGCTGAGTCTGCCGATAATTTCGCGCAACTGTCGATTATTTCGCGGCTTGAAGCCAGTCCGTCTTTCTCTACTTCGGGCGAGAGTCACGACTTCTCTTTTCCCGGTCTGCTTGGCGAGTCCTCGCTTTACACAGTTTTCGAAGGGGACATTTCGGAACACTTCTCGTTCCTGCTGTGCAACCACTGGCTTTCTACCGAGCCCATGTCTTTGTACAAGGACACCTTTTTTTATTCCAATACCACTAACTGGGTCGATTTCCTGAACTTTACCTACACCGTCGGCTTCTTTTCCCTTACGCTTGGAAAGGACATGATTTTTACCGGCGGACACGAAAACCTTCCCTATGACTTTGACTGCCACGGGAAGATGCTTTCGTCCCTTTGGAACAACATGCCTGTATATCAGTGGGGAGCCTCCGCGGCGTTTGAGCTGCCCTGGGAAGAGAATTCCATTGCAGTGCAGATGACGACATCCCCTTTCGGGGAGCGCAGTTTCGCCAGCGGCCTGTTTGTCTGGTCGGCAAAGTGGGACGGCCGCATTGGCAGTTGGTTCCGGCCTCTTTGGAGTATCAGCATTTTCCAGAACGATGCTGAGAACCGGAGCAGCATCTACCCTCTTGTCGATATATCGCAGCGCCTTGGCAGCGAGCGTTTCCACGTCGATCTTCAGTACCGCAACGCGGTTGGAGGCGACGGTGAGGAGAAGCCCCTTCTTATCAAAGGTCATTCAGCCCTGGCTGCTATTGAATATTCCAACAAAGCCGAAAATCTTGAACTGTTCGGCCGCTGTAATTTTGAACACTGTGAACTGGGAAACAACTGGATTGCCGGTGCTGGAGTTCATTATTATCCTTTGCGCGGCAGCAAAGACCTGCGTCTTCACGCCATGGCGGCCTGGAACAGTTACGACAATTTCCTTACCGCAGCGGTTGGCCTTTCGTGCAACCTTAATTTCGGGTTCAGGAGATGCGGGGGAAGGACACGATAATCAACATAGAGGGCCTGTCCCAAAGTTACGGCGACAAGCAGGTCCTGCACGATATCAACCTGTATGTGCGCAGGGGAGAGTTTGTCACACTGCTGGGCCCTTCCGGTTGCGGCAAGACGACGCTTTTGCGCCTTATCGCCGGTTTTCTTCAGCCCACCGAAGGCAGGATTCTTCTCGAGGGCAGGGATATTTCGGGAATTCCGCCTTACCGGCGTCCGCTCAATACGGTGTTCCAGCGCTATGCGCTGTTTCCCCACCTGGACGTTTATGACAATGTGGCCTTCGGACTCAAGTTGCAGAAAGTCCCGGAAGATGAAATTGAAAAGCGTGTCAAGCGGGTGCTCAAACTGGTCAGCATGTCCGATTATGAGGACCGGGACGTGAATTCCCTGTCCGGCGGACAGCAGCAGCGGGTGGCGATTGCCCGTGCGCTGATCAATCAGCCCCGCGTACTGCTCCTCGACGAGCCTCTTGCCGCCCTTGACCTCAAGATGCGCAAGGACATGCAGATCGAACTGAAGGAGATGCACAAAAAGCTGGGCATTACCTTCATCTATGTGACCCACGACCAGGAGGAGGCGCTGACGCTCTCCGACACCATCGTGGTCATGAACGAGGGAATAATCCAGCAGATCGGCACCCCTATCGATATTTATAACGAGCCCGTCAATGCCTTCGTGGCGGATTTTATCGGAGACAGCAATATCCTTAACGGCAAGATGTTCCGGGACCGTCGCGTAGCCTTCATCAAGCATGAATTCGACTGCGTGGACGAAGGTTTCGGCGAGAACGTCTCCGTCGATGTCGTAGTGCGCCCCGAGGATATCTATTTCACCACCGACCCCGCCAAGTGCCAGTTTACCGCCAAGGTGAATTCCTGCACCTTCAAAGGCGTCCACTACGAGATGTGGGTGGACACGGATACCGGCTACGAACTGATGATCCAGGATTACGATCCCTATCCCGTAGGGAGCGAGGTGATGCTTTACATTGATCCCGACGATATCCAGGTGATGAAGAAGGAGCGTCGCTTCAATTCCTATGACGCCCGTGTGACGGGAGAGGGGAAGGTGATGTTCCTGGACACGGAGTTCGCGTGCCATACGGAAGGTTTCAATATCGGTGATCAAGTGCGTGCGGACATCCGCTTCGAGAGGGTGGACCTTCTGGATCACGAGGAAGGGGCTGACCTGACCGGGAATGTGGTTTTTATCCTCTACAAGGGGGACCACTACCACCTTACGGTCAAGATCGCTGGCGGCGGGCACATCTGGGTGGATACCCATGATATCTGGGACAAGGGAGACTTTGTCGGCATCAGGATCCTGCCGGAGGATATCAAACTCTCCAAAGCGCTTTCCGGCGATGAATAAGCGTTCAAGCTGGGCTCTGCCTTATTTTATCTTCCTGGTCCTCTTTGTCGTACTGCCGCTGCTGCTGATTATCGTGTATGCGCTGCAGGACGGGAGCGGCCGCTTTACGCTCTCCAACCTCGGGAAGTTTTTTACGGACCGCGATTCGCTCAGCACTTTTGCCCTGTCCCTCGAGGTGGCCATCGAGAACACGCTCCTCTGCATCCTGATCGGCTATCCTGCAGCTTATATCCTTGCGGACAAACAACTCAACCGGAGCGCAGTGACGGTGGTCCTCTTCATCCTTCCGATGTGGATCAACGCCCTGATGCGCACGCTCGCCACGGCGGAACTCTTTACCATGGCCGGTGTCCATCTGGGCAAAGGTACCCTGCTCTTCGGCATGTGCTACGACTATCTTCCCTTCATGATATATCCCATCTACAACCAACTTAACAAGATGGATAAATCCTATGCGGAGGCGGCCCAGGACCTGGGTGCGACACCCGGCGAGGTGTTCCGCAAGGTGACCCTGCCGCTGTCGATGCCCGGTGTATGGAGCGGAGTGATGATGGTGTTCATGCCGACGGTTTCGACCTTTGCCATTGCCGAATTCCTGACCAACAACAAGATCAAACTTTTCGGAACGATTATCCAGGAGAATATCAATAATTCGATGTGGAACTACGGCGCGGCCCTTTCGCTGGTGATGCTGGTGATTATCGCGATTACGACCGTACTGCAAAAGGAGGATGCCGATGAAAGCTAAAACCCTGGCTGCACGCGCCTATATCTGGCTGCTGCTGGTCGTGCTTTACGCACCGATAGTCTTTATCGCGATTTTCTCCTTCACCGAGGCGAAGAGCCTGGGCAACTGGACGGGCTTCTCGGTGAACCTGTACAGGAACCTGTTCACCGGGGCGATGCAGAATTCCTCCGCGCTCATATCGGCCGTGGAAAATACCCTGCTGATCGCCCTGGCCGCCGCTGCCGCCGCCACCCTCCTGGGAACGCTCGCCGCCATCGGCATCTACAATATGAAAGGGAAAAAGCGGCAGACGCTGACCTTCCTGAACAATATCCCGATGATCAATCCCGATATCATCACCGGCGTCTCGCTTTTCCTGCTCTTTGTCTTCCTGAGTATATCACAGGGTTACCTGACGGTCATCCTGGCGCACATTACCTTCTGTACGCCCTATGTGGTACTGAACGTGCTGCCCAAACTGAGCCAGATGAATCCCAATGTCTATGAGGCGGCCCTCGACCTGGGGGCTACGCCGTCCCAGGCGCTGTGGAAAGTGCTGGTGCCGGCCCTCCGTCCCGGAATGATTTCCGGATTCATCCTGTCTTTTACCATGAGCCTGGATGATTTTGCCGTTACCTTCTTTACGCGGGGAACCATCGGACTCGACACCCTGTCCACCTATATTTACGCGGATGCGCGGAAAGGAGGCCTGACCCCGGAACTCAAGCCGCTGATGACCCTTCTTTTCCTGGCCGTGCTCGCGGTCCTGCTTGTCATCAATATACGTCAATCCAAGAATAGCGAAAAAGCATGAAAGTGAAATCCTTCCTCCTGGCGGCCCTCGCGGTCGTCGCGGTGTCCTGCGGCCCGGACCGTTCGCAGATCCTCAAAGTGTACAACTGGTCCGACTACATCGACGAATCGGTGATTCCCGAGTTCGAACAGTGGTATCAGGAAAAGACCGGTGAGGAAATCCATGTCGTGTACCAGACCTTTGACGTGAACGAGACCATGCTCTCCAAGATCGAGAAGGGACACGAGGATTACGATGTGGTCTGCCCCTCCGATTATATCATAGAAAGGATGCTCAATTCCGGTCTGCTGCTGCCCCTGGACTTTGCTTCCATTCCGGAAGAGTTCAACTATATCTCCCTGAACAAATCCCCGTACATCCGTCAGGTATTCCGGGACATCAATCCTTCCATCGACGCCAACGATTACTCGGTGGCCTATATGTGGGGTACCACCGGTATCCTTTACAATACCGCCGAGGTGACAGCGGAAGAAGCCTCCACCTGGGATGTCATCCGTAATCCCAAATTCGCGGGCCGCGTGCTGATCAAGGATGCTCCCCGTGACGTTTACGGCCCCGTGCTGATTTATCTGAAGCAGAAGGAACTGCAGGAGGGGAGCGTGACCCTGCAGGAACTGATGCACGATGCATCGGACGAATCCATTGCCGCCGTCGAGGCCTACCTGCGTGAGGTGAAGGAAGGCGTATTGGGCTGGGAGGCCGATTTCGGCAAGGACCAGATGACCAAGAACCGCGGCGTCGTCTCCCTGAACTGGAGCGGCGATGCCGTATGGGCCATCGACGAAGCTGCTCAGGTAGGCGTTTCCCTGGACTATATCGTCCCGCAGGAGGGGAGTACCGTCTGGTTCGATGGCTGGGTCATTCCCAAATATGCGAAGAACCAGAAGGCGGCTACCTGGTTTATCGACTTTATGTGCCGTCCGGACATCGCCATCCGGAATATGGAAGAAACCGGCTATGTCGCTGCCAACGGTGCGATGGAAGTCCTGGAATCGCAGATAGACGAGGACTGTGACCCCATCGACCTGAGTTATTTCTTCCCCGGGGCGGACAGCGTGCGCGTGAATCCCGTGCTCTATCCGGACAAGTCGGTCATCGACCGCTGCGCCCTCGAGCATGACTGGGGAGCGGATACGGACAAACTGCTGGCGATGTGGGCGCGCGTCAAGGGCGACAATGCCTCGAACTGGACGTTTATCCTCATCGGCGTTACCGCCGTCGTGGTCTGTGCCGCCGTCGTGGCCGGCCGTCGCGGAAAATCCCGCCGCCGCCGTTCCCGCAGATAGCTCCGCCTCTGAATCCGGTGCGCCCTGCTCATCGATCAGGCCCTTGCTGAGAGGGTATCCTACGCTTTGCAGAACGAGAAGATATTATAAATAAATCGGCAAAATATTTTAATTTTTGCCGATTTATTGTTATGTTGCGCAAAGCTTGAGTTTATGAGAGTCGCCAAGTATGAAAAAGAAGTACAGGCCGTACTGAACGAAAAAGTGTTTGTGACCGTGGATGACATTGCCGCGGTTTGTCCCGGAATGCCTATGCCTTCCGTATATTCAAAGGTCAATAAACTCATAAAAGAGAAGAAATTGTCCGTCATAGGCAAAGGGAAATATATTTCGGCGCCAAAAGCAGGACTCAGCTTTGAAATCAGTCCCTGGATGCGGGAGGTAAATGATTATCTGATTGCAAGTTGCATAGGTATAGATCTCTGTCTGACAGAGAAAGAAGGTAATCTGTTCGTTCAGGCTTACAAGTCAGACTTGGACAAAACGGAATCAGAACTCAAGAAGCGTTATACGAATGTAATCCGCAAAGAAGCCTTCGA
The DNA here is from genome assembly GCA_017445015.1 of Bacteroidales bacterium. GTDB lineage: Bacteria > Bacteroidota > Bacteroidia > Bacteroidales > UBA932 > Cryptobacteroides. Next base: position 8,666 of record JAFSVL010000054.1, on the reverse strand, counting down.
CAACTTTCCACTGAAGTTGGAAGGGTACATCGTACTTGAAAGGCTTATTACAGAAAGCCCTGTCACCAGAGAAAATGGAATAATGGTTCCTTCGAGGGAAAAGACCATAGTGGATATGATCTGTGACAAAGACGGAGAGGCGATAGGCAGCCTCACGCTGCAAAAAGCCGTTGAATCCTATCCCTTTAATATAGACAGTATGATGCGGTACGCAGCGAGAAGAGGGGTAAAAGAAGAAGCATCAGCAATGGTGTCATCTCTGGACTCATCAAGACTGGAAATGATGGCAAAGGTACAGAAGTATCTCTCAACAATTCCGGTCCGCAAAGCTTGGGTATTTGGTTCGTTTGCCAGGGGCGAAGAGACTCCTGAGAGCGACCTGGACCTGCTGGTAGACTATATGACGGACGCCAAACTATCCCTGCTGGATGTAATCAGGTACAAACGACAGTTGGAATCCATCATTGGCCGAGAAGTGGACCTCGTTGAAAACGGCTATCTGAAACCCTTCGCAGTTTCCTCCGCAGAACGAGATAAATACTTGATTTATGAGAGATAAAGTCAACGATTCTGCCCGCCTGAACCTGATGCTTGAAGCGATTGCGAATCATTCCAATCCAACAAATTATTATGCCACGCCGTAGTATATGTGTGCGGATCATACTGCGAGTAAGTCTGCCACATATGCTCGAGAATTGCCTCTGCCGTCCGGTACAGTTCCACATACTCTGGACGGGCATCGAAGACCGGGGTGGGAATGCCGTCCCGGCTACAGGATGCAAAGACGCATAGCAATGATGTCGCAAGGATGATAGCGGATGTTTTCATACTTAAACTGAATCTATGCAAAAATAAAACACACCTGCCCCGGTTTGTTGCATTGATTCTGTCAAAGTTTGCAAGAATTCCGCTTAAGCGCTTTACCGCATGGCGGCAAACAAATCCAGATAGCGGTTTGCGGCAGCGAGCTCTTTCATATCGCGGGAGAGATAAGCCTTGCAATACAATTCGCGGAAACGGCACAATTCCCTCCACATGGAAGCCCTTGCGGCCGCGCTTTCATTTTTCCGTCCAAATTGTATGGTCAGGTCAATCAATTCCTGAAAGCGCACAAAGGCACTTTCCGCCCTGGCTTCTTTCCCGCTTTCCAAGGCTTTGTAAATCCGTGAAGTCTCGCTGCCGATGTTCGCCATCTGCTGCGGGAATGTCAATTCGGCCCACCGCCCGTTTTCCAAAGAAGCGTGTTGCATCATTCTACAATGAATCTATGGACCATGTCAGCTATTGCCTTCCTCACTTCCGGATCCAGCACATCACGGGAAGGATTGCCCTGCCAGGAGCGTATATTAATCAGGGAATCGTATTCAATGAAGTCTTCACCTTCTTCCTCAACCCAAAGATTGAACCCCCACAGGTCCTGCTGGGCAGATCCGTTTTTCAATAGTGCAGTTTCCAGATCGGCGTGAAGGTTTGCGTCCATCGCCAGAATGCCCTGGCGGACATCTGCTACAAATTTCACCACATCCCCGAATGTGTTCCGGGCGATTATTTTCAAGTCATCTCTTGAGACGGGTTCTTGGAGTATTTGCATACCGGTTCTTTTCTGCAAACTTAATAAAGTAGATTGAATTGCTCAAACAATTTTGCATCAAAAAACGGCCCTGGTTCTAAAAACCAAGGCCGTATTTCGGAAATGCCGTATTAGTTCTGGTAGCATCCGGGCCAGGAGGTGGCGCCGCGGTCGCGGCCGCAGAGCAGAGGGCTTTGTCCTTTATTATTTCATCCCAGCGTATGAAAGGCAAGTTGGTGGTCGTGATAGTTGCTCTCCGCCTTCCTTGTCGAGTGAGACATAACCGAACTCATCACAGATGACAAGATCATAGCGTAGAAAGCGTTCTTGCAGGCGCTTGAGAGAGCGTTCGTTCTGAGCTTCCCGTATCTCTGTAAGCAAGTGCGGTACTGAAGCAAAGTCAACACACAAGCATCATGGCAAATAAAAGTAATGGATTCCCTCTGTTGGGAAAAATCGGTGACTTGCTCCAGAGTCTCTTCAATGGCTCTGGAGCGGTGTTACCTCCTACCTTAGAACCACCATACACGCAGAGTCGCCGTGGCAGGCAGTCCGAGGGAAGACGCACCACTTCAAGTAGAACGCACCGGCATGCAAAAGCACGCTATGGCCAGTTTACCCTTGAAACATCCGGCGAGGACCCCGTGGGTATGATGAATCAACTTGGCATGGGCGTCACCAAAACGTATTCCGGGATAAAGATTGCCGAAAGAGGTATAGACTTCGCCTTCGATCCCGCGGAAAAGTTAATGAACCGTGTACTGGAGTCAAAAAACAGCAAGAATGGCAACGAAGGCAGCGACAACGACAAAATACCAGATAAAGGCTTTACCGACTGGTCCACTTGGTTCAGGGAGCACTTCCCGTTCCCCCAGCTCCCCAACCCACTTGACTGCATAGTTGCACTTTATCCGGAAGGTCAGCGCAACGCAATGCTACTTCACCTTATTTCCATGTATGGAGCGCTCTGTTGCCCAAGGGTCTGCGCCACTTATAGTGGAAGGATGCAATGGCCAATTCTTGGTGTTGTCGTAGAAGGCGAGGCCGGACAAGGGAAAGGCAATTTTACGGAAATATATAATAACTGTTTTGCGCGTATCATTGCTGCCGATAACGAGAAGACTAGGGCCGGTTCGGGTATTATTCAGAACATCGGTACCAATACAACAATGGCGAAATACGCCAAATATGTTGACGCAAACAAAGGTATTCCCTTTTATATGTTTGAAGAAGAACTGGATACTCTGAACACGAACCTTGTCAAGCAGGGAAGGTTACCATCATAAATCTTCCGCAAGGCATTTGATAACGGTTATATTGACCAGAACAAGGACGATGGTTCTCCCTGTGGAAAATTCCGGGCAGCTTTTAACTACACTGCAACCGGAACGCCCGATGCTGTACGACGTTTTATTGGCAACGGTGACGAGAACGGTCTGGCTTCACGGGTTGCTTTGGCCAGGATCGAGGATCGTGACTTCAACTTCAACGTAGAGCAACTGTCCGATGAGGACTACCGTGCACTCCAGGGCCAGATTGACGAGCTGCGCAAGAAATATTGCTATACAATGGACAGTAGCGGACAGGACACCCCTTGCCAGGAGCACCGTGTAGACCTAAGTTATTGCAACGCTATACGGTTTCCCTGAGCAGGAACAGGAAACAGAGCGCCAAAATATAGTAAAAACAGCTCTTTATATCGCCAACTACTGCATGGAGCGCGGTCACAAGCTCTTTGTCAAAGACCACAACCGCCGCAGGAAAGTTAACCAACAGGCCGAGCAAATGGAAGATTGAATTGTTCTTCAAATGGATGAAGCAGCACCTCAATATCCAAAGGTTCTGGGGCGAGACGGAGAATGCTGTTCGCATCCAAATCTACGCAGCCATCACCGCTTACTGCATGGTTGCAATCATACAACACGAGACCAAAACCGAGTTGAGCATCTATGAAGTACTCGAGACTGTGAGCATGGTTCTGACCGAAAAAACGCCACTCTACGACCTTCTATGCAACTCTAACGACAATATTGACAATGAACTTGATGAGTCGAATGGACCGACTTTGTTTTAATTATTAAACTTTATATAACCGTCCAAATTTTTAGTGGACACTAATGTCTTAGATTCTTAACTACAGTCATAGTGACGAAATACTATCTCATTAATCTATGAAAGAATATAGCTGAGCATAAGGGATTTATTCTTCAAGATGTATAATTACCCTTTATTCTGACAATCTCTTTGGAAAATCAACTTCACCAGCATTCTTGTTGGAAGCCTGCAAGGAAGGCAAAGTGCCACCATCCTTATGCTTTGTATAACAAGTAAGAATGAGCCCCTTCGTAACCCGCAAGTCCTCATCACTCATAGAATCCAACTTATAACATTGTCTTAAGGCCGCATAAATATCCCCAAGGAAATAGGTGTTCTTACCTAATGAGGCAATATAGCTAGTAATCATCTCACGCCAGTTCTTAGGACGGCATTCCACTAATACGCGCGCATTCAGATGACGTACTACTGGATTGGTATCATTTTGCATGGCGTCGTAATACATCGCGACACGCTTTTCCGAGAAGAAATCATTCTTGTACCAGCCAATGATATTAAGAGGAATTGCACAAACAATCTGCTTTATACACTCATTAAATTCATCAGAAAAATCACCGGAAAGTTTGAAATTTGCTCCACCCACACCACCATACCCAGTTTTAGCAAGTGCGGGAGCGAGGAGGATAAGAACCTTAAATAATTCAACCCATGCCACGTATATCGAATTTCGAAGAGCAATAAGAAGTCCACCTTCCACCAGATGACAATTCCTAAGAGCACGGCTTGCCGCCCGTGCCAGGTTCATTAAGTTTCGGACCTCATACTCTTCAAATACTCTTTGAATGGGCTGGTTATACGGTTTGACAGCATCATAGTTCTTGTCCTTGATAGAATCTTTCAAATCATCCGGAAGTCTTGAAGCTTCAATTTCAGATTCCACTTGCTCTGTGGTCTTCCCTTTAGTAGTTTCATTTTGATTCCATTTTAGACTGTCGTAGGGGTTCCAGAATGGACGTCCTATATTCACATTAACCTTGTTGGCCAATTCGGTAAGCTTTTCTACCAAGATCGTTACTAGTCCATCACTCTTATCGTTTATCGCCGAATAAAACTCAACAATATCTTCGTTGTAATACTGTTTTTTATTAACAATCATTTCGTTGAAGCACTCCTCAGACGCATACATCCTATATGCCACAAAATAGAATACCCAATAAACGAAATGGAATCTATAGCCATAATAAGTAGATTCTAATATTTGACTATTAACCAAGATCGAAAGCAGATCTTTTATTTGCGACTCCGTATATTTCATGGGCAGTTCCGTCATTACCGCCTGCTTGAACTCATCCCATGTAAAATAGTCACTTTCTTTCTTGTAGAGTTCATACGCTATTACTCCCATTATATTACAGCAATCTTTTTCGTCCAAAGCATCGTTGTAATACAGCGTATTGGAGTTTTTGAATATGACATCCAAGACCAATTCCAGCACTCTGGACCTATTCACGGGGTGCGTTTCAAAATTATTTCTATACGCCATCAACAACTGCATGCAGTTCAATGGCGTGCGATGCTCATTCAAGGCATCTATATCTATGATGAGTCTGTCAAGGAGAAAATTAGTATCCGCGATATGATAATCCTCATTGAACGCTTCAACAAGCGTCCTTATAGATTGCCTGGACAGCTCCCGTAGGTAGAAAAGTTTAAATCCCTTATGACTCTCTTCCGTATCAATACCAGCCAAAACTTCCGCATCAGCCATATTGCATAAGAGGACAATCCTTACTCCAGAAATTACTTTCTGAATCTTCTCTATGATTTTCAAACGATCCTTTAATTGACCATTCCAGTTATCCAGCAAAACTCCATTCAGCTCTTTGATGTCAAATCCCACCTCCTGACTTGCGAACCTTAACTTATTCTCAATGTTCGAATGATTACAGTCAAGCAGCATATCCAAATATGCCCATTTTTCGTCCTTTACTTCCTGTGCTTTATAAGCCAGAAAACGAGCGAATGATGTCAAGCCAAACTGGGGAGGGGCAACAATTTGGTAATTATCCTTGCTGTTAAGGATATCCAGATAGTCAATAGATTTTTCTTCCTTTGATTGATTGGGAGTAATTGAGGTCGATAAAGCTCTGTGACACCAGGGCATTGTATAGTTGAAAATGAGCAAGGACTCTTCAAGTTTTGTTTTTAAAATCTGGTCCTGCATCTTTTGCCTTACGTTGGGAACCTCTACTGTAACAATACCTGTATCCTCATCATTGTCCGCCAACTCTATCCCAGCCATAAAACGCTGGTTTTTGGGACTCCACTGCCTATACCGTATGGTTTTCAGCTCCGAGCCTTGAAAATGAAGCAGTGAATAACCGTTCGTCTCGTCTTTCTTTGTACTAAAAAGCTGAGGAGATGTCATAGTGTGAATAACTCTTCCATTATGATGCTTAGGTTCGTATGTTTGGAAATGGGTATGACCATTAATCTGGATATCCACAGACTTCTTAACTAAAGCATCCAATTGGTGTTGCAGATATTCCGTCAAGTCCTTGACGGGATGGTGCATTACCAGGATTTTCGTCCTACCGTCATTATTTTCTACCCACTCATATAGACCTGACGTTTCTATACGAAGAAGTTCTCTGTCTTTAGAGAAAGGAGGCGTTATTGACTTTTCATCAAGTCCACCATTGGAGAGGATAGCGGAATTTAGGCACATGACACTAATTTCCGGAATCAAATTCTTGCTGAAACCAAAGATCGATTGCCCGTCTGATACCAGATTCTCATCTCGAAAAGTGATGAAGTGCTCAAACGCTTTTTTGAAATACTCATCTTCTTTTGCAGCTTTGTTGAAAGCCGTCTCATCCTCATCGATAGCAATCCATTTGTCATAGTCCGTTTTATGACTCTCCACATATGGTCGGTTTAAATCATGGTTGCCTGGGATACAAATAATATTCTTTAATGCAACTTGCTTTTTCAAAGGTTCCAGGAATCGTTTCACGAATTCTACATAACTCTGGCTTAAGCCGCCTGCCTGCACCAGGTCACCAGAGATAATGCAAAACCTATCATCAAATGGGATATCCTTTAGAGTCTTGTCTATATCCTTAAAGAACTCGGAGATAACAAGACCTTGATTTTCCACATCCTTAGTAATATTAAGGTGGATGTCAGATAAAAGCAATATGGATATATTACGCATATTTTATTAGTACAGTTTTCAATACTCGTAGATAAGAATCATTATATCGATTAAAAGGGCATTCTATGGTTCTTTTCCATAAAGTCCATCACATCCTGATATCGTTTAAGCCACCGCTCATCCTGCGTCATAATTACACCGCACTTGAAAATTATCACACCACTCCTCTTTCCAAATATCTCATTCTGTACCACTGCATCAAATCATTATTCATCACAACTATATCCATTCTATCATCAAATATGATATGTACGTGTGAAGAAAAAGACTTCGATCGTGGGTACATTCTCCAACGGGTTACAGGTTCCATAAGGGTACAGCGGCCATCCTCTCGGTGTAAATCTTCAAAAAGACAAATGGCATTATCCAGTTCTACAACCGTACCGCACTCACTACTCCCCGCGCTAACAAAATCACCCTTCCAATAATAGAACTGTATCTCATCCTTCAATTGCATAGGTTTAGAAGTTGACACAAAATCATATACTTTGAGTTTATGTTCCTCTGCAATATAAAAACTATTGTTCCAGGTCCATGTCATTTTGGGGCCATAAACTCTTTGTTCTACTATGGGATATAATTCACGCTCACTCATTTCAATTCCATAAGCACTTCTGTTTTTAACAAGTAAAAAAGAATCCGTTATTGAAGAATGAGCATAGATGCCCGGATTACAAAATGAAGCTCTTATGGTCTGCCGGTCTGAGACCTGCAAAAGTCCTCTTTCTGTCATGGAAGTAGGTCTCCAAAACAAACCATCACTACCGCCAGCACATACTAATCCACGACGCCGCGCTCCGCACATATAAACCAACGGGACATCACATAATTTCTCAGCAGGCATCATTTCTCTGAACACAGGTATCTTACACCTAAACAATCCCTTGGCATTTGACTCAAATAATTCGCCTGCTAATATTTCCGTACCTGTAGGAAATTCGTCAGTCAAATAATCTCTTTCGTATGAAAGATACCTATTTAAAACTTCACTACTTATATATATTTGAGACATTCCACCCTCATATGCACCACAATGGTGTCTATTTGGGCCTTTTTGCCTAATCCATTCTCTCAATATAGCAGCATAGTTATATACCTGCAGCGATCCGTCAAAAGTCCACAGATACAACATGCCACCATATAATTGACAGTCAAAGAAGTCTCCATGTATACTTAGTCTTTCCATCCTTGTCCTCCTATCAATTTTGCGATCTGCGGTTTTGTGATAATATTCAGCTTAGCCCACTTTCTTAGGATTGTACTATTAGGGCAATCATGTTGAGGGTCTTTTACATAGTCCACGGGATAGCCATGCCATATCTTTGGCTGGGCTGAACATTCGAATCGCGCTATTTTGGTATTTTGACTGTTCGCTGTTCTCCCTAATACGCAACACATATTTTGATGAAGCGAAACTCCCCAGTAGTATCTTCCATCTTGAGAGTTATTTTCTAATGCCCATCCAAATACTCCCACCTCTTCAGGCTTTTCTATAGACCATTTTGATTTATTCTGGCTCCGGTCTCTATGTTTGGGATTAATCTGGTAAACCTCCCTTTTTACCTGCCGCCCCAAATTATTAGCCACTATTACTGTGATGGGATTGTTTTCTATAAAAACGTTTGGCTCAAAAAGAATCATATTATTCCCTTAAAATATCATCAAATAATCATTAGAATAATAATTTAAGTTTCGCAAGTAGCTAAAAAACGAAAAAATGCTAAGGTTGATTTCTTTGAGAAATATTGCATATCTCATTGATAATCACTATATTAGTGTCGCCAAACAACTCAATATAGCCACCCTTAGCATGAACAAAGATAG
>JAFSVL010000053.1 GCA_017445015.1 Bacteroidales bacterium | reverse complement strand
CAGATGGCGGCGGAAATCCTGAAGCCCGGCTGCCCCCTCGGCGGAAATGACTGCCAGCGCATAGGGCAGTTCCGGCAGGTCGAGGGCCTTCTGGCGATCCATCAGGCCTTCCTTGATCAGGCGGTCCACCGTCTGCTGGCGTTTGAGCTGCTGTCCGCCCACCGTGAAGGCGGTGTCGATGTCTTCAATTTCCAGGGAAAGGCCGTAGACTTCGTGGAAACTGACCTTAGCCAGCACCAGCACTTCCGTTCCGGCTGCGATGTCGCTTCCTGTGACACTGCGGAATTTGGCGTTAAGAAGTGTATAGGCGCTCCGCCAGATGACGGCACGCACTTTGGCGATTACCGTCCCCGCCTCGCTCTGCACGAGTTCAAGGTAGCAGTGCCCGCCGGATTTCACCGATATCTGGGCGATTTCGGCCTTTACCCACACGCTGTCGGGAAAGAGGTCCCCAAGGCCCTCCCTGAGGTCCCGCTGCAGGGTGTAAAGGTCAACAAATTCCATGCGCTATCTGGGTTTGAAATTCCATGTGTCCTGGACGACACCGGTTCGCAGATTATGGACGCTGACGACCAGACGGCCACCCTGAACCCTTCCCTCGATGACTGTCGGGTAGCGGTCTTCAGGAGCATCCGGACCAAGGAAAGGACCGCCTCCCACTATCTGGGCCCATGACCTTTCGGGAGTGGGGGCGTCGTAGCGGTAACGGTGCTGATGGCCAGTTATAAGCAGCTGGCATTTCGCTTTAGCGAGCAGCGGCCCCCACATCTGTGCGCATGTTCTCTGCCAGGCGGCGTAATCTTTCTTGAAGCCGGGAGCGGAGTCCGCCGGGGCAAGGTCACCGGGATTGGCGGCCGGATCCGGATCGAACAGGGGGATGTGGCAGAATGCCACCAGATATTTGGCCTTTTTAATATCCTTGCGTTTGAGAACTTCCTTGAGCCACTTTGTCTGGGCTTCCCGGTAAGCTGCGTTGTTGAACAGGCCGGCGAAACGGGGATTACCGTCCAGCTTGTCCTCACCTGTATCCAGCCCTATCATGGCCACATCGCCCATACGGAAAGCGAAGTTACGGCCGAGATCCCAGTCGCGCGAGGACCTTTCTTCCGGCTGACGATACATCCAGGCCCTTTCCAGATGACGGTTGGCCATGCCGCGGAGGTCGTGGTTGCCCGGGCAGAAAAGGTAGGGTGTGTCGGCGGCGTAATCGTTGCGCTGCACCTCAGGCTTGAAGAATATGCGCACCTGAGCGTCCATGGTCTCTTCGGTATTGGAGGCGTCTCCGTTCCAGACCACGCAGCTGGGGCCGATCTCGGCAATCTTGTCGAGCGCCCTTCCGAACGGTTCCCAACGGACGTGGGTATCGTTGATGACGCAGAAGTGGGCTTTTTCCTTGGGGCCGGCAGTCCGGAATGAATGGATACGGGTGTCTTCCTCGTTTCCGATAACCTTCATGTCGTATCCGCCTCCGTAATGGATGCGGTCCGCGCCGATGCGATAGTAGTAACGGGTGTCGGGTTTGAGCCCTGTGAGACGGACGTGAAGGATGCGGTCGCCAATGTCCGTAGTGCGGAAGCCGCCGCATTTCACCTTTACGGCGTCGGACAGGTCCGGCTCACGGCCATAGAGCACATATCCGTTGGCCAGGGCGCTCACGACGAAAGCGACCCCCATGGACGTGGGAGCATAGTTCTGCAGCACCGGATGCGACGCAAGCAGCGGACCGCCGGCATTTTCCGTATCGGACACCGTGGGCTGGTTGCCGGACTTTTCTGCGGCATTGCCCGCCTTCAGCAGGTCCGCGCTTCCGGCAAGGGCTGCCAGAGCCGCTGTGGTTTTCAGGAATTCACGTCTTTTCATAGCTCAGAACTTGCTCAGGGAGTAAATTTAAGAAATTAATTCCGGGAAAGCAAGAGTTCCCTGATTCCCTTTATATACAGATCCAACGCTTT
>JAFSVL010000052.1 GCA_017445015.1 Bacteroidales bacterium | reverse complement strand
GAACTGGCTGAGGTCGCAATGCTCCCAGTCGTTGAGCACCCGGTCCAGTTTCTTGCGTGTAGTTTCATTCGCACAAATCATATTGGCAACGCACAGGCCCGCGATGTTGAAGGGCTTGGTCGGGGAGGCGAAACTGATGCTTCCATTAGATATTTCTTCCGACAGCGAGGCGAAAGGCGTGTAGGCCGATCCGGGCGGGACGATGTCGCCGTGAATCTCGTCGCTGATGACGGGAATGCCGTGCCGCCGGCAAATGTTCCAGAGCCGCAGCAATTCTTTCCGCGTCCAGAGCCGTCCCGAAGGGTTGTGGGGGTTGCAGAGCAGGAAAACCTTGGCCTGCGGGTCTTTGCAGCAGCGCTCGAAATGTTCGAAATCCAGACTGTATTGTCCGGTCGCGGCATCGTAGGCGAGCGGATTGGCCAGCAACTCGCAACCGGTGTTGCGGATGCTGGAGAAGAAACAGTTGTAGGCCGGTGTCTGCATAATCACCTTGTCGCCGGGATTCGTCAGGGCTTTCAAGGCGATGGAGGTAGCGGCGACGATGCCGTCGATGGGAATGATGCTTTCCCGGGCGATGTTCCATCCGTGGCGTCGGCCGAACCAGTCGATGACCGCATTATAATATGAATCCGGGATTCGGGTGTATCCGAAAACCCCGTGGTCCAGTTTGCGTTGCAGGGCTTCCCGGATGCAAGGGGCGGCGGGAAAATCCATATCCGCAATCCACAACGGCAATACGCCCGGCCGTTCGTCCCATTTCACCGAATTGCTTCCCCTCCGCTGAGGCGTGTCTTCAAACCAGGATTTCATAGCGTGCAGATGTTAATAAGTCTCCATTTTGCAGTCGCCCGGCGCTTTGCAATTGCCGTCGAGAATGATTTCGCCGTAACCTTTCGCGGCAATGTGTCCGCTGCGCGGGTTTTTCACCGAGGGAATGGTCCCGAGCATCCGCGCCTGAACGGTCGAGTATTCGAAGGCCAGGTCGGCGTCCTCGGCGAAGGTGCAGTCTTCCAGCACCAGGTTTTCCGCGTAGCATAGGGGCTGGGTGCCGCCGATGTGGCAGCGGACCAGCCGCAGGTTTTTGGAATACCAGCCCAGGTACTCTCCGTTGATGACGGAGTCATAGACTGTGATGTCCTCCGTTTCCCAGAACGCATCCTTGGTCTGCAGGTTGGAGTTGCGGATGACGACATTCTTGCAGTACTGGAAGGAATAATTGCCCATCAGTTGAAAACGGTCGATTTCAAGGTCCTGGCTGTGCATGAAGATATAATCGCCCTCCTGCGCTTCGACATCTTCCATCCGGACGTTCCGGCAGCCCCAAAGCGTCTCGTGGGCGTGGGGAAAGCGGACGCGGGCGAGCCGGAGTCCGTCCATTTCCCGGAACATCTTGGGAGCTTCCACCAGGCAGTCGCTCATTTCCCCGTCCCGCGAGTACCAGATGGCGGCGCGGGCTCCTTCCGTGAAGTGGCAGTCCCGGATGGTGAAGCGGTCACATTCCCAGAAGGGGTACTTTCCCTCGAACCGGCAGCGGACGGCCTCGATGTCCTTCG
>JAFSVL010000051.1 GCA_017445015.1 Bacteroidales bacterium | reverse complement strand
GTCCTCCTGAATGCCATCTACTGGCCGGGCCGCATCCAACTCTTCCCGGAACTGTTGCGCCGCAAGCAGACGGGCGACTACGACAAACAGTTCAAGGATACCTATGGAATCCCGGTCTACCAGGAGCAGACCGGAGACCCGGACCTTGCGCCGAAGGGCCACTTCATCGGCCGAACCATGATGGCGGTCGAGGCCCTCTTGCATGCTCGCCACAGGTAGGTTAAACAGGGGATAGTAACAAAACGAAGAATTGATTATGAGCCGAAGTAAGCTGAGGGATAGATACATGAGGCGCTGTTATACGGGGAGGTCTTTCAAATCATCAAAGAGGGACGCCCCTGTACGTAATCCTCACAGGCAAGATGAGATGCCAAAGAACAGCCCGTCTAAACTTGTCCTGATACATTGCCATTGCAGCATCAACAGGATGATGGGCTGGTCCACCTTTAGAGGTCATTCTTGTTCTACAGGAGCTCATCGCCAAGTCCGTGGCCTGGTACGAGCAAGTTTGAAGCGAGAATCTCAGAAGTGGATTCAAGAGCAACTTACAGGGTCTTGTTGCGCCTCGGGCGGAAGCGATTTCATCGGTGGCTGACGAGACTTACCGCATCTCATCGGTGAATGCGGATACGATTAGTCCTGGAAAACGTGTCCATTTTCCAGGAGCGTGTCCAAATGTGTCCGGAAATGATTACCTTTGAGAGTTAGATAAATAGGAATTGGACTGATATGGCTTTTGATTTCAAAAAAGAGTATAAGGAGTTCTATTTCCCGACGGCCAAACCAGCAATCGTGAAAATTCCTGTAATGAACTATCTGGCAGTCCGTGGAAAGGGTGACCCGAACGAAGAAGGAGGTGCTTATAAACAGGCGCTCGAGCAACTCTATGGCATCGCATACACGTTGAAGATGAGTTACAAGAGCGATTATCGGATAGAGGGGTTCTTCGAGTATGTCGTACCGCCGCTCGAAGGATTGTGGTGGGCGGAGAATGGCGAGTTAGATTACACCAACAAAGACGGATTCTGTTTCATCTCCATGATTCGCCTACCTGATTTCGTTACTGAGAAGGATGTGCACTGGGCTATCTGTGAAGCGACCAGAAAGAAGAAGATGGATTTCTCACAGGTTGAGTTTTTCCCTTACGATGAGGGCTTGTGCGTCCAGTGCATGCACATTGGCTCTTATGACGATGAACCGGCAACGATAAAAGCAATGGTAGAGTATGCCCTAAGCCAAGGATACCAGATTGCCATCGACAACGTTCGCCGACATCATGAGATTTATCTCAGTGATCCGAGGAAGACGTCGGCAGATAAACTGAAGACAGTTATCCGCTATCCTATCCGTTAAATTCCAGTTTATTGGTATCTATGAAACTACCAAATGTCATGCTTCTTCCCCTGCAACCCGAAGACCGGGAGCAGTTCATCCTGGACAACCAATGGGCGTTCAAGTACGGAGCGCAGCAGGAGTTCGGGAAGCGGGACGAGCGTTGTGAGGAAGGTGAAGAGGTCATCTCCCGCAAGACCATCGAGGCTTCCATCGACGGAGAGAATGCCGAGGCCTACCGGATCGTACTCGACGGAAAGAAGGTCGGCGGCGTGGTCCTCCGCATAGACAAAGATGCGGCCAAAGGTGAGTTGGAATTGCTGTTCGTGCTGCCGGAGATCCACAGCAAAGGCATCGGTCAGGCCGCCTGGAAAACGGTGGAAGCGATGCACCCGGAAATCAAGGTCTGGGAAACCATCACCCCCTACTTCGAGAAGCGCAACATCCACTTCTATGTGAACCGCTGCGGCTTCCATATCGTCGAATTCTGGAACAAGTACCAGCACGGTCCTGCCGTTCCTGAGGAGATGGAAGAAAACTGGAGCGAGGATGACGAAATGTTCGTGTTCAGGAAAGAAATCCCTATTGGATAATAATTCGCCCCTATAAGATTGGTCGCTGAAAAATAATACATATCTTTTCAAGACTTACAAAAACACATCAACCATGAAGATTATGAAATCCCTCCTGGCCGTGGCGCTGGGACTTTTCTGCACCGCCGCCTTTGCCCAGACTTCCCTTCAGGAAGCCGTCGCCGCCGGAAACAAGGTATTTGTCCAACTCGTCGTTGACGAGGAGCACCCCATCGCCGATGACGAATTCGAAGACGTCATCGGAAGACTGGCGGAAGGAGGCGGCTGGGTAAGCGTCGCCGAGGCCTCCGAAGCCGATTTCATCCTCAACGTCGTGGCAAAGAAGAAGGTCGTCTTCAACAGCCCGCGCACCTGGCTCACCCCCACCGTCCTCGACAAGGAAGGCAACGTGCTCTGGAAAGGCGACACCTACAAGGCAGACGCAACCATGTTCAACGGCTTCAAGAGCACGAACACCTGCATCAAGAACGTGATTGAGAAGGGCTTCCAGAAGAACCTCTTCAAAAAGGCCGGAAGATAGACCTTGCAAGCCCCTGCGGTTTTGGAGTTGTGACGGATTGTGGCTATCTTCATGCCGAGAAATCGGTACTAGGTTCCTATGAGAAATGTTTTGGGATACATCCTTGGATTTCTGATTTTTGTTGTCGGAATCCCGGCGCTGATGTGGTGGGTGTCCGGAAGACCCTTCCCGTGGGCCCCGGCGCTGCCATGGGCGATCATCGCTTTTGCTTTGATGATTCCAGGCCTGGCACTGAGCATCTGGTCCATCGTACACATGAAAAAAGTCGGCAAAGGGAACCCCTTCGATGCATATAACCACGAAGTCGCACCCAGGACCAAACACTTGATGAAGGATGGGCCGTATGGGTGCTCCCGCAATCCCATGCTACTCGGAATATATATCTACGACATCGGCATCCTGGTGTGGCTCCAAAGCGGATGGCCACTGTTGGTCTTCGCCATCGAGCTTATCCTTCTCACACTCCAGGTAAGAGCGGAAGAGAAGCGCCTGGAAGCTGATTTCAGTGACGAGTACCGGGCCTATAAACGCTCCGTTCCGCGTTATATTTTCATGTTACCGACTAATCCGAAATAATATGGAATTCAGACCGCTGCGCCGTATCAAGCAAGCCGCCACAACCCAGGAATGCGAGGAGGTGCTGGCCGGTGCCCCGCGGGGCATCCTCGCCGTCCACGGAGAGAACGGATATCCCTACGGGCAGCCCGTCAACTACATATACCAGAACGGCAAGATTTACTTTCATTGCGCCAAGGCCGGCCACAAACTGGACGCCGTACGGGCCAATGACAAGGTTTGCTTCACCGTGCTTTCCGCGCCCGTGAAGCATCCCGGCGAATGGTGGAACTGCTTTACCAGCGTCATCTGCTTCGGGCGTATCGCGGAGGTGTCGGACGAGCAGGAAAAAGACCGCCTTTTGAGGCAGATCGGCGCCAAGTACTTCCCCGAAGGATATGACCTCGAAAAAGACATGGCCGACAACGCCCGCAACGCCCTGATCCTGGAAATCTCCATCGACCACATGTCCGGAAAACACGTCCGGGAGAAATAGCTATTCGCAGAACCGAAGTTCCTGAAGAACGACGCCCGGATCCAGCAGCGCCACCCGGAGCCTGTGGGGTCCGGGCGTAATGTCTGCCGACCGCAAGGCATAGCCCCGCAGCACATTCCAGCGCCATTCGGCGGAGAAGTCCTCCGCATGGATGGAGAATACCGCCGGCTCCCCGCCGTCGATGCTTACGGAATAACGCGCGTCCCGGCCTTCATAGACCTGCAGGTTCGCCAGCGAAAGCACCTGCAACCTGGACGCACCTTCCGGCACCGCCACGGCGAATTCCACCGCAGGCGCCGTCTCCGGCGTATATGACGGCGTACCGAAAGGAAGCACCGTCACTCCGTCCCGGAATCCCAGCCCGGGCACCGTCGTCACCCTACCCTCCGGGACCTCCCGGACGACCTTTCCGGACGACGCCGGTACTCGCAGCAGCGGCTCCGGCGGGAAAGGCGGATAAATTCCCGCGAAAATCGCATCGATCCGCGCGCCGTCCCGCACATCCGCGACGGCGAAACGGTTCTGCCCTTTCTTCAGGTGCAGCGTCCCCACCCGGCTCCACATCGGACCGACCGCCGGCGCATGCCAGATATTGTTGATGGGCGTCGCAGACGCCAGGAAGCCGCTCCCGTCCAGTACCACCCGGCAGAAAAGGTTGTCCTCCGCGGCCTTCGAGAAATTGTCAACCGGCGTCAGCGCATGGATCCAGAGCGGAACGTCCCCCTCGACCTCACTGTCTATCACGCAGTTGCCGCTCAATGCATCCATGACAGGGATAAACCGCGGCTTGGGACCGGCGGCCGCCTCGGCGAGCAACTTCTCCGTGCAGACCGGGGCATCCATCCCGTCGGAATAGTACCAGTGGTAAGGCCGCCAGTTGAAGAAACGGTCCCATTTCCCGTCCAGAAGTTCCTTGTTGTATTTGTCGGTCCAGGCGTTCAGCGCGCCGAACATCTCCGTGGCGCGGGCGGCATCCGCCATGGCCACGGCGCCGTCGGCATACGTGGCGTGAGCCAGACTCAGGCGCGAGCGGAGTTGGTATTCATTGAGCATCCATGCACCCCGGACCGGATATTCCACCAGTTCGAAATAGGCCGCCCGCAGGTGCTCCGGAATACGCTTGCGCAACTGCTCGGCCCGGACCGCAATCGCTTCCCAGGCGGCAAGACGGTCCCGGATCTCCTTTTCCGGATATTCGAGAAAATACACATGCGCATCCTTCCCCGCCGCCTGGAGCCGGTAGTACTCCGCCTGGATGGCGGCAATTTCCGGCGCGACGGCTTTCCCGAAGGTCCCCGCAGCCCATTCTTCGATGAAGCCCTGCGCCTTCCCCGGGCTCCAACGGGCTGTGTCCCAGGCCAGTTGCATGGCAAAGGTAATCTCCTTCTCCGCCGGCTTGATGTCCCCGACGTTGAACACCCAGATCTTCCGGGCGCCGTAGGTATAGGCCTTGGTGAGTTCGGTCGAAATGAACGCCGGAGAAAGCGGGCTGAGCCAGATCCAACTGGCCGGATCGCCGTGATAGGAAAGGTGGTAGTAGATGCCGGCGCCGCCCTTGCGCCGCTGCTCCTCGGGGTTGGACAGGTTTCGGGTGTAGCCATGCTTGTCGTCGGACCAGAGCAAGGTCACGTCTTCCGGGATCTGCAGGCCGGCGTGGTAGGCCTCCAGGACTTCTTCGTAGGTACACAGTACCTGCGGAATCTCTTCCACGGACGCGTCCACGTTGCGGCGGAGGATATCGCGCTGCACCTCAATGGCTTCCTGCATCAGTCCCACCCGCTCCTGCGTCGTCTCGGCGCCCTCCATCGGATAGTCGTGGACGCCGCGCAGGCCCAGCGTGTAGATGTTCTCATATCCTCCGTTGGTCTGCACCCGTTCCTCCCAGTACCGGACCATGTTGGCGCGGTTGGTGAGGAAATTGAAATCGCCCCAGGTGCCGGCGTTCTTCCATTCATCCTCGTTGTTGCGGAGCATCTGCTCGCAGTGCGAGGAGCCCATGACGATGGCGTATCTGTCAGCCAGGCGGGCGTTTTCCGGATCGGCGTTGAAGGCCTTGGATCCATTGTGCATGGCCGGCCAGAGCAGGTTGGCGCGCAGCCGCAGCAGGAGTTCGAACACCTTCTCATAGACCTTGGGACCCACCTGGCCGCTCTCCTTGTCGAAGTTCTGCTCCACCCAGTTGGCCCAGCCGCCGAAGCGCTCGTCGTTGATGAAGATGCCCCGGTACTGCACGTCCGGCTCTTTCTGGACGAAACGCCCGGACTGCACATAGAGCGCCTTTTTCCGCGCAGGCGTGACATCTGCCCACCAGTACCAGGGAGATACGCCGGCCGCTTCCGAGAGGGAAGTCAGGCCATAGGCGGCCCCGCGCCGGTCACTGCCGGCGACGACCAGCACCGCGCCCTCGCGGCCCGGAATCCGCACCGTCTGGACCAGGAAAGACTCCCACTTGCCCCGCAGGCACGCGACATCGACCAGACCGTCCTCCTCCAGTTGCTTCACCAGGGTGCTGCCGTCCACCGTCCCCGCAATCAGGACCGGACCCTCCTCCGGCAGCGCGGCACTGACGACGGGCCTGACACCAGTCAGGCGCTCGACATCGTCTGCCAGCAGTCCTCCTGCGACGCCCACGACAGCCGCATCAGCGCTGTCGACGCAGATTGCCGCCGCAACGCCGTCCGCCGCCAGCGGGAAAGCCGCTGCACTGCGCCGCTGACCCACCTCCGGGAACGATGCATGCTCTGCCGCCGGCCGGGCACACCCGGCCAGCAAAAGCGCCGCAAATAAGAAAAGGGATCTGAGTTTCATTTCGTAAAGATAGGAAAGAATTCTCAATCGCGGGAGGGGCCGACACATATGAATTGAGCACCGGGGAAAATTACTTCCCCAGTGCTCCGCTACTTCATCTCCCGATGACCACCAGAATGTTCTATGCAAAAAATTATTTTGGGAGAATCGTAGCTCTCTCTTCCCGCCCGTTACAATCCGCCTCGTAGGATTCGACAAGCAAGTCGATCACTTCACCTACGGGAATGCCGACCTCATCAGCCCAAGAATAAAGTTTTGTGGACGTCACGTACCTAACGCTGCATTTCAGTTCACAATGCGTGGTAGTTTTCATAATAATATAGTTTTATGGTCTTGGTGGTTTTTGCAAAGGTAAGAAACTTTTTTGAATTTCGTATGTTTTATGATACTATCGTGGAAAAAGTTTAGGGGCATCCCTCATTAATCTTCCCTTCACGATACTATTTGACCAGGATGACGTGCCACGGGCCAGTGCCACTGAACCGAAGATCCGGAAGAACAAATAAATTGAGCACCGGGGGATCTTTCCCGGTGCTCTTCTTTGCGATCACACTGCTGCCTCAAATGTTCGACGACCTCTGAAAAAAAGAGTATCGCGTTATGGAATTTGCAGAGGTCTGCATAGCATTCGCATCGCAAAGCTTGGTGGTTTTCAATTATACTTGGTTTAAGGGGACGGTTAACTTCGATACAAAGGTAAGAAACTTTTTTGAACTTCGTATATTTTATGATACTTTAATTGAAAAAGGATATCTCCGTATCCAGAACCAGATACAACCACTTTCCTCCCTCGCCTTTTCCTCTC
Source organism: Bacteroidales bacterium (assembly GCA_017445015.1). Taxonomy (GTDB): domain Bacteria; phylum Bacteroidota; class Bacteroidia; order Bacteroidales; family UBA932; genus Cryptobacteroides. The sequence continues at coordinate 508 of JAFSVL010000051.1, read as the reverse complement.
TCGATAATCACTAATTCAAGATTAATCCTAACTTTGTATTACACTTTCTAATTGCGGAAAAGAAAATGATCGTCTACAACGCCGACAAACGCCAGTTCGTCCAGGATGTCAAATCCAATGTCATCGCGACGAAGATTCTTGATCTCATCCGGGAGAGAGGGCTGAATGCAGGACAGGAGCGAGAATTTGCATCCTGGCACAACTCCATGAAATTCATGCGCGACATCGTCGATGATTCCGAGATTGAAGACGATGTCCAGATTGCCATCGAATACAATATTCCCCAGACGTCGAAGCGCGTGGATTTCATCATTCTGGGAACGGATGCAAACGGCAAGGAAAACATCGTCATCGTAGAACTGAAGCAGTGGACCAAGGCGGAGAAGGTTGACGACGACATGCATTTCTCTGTCCGCACGTATGTGGCCAACGACAACCGGATTGTCTGCCATCCCTCCTATCAGGCATATTCTTATTCGCGTTTTCTGGTCAACTATTCCCAGACCAT
>JAFSVL010000050.1 GCA_017445015.1 Bacteroidales bacterium | reverse complement strand
TGGTCAAGGGTAGATCACTAGGTTTCGCGTCTGCTCACACCAACTACAACGCCCTGTTCAGACTCGCTCTCGCTACGGCTTACGTCCCTGAAGGACTTAACCTTGCTGATGTGATGCAACTCGTAGGCTCATTATGCAAAAGGCACGCCGTCGCACTCGCGTGCTCCGACCGCTTGTAAACGAACGGTTTCAGGTTCTCTTTCACTCCCCTGTTCGGGGTGCTTCCCACCTTTCCCTCACGGTACTGGTACACTATCGGTCTTCCGGATATATTTAGCCTTGCGGCATGGTCGCCGCAGATTCAGACAGGATTCCACGTGTCCCGCCCTACTCAGGTGGCACCCCCGACGCTCGAACTTGCCTGTACGGGCCTTTCACCCTCTACGGACAGACTTTCCAGACTGTTCCAGTTCGTTCTCGCGTTCACTTAGGTGCTCCTACAACCCCGCACGCGCCGTAACGCGCACGGTTTAGGCTCCTCCCGTTTCGATCGCCACTACTCCGGGAATCGATTCTTTCTTTCTTCTCCTGCAGGTACTAAGATGTTTCAGTTCCCTGCGTATGCCCCATATCGCTATGGTGTACGGCCTTCAACCGTACGGGTTCCCCCATTCAGACATCTCCGGATCGCTTCCTGTTTGCGGATCCCCGGAGCTTTTCGCAGCTTACCACGTCTTTCCTCGCCTCCGGAAGCCAAGGCATCCTCCGTTCGCTCTTCTAATCTTTCTCGCTCTTGTGAATTCTTTCACTCGTTTTGCCTCTTAGAAATTGCAGTCCCACAACCCGAAGAAAAAACTCGGATTATTACAGACTAACTTTTCTATCTTCTCGTTTCTTTTAACCTCTTAATCTCTCTCAATATTTTCAAAGAACTGTCCCCTGTTTGAAAGGGGATGCAAAGATACACACTTTTTTTAAAGCGGCAAATTTTTTTCAAATATTTTTCCAAATAATTTTCGATTGAACAGTATAAAAAAGCTGCTTCGATTTGAAGACCGTCTGCGCCCACGCAGCCGTGAGTGGGAGGGGGCCCGGCGCCGGCGACCGGCGGGATATCCCCGGAGGGGCGTAGTCTAAAAATCGAAGCAGCCCTTTCTATGCCTTGCTGAAAAGCGCTATGAGATTGAGGATGACGGCGGAAGCCTTTTCCATATTTTCCAGGGATACCCACTCCATTTTTCCGTGAAAGTTGAGCCCTCCGGCAAAAATATTGGGACAGGGCAGGCCCTTGAAGGAAAGGTTCGCCCCGTCGGTGCCTCCGCGGATAGGCTGCACCTTCGGTTCAACACCGGCAAGCCGCATCGCTTCCATGGCCGTATCGATGATGTGATAGTGCGGTTCCACCTGTTCACGCATATTATAATATTGGTGACGCAGTTCCACGCTGACCGTCCCCTCGCCGTATTTGGCATTCAGAAAATCCGCACAGCGTGTCATGAAGGCCTTGCGCGCCTCGTAGCGCGGAAGGGAATGGTCTCTTACAATATAGGTCAGTTCTGCGTCCTCCACCGACCCCTTCATGCCGATCAGGTGATAAAAGCCCTCGTAACCTTCCGTGTACTCGGGTTTTTCAAAGGCCGGCAGCAGTTCATTGAACTCCATCGCAATACGCATGGCATTCTTCATCTTTCCCTTGGCATAGCCGGGATGGACATTAAGCCCCTGCACGCGGAGGGTCGCGGCGGCGGCATTAAAATTCTCGAATTCCAGTTCCCCCACATCTCCGCCGTCCATGGTATAGGCATAGTCGGCACCGAACCGTGCCACGTCAAATTTCACCACGCCGCGGCCAATCTCCTCATCGGGCGTAAAGCCGATGCAGATTTTCCCGTGCTTCACCTCCGGATGGAGGACCAGGTACTGAACCGCGTCCATGATTTCCGCCACTCCGGCCTTGTCGTCCGCGCCGAGCAGCGTCGTCCCGTCCGTGGTAATCAGGGTCTCTCCCTTATGCGCAAGCAGTTCCGGAAACTCTGACGGCGAAAGAAACAGCCCCTCCACGCCCTTCAGGGCAATGGGGGCGCCGTCATAATTGCGGATAATCTGCGGCTTTACCCCGGCTCCGGAAGCATCCGGCGAGGTATCCACATGGGCGATGAAACCCACGGCAGGTACCGGAACGTCAAGATTCGACGGCAGCGCCGCCATCACATAGCCGAATTCATCGAGGGTGGCGTCCACCCCCATCGCCAGCAATTCATCGCGCAGCATCCGCAGCAGGTCCAGCTGCCTGGCGCTCGAGGGCTGACTTTCCGAATTTTCATCACTCTGCGTATCCACGGCGACATACCGCAAAAATCTATCCAACAATTTTTCCATAATGATTGTTGACTATTGTAAAAGTATTGCAAATAATAAGTTGCTTACTGTTTAGGATTAATGAAAGGCAACATTTTCATTGTTTCTTAACCTTCATCGATGCAATTACCATATACGTGCACAGCAGCAGGAAAGGCACGATGGCCACCATCTCCGCCGGACTGGCACCACCGGGCATCGCCGTATTCCAGGATTTGAGCATCCAGTCCACGCCCGCGAAACGCAGTACGGCGGACACGACGCCCATCAGGGCCCCGCCGGCGATAAAGCCGCTCGCAATCAGCGTCCCTTTCGCGCTGCGTTCCTGATTGAGCGACGCATCGGAACTGCGGCTGCCGACATACCAGGAAATCGCACCGCCCACCAGCAGCGGAAGGTTCAGATCAAGCGGGATGAACATCCCGAGGCAAAACGCCAGGGCCGGCACCCTGCAAAGCGTCAGCACCACCGCAATCAGTGCGCCGATTCCATAAAAGAGCCAGGGAGCGCTCCCTCCGTTCATCATCGGCTGGATCACCGCAGCCATCGCATTGGCCTGGGGCGCGACAAGGGCTCCGTCACCGGTGAACCCGTAGGTTTTGTTCAGCACCAGCATCACCGCACCGACGGTAGCCGCCGAAACGAGCGTTCCCACGAACTTCCAGGTCTCCTGCCGGGCAGGTGTCGTACCGATCCAGAAACCGATCTTAAAGTCAGTAACCAGACCGCCCGCCATGGACAGGGCCGTACAGACCACGCCGCCGATCAGCAGCGCCGCCACCATTCCGGCATTCCCCTTCAGCCCTGCGGCCACAAGCACCAACGCCGTGATAATCAGCGTCATGATCGTCATACCGCTGACCGGATTCGAACCTACGATGGCAATGGCGTTCGCGGTTACCGTCGTAAACAGGAAAGCGATGAGCGCGACCAGGGCCACCGCAAGCAGCGCCTGCCATACATTCTCCACCACGCCGCCGAAGGCAAAGAAGGCGAATACGGCAAGCAGGGTCAGGATAACGCCGAACACGATATTGCGCATCGGCAGGTCCCGCTGGGCACGCTCTTCGGAGGCGGGGGCGTCACCTTTCTTCCGGGTAAACTCCCCTACAGCCAGTCCTACCGCGTTTTTGATGACCCCGAAGGACCTGATAATACCGATGATGCCCGCCGCCGCAATACCGCCGATGCCGATATGCCGCGCATAGGACTTGAATATCTCGTCCGGCGACATCGCCCCTACTGTCTGGGCGATGCCCGTCCCCATCGGGTCCAGCACCTCCGTCCCAAAGAAGACATTCAGCAGCGGAATCACCAGGAACCATATCAGAAAACTGCCGCAGCAGATAATGAACGCATATTTGAGCCCGACGATGTACCCCAGGCCCAGGACGGCGGCACCGGTATTGAGTTTGAGCACCACTTTCGCCTTGTCGGAAATGACCTGCCCCACGTGGAGAACCGTCGATGAGAGCGTTTCGCTCCAGGCTCCGAAAGTAGCGATCACAAAGTCATAGAGCCCGCCGACCAGACCGCTCACCAGAAGGATACGGGTGCTTTTTCCCCCTTCCTCACCGCTCAGCAGCACCTGCGTCGTGGCCGTCGCCTCCGGGAAGGGGTACTTCCCGTCCATTTCCTTGACAAAATATTTACGGAAAGGGATGAGGAACAGAATCCCCAGGAAGCCGCCGAGCAGCGACGAGAGAAACATCTGCACGAAATCCACGTCCAGGCCCAGGATATAAATCGCGGGAAGCGTAAAAATCGCACCCGCAACGATGACGCCCGAACAGGCGCCGATGGACTGGATAATTACATTCTGGCCGATACCGTCCTTCTTGCCGAGCGCGCCCGTCACACCGACGGCGATAATGGCAATGGGGATGGCCGCCTCGAACACTTGCCCGACTTTCAGGCCGAGATAAGCGGCCGCCGCCGAAAAGAGCACGGCCATCAGCAGGCCCATCGTCACGGAATAGGGCGTAACTTCAAGGCTTGCGTCGTTTACTTTCTTCTTTGAGTTTTCTGCGTTCATATTGGGCGATGTATTTTTCCAAACGCCTGCGGTCCCTCTCCGCCTCCCGGTCGCGGCGGAGTACCTGCCTCAGGGTGCGTTTGCGTTTCCTTTCCAATTTCTTTTGGTCCTTGAGCGCTTTTTTGGCGGCATCGAGTGAATCCAGCCGCGCCCATTTGGCATCCCTGGCGGCGATGCGCAGCGCTACTGCCAGTTCCGCCGCTTCCCTGCGCTCCTGCGCTTTCCTTTCCCGCTCACTCCGCAGGGAATCCCGGCGCGCGGCCTCCGGGGATTTCGCCGCCGGAGGAGGTGGCGGAGGAGGAGGCATGAGCGTATCGGCGGCGCTCCCAAGGCTGTCCGCCTGCACCTTCGGGGGCTTTTCCGATGGTTTCAGCGTATCGGCTAAAGCCGCCGGAAGAGCCTCCGTCGGCACTGTCGCCGTATCCCGGGGCGCACTTACACTATCCCGCACCGGCGGCTCCGATGGATCCTGCGGCACCGGCGCAGGGAGCGGGACGGCAGCCTTCTTCTCTTTCCCTTTTCCCTTTTTGGTTTCTTTACCGTCTGGTTTTTCACGGGGCGGAGGGACGATACCCTGCCTGCGAAGCTCGATATCCTCCCAAATACCTTCCATATATCCCGGGAAATAGAATTTCGTCTGCGGGAAGTCCGGCTGCGGACGGGCCGTGTACGCCGCCCTTTCCGATGCCTTGTATTCCTTGGTGGTGATGTCCCGGCGTCCGGCCGGCCGCCGCTCCGGATCCCAGTTAAAGCCCTTCATCCGCTTGTCCTCGGAGGGCATCTGGGCCAGCGGGAAAGCATCGTTCTTGGGCGATTCAAAATAATATACCCGGTCCACCTCCCCGTTTTTGAGGGTGGCGGAAAGCATCTTGCTCTGTACTTTGTTCGCCGTAGCGATCTGCCCTTTTTCTTCCAGATAGAATAGGGCTACGGCACCGCCCAGGGCGTCAAAACGGCGCAATGCGGCCGTCGTATCGAAGTAGGCCATCACTTCGGCCCCTTTGATCTGGTTGAAGAGCAGCGTATCCTCCTGCGTAATGATGAACGCATCGGAGAGCAGATTGGCCTTTTCCACCTTCCCGCCGCGAATCAGCACATAGACGCTGTCGGCGGTATATTGCCGGTTGCCGTCGTTCCAGATATACGGGGTGCCATAAAACCGCGCGATGGAATCAAGGTCCGTATATTCCAGCGAATCACAGCGTACCTGGATATCCTCCCGGAAAATCCGGACGTCCCCGACAGCGAACAGGAATCCCATTTTCGTCGAATCGACGGCCGGAGGCAGGGAATCCACAGGCTGGCCCAGGGTATCGGCGGGAGCGGGGGGGCTCTCAGGAGCGGGATCGGGCGCAGGAGCGGCACCGGCTTTGACATCCTTCCCTTTCACCGGACTGTAGCCATGTTCGCGCTGCTCCTTTTCCTCCCTCGCCTTTGCAGCCGCCTCCGCAGCTGCCTTGGCCGCCTGTGCCCGGTATTCCTTGACCGCGTCCACGTCCATATCGGAGATACGGGCTTCGGCTTTCTTTACCAGATATTCCGGAATGCTGTCCCGCCTGATGCCGTAATAGACCATCCTGTCCGCAGCGACGAAAGCCGTATCGGTCTTCCCCTTTTCCTCCTGCACGATGGCGGCGGCCACATTGCGGCGCATCGTTACTGTCTCCGTACTGTCCTGGTAGAGGATGTGGTCGGCGAACGAGGTGATGCCACGCACGGTATCCCGCAGCTGGGCATCACCGCGCAACAGCAGATCCCCCGTTTCCCGATAGACATACATCGTATCCGCCCAACCTTCGCGCTCCGGCGTAAGGGCGTGGACCTTGTCGGTAAAGAAAAACACCTGGGCATCCCGCGCATACCAGCCTTCGCGCGCGGAGAGCATATTCTCTCCGTTCCAAAAATCGATGGGTTCCACGAAATCCGCACGGGCGCGGCGGGAATCGTATTCCAGCGCCTGCGTCTTTACGAATACGGAATCCGTGAACATATTCACATTGCCGGAAAAAGTAAAGAACTCGGTCTTGGAGTCGTAGGTGCCGTCCGTACTCTCTATGACCTGCCCCTCCTCATCGCGCATCGACGCCCCCCGGCTGAATACGGCGACACTGTCCCGGGTATTATAATCCAGGTGCTGGGTGCGCAGCAGGTTCTTGCGTTTGTTTTCAAGTTGCACCAGTACGCCGGAAAACACGGCCAGGTCTTCGTCGATGACATAGGTCAGCACTTCGCTGGTGAGGCGCGTGTCACCCTGAATCAACTTGACGTGGCCCTTCGCCAGGATAATCCGGGTATCGACATTCCAGTCGGCCGTATCGCTGATCAGGTACATGCCGTTATGCAGGAAGGTGGCCCCGAGCGCCTTGCGGTGCTGTTCTCCGAAAAGCTCGAACTGCTGCAGGGAGGTCGCCTTCAGCAGGTAAACGAGATTCTCCTCGTCATCCTTCCCTCCGGCGGCTTTTTTGGGCGGATTTTGGGCAAGCAGGACGAGGCTGAGGGCGGCAAAAGACAACGCCGCCAGACGGGAAATCACTTTCCTTTGAACTTTGAAGCCCATCCTGCCCTTGAGAATTCACAATCCTTGAAAAGCGGATCGATAACGATGTAAGTCGTCTTGATTTTATTGTCGATGAACTGATCGATCTCCCGGGCCTGCCTTTTCTGGCGCACGAGTTCCAGGAGTTCGGTGTAGTCTTTTTCGAAAGTGGCCGTGTGCGCGGGGACGATCTTGTCCAGCCTGACAATCTTGTACACGAGGTTTCCGTCCCGTCCCTCATTGTCCAGGGATTCTATCGGCTCGGAAATTTCTCCCTCCTTCAGATGCTGTACCGCTTTGTAATCCTGTGGCTTTAACTGGTCGATTTCAAAATAGGCCGAACCGGTGCCCGGGTCCGCCATCTGCCCGCCGTTGGTGCGCGTCGCCGGATCTTCGGAATAGAACGCCGCAGCCAGCTGGAAACTGATTTTCCCGCTGTCGATCTGGGTCTTCAGGCTGTCCAGGGTCTTGAAAGCCTTTTCCCGGTCACGGGTGGTATATTGGGGATGCAGGAGAATGTGACGGGCATTGAACATATCGCCCTTTTTGTCCAGCACCTCGATGATGTGGAATCCGTCCGGAGTCTCCACAATCTGGGAGATGACGCCGGGCTTGAGGGACATCGCCGCATCGGAAAAGGCGGGCCAGAAAATGGACTTGGAGGCCATTCCGAGTTCCCCTCCCTTGCGGGCGCTTCCGGGATCCTCGGAATACAGGCGGGCCAGGGTGGAGAATTTTTCCCCGTTGAGGATACGCTCCCGCAGGGCCAGCAACTTTTCCTTCACCGCCATGGCCGCCGCTTCGCGGTCCGGATAGATACAAATCTGGCTGAGTTTATATTTGATCGGGACGACGGGAAGGGACGCCACGTCCGCCGTATCCAGATACTGACGGACATCGTAAGGCGTAAGTTCAGGCATCGAAGAGGCCACCTGCTGCTGTTCCTGCTGGGTAAGGGAACTCTCCTCCAGCTGCTTCCGCCATTCCTGACGGAGTTTGTAAAGCGGCATCCCGAAATATTCTTCCACGGCCTCATCCCCTCCCAGGGCCGTACGGGTCTGGTCGATACGCTGGGAAAGCATCGCCTCTACATTATCCGCATTGAAGGTCAGGGAATCGAGGCGCGCCTGCATCAGGAGCAACTTCGTTTCCATCATCCGCTCCAGCAGCTCACAGCGCACCCCGCGGTCCGAGGACATCCCCTGGGCACGGGCCACACGGACTTCCGATTCGATATCGGAGAGCGTGACCAGTTCATTTCCCACGACGGCGGCCACCCGGTCGATAACACCGCCGGAATATTTCTGCGCCCCCGCCGCAAACGGAAGGGACAGCAGCAGGGCCGTCATGAGAAAAAAGCGCCGCATTTACTTCGCAGCGGCAGCGCTGACAGCCTCGCTGAGACGGTTGTAAAGCGCATCGGTCTTCTCGAGAATCTCCTTGCGCAGGCCGGTAAAATGCGCCTTTGCGGATCCCTCGAACTTCTCGTTCACCTTGTCCCTGAGCGTGTTATAGAGTTCAATCGCTTCTTCCATCAGGGCGGCGACCTTCTCTTCAGGAACGTTTTCGTTCACCGCCGCAACAACGGAACAATCTTCGATAAATGCGCCAAGTACGTACTCGATGTCTTTCTTGATGTCTCTGAGATTCATATCCTTTACTTTTTAATTGTGCAAATATATAAAAATTCCATCAGCTTTCATAACCACAGCTCGGCAAAAGTATGATAAGGACTCATCTTGTTATGGTCCACTTTCCCCTTGATGCCGGGAGTATGGGCGATCTTGTACTGCCAGATACACCAGTCGGTAAAACTGACGTACGCTTCGGAAGAACCGGTCTCGCCGCACCAGTACAGGCAGTCTCCGAAGGCACCGGCGAAATTCTTCAAGTAAAAAGACTGCTTGCTGTACAGGATCGGCTTCTTCCCGTAATGTTGTTCGCAAAGATCCACCCAGGTGCGCACCTGCGCCTGGAGGTCCCTGCGCGCCAGGATGTACCCGGGCGTCTGCTTCTCGATATCCAGCACGGGCACCAGGTCGATGGAGTCCCTGGGGACGGCCCGGCGGAAATTCTCGAACTGGGCGGCGGCGTCGGAGGAAGTCGTCATAAAATGATATGCGCCTACGGGAATCTTCGCAGCGCGCGCCCCCTTGCGGTTCCGCTCCCAGTCCGGGTCCACCCAACTGCTGCCCTCGGTAGCCTTGATAAAGATAAAATCAGCCTTGACCGCCTTCCAGTCCGTGACGATATTGTGATGGGAAATATCCAAACCCTCGGGGACATGCGTACCGCCCCCTCCCGGACAGGATGCCAGGAAGGGCAATAGTAAAAAAAAGGCTGCGAACTTCGTAGCCTTCCTTGTTGGATTTGCCAAAATACCGAAAATTACTCGGCCTTGGGGCAATTCTCGCACTGCTTCTCACACTGCTTCTCGCAAGCGGAAGAATCAGCGCAGCACTTGTCGCAAGCGGCGGAGTCAGCCTCGGCGCAGGCGGCGCAAGCCTCGGTAGCAACCGCCTCGGCAGCAGCCTCACCCTTCTTGCAGTTCCCGCAAGCGCAGGAAACAGAAGCGAAGAGCATCGCGGCAAATGCGAGCATCATGAAAACCTTCTTCATTTTACTAATTTTTTATAGGTTAAACGGTAATAACGCTATTTCGGCCGCAAATTTATCTACTTTTTATGAGAAAGCAAATATTTTTAATAAAAATCTTCATCGTTGTAACTCAAATACTTCCATATCGGAAACCTTTCCCCCTTCGATACGGAAACGGAGCGCCGTCCGCACCAGTTGCCAACCCTGGATCCCACAGGCTCCGGGGTTGACATACAGGAGGTTATACCGGGAATCACGCATCACCTTGAGAATGTGGGAATGGCCACAGACGAAGAGTCCGGGCCGGTAACGCAGGATCAGTTGGCGCGCCTCGGGATAATAATGCCCCGGAGAGCCGCCGATATGCGTCATCAGCACCCGAATCCCCCCGCATTCGAAGCACTGGCTGGCGGGATAGGCATAACGGATGTTGCTGCCGTCGCAATTCCCGTACACGCCCCGGACGGGCTTGAAGGCCTCTATCCTCGCAGGGAAGGACTCGTCGCCGCCCCAGTCCCCCGCATGCCAGAGTTCATCGACGGGCGCGAGGAAAGGCTTGAAGCGCTCATCGAACACCCCGTGGGTATCCGAAATCAGACCGATGTACATAAGTACTTGACATATAGCGCGGCAACCGCTGCAAGTGCCGCCGTTTCGGTACGCAGGCGGGACGATCCCAGATGCACGGGGATAAAGCCCGAATCCAGCGCCAGGAGCGCCTCCTCGCGTGAGAAATCCCCTTCCGGGCCGATCAGGATGGAAACGGGGCGTCCCGGCTGCGCGTCCAGCACATCGCCGACGGCCTTGCGCCTGGCCCCGTCCATATCGAAGCAATAGGCAATGAGCCGGAGCGCCGAGGGGTCGCAGCGGCGGATAAATTCCCGCACCGTACACGGCTCTTCCACCGCCGGGATGCGTCCTTTGAGGGACTGCTTCGAGGCGGAGAGCAGGATTTTTTTCAGCCGCTCGGTTTTGAATATGCGCCGTTCGGAGTGGTCTCCGATGACAGGGACAATCGCATCCACGCCCATTTCCGTCGCCTTCTCCGCGAACCATTCATAGCGTTCATTGCGTTTGGTAGGGCATACCGCCATCGTGAGCCGGTACGGGACGGCGCCCCAATCGGGAATCTGTTCCAGGACCCGCGCCTTTGCCGCCACGGGAGAAGCGTCCGTCAGGCGGCAGCGGTACAGATTGCCCCGGCCGTCGAACAGGGAAAGTTCGTCCCCCGCCCTGTGGCGCAGCACTTTGACGATATGTCCGGATTCTTCGCGATCCAGCATACAAATGCCGTCAGCCACCTGTTCCGTATAAAATATCTCCATCAGCTGCGGATAATTCGGACCTGTCCGTCAAGCTCCAGTTTGATAATCTGGGACGGTTTTCCCGTAGCCCCGGCTTCGAGATGTCGCGGCACGGTATAATCCACGGCAGAAAGGATTTCGGGACGGATCTCGCGGAAGCAGGAAGGCGCACTCTCCCCGGCGATATTGGCCGAAGTGGAGACCAGCGGCCGGCGGAAACGGCGGATCATTTCCCGGCAGAATCCGTGCAGGGGAATCCGGATGCCGACGGACCCGTCTTCCGCCACCGTCGAGGGGGCGAGTCCCTGCGCACCGGGGTAGATGATGGTCATCGGCGCATCGTTCACTTCGACCAGGTCGATGGCGATGGAGGGTATCTTCCTGACATACCGCGCCACCATATCAAGGTCGGACGCCAGCAGGACAAGGGATTTGGAAGCGTCGCGCCGCTTAATGGCAAAGACCTTTTTTACCGCCTCCTCACAGGTGGCGTCGCAGCCCAGGCCCCAGACCGTATCGGTAGGATACAGGATGACGCCGCCGGCCTTCAGGACCGCAAGGGCTTCGGAAATGGTTTCAGTATAGTCTGTCATTCTCTATTAAATAATGTCCCCTGCGCCTTCCAGAAGCGGATCAGCAGCCAGCCGAAGAGCATGCCGCCCAGATGGGCGAAATGCGCAATCCCGTCCGCAAAACCGGTGACTCCGGTGAAAAGTTCTATCGCCGCAAAGACGATGACCATGGTCCTGGCCTTCATGCTGACCGGCGGGAAAAGCAGGGTCAGACGGCTTTCCGGGAAAAGCATGGCAAAGGCGATCAGCACGCCGTAGATGGCGCCCGAAGCCCCGACCACCGGAGGCAGTGAAGCCGCGAAGAAACTGACCTGAACCGCTTCCACCCCCAGGTGGAGTCCCGCCGCACCGAGTCCGCAGACAAAATAGTAAATCAGGAACTTCCGCGGACCGATGATGTTCTCCACCACGCTTCCGAACATGTACAGGGTGTACATATTGAAGAAGATGTGCCAGAATCCGCCATGCATGAACATGTGCGTGACAATCTGCCACCAGCGGAAATACGGGAGGGCCGGATAAAACAGCGCAAACGTGCCCACCATGAAATTCTCGTTGAGCAGGGTTGCGATAAAAATAATCACGTTGATGACGATGATGTTTTTTGTCACCGTCGCATTTCTTTGCATATCAAAACTTCTTATCGATGTCTTCTGTCTTCACCAGGGTGAGCGTCCGCTTCCCCCCTGGCGTCTGTTCCGCATTCGAAGTGGCAAAAAGCGCATCCAGCAGACGCGCCGCCTCTTCCGGGGTACGGATATCCCCTTTGCCGAGCGATTCCAGCGTAGCGATTTTTTCAGCCATCGCCCCCCGCAGCAGTTCCGGCAGCTGGCCTTCGCGGCTGTCGGAAAGGATGAGGACGAGGTCCTCGACCATCCGCTGCACCCGGCCTTCCTCGCAACTGTAACCTTCAGGGACCCCGTTCACCAACACCGTTCCCGCACCGAAGGGCGTAATATCGAATCCCAACGCCGCAAGGGGCTCCGCATGCTGCTCGAAAAGCAGCGCCTGCCCCGCGGTAAGACGGACCTGCACGGGGAAAAGCGCCGTCTGCGTCACCCGCTCCCGGCCTTCCAGCGCACGCAGCGCACGCTCATACAGGATGCGTTCCCATGCACGCCGGACATGGACAATCATCAGCCCGGAAGCCGTAAGGGACAGGATGTACTTACCCTGGAGGACCAGCGCCTGCGGGGCGGGAAGCGCCTTTTCTTCAAAAAGCGCACCGTAATCCTGCGCCACCCGTTCACGGACCATGCCGGGCGATTTTGCCGGCTCAAAGGGATTGTACGCGGGATCGAAGTCCGCGGAAGGCGCCACGGCCGGGCCCTTGTACGCGGAGAACGCTTCGCCGATCTGCGGCAGGGGCTGCGCATCTTCCATGGAGAAATCGATGCTGTCCCCGAAGGCATAGCGCCCGACCGCTTCCTTGACCGAGGCATAGACCGTCTGGAAGACCACGCTCTCTTCCGCAAACTTCACATCGATTTTCGAAGGGTGGACATTGACATCCACCTGATCGGGGGCCATATCCAGATAGATAAAGTAAGCGGGCGTCGCGCCCTCCGGCAGCAGGCCCTCATAGGCGTTCATCACGGCCTTGTGCAGGTACGGACTCCGGAAATAACGGCCGTTCACGAAGAAAAACTGATTGCCCTGCACCTTGCGGGCGGACTCCGGGCGGCCGACATATCCGCTCAGCGTCAGATACGATGTTTTCACGTCAAAGTCCGCCACCTCGTCGGCCGCAGCCGCTCCCAGCAAATCCAAAATACGGAATTTTACCGATTTGGCGGGTTTCAACACATAAACATCCTTCCCGTCGCGGCTCAGGGTAAAGCCCAGTTCCGGCCGCGTCAGGGCGACCCGGGTGAATTCTTCGACGATATGCCGGAATTCGGCGGCGTCGCTTTTTAAAAATTTCCTGCGTGCGGGCGTATTGAAGAAAAGGTTGCGGACTGCGAAATTCGACCCCTTGGGCGCGGCGACCGATGAGCAGTTTGCCTCGCCGGCGGCGATATGCACCTGCGTCCCCGTCTCATCCCCTTCCTGACGGGTTTTCAGGGTAACGTCCGCTACGGCGGCGATGCTCGCCAGCGCCTCGCCGCGAAAACCGTAGGTGGCTATGGCGCTTAAATCTTCCGGCTGATGGACTTTGGACGTCGCATGCCGCTCAAAACAGAGCAGGGCGTCCGCGGAGTTCATGCCGCTGCCGTCGTCGATGACCTGGATCAGCGTCCTTCCGGCATCCTTGATAATGACCGAAATCCGGGTCGCTCCGGCGTCCACGGCATTCTCCATCAGTTCCTTGACGACGGATGAGGGACGCTGGACGACCTCCCCTGCGGCTATCATGTTCGCCATCGCGGCGCTTAATACTCTCAGTCCGCTCATTACAACAGGGAATAGAACTTGGCGATAAAGTACAGGACAACGAAAATCAGCACCAGGGAGATGATGCCGATAATGCTTTGCGTCCGGCGCATGTGCCCCCGCGACTTTTGATAGTTTCCGCCGCGCAGCGCCCCTTTGATGTAGGAGCCGGGCGAATATCCGCCGGAGGAAGCCTTCTTGTCGGCACTGCCGTCAACGGCGCCGAACATGCGTTTGCGCTCCTCTTCCTTCTTATCGTAATAGATCGGCTTGTAGTCGAAGACGTTATGCTCGCTCTCGCCGAAAAAATCAAAAAATGCCATCGCGTGTTATTTTTTCCATCGCCTATGAGACCAGAGATAGTTTGCGGGCTGCTCGCGAATCTCCGTCTCCAGCAGGGCATAATACTTGTCCATGATTTCCTGCACGGAGAGCGTCGAGGCATCCTCGCACAGGGGGATATATTTCAATTGATAGTGTCCGCGCACGGAGGTGGTGTCCATGCGCAGGAAATAGACGCTCATGCCAAACTTCCTCGCGAGGGCGGCGGAAGCGGACATCGTACGGCAGCGCTGTCCCATAAAAGAGACCTCGATATTGTCGGAGCCCCTGTAGTAGGGGCGCTGGTCCGTATTGACATTGTAGCATTTCTTCTCGCCCCGATGCTCCACGATATAACGGACGAGAGACCTGGATTCCAGGTATCCCCCATAATGCTTCCGGTCCCTGAGGGGCGCAAAGCGGTTGTCGCGGAAAAAGGCATCCCAGGCCGCGCTGCTCATCTTTTTGTACACGACACAGAAATTCTGCTCCGTGAACGGACTCTCCCCCGGCGGAAAATAGTTTTCGATTCCGCCGAAGAGTTCCCAGTTCCCGCAGTGCGAATACATCACCATGATACTTCTCTCCCCCGCGGCAAATCCCTGCAGCGCCTCGGGATTCACCACTTCCATGATGCGCGCCCTGCGCAGACGCTCCGGATTCCGGCAGCCGCCGAACCATACCGCCTCCGCAAAAATATCGGCGAAGTGCCGGTAAAAATCCCTGGAAATCGCCTTGATTTCCTGATAATTCTTATCCGGGAAAGCCCGTGAGAGATTGATCAGCACATCCGACTTGCGGTACCTTACGACCGTCCCGGCCAGCCAGGCCAGCCCCCCGGCCAAAAAATAATGCACCCGGAGCGGGAGCTTCGAGAGCGGGAAGAAAATCATCTTCAGCAAAAGGGTACCTACGGGCTTCATCGTTTGCAAAGATAATGAATTTTGTTAGCTTTGCACCCATGGAATTCAGGATAGGACAGGGCTATGACGTGCATGCCCTCAAATGCGGCCTCCCGATGTGGCTGGGCGGCATGTGTATTCCGGACGCCCCCGCCGGGTTTGTCGCCCATTCGGACGGAGACGTCGCCCTTCACGCGCTTTGCGACGCGCTGCTCGGAGCCCTTGCGCTCGGAGATATCGGCAAACATTTTCCCGACACTTCAGACAAGTGGAAAGGGGCGGACAGCAAGGAACTGCTCGCCGCGGTGATGGAAATGGTGACCCTGCGCGGCTGGGCCGTCGTCAATACCGATATCACCATCGCCCTGCAGGCTCCGAAAATCGGGAAATACACCGAAGAGATGCGCGGCATCATCGCCGGCATCCTTGGGATTACGGCGGAGCGCGTCAGCATCAAGGCCACCACGACCGAAAAACTGGGATTCACCGGCCGCTCGGAAGGCTGCCAGGTCTGGGCCGTCGTACTGCTTTCGAAAGACTGAAAATATTTTTTGCTTTTTTACAAAAGTATAGTACCTTTGCAGTCCCATTTCTGAGATATGGTGTAATGGTAGCACTACAGATTCTGGCTCTGTCAGTGAGGGTTCGAATCCTTCTATCTCAACAATTTTGCAGCCGGGCGCTGGCGCCCGGTCTTTTAGTGGCAGAGTGCGGTAAGAGCTTGCTCACATAAGGGCTCTGGCGTTAAAAGGCCAAGGTCGGTGAAACTGACGAGGCTGCGAAATTGTACCGCGCCCGCCGCAGGCGGGAAGGATAGCGCGAACAAGGCGAGCGGAATCCTTGGTGCAAAAACGGCGGGGTAGCTCAGCTGGTTAGAGCGTCGGATTCATAATCCGGAGGACGTGGGATCGTGACCCACTCCCGCTACAAAACCAAAATATGTCTTGACTCTATACCCGTCACAACCCCTTGTGATGGTTTTTTATATATGGGTGGTGATACACCCGACCGTTGCCCAGCAGACAGCGAGGTCCCGCAACCAGCCCGTTTCTAGCCAAAAATCAAGGGGTTGCCGGACCTCGGGGCCCGCAACCCCGAAGAAATTGCTGCTCTTTTATCAGGTTGCCGGACCTTGCCGCCCATCAGGCAACAAACGAGAGCGGAGCGACGGTGCCGATGTTGATGCGGAAGGCGGC
>JAFSVL010000049.1 GCA_017445015.1 Bacteroidales bacterium | reverse complement strand
GAAAACCGAACTCCCCGACAATCCCCTTCCGGGCCCTGACCTTCGCTCGATGTTCGTACTTTGTGCCAAGAGCGAGATTCGCAAAGCCCTCACCCTGCTTTTCCAGAATGATTTCAACCTGCACTTTTTCAAGCAAACGAACGAACTCGGAGAAGCATTGGAGCGTCAGCATCCGGACATTATCATCTGCGAATGGATGGAGCAGGACACGCAGACCGAGTCACTGATTTTCTCCTTGAAGAGGAACAAAGAAACGCTAAAGATCCCCGTCATCCTGATTGCCGAGAAGCAGGGAGATTTGCCGGCGGACGCTTGGGCTACCTTGCCGCTCAATGCCAAGTCACTCAAGCAGACGGTGGATATGAACCTCCGTCGGGTGGAATCCCTGAAAGAGTATTTCAGTTCGCAGGTCAGCATCTACGAATTCAGCGACGGCAAGAAACTGCATCGCGAAGACAAGAAGTTCCTGGAAAAACTCTACCGGGTCATCCGGAGCAGGCTCCAGGACAGCGACCTGACGACCGGCGTCATCGCGGAGGAGATGAATATGAGTCTACGCAGTCTATACAGCCGCCTGAGCGGCATCATCAATGTGACGCCGAGCGCCATCATCCGGGAGTACCGGCTGGCATACGCCGCTCAGTTGCTGCTCAAGACCAAGTTGACGACGGCGGAAATCATTTGGCAGTCGGGCTTTGCCAATCGCGGCACCTTCTTCAAAAACTTCCTCGCCCGCTACGGCTGCACTCCCAAAGAATACCGCCAGCGCGGAAGGGAGTAGGATTATTTCAACTCTTTGAAGGAGACGGCGAAGCCGCCGCCGGGGGCCATGCGGACGGTGAGTTTGTCTTTGGCGGTCACTTTCATCTTTTTGATGACGTAAGCGGCATTGTTGGTCTGGTAATGCGCGTCTTTGGCATCCATATAAAGGGTGGCCTCGTACTTGCGGCCTTTCTCAAGGAAATTCATCGGGACCTTGAAGGTGCGCTCATTCTCGTCGGTCACGCCGCCCAGGAACCATTGTCCGTCTTTGCGGGCCTGACGGGCTACGATGATGTAGTCACCGGGTTCGGCGAAGAGATAGCGGCTCTGCTCCCAATCGACGGCCACATCCTTAATAAACTGGAACGCGTCGAGGTATTTGGCGTAGTTCTGAGGAAGGTCGGCGGCCATCTGCAGGGGTGAAGGCATCGTCAGGTAAAGGCCCAGTTGGTTGGCGAGGGTGGCCTGCACGTGGGAACCGTTGTTGGGGCTGAAGGTGGACAAGTCGGCCTCGAAGATGCCGGGGGTATAGTCCATCGGGCCGCCGTTCAAACGGGTGAAGGGCAGGATGGTGACGTGTTCGGGAACGGTGCCGCCGAAGGCCTGGTATTCCGTGCCGCGGGCGGACTCGTTGCCGACCAGGTTGGGATAGGTGCGGCAAAGTCCGGTGGGACGAATCGCCTCGTGGGCGTTGACCATCACGTGGTGCTTGGCGGCCTGCGTGACGGCATAGAGGTAGTGGTTGACCATCCATTGACCGTAGTGGTATTCGCCACGGGGAAGGATGTCGCCGACATAGCCGGATTTGACGGCATCATAGCCATATTGGTTCATCAGGTCGTAGGCGGCCTCCATATGGCGCTCGTAGTTGCGGACAGAAGAGGAGGTCTCGTGGTGCATCATCAGTTTGATGCCTTTGGAATGGGCGTATTCGTTGAGGGCGGGCAGGTCGAAATCGGGATAGGGGGTCACGAAATCGAAGACGGAATCTTTCCAGCAGCCGACCCAGTCTTCCCAACCGATGTTCCAGCCCTCAATCAACAGTTGGTCGAAGCCGTGCTCGGAGGCGAAGTCAATGTAGCGGCGGACATTCTCGTTGTTAGCGCCGTGGCGGCCGTGGGGCTTGGCTTTGCTGTAGTCAGTCTTGCCGATGTGGACGGAGGGGAAGTCGTTGGTGTAGGACCAGGTGCTGGGGCCGGCTATCATTTCCCACCATACGCCCATATATTTGGTCGGATGAATCCAGGAGACATCATCGTAGGCACAGGGGTCATTGAGATTGAGCACCAGCCGGCTGGAGAGCATCTTGACGGCGCTGTCGGTGACCTGAATCGTACGCCAAGGGGTGTGACAGGGGGTCTGCATATAGCCTTTCCAGCCCTGGGCGTCGGGAGTCAGGAATGAGGTGAAGGTCTTCGAGGCTTCGTCATAATTGAGATGCATACAGGGATAGTTGACGAGCGCGGCTTCGTGCAGGTTGATGTAGAGGCCGTCATCGGTCTTCATCTGGAGCGAGGTCTGCACGCCGGTGAGGGAGAAGAACGTCGTTCCGGCATTGCGGGCAAGGCGGTCTGTCATATAGCCTTTAATCGCGGAAAGGCGGCTGGTAGTGTATTCGTATTCCTGAGAGGAGAAGTCGCCGGGAATCCACCAGGCGGTGTGGTCTCCGGTCATCGCAAATTCGGTCTTTTCTTCTTTAATCACAAAGTAGCCGAGTTGCTGGTCGGAGGGGAATTCGTAGCGGAACCCTAAACCGTCGTCGTAGAGGCGGAAGCGGATATCCATCCGGTGTCCGCTGGCTTTGTGCCGGAGATGGACCAGAAGTTCGTTGTAATGATTGCGGATGAAGTGTTCTTCACCCCAGACGGTTTCCCAAGTCTCATCGAAGGTATTCTCGTCCTTGGAAAGGAGTTCGAATCCGTCTGAGAAGGTGTAGCAGTCTCGGTCGTCGACGCGGACGATTTCACCGTTTTCCTGCATTTTCATCGGGCCGGGACGGAGGCTGCCGCGCAGGTCGAAGCCGAGACGGCTGGGCAGGATGACATCGCTGCTGCCGTATTTGAGGGCATACTGCGGGGTGCCGTCTTCCTGCAGCATAAATTGAAGGGTCAGGGTGTTTTCGGGCGAGTTTAGGGTGCAGGTTGCCGCAGGCTCAGCTTGAAGATTTGCGCCGAAGGCCAGCATCATCGCGGCCGCGCACAACAAGGAAATGTTTTTTTTCATATTCTTTTATTTAACATTTTTATATACAAAGGTTCCGCCTTTTCGCAAAAGGCTGTCGGGGAGGAAGGTTCCGGGGTAAATATCTATTGCGTCCGATTCTGTTCCCTTTTCCCCAGACTTGACCGGAGTTTTTTGGATGACGACCGGTTTCCGCCCGGGGAAGTCCAACTCAACCTCGTCAAAAAGCGGACGGGTGACCAGATACTCCGGGTCGGCGGGCGACCAGGTGTAGAGACCGATGGCAGCGAGCACATACCAGGCGGACATTTCCCCGGCATCATCCATCCCCGCATAGGCCAGATGGTCCGCGCCCATATCGTAGAAGCGGTCCAGGATTGCATCGATGATTCGTTGGCTTTTCTCCGGCTTTCCGATAAGGGCATAGACAAAAGGCAGGTGGTGTCCGGGCTGGTTGCCGTGACAGTATTGTCCGATGAAACCCGTCAGATTCTCCACTTCATAGCCCCGCCAGGGTTCGCTGAACAAGGAATCCAATTTCTGCTCAACGATCCCGCTTGACTCCCCTTCCGGACCGTAGAGTGAAAACAACCCCTGAAGGTCGTGAGGAGGATAGAACAGCAGATTCCAGGCGTTGGCTTCACGCCACATATGCTGAAAATACGGATAGTAAGGATCAAAATCCTTCAACCATTCTCCCTGCGCGTTGCGGCCGCGATAAAAGCCGGTGGAAGGGTCAAAAACATTTTTATAATTGAGGCTCTGACGCATCAGCGCCTCATACTGGGTTGTATCTCCTATAGCGAGGGCCACCTGGGCCACAGCGTAGTCGTCATAGGCATATTCCAGCGTTTTCTGTGCGCCGGCTTTGTATTCTTTCCAGTAAGGAATGCCGACGCTGTCTTTGTCGGAAATCCAGCCACGGGAAAGATACTCGTTCATATAGCGGCGTCCTTCCTTGCCAGGGACAGTCGCATTTTTCAAAATCAGGCGATAGGCCCGCTGGAGATCAAAATCCCGAATTCCCCGGCTCCACAGGCCCGCAACAAAAGTGGCGGCGTGGTCGCCGTGAAAAAAGGTCGGCATATATCCGTTGTTCTTTTCACCCTTGTCCGTGATGGATTTGACCACATCGCAGGCCACATCCGGGCGCAGCAGGGCCAGCAAAATCAATTTGTTTCGATGGTCGTCCCAGAACGAAGGGTCGGTGTAATAATAAAAGCCATTGTTGCATTTCTGTCCTTTGATGTCCCGGTAATCCCCGTTCGCATCGCTACGCAGGCAGGGCCAGAGCAGACTGCGGTAGAGGGTGGAGTAGAACAGCCCGCGTTGGCGCTCGCTTCCCCCTTTGACCCGAATGGCCGAGAGTTGCTTCTCCCAAACCTCATCCGCCTCTTGACGCACTTGGGCAAAGGTTTTTCCCGTCAGTTCCTGCCGCAAATTTTCTTTCGCTCCCTCCTCGCTCACAAACGAAAAGCCGATGCGCAAGGAAAGGTTCCTACGCCCAGAAGCCGGGTTGCAAGCCGTTCGTCCAGAATCCGGATGGTCTGAAACGGCGTCTTGCTCAAAGGAAACGACATAGACGCGGGCCTCGGCGGGCTTGCCCTTTTTATTTATATAGGGCGTGACCACTTCGCGAATATCCTGGACGGGCACGTCGCTTTCCGCATAAAAATAGATGGTTTCCCCGGCCTGTTGAAAGCCAGAAAAAGCGCAAGTCCCCGCTTGACGGACCGCCCAATCTTTCACCCGCTCGTTGCTGCGTGTAAGGTCCAACAGCACGGAAGGGCAGGTCGAAGCGCCCTCATCGAATGTGTACTGATGAAAGGCACAGCGGAGGGTGCCGGTCAGTTCGACATTGACCCCGTAACGGTCCAGATAAACCTGATAATAGCCAGGATGGGCCGATTCTTTTTCGTGCGAAAATGCAGAAGCATAATCGACGGCATCGAAGGCCCCTTGCACGGGCAGAATAGGGAAATGACAGAGATTCCAATGTCCCTTGCTGGTGTGGGCGAAACCGCAAATCGTCGTATCTTCATACTGATAGCCGCTGCCGCTGTGGTATTTCGTCACCGGCGTCACCTGAACCATCGCATTGGGCAGGGACGCGCCCGGAAAAGTTTCCGCACCCCAGGTACGAGTGACTCTTTCCCGGTGATAACCCAGGTCTTCTGCTTCCCACAATGTCGCCGTCCCCAGCATCGGATTCACATAATCCGTCAACTTTTCCCGGCTCGCCGGATGGCAGGAAACCAGCGCCAGCAAGCAGGAAAATGCGAACGAATATATAAAACGGTTTAACAAATCAGTGTATTTATCTTGTGCAAAGATAGTACGACATCGGTTGAAAACAGTACGGATTTGCGCAAAAAAAGTCTATTTCTCCGCTTAGAAACTTCCGTCACGCATCGTGAGGGAACGGTCGCAGAGGGCGGCGAGGT
>JAFSVL010000048.1 GCA_017445015.1 Bacteroidales bacterium | reverse complement strand
CGCACCGGCTCCGTTGGTCACGACGGAGGTGTTGACCGGGAAGTATCCGTTGGACGTATCCGTGTCGCTGAACGGGGAAACATTGCCTTCGGGGAAGGTGTTCGCTCCGGCGGTCACTCCGGAATTGCTGAGCGCAGAGTAGCCGTAACTCCATTTGTAAGTTCCTCCCCGGTCGTTGAAATAGTTGTTGCGGATGGTGGAGTCGCTGACTTTGGTCTCCAGTGCGGCGTGCAGGAACACAATCGGGACATTCCGGGTCAGCGTCGCATCTCCCACGCAGTGGTTGACGTTCAGCCTGGCCATGCTGGCGAGGCCCACCAGCCCGAGATTATTGTTGAGCAGGTTGTAGAACGTATCGTGATCGAGGTTGAGGTCCAGGTCCGGGGTGTACCAGAACGAGCTTGAGGAAACCCGCAGGGCGATGGTCGGGTAGCTGATGGCTGAGGCGCCGTACACGACACTGTTCGTCAGGTGGAATTTTTCAATACCTAGGCTGCTGCCTGCTGAAATCCTGCTGCTGTACACCTCATACAGGGACCGTGTAATCTTGATGACGCTGTTGTTCACAACTATATTGCGGAAGCCCTTGGATGCGTTGTTCTCCAGGAACAGGTAATTGTTTCCGGATTCGAGGGTGCAGTCCTCGATGTTGACGTCCAGGCAGGCGGATCCTTCCGCCAGATTGGCGGTGTTGAACATGGCGTTCCCCGTGGTGAGTTTCACGTTCTTGAGGTGGATCTCCGCGCCCTTGGATTCTACGCCGAAGTTCCCGCCCGCCGCCAGGTCGATATGGGGCTGATGGTCGCGGTAGCGGCCGATAATCACGGTGTTCTGGGGCTGAAGCCGGTAACCGAAGGCCTTCTCATCGGTCTGTCCGTCCGCTTCGTCATAGTCGAGGAAGAGGATGCCGTTCGCCGTGTAGTCTGCGACGAGTGCATCGGCGTTGGCCATTTCGTAAAGTTTGAGCAGTCGTGCTTCGCCGCAGGTGGCCTTGTTGAAGATGGTGCCGTTGATGGAGATATCCCTGCCAGCCTCATACTGTGCGTAATAGTCGTCGGGGTCGATGGAGGCGTCCTCGGTAAAGAGGGTGATGGCGGAAATCAGGTTCTGCTGCGTGGTAGGTGTGACGGTAAGTCCGGAGAGGGACGTGCGTCCATCCGGAAGGTCGATGTCGAGCACACCTCCGCTGTAGGCCATGCCGTCGTTCCCGCTGAAGCTGGCCAGATTGAAGTTATAGGTATCGGTTCCGTCCACGGTGAGCGTGGATGCCGCAGCTCCGCCGCCGTAGCGTGAGGCGGGATGGCAGTAGATGCGTGCGCCCACGATGTTCTTTCCGGGGATGGAGGGGAAAGTGAAGGCCGCATTGGCCCACATCGCTCCCGTGATGCCGCTGCCGTTGTCGTTGGCGGAGGAGAAGCTCCTGCTGAGAGAGGAACTCCATTCGAGTGCACTACCGTCGCTGGCGGTGAGGCTCTTGTCTCCGGTCAGCACCTGGGCGGTGAAATCCTGGGTTACGGATTCTGCGGCCGTATAGCCGTCGCCCTTGATGTTGAATTTGATAAGGTTGAGCGCATCTGTACCCAGTGTCCTGTCTGCGGGCAGAATGACCGAGCGTTCATAGGTTTTGTCCGCGGTGGAAATGTTGAGGGTCAAAGTTCCGCCCGCCGCGATGGTCATGGGATTGACCATCAGCCACACCGGCCATCGTCCGTCGACCGCTTCGAGGCCCGTTGCATATTCCGCGGAGACGGCATTGCCGCACGCACCGCTGCCGGCAACGGCGTAAGTCCCGGCATAATCGTCGTCCATTGTCAGGAAAAATACACCGGAAAGCGCTGATGCAGCTGTGGGTTCTTCGGACAGGCTGAGTGTGGCGGTGTAAATCCTTTCACCGCTTTCCAACCCGCTGACAGCGATGCAAAGCGGGGCGAAGATCCGCTTGAAAGAGACGATTTCGCCGCTCTTTGCACCCGGATCACCGCTCAGATCGAAGGGTTGTGCAATCAGGTAATCACAGTGAGGGTCAAAACTGTTCGCTCCGGGGAACTGTACGGGGCCGAGCCGGAAATTGACGGCGGTTCTGCCGCTGTTGAATCCGTTGACCTGCGTCGAATAGGGCATGACGCCGTACCAGTGGGTGATACCCTCGGTTTCGGCAGGGACGGTAAAGGAATACTGTCCGGCTGTCGCGGTCGGCGATGCCTTGATGTTGCCCTGGTATTTCCCGTTTGCGTCACGGTAGTAGAGGGAGAGCATTTCTTCTCCAGTCAGTCCGACCCCGCTCCCGGGCGTGTAGGCGGTTTTGGCCTCCCCGGTCCAAAGGGCATCGTTGACGTTCAGCAGGACCTCGGTCCCTTCGGAAACGGGGGAGACGGGATTTGCAGGTTCTTGTTTTTCGTTACAGGATACGAAGATGCCGCATGCGGCAAGTACCGTGTAGAATGTTATCTTTTTCATAAGGCTTCGGGGCAGGGTTCTACAGGTCATACATTTCGACAAATTCGTCTTCGATGGCTGCGGTGTTCCAGTCGCTGGCGGCAAATACGGTCTCGGAGATTATTATCATGTCCCCGAGTTCAGGCGGAAGGTAGTCCTTCCGATATCATTTTTAGTATACATAAAAGTATTGTTTTGTTTTTGATTCTCTATTACCATTTGGGGTTCTGTTCAAATTTACACAGGTCGATATCGTGCTGTGGTATGGGCAGCAGTTCGTGTTTTCCTTTGACCGTATATTGTGCGCCGATAAAATATCTGGGCGCCGATTCGTGCCATTCCTGGGAAGCCATATAGCATTCGCGGATGGTCTCATAGTAAATACCCCAGCGTATAAGGTCCTGACGCCGGTGGCCTTCGAATGCCAGTTCATGGGAGCGCTCTTCCCGTACGGCTTTTCTAAAGGCTTCCAGACTGAGCCCATCGGGAAGGTCGGCTCGTGCCGACGGCATATTCTGATCCTCCCCGAACCCTCGCCGGCGTACCTTGTTGACCGCTTCTGCGGCCTGCGCCGGCACGCTGCCTTCTGCTTCACAGAGGGCCTCTGCATAGAGGAGCAGGACGTCCGCATAACGAAGTACGTACCAGTTGACGTTGGAGAGATTGTTGTCAGAAATCTGGTTGCCGTCCTCGACGTATCGCTCAATATCCCACTTGGAGGGCGTAATCATATAAGAGAAGGCATTTCTCCACTCCATGCGCCAGCCGGGAGAGTCGTTGTCCATCGCCATTTCAAAGGTAATCCAAGTTTTTTCTCCATTGATGGTTGCCCAGGTAATTGCGGTCTTCCCGTCCGCAAGCGTGTATTTGTAGTCGGCAAAGGAGAGGGCCCAGCGCTTGTCCTCCGCGTAATCTTTCCATCCGGCCAGAAACATGGGCTGTACCCGGTATACACCCTGATTGTAGTTGCCCTTAATGGAACCAATGGCTGCATTGACACCGTTCCACTTGCCGATGCGGCCGCTACTGGGGGTGTTGGACTGAGGTGCGTAGAAGCAGGCTTCCAGCAGGCTTTCTTCGGGTGCCCAGACATTATTGGCTGCATTTTTCCAGAGCGTTTCGTAGTTGTCCAGCAATCTGTGGTGTCCTTGATTCACGACCTCGGCCGCCGCTTCGGCGGCCAGGGCCCATTTGCTATGGTCCTGCAGCGGGTATCCCGCCCAGGTGGCGTACACTTTGGCAAGCAGGCCCAGTACGCCGCCCTTTGAAAGCCGGAAAGCTGTGTTCTGGCGTACGGCATCCTCGTCATGCCAGGGCAGGACTCCGGCTGCGTATTTCAGGTCCGCTTCGATGTATTGGTATACGGCCTCCGGCTCCGCCTGTTTGAATTGCGTGGGCTGCTGATAGGATTCCTCCGTCCGTTGAACCAGGGGGACATGTCCGAACCAACGGACCAGCTCAAAATAATATAGGCCGCGCAACGCCCGTGCTTCCGCCATATAGTAGCGGCAGCGTTCGCGGTCGGCTTCGCTGAATGTGTCCATTTTGGCTTCCAGGCTTTCCAGAAAATCGTTTGCCCGGTAGATGGCCCTGTAAAGGGCCTGCCAGGTGGTCTGGACATAGGCGTCGCTGGCACTGAAAGCGTTGCTTGCCTCTTCCCGGAAACCGACCAGGGTGCTGCCCTCGACCTTTGCCTCATCCGTGGGCAGGGCAAACAGCAGGGAAAGGTGGAATTTGTAAATGCCGTCGTCGCACATCGCCTGATAAACCCCCAGAAGAAGGGTCTCGGCTTCATCGGCGTTGTTAAGGTAGTTGTCCTTATTGACGGAAGTGTAGCTCTTCTCCTTGAGCGAACAAGCTGAAAGGATGAGTATCAGGCAGGAAAAAATAATCTTTTTCATGGTTCTCAGAATTTGATTTCCAGACCGGCGGTAAAGATGCGGGCCTTGGGATAGGACCCGTAGTCAAACGCGGGCATCAAGGCGCTGCCTCGCATATTGACCTCAGGATCGAATCCGCTGTAGGCGGTCAGGCACCAGAGGTTCTGTGCGGTAAGGTACACTCTCAGATGAGAAATGAAGGCCTTCCGAGTCAGACGCCGTGGCAGGGTATAGCCCAGCGTAACGTTTTTCAGGCGAAGGTATGACCCGTCCTCGATGAAGCGGGAACAAATGTCGTAGGAAATATATCCCGTGGCAGAGGGGACCTTGTTGGATGCATTCGTGATGCTCCAGCGGTCGGTAACCTCACCCAGCAGGTTTACGTTTTCCAGTTTGGACTGCGTATTCCAGAGACGCTGGGCATTGTATACCTCTCCGCCTACGCTGAACTTCAGCATGAAAGACAGGTCGAAATCATACAGGTTGAACGTGTTGGAGAGACCGCCGAACCAGTCCGGCTGGCCGTTTCCGATAACCGTCCTGTCCTCAGGAGTAATTACGCCATCGTTGTTGATATCCTTGTATTTGATGAATCCCGGAGTTACAGGTACTCCGGCGTGCTCGCTGATATCCACGATACCTTCTTTCAGAGTGAGGGCCCCGTCCGGACCGACATTGAAGTCGGAGAGCTGGTAAACTCCGTCGAAGACATATCCGTACATCGAGCCGATGGCTCCGCCCACTTCTGCGATGTAATCGTAACTCCTGAAATTGGAATTGAAGTTGGAAAGGGCCAGCAGATAATCGGACCCGTCGGCCAGCGAAAGCAGGGAATTGCGGATGAACGATATGTTGAAGTCAGTGGTCCAACTGAAGTGCCTTCGGTTGAAATTGATGCTGCTCAGCGTGATTTCAATACCTTTGTTGCGGATTTTACCCACGTTTTGCCACTGGGATTCGAATCCGGTTACGAGGGCAAGGCTTTGGGCGAGCAGCAGATCCTTGGAATCTTTGATGAAGGCATCCACCGTCAGCGACAGCCGGTTCTTGAACATGCTCAGGTCCAGTCCAATGTTGGTTGTGGTCGAGCCTTCCCAACGCAGGTTCTTGTTGGGCAACTGGCTCGGATAAAGCACAGTGACAAGTTTTCCTCCCTGCCCGTAGCGAGCGGATGCGAGCAGGTCAAGCGACAGGTAACTGCTGATCCGGTCGTTGCCTACGGTACCCCAGCCGGCGCGGAGTTTCAGGTTGTCGATGGCGCGCGCACCCCGCATCCAACTTTCGTTCGAAATGGTCCAGGCCGCTGCAAACGAAGGGAAGAATCCCCATTTGTTATTGTCGGCGAATACCGTCGATGCATCCGCACGTACTGTGGCGGTGAGCATATAGCGGTCGGCATAGTTGTAGAAGGCCCTGCCGAAGAAGGAAAGTTTTCGGCGGTCGCTCTTTCCGCTGTTGACATTGCTGGGGGTAGCGCCGAGTCCGAGGTTGTCGGTGCCGAATTCATCGAGGGGGAAGTCATAGGCTTCCCCGTAGAGGAATTCGTTGGACTCGTAGCTTGTCTCATGTCCGAGCATGAGATCCACTTTGTGGACTTTGGCAAAGGTGTTTTTATAATTCAGTGTGTTGGAATTGCTCCAGCGCAGGCTCTTCTGGGTACGGGAGTTGCCGTTGGGCCCGGAGGTGCGTGCCGCCTGGGAACTGCCCTCACCGTAGAAGATGTCGGTGCGGCGGAAGGCCTGGTTCCAGGTGAAACTGCTCTTGAAGGTCAGGCGCTTGGTGATCGCGGCGTTCAGCCCGACGCTCGCAATCCACTGGTCAATCCGGTTGCTCTGTTTCACTTTTTCGGCATTGATCAGGGGATTGAAGTAGTTGGAATAGGCAAGTCCGAGTTGTTCATAGATTGGATCGACGGCGTTGTGGCGCAATTCTTCGTTAGAGATGAAAAGTCCTCCCGTAGGTCGGGACTGAAGGATTGCGGACAGTGTGCCGCCGCCGGTCCCGATGCCGGTCTGGACGCTGGAAGTGTAGTTGACCGAACCGTTGAAACTGAGCCAGTCGAAGAGTTTCTGGAAGAACTTGATGCGTGCGGCGTTCTTTTTAAACGAACTGCCAATCATGATGCCCTGGTTGTTGAAATGGGAGAAGGAAGCCAGATAGGTGTTCGTCTTTCCTCCGCCGGAGATGCTGACATCGTGGTTCTGGGACCAGGTCGGCCTGAAGGCTTCTGCCTGCCAGTCGATGCCTTTAACATTTTTGTAATCTTCCAGGGATTGGTAGCGCCAGGGATTTCCCTCCGCGTCTTCTCCAGCCCTATAGTAGCGGCCTTCGTAGCGTGCAGGATTCAACTCCATCTGCAATTTGACGAATTCATAGGGGCTCAGGACCTCCATTCTGTCCGCCAGTATGCTATAGCTGGCTGAACCGTTGTAACTGATCTGCGGACGGCCTTCGCGTCCTGACCGCGTCGTGACGAGTACGACACCGTTGGCCGCCCTGGACCCGTAGATAGCCGAGGCGGAGGCGTCCTTCAGGATTTCAATGGACTGGATGTCCTGATTGGCCAGGAAGTCGATGTCGTCGGTTTCGAATCCGTCCACGATATAAAGCGGGGCTGTGTTGCCGTTTACGGTTCCCACGCCACGGATTTTTACATCGAATCCGGCTCCTGGCGTTCCGTCAGCGGCGGTGATGTACACCCCGGCTACTTTCCCGCCCATAGCATCCAGCACGGTACCTGACTTGTAGTCGGCGATTGCTTTGGCGGAGATGGAAGACACGGAGCCGGTGAGGTCGCTGCGCTTCATGGTTCCATAGCCGATGACCACGGCTTCATCAAGCACCTTCCCGTCTTCTTTCAGCATAATGTCCAAGACATTGCGTCCCTTTGCCGGTACGGTTACGGTGCCGAAGCCGATATAACTGAAGACGAGCCTGTCAGCATCGGAAGCACTGATTTCATAGAATCCTTTCTCGTTTGAGACGGTGCCTTTGGCGGTGCCTTCGATCTGGATGCCTACGCCAATGAGCGGCTCTCCGTTTTCATCGGTGACGGTGCCCTTGATGATTCTGTTCTGTGCGAAAACAGGTAGGGCAAGCAGCAGCGCAGTCACAGTGGCTGCCATGTTTTTAATCAAATGTCCGTTCATAACCGTCTATTTGTTGTAGGTCGGATCCAGCCAGATGATGAGAGGATAACACTCCGTTCCACCGGTATTGACGGGATCGATATTGTTGATATTGTACTGGAATGCGCCGGCAACCACGCCGGAGGCGTAGCCGTTTTCATCGGAGAACTTGTCCGGACAGACGACGAGGCTCAGATCGGCGGGGTCGATGTAGCAGGCCGTGTATCCGATCCATCCGCGTTCGCCGTTGCGGTCTGCCTGCCAGGAAACAGGGGAGGCCGACTGGGTGTTGACGGGAATGTTTCTGGCGTTGAAGTATTTGCTCCATACCCTGTACATAAAGCGGTCGCTTCCGTCCTGTGCGCGTCCGTCGATGTGCGCCTCAGGGCCGTCTATATTGTAGAAAAATACATTCCTGCGATACGAAAGTGTGAATCCGTTAACCGCTTCCCCGTTTTCCCGCGTGACGACGGGCGCAAGTGAGCGGCCGCCGGTCCGGGGGTTGACGCGGAAGGCAAAAGGCGTGTACCGGACTTTGTAACCGTTGATGAAGCCGTCATGTGCGATGAACAAGGGGAATTTCCGGGTAATGGCAGCCTCTGAGGTTCCGCCTACAGTTACTGTAATGACGGAAGCATGCGTCCGCGCGGAGCGGTTGGCGGTCTGGTCGCCTTTATAGGTGAGCGTCAATTCTCCCGTATTCGCATTAATGGCAGCACCGGTGTTCATCGACGAATTGTTCGTGCAGTTCTTGATGGCGAAGGCGACGGGAACACCATCGGGTATATCGCTTTCAAGAATGGGAACTTTGATGACTCCGCTCTCCAGCAGGAACTGGTTGCCGTATTCCTCAACCGGTGAGAGCCCGAGGTTGTTCCCCCAGCGCACGAAGGTGAAGTGATAGGGATTGGGAATGATAGTAAGGGAGAACGCGGTGCTCATCGACGATTTGACGTTGACTGCACGTACGTATACCCGATAATTGCCCGGAACGAGTTCGATGCCTTTCGCGCAGGATATCTCACCGGTGCGTGGGTCAATCTCCAGACCATCAAGCCCGTCGGGCAAATTCTCGAAGGCGTATTCCACCTCATCTCCGTCGCAGGAGGCAACAGGATTGCTGAAGGCAAGTCCAGAGATGATTTCTCCAGGGTCGGCATAGGCGAATTGCGTGATGGGATGGATGAAATCGATGATGCTGAAACTGAAGACGTCGTCGAAGTCTGCGCTGCCCCAGGTATTGGAAACCGTGAGACTTACGCTATACTCCTCCCCGACATTTACGGATTCGGTGGCCGGGAAGGACAGTACGCCGCTGTTTTCATCCACGCTGATGCCGGGAGCGTTGGACGGCAGGATATGTTTGATGGCATAGCGCAGGCCGCTGCGCGAACCAATCATCTGCGGAGCGGGAGAAACGGCGCCGTAGCCGCGTTCCACCCGGGTCTGAGTGACAGGATAAGCCAGTGAGAGGGGGGCAGAAGTGACATCCAGCGTCAGCGCGTCGGTGAAAAGTCCTGCCTCGTCCTCCTGTCCGACGATATAGGTGGTCAGCCGGAAGTCGAAATCGTAGCGGCCCGGAATGAAATGTGGGTTGCCCGTAACGACGGAAAAGACGCCGTCCTGCGACAGGGAGAACCAGTCCTTGCACTCATTGACGGATTTGCCGTCCCTGCGGATATTGGCGATGCTGAATTGCTTGATGGCGACGTGGTCGCTCCCATCGGTGCCGATTATCGCCTGAGGCAGGTTTTCCTCTCCGGAGAGAATATCCTCAAGAGGAATTCCGAGTAAGGAAGGTGTCACGATGATTCCGTCGGGGATCGGTTTCATCAGATGGATTTCAAGGGCATTCGGAAATTCTTTCCGATTCCCTCCGAAACTGCAGGCGATACTCACGCTGTAATGTCCGGTGGACAGCAGTTCCGAATGGCTGATGGTAAAGACACCGCTTTCGCGTCCGACGGAGAAGCATTCGGTGCTGATGGCTTCGCCTTCAAAGAAAACGGCCGTGATTTCAAAGTCTTTCGGGGACTCTCCGTGCCAGGACGGAGCCACGCTGAGGGTAGTCCCGGGGCTGATTTCGCTGACCCCGCTGTAGTACAGCATATTGGAATGGTCTGTGTCACCCCGTTTTGCCGAGCAGGAAACGAGGGCAAGCAGAATGAGAATCTTGGGGTATTTCATAAGGCTTTGTATCGTTGGACAGCTTCAAGGAAATAGTAGTCGGCATAGCAGAGGGCGCAGTCGATTTCGGAGTCGAAGGGCGCTGCGCCGGTAGAATGCATCAGGATGAAATTCCCGTTGGTGCCCGGATTGGCCAGATAATTCTCCGAGCAGAGGGAGCGAAGGATATCTTCCGCGTAGTCGCGGTATTCTGCACCGAGGACGGGGTCCACCATCCCCTGTAATTCCAGCAGGGCGGAAGCCGTCACCGCCGCGGCAGATGCGTCTCTTGCCGCATCGGGAATCCCCGGAGCATCGTAGTCCCAGTAAGGGATTTTATCTTCGGGCATATCAGGGAGGCCGATGATTAGGGCGGCGATTTTCTTCGCCTGTTCCAAATAACGCGGATCGCGGGTGAACCGGTAACTGACCGTGTAGCCGTAAAGCCCCCAAGCCTGCCCCCGCGCCCACCGTGAATCATCTGCACAGCCCTGCCATGTGCTCTTGCTTTCCACGGTTCCGTCATCATGATAACTGACCACATGCCAGGAACTGTTATCGGGGCGGAAATGATTCTCCATCGTCCGGTCCGCATGACGGACGGCGATGTCGCTAAGTCTTGTTTCTCCAGTCCATTCTGCGACGGTGAAGAGCAGTTCCAAGTTCATCATATTATCGATGATAACGGGATAATTCCAGTCTCCGAAATCCCAGGAACGGATAAGTCCGATGGTGTCGTTGAACCTTCCTGCAAGGCTGTGCGCAGCTTTAATGACCGCGGCTTTTGCCGCTTCATCGCCGGTCAGCGTATATTCCATGCCGAAACTGGGCATGACCATGAACCCCAGGTCATGCGTGCTCGTAATCGCCGGTATGTCGGAGAGTTTTTTCGTATAATGGCGTGCCAGCGAGGCGAGTTCGTCGTCTCCGGTCATGGCGTAGGTCAGCCAAAGGCAGCCGGGGTAGAATCCGCAGGTCCAGTCCGTCAGCTTCATTTCCAGGTACCCTCCCTTTCCGTATGAACGGGGAAAGCACTTCGCGTCAAACCATTCCGCACCGGCCGCCTTTAATTGTACGGAGGCTGTTTCAAGGGCTCCGGAAGTGTCCGGGACATCCAATTTTCGGGATGTGCAGGAGAGCAGCGCAACGCCCAGCAAGACTCCTGTCTGTAGATAGAGTTTCATTTTTTCGTAAAGGTATAGGTTCCGGGTTCGGTCCGCAGCCAGAGCGTTCCGTTGCCCATTTCAGATTTTGCGTTTTTCTGTATCGTCTTTCCGTCCCGGATGACAGTCCAGTTCCCGGGCTCAAGGTCGCATACCAGCAGATAGCAGTCGCTTTTCAGGGAGAAACTGAAACTTCCCTTCAGTGTTTCCGATTTCTTATGAAAGAGTGCGCCGTGGCCTGCGACGACGGCCCCACAGACGTCCTCCCCTTCAATGGCGGATACTTTGCTGAATGAGGTACAGCCATTGTCTGCAACCTGCATCACATGCAGGAAGCAGTCTTCAGCCGATGCCGTGGCTGGTGATACTTCTACCCGCCAGGCACCCCGCTCTCCCGCCGGGTCAGGACGGTTGGGCTGAGGGTCTGCGGGATAGTTGATGCCGTCCACGAGGAATTCTTTTCCCGGACCGCCGATTTTTTCGATGACGCCGTTTTCCGGAAGCAGGCTTTCGCAGCGGAGCATGCCACTGTCTCCGCAGGTTGTTCTCCGGACATAAAAGCTCCTTCCTTCAATTTCCGGTTCCTCGATGCTATGTAGCAGCCAGGTTTTCTTGAAATCAGGGTTGGTGGCCTCCAGGTGGTCATACACGATCATGGCAGCGGGAACGGTGTTGTTCCTGAGATTGAAAAATACGAAGGAACGGCGTACATCCCTGACTTTTTTGCTGTAGGCTTGCGTGATGTCACCTTTCATGTAGGTATATACAGGTACTTTTTCCGACGGGCCGAAGTTGTGGGCCAGTACGCGTCCGACGGTATATTCATCGCTCATAAGATCTTCGTAGGAGCGGCACGTATTCCAGCCTTCGCCGCAGAGTCGCTGTCCTCCGTCATTGGCTGCCGTGCGCGTCTTGTTCTCACCGCCATATGCCCAGCATTCGAATACTTCGTCGGGATCATACACCAGGAGGGAGTTGTGCGCGATGGTGCGCTTCGTGTAATTTTTATTGTTCAAGGAATTGTATCCACCCTGTACACTCTGATAGATGCCGGAATCGATGGCCAGCGGACCTTTATAATAAATCTGGAAGGCGCCGCCGTCCTGATGCTGATGATTCCCGAAGAACTGTTCATTGACTTTCATTTCGGCAATTACGGAATTTTCGTCCCATCCCGTTCTGGCCACCATCCACCCGTAGGGGGAAGGACTGTACATGGTCAGCGGGAGGCCTTCTGGGGAGCGCCCCTGAAGGTTGAAGTCCCGCCAGAGAAGGTTGAATATCAGGCAATGCGGTTCGACGGATGGCTTCAGTTCCCACTCCCCGGCCAGATAAGGATCCTTCCAGTAGGAAGAGGCGAGCATCATCGGAACGGGGTAGGTGTCGATATAGGCCCGGTTGTGGTTTACGTCTCCGGCAGGCAGCATTTTCCCATCTGGCCTGCGGCGGTAAATATAGTCGTAAAGGACGTAGCGCAT
The DNA here is from genome assembly GCA_017445015.1 of Bacteroidales bacterium. GTDB lineage: Bacteria > Bacteroidota > Bacteroidia > Bacteroidales > UBA932 > Cryptobacteroides. The sequence continues at coordinate 71,389 of JAFSVL010000048.1, read as the reverse complement.
GTCCGGGGAGTAGAGATTGCGTGCGCCCATCCGGTCCAATATCCACAGGGAAATAAAATCACAGGAAAGGCGTACATTGCCGTAATCAGTCCCTTGGTGGTAATTCCGCCCCCCATAGAGATAATTCCGAATGGGGATATACTTCTGTTCCAGCATCTCGCGGACATAGTTGAACATGTCAGGATACTCGTCGTATACGGCAATCCCGGCAGAAAGCATGTCCCGCAGGATCATCCATTCGGACCCGTGACCGGCCAGGTATTCATCCCGCTTGGGTGGGTAATGGCATTCCATAGTGCCGGCAATGCGGATGAATTCGCTGTAGAACGCTTTTTTCTCTTCTTTGGAAAGCAGGGGATAGCACCAGTCGTACACCAGGCCGCCTACCATCAGCATAATCCCGCTGGCACGGGACATGTCATTGCGCGTTCCGAAGTTCGTATGCTTGAGGGAATCCAGCATCCCGTCAATGGCCCTCCGCCCCGCTTCCCTGTCATCATACAACAGATAATCGATGGCGTCCAACTGTGCCTGTGACGTTAGTCCGCGCATGCGCATGTAATAGCGGAAGCCGCTTCTGTCTTCTTTTGCCTCTTCTTCAGGAGTGCGGGGTACGGCGGCTTTGCGCAGTGCGCGTATGATTCTTTGCCCGTCCGGACTTTCTACCCGGGCCCGGACTTCGGGCAGGTCGTCCTGTCGCAGATAGAGTCTTGGATGTTTTTTAGGAGGGTCGGGAATCTTGACCGGGACAAGTTGGGCTGCCCCCTTTCCGGGGCTTCCCGGAACGATCTCAGCGGCTATCCCTGTGCAGGAAAAAAACATCAGTGTAGCCAAAGTCAACTGTAAGATGTGGTTAGTCATGCTGCAAAGTTTGTTTTTCTCTCTAAAATATGGAGAGAAAATTGTTTCGTTTTTATTTGATTTTATATAATAAATTTTAAATTTGTATTAAATTGTATTATAATTGTACAAAATTTACATTTTATGTCAGATTGCCTGCGACTTTTGCGTACTGCGCTCCTTTTGCTGTTTTTTTTGATTAAGCAGGTCCCTTCTGATGCTGCACCCCAGCTTTCGTTCCGTCGTTTGGGAATTGAACAAGGCCTCTCTCAAAGTTCCGTTCTCTCCATTACGCAGGATAGGCTTGGAAATCTGTGGTTCGGGACGCAAAACGGCCTGAATCGTTATGATGGTTATGATTTTACGGTGTTTAAATCGGATTTCTCTGATCCTGCATCCCTCCCCAGCGGTTTTGTCGGCGCCCTTTTTACCGACGATGAAGGCCGGATCTGGGTAGGGACTTCGGCGGGACTTTCCCGCTTTGATGCGAAGTCAGCGCATTTTATTAATTATTCTTTCCCCTGTGGTTCCGTCAATCATATTTCTTCTTTTGGAGACGGGCTTGCTCTCTCTACAGATAACGGCCTGTTTCTTTTCCATCCTGCTGACGATTCCTTTGAAAGCATCTCCCTCGGGGTGGACTGTGTCATACGGAGCACTTTTTCTCATGAACGATTCCTTTTGGTCGCTTCTGATGCCGGGCTGTTTCAATTCTACAGCGGAAAGGCTGTCCTTGTTCAAGAATTCAGGGGTGTTGATGTTCATGCCATTGCTCCATCTCAGGATGGCGGATGGTGGATAGGTGTTTATGGTCGCGGGCTCTATCGAACGGATTCACGTTTTAAGGTGCTCCGTCACTACGAGGGGAAGGAAATGCTTCCGTCGGACTATGTCAGGGTGTTGCATTCCGATGCTCGCGGGCGTCTCTGGGTAGGCACCTATGAAGGTTTGGCCGTTTATGATGATCTCCAGGGCGCCTTTAAATTGTGCCTTCATGACGAGAACTCCACGTCGCTCAGTCACAATAGTGTGCGTGCCCTATATTCGGATGCCCAGAACGGTATATGGATAGGGACTTGGTTCGGCGGTGTGAATTATTGGAACCAACAGGATGAAAAAATCCAGAAAATCCCCCTGTCAGGTGAACAGGTTTATGGATTTGTCACCTGCCTTTGCCCTGACCCCGTTTCCCGAAATATCTGGATTGGTACCAACGATGATGGCCTGTTCCTTTATTCCCCAGGGCAAGGCAGCCTTAACCGGCCGCATCTTCCGCTTGAAAGCAGTAATGTGAAGTGTATCGTCCCCGGCAGTGATGGCTTTCTTTATATCGGTCTTCATATGGGCGGCGTAAAGCGTCTGGATCCCCGTACGCTTCATGTGCGCGGTTATGCTTTCAATCACAGGGCGCCCATCAAGAACGGCTGTTACTCGCTGCTGGAAATTGAGAAGGGGAAATGGCTGGTCGGCTCTCTGGAAGGCCTGTTTCTTTTTGATTCGCAGAGTGGCGATTTTTCCCCTCATCCCGCCGTTGGAAATGTTCCCGAGTTGGGCAAGCGTTTGATTTCCGTGTTGTACAGGGACCGTTCCGGCCGGATTTGGATCGGGACGGACGAGGGCTTTTTCCGTCTCTCGCTCCAAGACGGAAGCGTACAGACGCAGTCTGAGTTACTTCCGGCCATCGGCTCCGCAGGTTTTCATGTAAACCAGATTGTTCAGGATGCCGATGGCCGGATATGGATGGCCTCTTCACGCGGCCTGGTGGAGTTTCCCGGCATTTCCCAGCCCCGCTGCTATACCGTTCGGGACGGGCTTCCGGACAATAATGTCCGTGCAGTCCTCAGTGGAGAGGATGCACTTTGGTTTTGTTCCGGAAGAATAATCTGCCGCCTTCGGCAGGATAATGGCGCGCTTACCCCCATCAACCGCCCGATGAACAACGAATTTAACGAGGGTGCGGCCTGTGTCGGCGCCGACGGCCTGTTCTACTTTGGCGGGTTGGGTGGAATCACCCGTTTCGACCCCGGCGATATGTATTCTAATCCCTATGCGCCCAGGCCTTATTTCACGGGAGTCAGTATTGACCGGAGGAATTCTGCTGATTTGGAACGTGATGCATCGGGTGCCTGTATCTCCTTGCGGACGCATGCTTTCAAGGGACCGCTTGTCGTACGCTGGTCAGTGGTGAATATGCTCTCCTATGGAGGTGATACTTTTTATTATCGTATGGAAGGGTTGGATGACCAGTGGCACAAAACTGAAGGGAGGGCGGCTACCTTTACCAATCTGGCCCCAGGTAACTATACGCTACATCTGCGCAGTGCCAATAATGAAGGCGTTTTATGCGATGGGGACGCCGTCTTTCCCATCCGTGTCCTCCCCAGGTGGTGGCAAAGTGGTATTTTCCGTATGCTGCTCCTTCTTTTGGCCTGTTCATTCCTCGTCCTTGTCGGCCTGCTTATCGCTTCTTTGCTGCGGGCCAGGGTAGAACTTCTCACGCGGAAGGCGGAAATTCGCAGGCTGGAAGATAATCTGGACAAGACGCGCGATCTGCTCTCAGGGCAATACCAGCCCCGCGATTCTGATGAAAAATCCGCTGACGGGGAATTCTTGCACAGGGCGGAACGGGTCGTAGCGGCGAATATTGACAATGATGCGTTTTCTTCCGACGACTTTGCCCGGGAAATGTATATGAGCCGTTCAAAATTGTACGCCAGAATACAGGAAACGACAGGAGGAACCGTAGCGGAATTCATCCGGAAAATCCGCTTTGAGCGCGCCTGTACCCTCTTGCTGGAAGGGCGTTATTCCGTTTCGGAAATCAGTTCGATGGTCGGTTTTTCCTCGCCTTCCTATTTCGCTACCAGTTTCAGGAAATATACGGGCTGCCTTCCCAAAGAATACGGAAAAAAGGACAGGCGCTGATTTTGGCACATATTTTAAGCCATTTCCCCTCGGGAATTGATTGTTGGAGCCAACTTCGTTGTCAGGGGAAAAGAGAAACCTTTTTACGTTTTTGACACTTTTTTACGTTTTATCGGCATATTATTGCGTTCCTGAATTTATGAACTATGGAACCAAAGTATGCCAATCTGACCTATGACGAAGCCCTCAAGGTCGTCATCTTCGCCCCGGGAAACGAACCCCTCATCATCCAAATGCTCGAACTCCTCCTGCCTGAAAAGAAAATCAAAAGTCTTGTCCTCAAGGACAGGGAGCAGCACGGTTTGGCAATTTCCGATAAAAATAGTACTTTTGACTGCTACTGCACGGGAGACGACGGAGAGTGCTTCATCGTGGAGATGCAGAACTCCCCACAAAAGAGTTTCGCGGACCGGATGCTCTGCTATTCCACCTTTCCACTGCGGGAGCAGATGGAACTGAAAATCCAGCAGCGGCAGGATGCGGCGAAGCGCGGGGAGACGGTCGATACGATGGACTACAGCCTGATGCCGGTCTATGTGGTAAGTTTCGTAAACTTCACCCTTCCGCACGAGGGCGGGGAGGCGCTGGAAGAAGGTTTATTGAGCCGCTACAGCCTGCGCTGCGAAGGGAACGGAGGACTGATGACCGACGCGCTGAGATTCCTTTACCTGGAACTGGGGCGCCTGAAGTGGGGAAAGGATGAGGCGAAGGAATGCGCGACACGCCTGGAGCAGTTCGCCTGGTCGCTGAAGTACATGCACACGGTGGACAGGGTCCCGGAGAACTTTGAAGACGAATTTATAAGGAAGTTGTATGAACGGTCTGCCTTCGCCAATATGGACGTGGCAACGCAGCATAAATACGAAAGCATCATGAGAACCGAAATCGATATCATCGCGCAGAAGGCCTGGGCCCGGGAAGAAGGCCTGGCGGAGGGCGAAGCCAAAGGACGCGAAGAAGGACGGGCGGATATTGCCCGGAATCTTTTGCGTATGAAACTTCCCCTTGAACAGATTTCCAGGGCCACCGGGCTCTCCGTCGAAGCACTCTCTGCTTTGTAGATTTTTTCTGACTTCTGATTTTGGCACATATTTTGAGTTTTGAACCCCCGGAAAGATTCAAAACATCGAGATATGAAAAAGACTTTGCTTACCGTTATCCTTTCCGTGGGCCTCAGCGTGCTTACGGCGTACGGAATCGTCAAGGCGGCGACGCCGCAGGCAACCGGGACCACGCCCGTCTATTCTTCCGACAGCGGATATAATACGCCCTCCGGTCCTGTCAATTTGTCAGTGTCCGACTATCCTGATTTTACCTACGCCGCGGAACGCGCCGTGGATGCGGTGGTTTTCGTCAAGGTGACGATAACCCGGCAGTATCAGCCCATCCAGGATCCCTTCTTCCGTTTTTTCTTCGGCGATGAAGGCGGCCAGCGGCAGTCCGAAGGCAGCGGCTCCGGTGTGATTATCAGCCCTGACGGCTATATCGTCACCAATAACCATGTCGTCGCGGACGCATCAAAAATCGAAATTACGCTCAATAATAATAAGGTGTACGAGGCGAAGGTCATCGGCACGGATCCGGCGACCGACGTGGCGCTGGTCAAAATTGAGGCCTCCGGCCTTCCGACCATCGAATTTGCCGACTCCGACAATCTCCGCCTCGGCGAATGGGTGCTGGCCATCGGTTCGCCGCTTGGCGAGCAGTTGCGTTCCACCATTACCGCCGGCATCGTCAGCGCCAAAGGCCGCTCGATGCCCAACTATACCGGCGAATTCAAGATTGAATCCTTCATCCAGACCGATGCGGCGGTGAACCCCGGCAACAGCGGCGGCGCGCTGGTCAACAAGGCCGGCCAACTGGTGGGCATCAATACCGCTATCGTGTCAACGACGGGCTCCTACACAGGTTATTCCTTTGCCGTCCCTTCCAACATCGTACATAAAATCGTTTCCGACCTCATTGATTTCGGCTCGGTCAAGCGTGCAAGGCTCGGCGTGGTCATGTCGCCCGTTACGGAAAAAGTAGCTTCCGAAATGAAACTTTCTTCGCTGGACGGCGTATATATCAATGAGGTAGTTTCCGGCAGTGCCGCCGAGAAGGCCGGCATCAAGCAGGGAGATGTGTTAGTGAAACTTGATTCTACGCGCATCAAGAGCCCTTCTGCGCTGCAGGTCAAGGTCAACAATTTCCGGCCCGGTGACCGCACTGAGGCTACGGTGGTCCGGGATGGAAAGACGCTGGTCCTGCCCGTGCTTTTTGAGGAGGCTCCCGATGTGGAAGTCGCGTCCGACGGTTCGGCATCTTTCTACGGCGCCAAACTGCGGGCGGCAACCAGGGAGGAACTCGCGGCGGTGGGGTTGAAGAACGGCGTGCTGATCGTCAGTGCCGGGAAAGGCAAACTGGCGCAGGCCGGTGCCGGTGACGGTTACATTATCGAGATGGTCAACGACGTCCCCGTGAGCAAACCTCAGGATGTCATCGACGTCGCGAAGAAGAGAAAGCGTTCCGTGTACCTGGAGGGTAAAACCTCATCCGGCAACAACTTCTACTTCGGATTTGGGAAGGATTAATAAAAATATATGAGACAACTAAAGATTACCAAGTCGATTACCAACCGCGAAAGCGCATCCCTGGACAAGTACCTCCAGGAAATCGGACGCGAGGAACTGGTATCGCCTGAAGAAGAAGTCGAACTCGCCCAGCGTATCCGCGAAGGCGATGAAGAGGCCCTGGAGAAACTCACCAGGGCCAATCTTCGTTTTGTGGTATCCGTGGCCAAGCAGTACCAGAATCAGGGCCTGAGCCTCCCGGATCTCATCAACGAGGGGAATCTCGGCCTGATCAAGGCCGCCGAGAAATTCGACGAGACCCGCGGCTTCAAGTTCATTTCCTATGCTGTCTGGTGGATCCGCCAGTCCATCCTGCAGGCCCTTGCGGAGCAGTCCCGCGTGGTGCGGCTTCCGCTCAACCAGGTAGGCTCGCTCAATAAAATCAACAAGGCGCTCTCGAAGTTCGAACAGGAGTATGAACGTCAGCCGTCCACGGAGGAACTTTCCGAGATGATCGACATCCCGCACGACAAGATTGCGGATACCCTGCGCGTCTCCGGCCGCCACGTGAGCGTGGATGCCCCTTTTGTCGAGGGTGAGGAGAATTCCCTGCTGGATATCCTTCCCAATGACGACAGCCCCAGTGCGGACAAGGGCCTGACCAATGAATCTCTGAGCACGGAAATCGACCGCGCCCTGCAGGTGCTGACGCCCCGTGAGCAGGAAATCATCCGTTCATTCTTCGGCATCGGCTGTCAGGAAATGACCCTCGAGGAAATCGGAGAACGGCTGGACCTTACCCGCGAGCGTGTGCGGCAGATCAAGGAAAAAGCCATCCGCAAACTGAAGAAGCCCTCTGCTCGAAAACTTCTCATCCCTTACCTCGGATAATATGCCTGAACAGTTTCTCTGCCTGCGCGTCTCCGAGGCGCTGCAATCTCTGTACGGCGCCTCTGTTGCGCCGGATTCGCTCCAGATTCAACCGACCCGAAAGGAATTCGAGGGGGATTTCACCCTGGTGACCTTCCCGCTGCTGCGCGTTTCCCACGCTTCTCCGGAGGCGACGGGGGAAGCGATTGGCGCGGCCCTGTGTGCTTCCTGCCCGGAAATCAGCGCCTATAATGTCGTCAAGGGCTTCCTGAATATCAGTTTTTCGTCGCTTTACTGGGGCGGGCGTTTCGAGGCTGTCCGCAGCGACGCTTCTTTCGGGCAGTTGCCCGCGACCGGGAAGCGTGTGATGGTGGAGTTTTCTTCGCCGAATACCAATAAGCCCCTGCACCTCGGCCATATCCGCAACAACCTGCTCGGCGACAGCGTTTCGAGCCTGCTTGCGGCCGCGGGCAATGAGGTGATCCGCACTACGCTCGTCAATGACCGCGGCGTGCATATCTGCAAATCGATGTATGCGTGGCAGCAGCGGTTCTACGGAGCTACTCCCGAATCCACGGGAAAGAAGGGCGACCATCTCGTAGGCGATTGCTATGTGGCCTTCGCGCAGATGGAAAAGGAAGACCCTTCCGTCATGGACAAGGTGCATGAGATGCTCGTGAAGTGGGAGCAGGGCGATCCGGAGGTGCGTGCGCTATGGGAAAAGATGAACGGCTGGGTGTTTGACGGCTTTGAACAGACGTATCAGGCGCTGGGCATCCGCTTCGACAAGACCTACTATGAGCATGAGACCTATCTGCTGGGGAAGGAACTGGTGCAGAAGGGGCTCGACATGGGCGTGTTCACCCGCGATGACGACGGCTCCGTCTGGTGCGACCTTACCGCAGACGGACTGGACCGCAAACTCCTGCTGCGCTCCGACGGCACTTCCGTCTATATTACCCAGGATCTGGGTACCGCGGAGAGACGTTTTTCCGAATACAGCCTGGATTCGCATATTTATGTCGTGGGGGATGAGCAGAATTACCATTTCCAGGTGCTCAAGCTCATTCTTGCCAAACTCGGGTTCGACTGGGCGGAGCAGATTTACCACCTCAGTTACGGCATGGTGGAACTGCCCAACGGAAAGATGAAGTCCCGCGAGGGTACGGTCGTGGATGCCGATGACCTGATCGAACAGATGTACGGCGTGGCCAAAGCCACTTCCGAGGCCTCCGGAAAACTCGGTGAACTCCCGGATGACGAGAAAGAGCGGCTTTACCGGATGATCGGCCTGGGTGCGCTCAAGTACTTCATCCTCAAGGTGGATCCCAAGAAGAAAATGCTCTTCAATCCCGAAGAGTCCATCGACTTCAACGGCAATACCGGTCCCTTCATCCAGTACACCCACGCACGTATCTGCAGCATCCTGCGCAAGGCGGAAGAGGCAGGTGTGAAACCCGTCTGGAAGGCCGATGCGGCGCTCAGCGCCAAGGAACTGCGTCTCATCAAACTGCTCTGCGCCTATCCGCAGAAAGTGGATGAGGCGGCGAAGGCGCTCTCTCCCGCGCTTATCGCCAATTATGCTTACGATATTGCCAAGGAATTCAATCAGTATTACCATGATACCAGCATCCTCCGGGAACCGGACGCAACGCTGATGCAGCTCAGGCTTGCCCTGATCGGCACTTTTGCGCAGGTGCTGGAAAAAGCGATGAGGATTCTTGGAATTGAACTGCCCGACCGGATGTGATATCCCCACTTCCGTGAAGGAAGTCCGGAAACTGGGATGGGATTACATCGATGTCATTCTCTTCACGGGTGACGCCTTTGTGGACCATCCCAGTTTCGGCACGGCCTGCATCGCGCGTTTCCTGCAGAAGCAGGGATACCGCGTGGCGGTGGTTCCCCAGCCCAACTGGCGTGACGATCTGCGGGATTTCCGCAAACTGGGCCGTCCGAGGCTCTATTTCGGCGTAAATGCAGGAGCGATGGATTCCATGGTGAACCATTATACCGCCGCCCGCCGCCTGCGTCACAACGATGCTTACACCCCCGAGGGAAAGGCCGGACAGCGTCCGGACCGTGCCGTTACGGTTTACACGAAGATTCTCAAACGACTGTGGCCGGACGTCCCGGTGGTGATCGGCGGTGTGGAGGCGTCGCTGCGGCGCCTGACCCATTATGATTACTGGGACGACCGTCTGATGCCGTCCATCCTTGTGGACAGCGGGGCGGACTGGCTCTGTTACGGAATGGGGGAGCGGCCGATGCTGGAACTCACCCGTGCCATCGAGGCCGGCCGGAACCTGCGCCAGATTGAACAGATTCCCCAGCTGGCTTTTTTCCGGACTGGCAGCATCGGCGAATCCGCTTCGCCGGAAGGGCCTCGCCAAACTTCGCTTCGCTCATCCCTCCCACAGCCTTCGGCTGCGGGCCTCTCCCATTCACGTGGCCATGGGCGGCCACGGTTTTTCGAGGCCCTCCCGGACTCCGCCTCCCCGATGCTGCTGCATTCCTTCGAGACGTGCTGCGCCGATAAGCGGGCTTTCGCCGAAAACTTCCACCTCATTGAAACCAATGCAAACCTTCTCCGCCCGGCTACGCTCGTGGAGCCGGTGGGGGAGGGCTATGTCCAGGTAAATCCTCCCTATCCGCCCGCCACTACGCAGGAAATGGATTCCTTCTGGGATTTGCCCTTTACAAAACTGCCGCATCCGCGCTATGCGGGCAAACGCATCCCCGCGTACGATATGATCAAGGATTCCATCATCACGCACCGGGGCTGTTTCGGCGGCTGCAATTTCTGCACGATTGCCGCCCATCAGGGGAAATTCATCCAGTCGCGCTCCGAAAAGGGCATTCTTGCCGAAGTGCGGAAACTGGCGGCGATGCCCTCGTTCCGCGGCAATATTTCGGATCTGGGGGCACCGACGGCGAATATGTACGGCATGGGCGGCCGCGACAAGACGCGCTGTGCCCTCTGCAAGCGCAAGTCCTGTCTTTATCCGGCGGCCTGCGCCAACCTGGATTTTTCACACCGGCGGCTGCTCGCGCTGTACCGGGAGGTCCTCTCCGTGCCTGGTGTGCGCCATGCCTATGTGGGCAGCGGCGTGCGATACGACCTGTTCCTTACGCCGGAGGGCTTCCGCGATGAAAGCGGCCGGGATTATCTGCGGGCGCTGGTGCTCAGGCATACCTCCGGCAGGCTCAAGGTGGCGCCCGAGCATACGGAAGACAAGGTCCTGGGGTACATGGCCAAGCCGTCGTTCCGCTATTTCGAGCGGCTGCGGCGGGAATTCGACGCCGTCAACCGCGAAGAAGGGACGCATGTGGGCATCGTCCCGTATTTTATTTCCTCGCATCCCGGCTGTACGATGCAGGATATGCAGCGGCTTTCGCAGAACAAGACCCTGAAAGGCGTCTGGATGGAGCAGGTGCAGGATTTTACCCCTACGCCGATGACGACTTCGTCCGTAATGTACTGGACCGGTCTGGACCCGAGAAACCTGCAGCCGGTATTTGTGGAGCGCGATCCGGCAAAGAAAATCGCACAAAAGTCAAAGTTTTTTGCAAAGCCGGATAATTTGCATTAATATTGCGGCCTAAATGCAAGCTTGATATGCTGGACAACCGAAAAAGGCACGTAGTGAGTTATGAAAAAATGTCCGCTGAACTCGCGGCGGCATTCAATGTGAAGTATCCCGCAGGGTTCGATGACTATTTTCAGGACCTTGTCAAATATACCAAGCCGGACGGAACGCCCTTTTATGCCGTGACGATTGAACTGCCCGATTCCATCAACCTGGTGAAAATCGAGGTGAAGACCGATGACCTTGAGGATGTCAGGCACTGGCTTGAAAGCGAAGAGGACGCGGAAGAGGCACAGGTCGCCGGAACCAGCGTTTCCGCCGACAGCGAAGGGGGTACCTTGCCGGATGACAATATCTCCCAGTACGGTGCCGATGAGGATTCTCAGGAAAATATCTGAAAATAATCTTCTCCCTTTCCTTGCTCTGGCCGTCGGTGTCAGCGCCGGCCTTGCCGCCGTCCTGCTGGAACGGCTGATTTCCCTGATACAGTCTTTTTTAACCCCTCTCACGACCGCTCCGGACGGCTTTGCCTGGGGGCGTCTCGTCCTTCCCGGGGCAGGGATGCTGCTTACGCTGCTCTTTGTCCGTTTCATTGTCAGGGACGATATCGGACATGGCGTGACCAAGGTGCTGCTTTCCCTCTCGCGCGGGGATGCCCTGATTCGTCCGCACAATATGGGAACCTCGATGGCGGCGAGCGCCATGACCATCGGATTCGGCGGTTCTGTCGGTGCCGAGGCGCCGATTGTCTATACCGGCGCCGCGCTGGGCAGCAATCTGGGCCGTGCCGCCGGGCTTTCCCAGCATGGGATTGCCGTCCTGGTGGGTTGCGGTGCCGCCGGAGCGGTATCCGGCATCTTCGGTGCTCCGCTCGCCGGGGTACTCTTTACCCTGGAAATCCTGATGTTCAATATCTCGATGTCGTCGATGATGCCGCTGCTGCTTTCGACGGTGAGTGCGGCGGTGGTTTCCTATCTCTTTGACGGCGGGGTTGCCAAATTCGCCTGTGACATCACGCCTTTCCAGCCGGCCAATATTCCTTTCTATATTGCCCTCGGAATTGTCTGCGGCCTGATGTCCCTGTATTTTATGCGTACTACGCTGGCGATCGAGGACCGTCTGGCGCGTCTTCGCCATCCGGCGCTGCGCTGGCTGCTGTGCGCATCGGCGCTGGGGTTGCTGATTTTCCTGTTTCCGCCGCTTTTCGGCGAGGGCTATGATTCTTTGCGCATCCTGCTGACAGACCGGGACATCACCGCTTCGGGGCCCCTTCCCCTTCCGCTGGATTCCCCCTGGACGCTTCCGGTCTTCCTCGGGCTGGTCATGCTGCTAAAGGTACTGTCGATGACCTTTACCAATGCCGGCGGGGGTGTGGGCGGTACTTTCGGCCCTACGCTGATTGTCGGCGGTCTGACGGGCTTTGTGCTTTCCCGTTCGCTGAACCTGCTGCTCTCTCCTACGGGGACCGTTATCCCGGAGCACAATTTCGTACTGGTGGGCATGGCGGGGCTGATGGCGGGCGTGATGCAGGCGCCGATGACGGCCATCTTCCTCATCGCGGAGATTACCGGCGGTTATGAACTGCTTCTCCCGCTGATTCTCTGTTCCACCGTTTCCTTCGGTACGATCCGCATCCGCGAGAAATATTCGATTTATTCCAAGCGCATCGCCCAGAGCGGCGACCTGATGACGCACGACAACGACCACAGTGCGCTGATGCTCATCAAGACGGCGGACCTGGTTCGGGACAAATATCCCCGCGTGCGGGCGGATATGTCGCTGCGGGAACTTGTGGGACTCCTTTCCGGAAGTACCGCTGCCGTTTATCCGGTGCTGGATGCGCAGGGGCGGTTCCTCGCCCAGGTGGAGGTGGAGCATATCCGTAAGACCATCTTCCGCACCGAACTCTATGACCGTCTGGGCGTACGCGATTTGATGGAAAAGCCGCCCTTTACGGTGCGGGTGGACGAACGGATGGAATCCGTCATGGAAAAATTTGCCAAATGCGGGAGCTGGCGCCTGCCCGTGCTGGATGCGGACGGCCGCTATCTGGGCTTTGTTTCCAAGTCCCGCGTGCTGGAGGCCTACCGGGAGGCCCTGAAGGAAATTTCCAGGGACTAAGAAGCTGTTTAAATTTTATCAACTTCAATCTTTATGGTTCTTTTTGGCTCTTTTCCCCGTCTTCTTCAGTCATGTAGCTACGGCTACACTCCTTCATCAGTCAGGGAAAATAGCTCAAAAATTCCTCATAAATCTTTTCGTTAACAAAATTTAAACAGCTTCTAAGGAAAGCTTTTCATAAATACTTAAAGACAGAAATATGAAAGGTATCTATATAGATTGTATAGCGGAGAAACTGGGGCTGAAGACTTGGCAGGTCGAGAATTGCGTGGAACTCTTTGCGCAGGGGGGCACCATCCCTTTCATCAGCCGTTACCGCAAGGAAAAGACCGGCGGGATGGATGATGCTTCCGTTGCGGAAGTGAAGCATTGGGCAGGCGTTTTCGAGGAGATGGAGAAGCGTAAGCAGACCGTCCTGGCGAATATCGAAGCCGCCGGAGCCTTGACGGAGGATTTGCGTGCGGCCGTGGAAAACTGCGTCTCAGCCACCCTCCTGGAGGACTTATACCTGCCGTATCGCCCGAAAAGACGGACGCGGGCGACGGTGGCGAAGGAACTGGGGCTGGAGCCGCTAGCAGACCTGATGTGGAACGTGCGGACGAAAAATCCCCGCGCCGATGCGCTCCGTTTTGTGCGTGAAGGCGTGCCGGATGCCGAAGCCGCGCTTTCCGGGGCCCGGGATATCATCGCGGAACGCCTGAACGAAAACGCTCCCGTCCGCGAATCTCTCCGCGCCGTGCTGCGGCAGCGGCGCATTACCGCCAAAGTGACCAAAGCGGGCGAAACCGCCCCGGAAGCCGATAAATACCGTTCCTATTTCAATTATTCCTTCCCGCTTTCCCGGATTCCCGCCCATCAATTGCTGGCGCTGCTGCGTGCGGAACGCGAGGGCTGGCTGAAACTGGGCATCGATGCGGACCCCTCCAAGTCCGCAGCCGGTATCCGCTATGCGTTTTGCAAGGAACACGGCTATCCCGCCCCGGAACTGGATGCGCAGATCTCGCTGGCCTGCGAGGATGCGTGGAAGCGGCTGCTGGAGCCGTCGCTCACCGGAGAGGTGTTGCGCGAAGCCAAGGAGAAGGCGGACCGGGAAAGCATTGAAATTTTCGGCGGAAATCTTCGCCAGCTGCTTCTCGAGGCCCCGCTGGGCCAGAAGCGCGTACTGGCGGTCGATCCGGGCTTCCGCAACGGCTGTAAACTGGCGGCACTCGATGAACACGGCGCCCTGTGCTGGCATGGCATCATCTATCCGCATCCGCCGCTCAATGAGAAAATACGTGCGCTGACGACCGTTTCGCGCATTTTGGCGGAATACCGCATCGAGGCGGTTGCGCTGGGAAACGGCACGGCCAGCAGGGAGACGGCGGATTTTCTGGCCAAAGTGGATATGCCCGAGGGCTGCCGCGTCTGGACCGTCAGCGAGGACGGTGCTTCCATCTATTCCGCATCCGATATAGCCCGGGAGGAATTTCCCGACGAAGACGTGACCGTCCGCGGGGCCGTCTCCATCGGCCGCCGTCTCATGGACCCGCTGTCGGAACTGGTGAAAATCGATCCCAAGAACCTGGGAGTAGGGCAGTATCAGCATGATGTGGACCAGAATCTCCTGCGCGAGAAACTGGACGAGACCGTGGAATTCTGCGTGAACAGCGTAGGGGTAAACCTCAATACGGCCAGTCCGTACCTGCTTTCTTATGTGGCGGGAATCGGCCCGGCGCTGGCGGCCTCCATCTGCGCCCGTCGTGCGGAGCAGGGTGCGTTCCCCAGCCGGGAGGCGCTGCGTGACGTGCCCCGGCTGGGGGCAAAGACCTTCGAACAGTGCGCAGGCTTCCTGCGTATCAAGGGCGGAGACAATCCGCTCGACGATTCGGCCGTACATCCCGAATCCTATTCCGTGGTCGGCCGCATGGCTGCCGATGCGGGCGTTTCCGTCCGGGAATTGGTGGGGAACGCGGCGTTATGCGCGGGTATCCGTGCGGAAGATTATGTGACGGATACGACCGGACTTCCCACGGTGCGCGATATCCTCAAGGAACTGGCCAAGCCCGGGCTGGATCCGCGCGAACAAGCGTCTTCCTTTGCTTTTGACGAGTGCATCCGCGATATCGCCGACCTTCGTCCCGGAATGGAACTGCCCGGCATCGTGACGAACCTTACCGCCTTCGGCGCCTTCGTGGACATCGGCCTGCATGACAACGGGCTGATCCATGTGAGCCAGATGGGGGTCAAGGGCCTGCGTGATCCGTCCCGCGTGCTCAAACTCCACCAGAAAATCCGGGTGGAAGTGCTTGGCGCCGATGTGCAGCGGAACCGGATATCGCTGCGGCTGATAAGTGACGGGCAACATAAGGGCGAGTAATTTACCCTGTTCTTCAGCCTCTTTTTCAGCCCGGAGGTCCGGCAACCCGGCCAAAACAGTTCAAAATCCGGGGGGTGCCGGACCTGACGATTACGGGATCTTTTGATCACCATGGCCGAAGGGCCCTGCGCTCGTACAGAATCGGCATATTTGTTCGGTGCCAGGGCCCACTGGGCCCTGCCCTCGTATAAAATCGCCAAAAATCAACGAAGGGCGGGACCTTGGGGGCAGCCGCAATGGGAATTGGCTCTGCCGTTATATGTTAGCCCAGGAAACTGAGCAGGATACCTGCCGCTACGGAAGAACCGATGACGCCCGCGACATTGGGGCCCATGGCGTGCATGAGCAGGTGGTTCTCCGGATCGGCTTCCAGGCCGACGGTCTCGGAGACGCGGGCGCTGTCGGGGACGGCCGATACGCCGGCATTACCGATCAGCGGGTTGATCTTGTGCCCTTCCCTGCAGAAGAGGTTCATGATTTTTACGAACAGCACCCCGCAGAAGGTGGCGATGATAAAGGAAACCAGGCCGAGCAGGAAAATCTTCAGCGACCTTCCCGAAATAAAGACATTGGCCTGGGTGGAAGCCCCTACGGTCAGGCCGATAAGCGTCGTAACCACGTCGATCATCGGGCCGCTTGCCGTCTGCGCCAGGCGTTTGGTTACCCCGGATTCCTTGAGCAGGTTCCCAAAGAACAGCATCCCGAGCAGCGGAAGGCCGGAAGGCACGATCAGCGCCGTTACGATGAATCCTGCGATGGGGAAGATGACCTTTTCCCTGTGACTGACCTGCCTCGGCCGGGCCATGCGGATGAGCCGTTCCTTTTTGGAGGTCATCATCAGCATGATGGGTTTCTGGATGACCGGTACCAGCGCCATGTAGGAATAGGCCGATACGGCGATGGCGCCCATCAGTTCGGGAGCCAGTTTGGAAGAAAGGAAAATGGCCGTAGGGCCGTCCGCTCCGCCGATGATGCCGATGGCTCCCGCTTCCTGCGGGAGGAATCCCATCCACAGCGCCAGCAGATAGGCTCCGAAGATGCCCACTTGCGCCGCTGCGCCGATGAGCATCAGCCGCGGCTGGGAAATCAGCGCCGAGAAATCCGTCATCGCGCCGATTCCGAGGAAAATCAGCGGGGGATACCAGCCCTGCCGGACGCCCTGATACAGGATATTGAGAACGGAACCTTCTTCGTAAATGCCGATGTTCAGCCCGGCGGCGAAAGGGATATTGCCCACGATCATCCCGAAGCCGATGGGTACCAGCAGCAACGGTTCCCATTTTTTGACAATGCCCAGGACGATGAATACGATGCCGATGGCAATCATTCCGAAATGCTGCCAGGTCATGTTCGCAAAGCCCGTAAAGGACCAGAACTGCTGTAATGCGTCAAAGATGTTGCCCATGCCCCTTTAAACCATTGTGGCGATGACGGCGCCTTCCAGGACGGAATCTCCCTCATGGACGGCAATGTCCGAGATTTGTCCGTCGGCGGGGGCGAGGATGTCGTTTTCCATTTTCATGGCTTCCAGTACGGCGATTTTGTCACCCCTCCGTACGCCTTGACCGGGAACGGCCATCAGGTGGATGATAACGCCGGGCAGCGGCGCGGTGACCGCCTTTCCGCCTGCAGGAACCTGTACCTGCGCCTGTGCCGGCGGGACCGCCGTCATGAGGGGGGCGGGCTGGGCCGCACGTTGTACCGGCAGGGGTTGGCGTGCCTGTTCCACCTTGACGCTGCAGGACTTTCCGTTTACCTCTACCTCCGCCTGGTCTCCCACGATGCTTTTGACCTGCACCGCGTATTGTTTTCCGTCTATCGTAATTGTATATTTCATATTCTTTTCCGTTGAAAATCAGCAATCCGCTGCGCGCTCAGGACTGTTGCGGGTTGCCCCCTGCGACCATTTACCCGGACAGGGTTGCGTAGCAACAGGGCGCAGGGGGCTTCCGACACAGTCAGCGCCGCGGGTTGCCGGCCCTTCGGGTGAAACCGCTTTCCGGAAACCGTATTCCGGGGTTTTCCAGGAAGGACAGGAGGGGTGGATGGTAATCTTCCTGCTGTTTTCCAGTTCCAGGGCGACGGCGATGGCCGCAGCCATCCGGACGGCTTCCTCATCGTCCTCCGGAGCCTGAGCCCGGGGCCGGGCAGGAGCCTGCCGCATGAAGAGTTTCCCCATCAACCCGTAAAAAAGGTAGAGGATCAGCAGCGCCGCGAAGACGACGCCGATGCTGACAAGCGCGAGAATCAGGCCGTCGTGCATCACAAAGGAAGGTTATCGTGTTTCTTGGGCGGGAGGTCCAGCCGCTTTCCCTCCAGGTAAGCCAATGCGCGGATGACGCGCCACCGGGTGTCCCGGGGCAGGATGACATCTTCGATATAGCCTTTCTGCGCGGCCTGGTACGGGTTGCAGAACAGCGCCTCGTAGTCCTTTTCCTCGACCCCTTTCAGGATGCCCACCGCACCCTTAGCTCCCATGACGGCAATCTCCGCCGAGGGCCAGGCATAGTTGATGTCTCCTCGTAATTGTTTGCAACTCATAACGATATGGGCGCCTCCGTAACTCTTCCGGAGCGTAACCGTCACCTTGGGGACCGTGGCCTCGCCATAGGCGTAAAGCAATTTCGCACCATTGCTGATGATGGCTCCGTATTCCTGTTGCGTGCCGCAGAGGAAGCCGGGGACATCGACGAGCGTGACGAGCGGGATGTTGAAGGCGTCGCAGAAACGTACGAAACGGGCGGCCTTGCGCGATGCGCCGATGTCCAGCACACCGGCCATCTTGGCCGGCTGGTTGGCGACAATGCCTACGCTCCTGCTGCCCAGATGTGCAAACCCCACGATGATGTTCGGTGCGAAGTCACGGTGGATCTCGAAGAATTCCCCGTCGTCCACGATGCTGCCGATGACGCCATACATGTCATAGGCCTGCTGGGCGGAGTCGGGGATGATGCCGTCGAGTTCCGGGCAGGCGCGTCCCGCAGGGTCGTCCGTGGCTTTTTCCGGGGCTTCGCAGCGGTTGTTCTGGGGCAGGAAGGAGAGGAGCTGCCGCAGGGTGGCAATGCCTTCCTGTTCGTTTTCCGCGGCAAAATGGGCCACGCCGCTGCGGGAGGCATGCACGTCGGCGCCTCCCAGTTCCTCCTGGCTGACCTCCTCGCCGGTGACGCTCTTGACGACCGCCGGGCCTGTCAGGAACATGTGGGAAGTCCCGCGCACCATCAAGGTGAAATCCGTAAGGGCGGGGGAGTAAACGGCACCGCCGGCGCAGGGCCCGAAGATGCCGCTGATCTGCGGGATTACGCCGGAGGCGAGGATGTTCCGTTCAAAAATCTCCGCATATCCCGCGAGGGCGTCGATGCCTTCCTGGATACGTGCGCCGCCGGAATCGTTCAGGCCGATGACCGGCATGCCCGTTTTCATCGCCAGGTCCATCACCTTGCAGATCTTTTCCGCCATGGTCTTGCTCAGCGAGCCGCCGTTCACGGTGAAATCCTGCGCAAAGACGGCGACGGGCCGGCCTCCGATGGTGCCGGTGCCGCTGACGACGCCATCCCCGTCAGGGTGGGATGCCTCCATGCCGAAGTGGGTGCAGCGATGCTGGACGAAGGTATCGAATTCTTCGAAGGAACCTTCGTCGAGCAGTAACGTGAGCCGCTCCCTGGCGGTCATTTTCCCTTTGGCATGCTGCGCTTCGATGCGCTTTTCCCCGCCGCCTTCCCAAGCGGCCGCGCGCCGCTCTTCCAGCCGTATCGCTTTATCCTGTTGTATCGACATATTATGCAAAGGTAGGTATTTTTTACAACTTTACCTCGAACCAGTTGTCCACCTTATCGAGGGTGCGGAAGTTGAAGGTATCCTTCAGGGTCCCTTTCCTCAGGATGGCGTTGAAAAAAATGCGCTTCCCCGCGATGGGCAGGGCATCGCGCCGGATGCGGAATTCTGCGACATATCCCTCTCCGGGATAGTGTTTCATGGCGACCTTTACATTTTCTCCCTGCCGTTCCCCGGTGTCGTCCTTGTCGGCCGCAAGCGTGATTTTACGAAGGGTGGAGGCATCCTTCCCGTCTGAAAAGCAGAGGTCCAGCATGTCCTCCGCATGAAGTTCCCTGTCCAGGCAATCGACGCAGACATAAAGGTATTTTTTGTCCTGCGCAAAGCGGAAACAGCACTGGGCCTGAGAGTCGCTGCCGAGAAAGAACGATTCGTCCACCGCCGCCCAGTCCGCATTGTCTCCGTCGATTTCCGGACTCAGCGACGGGGCTTGGATCCTGTGGTTCAGGCGCATGGGAGCCAGCACGATGTCCCGGACCAGGTACATTTCCGAGGGATCCTTGTGCACATTGGCGGCGGTCGCCCATATCAGGTGGGCGTTTTCGATTTCCAGGTTCCCCCAGCGGGCATATAACTTCACCGGAGAGAAAAACGGCGCTTTCGCGAGGCCCTTTCCCCGTTCGTCGGCGAGGCGGATGTACCAAAAGTTCCCGCAGTAGGACAGGACGGTCTCTCCGGAGGGGAACTGGGCCAGATAGGGGGCCTGGCCGCCGACGAAGTTCTTCATGATCTTTTCCGGACCTTCCCGTGTCCCGGTGAGGGTACCCTGCGGCCAGGAGGCGTTGTTCCAGCCCAGTGAGAGCATCAGTTTATGCGAGGGCTCCAGCCGGACGGATTCGTAAGCGGCCAGAATGGTCTTCCCGTCGTGCAGCAGGACGGCCGCAGGCATCTGTGAGGTGAAGTGGGCCGTGCTTTCGCCCTGCGGGGGCGGCATGTCCACCGATTTGCGGTCGGCCCGCGAGGTGCCGTCGGCGAAACGCATCGCCGGACTGAGCGTCGTCCAGGTTTCGCCGTTGTCGAAGGAACGAAGCAGGGTGATGTCGGTGAGCTGCCTGTCCCAGTCGTGATTGGTATGGGTCAGGTACACCTGGATTTCTCCATTGGGCAGTTGGAGGGGGAAGGGTTCCCAGCAGCGGTCGTGGAAGAGTTCGGTTTCCTCGCTCCAGGTCTTGCCGAGGTCTTTCGAGCGTTTCATCGCGAGTCCCCAGGACTTGCGGTATTTCATCGATCCGTTCAGGAGCCGGTACTGCGCGAAGGCCAGCAGGTCTCCGTTCTGGAGCACAATTGCATCGGCGGTAGCGTAATAGCGGATGTCCGGATTGCCCTCCGGGTCTCTCACCGGCCGTTTTTCCCACAGTGCCGGTCCGCGCTCCCATGTACGTCCGTCGCGGCTGAAGGCGCTCAGGACGCCGTCGTGGTTTTTTCCCCGCTCCTGGTCGCGGGTCTGGTAGAGCAGGAAGTAACTCCCGTCTGGCAGTATCTTGAGCCTCGGGTAGTCGAGATAACGGTATCCGAGTTCCTTTTCACCGAGATATGAAATGCCCCGGAAATCGACTTCCAGTGCGCTCCTTCCCGTTTCTCCGGCATGGGAGTCCGGGGCCTCTGCGTGGCGGTTCAATTCCTCCGCTTTTGCTATCGGCGCCCCCTTCCTGTCCGCTGCGGGAGGGAGTGTCAGCAAAGAGAGAAGAATCAATGACGTCAACATGGTATCTTTAATCAGCAAAGAATTCCCTGCGGTATTTATAGTTGTCGCGCAGGCGCTCGAAATCGGCGGGATTGGTGCGGAAGATGAAATCGTCCGTGAATACCGGATAGTTGTACTGGAACATGGCGGCGATCTGCCCCTGGTTTTTGCCGTTGAAATCGAGTTTGACGGCTTCAAGTCCCTTGACATCGGCGGCGGGGAAGAACTCGTACAAAGGCTCAATGTTGAAGTACCGGGCCGTGGCGCGTACCACTTCCCGCGTTCCCAGTTGCTTGCCCTGGTAGGAGTACCCGGCGATGTGCGGGGTGGCGATTTCCGCGCATTCCACAAGCCGTGTGTTGACATCCGGCTCATTATTCCAGGTGTCGATGATGATGGGGCCGAGCCTTCCGGAGGCGGCGATCAGGTCTTCGTCCACGACGACCTCGCCGCGGGCGGAGTTGATGAAAAATGCCCCCGGCCGCATCCGGGCAAAGAATTCCGCATTGGCCATGCCGCGGGTGCCGGGATTCAGGGGCACGTGGAGGGAGATGATGTCGGAAGCGGCGAGCGTTTCCTCAAGCGGAGTGAAAAGCGCGGGATTTTCGTTCTCCGCACGCGGCGGGTCGCAAAGCAGCACCTTGAATCCCAGTTGCCGCGCCATGCGTTCGATGCGCTTGCCCACATTCCCTACGCCGATAATGCCGAAAGTCGCCCCTGTCAGCGGTATGCTTTTTCTGGCGGCGGCACCGTACAGGGCGGAAAAAACGTAATTCATGACGCCGCCTGCATTGCATCCGGCGGCATTGCGGACGTAGATGCCTTTGGAGGCACAGTAATCGAGGTCGATATGGTCGAAACCGATGGTGGCGGTGGCGATGATCTTGACGCCCGTTCCGGCGAGCAGGGCGGCGTCGCACCGCGTGCGCGTGCGGATAATCAAAGCGTCAGCGTCCAGCAGGTCCACGCGCGCAATGGCACTTCCCTCGAGGTACACCACTTCGGCCCAGGGTTCGAATACGCCTTTGATGAAGGGGATATCCTTGTCGATGACGAATTTCATGATTCAAAACAGCTTCTTATTTCAGTTTGAGTTCCCGGACCCGCGAGACCGTCTGGTTTTCAGGATCGAAGAGTTCATCCTGTTCCAGGGTCCGGTTCAGTTTTTCAATCAGGGCTTCTTTCTGGAAGGAGAGCTGGCTGCGTACCACGGAAGAACTCAGCGTGATATGCAGCGTTCCGTCCCGGAAATAGCGTTTCAGGGTGTACTCCGCCGCTCCCGAGACCTGGTCCCAGGCGTTAAAGATACGCCGTGTGTTGAAGGTGGCTCCGAGATGTTCGCTTTTCATCCAGAGCCTGATGGCCTGCGCAATGCTCAGGGCCTCTTTCCGGTGAATGCGGTATTCAGCCATCCTGACGGGTAAATGTGCCTTCGTGCGTTTCGAAATAGGCGCGCTCCCCGGTCAGGGAGTCGATGATGGGGCTGAGACGATCCCGATGGGTGTCGGTGATGAAAATCTGGCCGAAATCGCTGGCGGAAACCATCGAGAGCAGGTTGGCGACGCGGCCGGTATCGAGTTTGTCAAAGAGGTCGTCCAGCAGCAGTGCGGGGGCGGGGCCGCCTCCGCGGCGCATCAGCTCGTATTGGGCGAACTTGAGGGCGACAAGGAAGGATTTCTGCTGCCCCTGGGAACCGCAGCGGCGGATCGGCCAGCCGTCCATCGTAAAGATGAAATCGTCCCGCTGAAGGCCGCAGGTGGTGTATTTGAAAATGAAATCCCGTTCCCGGTGGGCGAGCATCAATTCCGCAAGCGGCCCTTTACGCAGGTCCGAGCGGTATTCGATGCCTACCTGCTCCTTCCCTCCGGAGATGCGCGTATAGTATTCGCTGACAACACTTACCAGCCCCTGGGCGAAGCGTTCCCGGCGTTCGAACACCGGGCCGGCGAGGATGGCCATCTTTTCGTCGAAAACCTGCAGGAGCGCGGAATCCCGCACATCGGCCTTGAGCAGTTTGTTGCGCTGGAGCAGCAGGCGGTTGTATTGCTGGAGGGCGTCGAGATAGACGGGGTCCATCTGTGAAAGGACGGTATTGACGAAGCGCCGCCGCTCGTCGCCCGAATCGCTCACCAGGGCGATGTCGGCGGGGGAGACCATGACGACGGGAAGTACGCCGATATGGCGGGAAATCCGGTCGTAGGCCTTGTCGTCGCGCTTGAAAATTTTTTCTCCGCCCGCATTGCTCCTGACGGAAAAGCGTGCGGTGAGGTTCCCCTCCATCGTGTATGTGCCGCCGATTTCGAAACTGTCGCAGCCGTGGCGGAAGTTGAAGCGTTCACCTCCCGAAAAGGCGCTTTTCGTCATGGAAAGGTACCAGATGGCGTCCAGCAGGTTGGTCTTTCCCTCGCCGTTTCCGCCGCAGATACAGTTGACGTTCGGCGAGAACGCGAGTTCCTGAAGGGCAATGTTCCGAAAGTCGCGGATGACTATTTTTTGGAGCGTCGGCATACTTTGCAAATATACAAAAAATGCCTAAATTTGCAGGCTAACGAAAAAAACTAAAAACAAAACATAATGGCAACCCAAAAGAAAACCCAGGAAGAAATCCGTCAGGAGAATATCGAGGCGACCGTTTCTTCCGCCCAGCAATTTTACAACGAAAACAAGAAGACCATCTGGAGCGTCTTTGCTGCCGTCGTCATCGTCGGTCTGGGCATCCTCGGCTATTACAAGTTTATCTGGCAGCCCCGTGTGGAAGAAGCGATGGCACAGTGCTATCCCTGCGAACTCAATTTCCAGGCGGAGGACTGGGAACTGGCCCTGGACGGGGATGACAACACCCTCGGATTCGCAGCCGTGATCGACGAGTACGGCACCAAGGCCGGCACCGCGGTGTATCTGTACGCCGGAATCTGTGCACTGCGCCTCGAACGCTTCGAGGATGCGGTGGATTACCTCAAGAAGTACAGCGGTGAAGATCCGGTTATGACCGCCCGTGCGCTGGGTTGTCTGGGCGACGCCTATGTCGGTCTTGAAGATTACGCCGCCGCCGCCGCTGCTTTCAGGAAAGCCGCCGCTGCCGCCGACAATGATTTTGCCGCCGCCTACCTGCTGAAGGAAGGCCTCGCGCTGCGTGAGTCGGGCAAGGGCGCCGAAGCGCTCAAGTGCTTCGAAAGCATCAAGGACAAATATCCGGCTTCCATCGAGGCTTACGATATCGATAAATTCATCACGTCCACGGAGGAATAGGCTATGGGAAGAGCGTTTGAATTCCGCAAGGAAAGGAAGATGAAGCGCTGGGGCCACATGGCCCGGACCTTCACCAAACTCGGAAAGGAAATCACCATCGCGGTCAAGCAGGGCGGTCCCGACGTGACGGGAAACCCCCGCCTGCGTGCCCTGATGGCGGAGGCCCGCAGCGAGCAGATGCCCAAGGAGAACATCGAACGCGCCATCAAGAAGGCGACCGAGAGCAAACAGGGCGATTTCAAGGAAATCATCTATGAGGGTTTCGGCCCCTTCGGTATCGCGTACCTCGTGGAGGCGGCGACGGACAACAATACCCGCACCGTGGCGAATGTCCGCTCTTATTTCAACAAATGCGGCGGTTCGCTCGGGACCACCGGTTCCGTGGGTTTCATGTTCGACCGCAAGTGCACCTTTACCATCAAGGAGAAGGAGGGGATGGACCTCGAGGAACTGGAACTCGAGATGATCGACTACGGCGTGGAGGAACTCTTCGAGCAGACCGAGGAGGACAAGGAGGGCAACGAATACAAGGTCATCGTGATTTACGGAGAGTATTCCGCCTATGGCCAGATTCAGAAATACATCGAGGAAAACGGATTTGAACTGGTTTCCGGCGGATTCGAGCAGATTCCCAATGTGGACCTCAAGGAAGTGACACCGGATCAGCGCGCCACGCTGGACAAACTCACCGGCCTCCTGGAGGACGACGAGGATGTGACCAACGTCTATACCACGATGAAGCCCGCCGATGAATAGGTTTTTTGCATGTCTCGCCGCTCTCGCGCTGAGCGTTTGCGCCTTCGCCGTCGATGAGAACGAAGTGCTTCCCGTCGGTGTGAAGGACTTTGACGCGCTGGTCGTGTCGCTCTCCGCTAAAATCGATTACCAGTGCGGCGTGGCGCCGTATCTGGAACTGAGCGGTGCGACGAAGGAACTTCTGGAGGCCGTTGAGGTCGTCGAGAAGGACGGGGTCCTTTCCATCGGCATGAAGAAGGGGTCGTCGCTCAGGAATATCCGCCGTATCCATGTGCGGGTGGGGTCGCGGCACATTTCCCGCATCGATTTGCCGGGCGCCGTGAATTTCCGTTCCCACGGGAATATCCGCAGCAACGATGACTTCTCCCTGAAGCTTACCGGTGCCGGGGAGGCGCAAATCTCTGATATCGAGGCGGACGCTGTGACGCTGAAACTGGGCGGAGCCGGCAACCTCACTGTGAATTCCGTCCGCTGCAAGGGGATGAAGTCTTCCGTTTCCGGCGCAGGTTCCCTGGATGTGACCGGGCTCGATTGTGCCGGTTTGCTGGAAGGTAGCGTCAACGGTGTCGGAGGTGCCACCTACGAGGGCCGCAGCGACGACGCCCGTCTGAAACTCAACGGTGCCGGCGGAATTGACGTCTCGAAACTGGACTGCAGGAATGTCCGTTCTTCCATCAACGGCATCGGACGCATTAAAACAGAATAAAGGCTGCTTCGCCGGCAACTGAAGTCTGCGGCAACGGGCGCTTGTTGCTTCGCAACCCTATCCGGGTAAATGCGCCCTAACGCCACAGACTTCAGTTGCCCTTTCACTTGCACCCTTGTCCTGTGAGGCGGAGGATAGGCGGGCGATTTGCTTATTATTTAAACGGTATGTGACCTGCGGAAAGGGCGCGCTTTGCCAAAAGGCGCGCCTTTTCTTTGTCTTCGGGGGTCAGGAAGCCGTCGCAAAAACGCTCCCAGACATAATCGGCGGCGATTTTTGAGGGATGGCAGAAGTCCTCTGCGAAGAAGCGGTAATCCCGCAACTCGTCCAGTACGATTTCGTAGGCAGGAAAGTACGTGGCACCGGGGGTGGACGGGAGGATTTCTTCGAGGCCGAGCAGAAGCGTCGCTTTGGACAGGCTGTTGCGGTGGAGGCCTTCGCCCGGGTGACGGACGGGGCTGACGGTAAAAATGACGCTCCGGCCGCCGGCCAGTGCGATGATGCGCCGCAGTGCCGCGGATACTCCGGCGACAGACAGCATTTCATGGGTAAATTCACCGCCCGGTCTTTTCAGGCAGTTGGCTACAGCCTCTCCGTTTTCGAGCCGCCGCCAGACCATCGCCGTCCCCAGGGTCACGATGAGAACCCGGCTTTGCTTCCATACCCCGGCGGCCTCCAGCAGCGACGCATTGGCGTTTTGTAAAAATGCATCGGCGCTTTCGCGCGCAAAGGAGGTGTGATGGTGGAAGGAGCAGATTTTCCCGGCACCCGATCCCATTTCCATGCAGTCCGCTTCGCCGAATGGCCTTCCGCTCTCCAGGCGTTCGAGCGCCGACGCAATGGATTCGGGGTTATAAAGCGTCCCGAAGGGATTGGCGCAGACCGGCATGCCGGAGGCTTTCATCCGCGCGGCGATACTGTCTGAAAAGCAACTTCCCAGCAGAAGAACCGGCTCGTCGATGGCGATTCGGCGCGCGGCCGGCTTTATTTCTACGCCCAGAGTGAATTTCATATCGCAAAAATAGTTATTTTTGCAGAATATGAGAAGATATGCCCTTTCTGTTTTGCTGACGGCGCTGGTGTTCCAGGCGTCTCCCGTATCGGCGGCTCAAAATGACAGTCTGCTTCGTCCGAAGGTGAAATTCCTTTATGATGTGGATTTCGAATATGTCCTTGATAATGCGGAATATGACCACAGCAAAGGCTATTACGAACCTTCCTCCACCCTGCATGCCCTGCGTCTCAAGCCAGGTATCGGTCTGCGCGTGAACCAGGACGGCGGAAAAATCCTCCATACGCTCTTCGCTTCGCTGAGTTTCTACCATGATTTCGGGATGCCGGGATTCGATATCAAAAAGCTGATCAACGAGGCAAATATCTTCTACCGTGTGGATGCGCGTCTCGGACCCGGGGAATTTTCCGGGATTGCGGGATGGTTTCCCCGCAACTTTATGGAGGGTGCCTATACCGGGGCTTTTTTCTCGACGCGCAATGTCTTTACGGACAATTCCCTCGAGGGCTTGTTTTTCAAGTACCGCATGCCGAACCTG
Source organism: Bacteroidales bacterium (assembly GCA_017445015.1). Classification (GTDB taxonomy): domain Bacteria; phylum Bacteroidota; class Bacteroidia; order Bacteroidales; family UBA932; genus Cryptobacteroides. The sequence continues at coordinate 44,356 of JAFSVL010000048.1, read as the reverse complement.
TATGCGGAACTCGGGCTGGACTGGCTGGGGCTCCAGACCGGGAACAGCCGCGAGCGCTTCCGTATCCTGTCGGCGGGCGAGTATAAGTTCCCGTACGGACTTTCCGCCTGCTGGGCGGCGCATCTGTTTCATTTCGCCTGTTCCGAAACGGCAAAGAATGTGGTGGATAATTCCATGGTGCATCTTTATGCCAAGTGGGCCGTGCCCTGGACGCCGCTTCAGCAACTGGACGTGACGCTCGGGGCGATAGCCACTTACCAGTGGGACCGGGCTTCGCGCGACAGCCGTACCCTTCCCTTTGGGTTCCAAAGCGACCAGACGGCCCGTATGTGGGATGCCGGTATCCGCAACAGTTTTTATTACGGTCAGGACCTGATGCCGTTCTTCGGCGTCGCAGATTACGGCGCACCTTATGCCCGGGACCTTTATTTCGGGGAAATTTTCTATCATACCCATATTAAGGGCTTTTCTTTCTATGACCGGCTGGAGGCCTTTTATGAGCCCCATATCTTCCCCTGGCTGGACCTGCGGGTGGCCATCGTCCTTCATCTGGGCAATCCCACCAGCCTGTATCCCGCCTTCCGGGGATGGCAGCAGATCGTGGCGTTGCGCTTCAACCTCGACAAACTCCTTCGCAAATGAAAGCCCGGTTCCTCCTTATACCGCTGTTGTCCTCCGTCCTTGCCGCCTGTTCGGGCGGGACGCACCGGCTGACGATTCTCTCCACCAATGACATCCACGGCGCGGTATTCGATTCCTCCTATCTGGGCAGGCGGGTTCATCCGTCGATGATATGCGCCGCCACCCTCATCGATTCCGTGCGCCGGGCGGAAGGGGCCGGGAATGTGCTGCTCATCGATGCCGGGGATTTTCTCCAGGGGGATAATTGCGTTTATTATTTCAACTATGTCGATACGATTACGCCCCACCTTTGTCCGCGCATGTATGCGGCGATGGGCTATGATGCGGTCGTAGCCGGCAATCATGACATCGAAACCGGACATGCCGTTTACGACCGCATAGCCGCGCAGTTTGAATCGCTCGGAATCCCTTTTCTTGCCGCCAATGCGCTGAAGCCGGACGGCTCGTCCTACTTTAAGGAATATGCCCTGCTGCGGAGGGCCGGGCTGAAGGTGCTGGTGCTGGGTTGTACGAACGCGAATATCCGTGCCTGGCTTGCCCCCTCCGTCTGGGAGGGAATGGATTTCCGTTCCCTGATTCCTTTTGTCCAGGAGGAAGTGGACAAGCTGCAAAGGCGCCTGCGTCCGGATGTGACCGTGGTCGCGGTGCATTCAGGGACCGGTGACGGTAACGGCCTCCAGATCGAGAACCAGGGCCTGGATCTCCTGCAAAGCCTGAAGGGGGTGGACGTGCTGGTATGCGCGCATGACCACAATCCGCTCGTAAAGGTGGAGGACGATATCTGCCTGATCAATTCCGGCGCGAGGATGCGTTATGTCGCGCGCGCTGTCCTGGAAGGTTCCGGCCGTCGGGCCCGCCGGGCAAGGAAACTTTCGGCGGACCTGCTCCGTGTCAGGGCCTTTAAGCCCGATACGGCACTCCGTGCCGCTTTCCGGGCGGATTTCGAGGCGGTCCGTGCCTTTACGCTCCGCCCCGTGGCGACCCTGGACCGGACCCTGTTCACGCGCGATGCTTTCCGCGGACAGAGTCCCTACATGGATTTGATCCATACGGTGCAGTTGCGCGCCTCCGGTGCGGATGTCTCCATCGCCGCGCCGCTCAGTTTTGACAAGGTCCTTCACGCCGGTCAGTTGGTATTCAACGATATGTTTACGCTCTATGCGTACGAGAACAGCCTTTATACGGTTTCCATGAGCGGGAAGGAACTTCGCAATTATCTGGAATACGCATACGATCAGTGGATCGGCGGCGAGGACGGCCATGTGCTCAGGATCCTGCCGCGTGACGACCCGCGTACAGGTGCCCGCGGCTGGTCTTTCCGCAACCGCAGTTACAACTTTGATTCTGCGGCGGGTATCTGCTATACCGTGGATGCCACCCGCCCGTGCGGGGAACGGGTCAATATATCGTCGATGGCGGACGGCAGGCCTTTCGCGCCTGAGCGGCTGTATCGTGTGGCGATGAACTCCTATCGTGCGTCGGGCGGTTTATTCCTGAAGGCTTCCTCGCTTCCTGTGACGGTCGGGGCCATCGAGGAACGGATTCTGGAAAAACAGGAGGAGGTGCGGTCGCTGATGTACAGGGCATTGCGCTCCGAACAGAATCTGACGCCCGCGTATTATTCCGACCGGAGCCTGCTCGGCAACTGGGAGTTTGTTCCGGCAGCGGCCCGGAAAACCATAGAAGAAGATTTTAAACTGGTGTTTCCAAAAGCGATAGTTCAATAACCATGAAAAAATTACCTGCCGCAGGTAATTGTATTCTGAAGATTAATGCGAAATTATAATGTTTGAAAATTTGTCCGAAAGGCTGGAGAGGTCTTTCAAAATACTGAAAGGTGAAGGCAAGATTACGGAAATCAATATTGCCGAAACCCTGAAGGATGTGCGCCGGGCGCTGCTGGATGCGGATGTGAGTTACAAGGTCGCCAAGGAGTTCTGCGACGACGTGAAGGCCCGTGCGTTGGGCGCCGATGTGCTTACTGCGGTGCGGCCGCAGCAGATGATGGTCAAAATCGTCCATGACGCCCTGGCGGAATTCATGGGCAGCGACGCGTCGGAAATCAATCTCAAGGGAAGCCCGGCGATCGTGCTCGTAGCGGGTCTCAACGGTTCCGGCAAGACAACGTTCTGTGGCAAACTCGCGCTCCATCTCAAGAGCAGGAAGGGCATGAAGGTGATGCTGGCCGCCTGTGACACGTTCCGTCCCGCCGCCATCGAACAACTTAAAACGCTGGGTGCCCAGGTGGACGTCCCCGTCTTTGTTCAGGAAGGGGAGAGCGATCCCGTGAAGGTGGCGCGTGCGGCCGTCGGCGCCGCAAAGGCGGAAGGCTGCAGCGTGCTTATCGTCGATACGGCGGGCCGCCTCACCGTCGATCAGGAACTGATGGATGAAATCCGCAGGATGCATGAGGCCCTGAATCCGACGGAGTCGCTGTTCGTCGTGGATGCGATGACCGGACAGGATGCGGTCCTTTCGGCCAAAGCCTTTAACGATGCGATTGATTATGAGGGTGTCGTGCTGACCAAGATGGACGGCGATACGCGGGGCGGTGCGGCCCTTTCCGTCAAGGCCGTCACGGGGAAACCCATCAAATTCGTCAGTTCCGGAGAAAAGATGGAGGCGCTCGATGTCTTCCATCCCTCGCGCGTGGCGGACCGTATCCTCGGCATGGGCGACGTGGTCTCCCTCGTGGAAAAGGCCCAGGAGCAATACGATGAGAAGAAGGCGCGCGAACTCCATAAAAAACTGGCCCGTAACCAGTTCACGCTGGCGGATTTCTACGACCAGATCCAGCAGGTCAAGAAAATGGGCAACCTCAAGGACCTGGCGGGCATGCTCCCCGGCATGGACAAGGCGATGAAGGATGTGGATATCCCGGACGATGCGTTCAAGTCCACCGAAGCCATCATCCTGTCCATGACGCCGTATGAAAAATCGCATCCCGAAGCAATCAACGGCAGCCGCCGCAGGCGTATCGCCGCGGGGTCCGGCACTTCGCTCGCCGATGTGAACAAACTGCTCAAACAGTTCGAGGGTACGCGGCGGATGATGAAATCGGCGATGGACGGATCGCTTGCCGCCCGCCTCAAAAACTTTCATCGCTGATGGGCTGGTTTGATTTCTCGAAAAAACTGCCCCTCTCGCCGCTGTTCGAGGGGTTTACGGACTGGCACTGCCATATCCTGCCGGGTGTGGACGACGGTTTCCAGCGGATGGAGGACAGCCTGGATATGCTCGCGCGCTATGCACAGGCGGGCGTCTCCAGAGTATGGTTCACTCCGCACGTCATGGAGGATGTCCCCAATTCGCCGGCGGAACTGCGTGAGCGTTTTGCTGCGCTGAAGGCCGCCTACGACGGGCCCGTGGAATTGCATCTGGCTTCGGAGAATATGCTGGACAATCTCTTTGCCGACCGTCTGGAAGCCGGAGACTTGCTGCCCTTCGACAATGAGCGCCTGCTTGTGGAAACTTCCTATTACAACCCGCCCCTCGGCTTCCGGGAAATGCTCCGGAATATCGTCAAGGCGGGCTGGGAACCCGTACTGGCGCATCCTGAACGCTATCGCTACATGAAGGAGGAAGACTACCAGAGCCTGCATCGCGAGGGTATCCTTTTCCAGCTCAACCTTCCGTCGATGCTGGGGCTCTACGGCAGCACCGCACGCGGCAAGGCGGAGTGGCTGCTGGAAAAGGGTATGTACATGTTCAGTGCGACGGATCTGCACCAGCGGGTCGTGTTCGAAAAATTGATGGAGGGTTCCGTCGCCTCCAAATATCACGAGCGTTTGCGCTTGTTGCTTTAATACAAAAGAAAGCGTATATTTGTCTGTTTTAGTACAATAATTGGAATGCGCAGAATTCTTGCATGCTTTTTTGCCGCTTTGCTGCTGCTGGCAGGCGCTCCCGCCGCATGGGCGCAGATGAGCGACTCGGCGATTGTCAAGTATATCATGGAAGGCGTTTCGGCCGGAAAGACTGAATCCCAGATCGGCACGGAGCTGCTTTCCAAAGGGGTTTCCACCCAACAGCTTCAGCGGCTCATGAAGAGTTACCGGGAGGGAAAGGTCAATGCCCTGGGAATTACAACCTCCTCGAACAAACTGGAGACGGCCTCGTCTTCTTCGACGGCGACGAACCGGGCCGCCCAGCGCAAGAGCGCCGCGTCCCGCCGGGAAGTGTTGCCTACTACACCGGGCGTCCTTCCTGCCTTTGAAACCATGGTGGATAAAAAGGATACTCTCCCTCCTTCCCGCATCCGCTACCCGGACGGGTCCAAAAAGATTTATGGGCAGAATTTCCTGAGTTCGGCCAGCCAGCTTTCCTTCGAGCCCAATGAAAATGCGGCTACGCCGGATGACTATATCCTCGGCCCCGGAGATGTGGTGCTGGTGGAAATCTGGGGAGAGAGCGAAGCCTCTTACAGCCTGACGGTGACCCCCGAGGGCAAGGTCAGCATCCCGCAGGTGGGGTCTATCAATGTGAGCGGTCTTTCCATCAAGGACGCTACGACCAAAATCCGGGCGCAGCTTTCCAAGTATTTCTCCGGCCTTCGCGGTGCCCGCCCCAGCGCCTGGATGAGCCTGACCCTTTCAGAAATCCGTACCATCCAGGTGAGTGTGCTCGGTGAAGTGAATATCCCGGGGACCTACCGCCTTTCCGCCTTCACGACCGTGCTGAACGCGCTTTATAAGGCGGGCGGCATTACGCCGGTGGGTTCGATGCGTGACGTGAAAGTGATGCGGAGCGGGGTGGAATTCGCCTCCGTCGATATCTATGACATCCTGTTCGCTACCGGTACCGGATCCAATATCTCCCTGCGCGAGGGGGATGTCATCCTTGTCCCGCCTTATCTTGCGCTGGCCAGCATAGACGGGGGCGTGAAGCGCCCGATGTTTTATGAACTCAAGCCGCATGAGAGCGTTTCCGACCTCGTGCGCTTTGCCGGCGGATTCACCGGGGACGCCTATGCCGGATCGGTCAATGTTTTCCGGAGGGAAGGTACGCGGCGTAAAGCCTATACGGTTTCCGGGGAGGACCTTGCGTCCTTTCCGGTCATGGACAGTGATTCCGCCTTCGTGCACGTCAACGAAACGGAATTGTTCGAGAATATCGTGGAGGTCCAGGGCTCCGTTTATCGTCCCGGCAGTTTCGAACTGGGCGGGGACATCGCTACCGTCCGTCAGTTGGTGCAGCATGCCGGCGGCCTGCTGCCTGATGCGTTCATGAACCGTGCACAGATTATCCGTGAAAAACCCGACCGTTCGCTGGAACTGATTGCCGTTCCCATCGGCGCCGTCATGGACGGGACGGTCCCTGACGTCGCGCTGCACCGCAATGACGTGCTCGTCATCTCCAACGTGAATGAAGTGTACCCCAAGGGGGATTTCTCCATCACCGGTTATGTGCTCAACCCCGGCAAGTACCAGTACGCGGAACATACGACGGTCGAAGACCTGATCCTGCTGGCCGGCGGCCTTACCGAAGGCGCTTCGTCGGTGAAAGTGGATGTGTCCCGCCGTATCCAGAACTCTTCGAGCAAAGAGGCCAGCGATACGCTTGCCCTGATCTTTACCTTTGCCATAGAGGACGGGCTGATGGTGGACGGTGACCCTAAATTTGAACTGGAACCCTTTGACGCAGTTGCCGTCCGCAAGAGCCCGACCTTCGTGGAGCAGAAGATCATCACCGTGTCCGGCGCCGTCAACTTCCCGGGACAGTATGCCCTGGAAAGCACGGAAGAACGTTTGAGTGACCTGATCCGCCGCGCCGGCGGCCCCACCAATATGGGTGACGTGCACGGGGCCATGCTCAAGCGCAAAATCAGCCAGTACGAACGCAATGTGCGGATGACCATGTCCCGCATCATCAACCAGAATACCGGGCGCGATTCCATCAATACTAAGAAAATCATGGTTTCGGAACTGTACAGCGTAGGTCTGGAACTGGACAAGGCGCTGGCGAATCCCGGTTCTTCCTATGATATGATCCTGCGTGACGGCGACGAAATCATTATTCCGGAGTTTACTTCCACCGTGCGCATCCAGGGCGAAGTGCTTTACCCGAATACCGTGCAGTTTATCAAGGGGAAGCCCGTGCGTTATTATGTAAAGCAGGCGGGTGGATTTTCCACGCATGCCAAACGGATCAAGACCTATGTCGTGCACATGAACGGAACGGTTTCGGTGGGGATGGGGGCCAAGGTGGATGCCGGTGCGGAAATCGTCGTGCCGAACCGTCCGGAGCACAATAAACTGACTACCGGAGAATGGCTGGGTATCGGTACCGCCGCGGCGTCCATTTCCACGATGATTGCTACTGTTGTCAATTTGTTCAAGAAATAATATGGCTGGTAAATATTTTGACGACGAGATTTTTGAGGATGGTGTGCAGAATCCTTCTGCCACGGGGCAAGAAAGTATAGATTTCGGGAAGTATATTCGCTTGCTGCTGGGTAATTGGAAGAAAATCCTCTTATGGGCTTTCATCGGTTCCCTGTTCGGCATCATGATCGGCTTCAGCAAGCCCAAGGAGTTTGTTTCCAGTGCCGTCGTAGCGCCTGAACTGGTCACGCGCGGCAGTTCCTCCGGCCTGAGTTCCCTGGCGAGCCTGGCGGGCTTCAATATGAATACCCTCGCGATGACGGACGCCATGCACCCGGACCTCTATCCGGAAATCATCAAGTCCCAGAACTTCATGATTGACCTGTTTGATATGCCGGTGACTGTGGAAACCCGGGATTCCGTAGTGCATACGGACCTTTATGACTATATGGTCAATTACACCAAAGCGCCCTGGTGGGGGGCCATTTTCGGCTTCCCTCACGTGGCGATGGACTGGGTCAAGGGGCTGTTCATCAAGGAGGATCCCATCGATGATGCGGAAGGACACGAAAACGTTTCCCGGGTGCGTCTGACCAAAGAGCAGGAGCGGGTGGCGCTGGCGCTCACCAAGAGCATTGCCGCCACGGTTGAAAAGCGCACGTATGTGCTAAAGATCAAGGTCAAGATGCAGGACAGGGTCATTGCGGCGGAAGTGGCCAACCGGATTATCGATAACCTGAAAGCCTTCGTGATTGAATATAGGACGGAGAAGGCACAGGAGTCGGTGGATTATTATCAGGCCGTGGAAGAAGAGACCCGGGCGGAATATCTGAAGGCACAGCGGGAATATTCCCGTTACGTGGATTCACACAAGGGCTTTGTGATGCAAAGCTCGATGGTGGAGCAGCAACGGCTCCAGAACGAGGCATCACTCAAATTCCAGATGTACAACCAGACGGCGCAGAATCTGTTGATGGCCCGTGCCAAGGTTCAGTTGGAAGCACCGGTGCTGGTGGTGATCCAGCCTGGTATGGCGCCGCATAAGGGCAGTCCGTCCAAGGTCAAGCTGGCGATGCTCTGGTTTGTGCTGGGGGCGATGTTTTGTGTATTTTGGTTGTTTATCGCTCAACAAAAGGCCGAGAGGGATGGTAAAAAAGGTTTACAGACATCTTCAGGAGAAGCGGCGACTGTGGTTTGATACGCTCTCAATGCTATGGATTCGTTTTATCTGTTGCATTCCGTCAAAGCACATTCGGAGGGGACTATTGTGCCTTTACCGTGATGTGAACATTCATCGTTCCGTGCCGCTTTATCATGGCCTTGAATATTGGCGTGGCCCTCTCACGATCGGCGAAGGCAGCTCAATAGGCTTCAGGAATCATCTGGATTGCCGAAAGGGCCTTTTCATTGGGCGTAATGTGTGCTTTGCCTCGGACGTGACCATCTGGACCTTGCATCATGATTATAACGATATTTCATTCAGGGCAAAGGGCGCTCCCGTAACGATAGGGGATTATGCTTGGCTTTGTTCCAATTGTATCGTATTGCCGGGCGTAACCATTGGTGAGGGGGCTGTGATCGCTGCCGGTGCTGTTGTTACTTCGGATGTGGAACCATGGACGGTAGTGGGTGGCGTCCCTGCGCGCCGTCTCTCTGTTCGGGAGCGTAAGAATTACAAATATGTTCCCGGTAATTATTGGTTGCCTCTTTTATAATGAGTTGGATTGACCTACGCAAATACCCTAAAGCAGTTGCCGGATTCGTTTTTTTCGTATTCCTGCATTCTTTGCGCTATTTTGACTTTGTAGGTCTATCTTCCACGCTTCATGGCAGGGTGACCAATGTAATGGCGCTACTGCTCATTTTGATTTGCATCTTCTCTCGCAGCCCCAGATATGTCCCTGGCCGTTATTGGATGCTTGCCCTCCTTCTGATTCCGATGCTGAGTTTTCTCCCGGCCTGGATTGAGAACGGTCAGTCTCCGGTAGAATCTATGCGGGCGTATCTCTGTTTCTTTCTCGTTCTTGTCTATTTTCTCCCCCATAAGGCTAAGTTATCCACCGAGGTTGTCTTGAATGCGCTTACCGTATTTGCGCTTGCAAGAACCTTTATTTATGTAGCTCAACAATTTACATATCCTGACTATTGGTTTGCCTTTCGTCAGGATGGGTTGGATATGGTCAGCGGTACCTATAAGGATGTCGAAGTGAGAAGCGGTATCTATCGCTTCTATATAGAAGACACCTATCTCTCTATGTTTCTGGTATTCAGGTATTTTCAAGAGCTTACGCAACGTTTTTCTGGAAAGGCATTGATCTTGTTCATGGTGGGTCTTTTAGGTGTCTATCTGGATCAATCCCGACAGTTTATGGCATCCACCTTGGTTGCACTTTCCTTTGTTTTTTTGTTTTCTTCCCATAGCAAACGGAGATGGTTGGTATTAGTTGGTTTGGTTGCGTTTGCTGTATTGATTGTCCTAAACTCTTCAAAACTCTTCGGCGAGTTGATGGATTTAACGGCAGGTGATTTATCGGATGACAATATCCGTTTAATTACCTATGCTACCTATGGACTAGAGTTTTGGGGTGGGCCTCTTTCCGTCCTTTTTGGGAACGGTCCTATTGGAAATAGTGCATATGGGGAGCAGGTTCGATATTTTTATGATACCCTCCATCTATACCATGCGGATGTGGGGATTGTAGGAGCTGCAAATATGTTTGGCGTACTTACGGCGTTGTGCTTCATCTCTTTTTATATTTTTTTTGTGGTGAAAAATTGGAAAAAGTTACAGATGCATTTAAAAATGTATTTTGTTGCATTTCTTGTGAACGCGCCTCTCGTAACCATTTATACTCAAAATATTAACTGGTTCGTCTTTTTTGGATTTATGCTGTTCCTGGCAGATAGGGACATTGTCCGATATGAGAGAAAGTTGGCTTCATAAGCTTGATTCCCGTCCGTTTTTGCGCAACTTCTCACTTTTAACGGTCGGGAATTTCGGCTCCAGGTTCATCTCGATGATTATCAATATCATCGTGGCGAGGTTTCTGGCTCCGGAGCGTTATGGCGAATACTCCCTCGTTCTGACTTATATCAGCATGTTTTACTTCGTCGCGTCGCTGGGACTGAGTCAGTTGGTTACGCGTTCTGTTGCACGGGAACAGGATCATTCCGCCTTCTATTTCCGTCTTTCGCTGGTGTTGCGCGGAGGGGGCTTTATCGTCTCCGCTGTCGCGTTTGCCCTCTATGCGTTCTTTACCCATCAGGAATTTTCTTCGTTTGTCATTTTCTCGATCCTTGGGGGCGTTTTTCTTGAGAGTCTGTGGGATGCGGAGCAGAATGTGGCATTCGGTATGCAGCGGATGGAATGGAATACGGTGATTGGGATATCGGCAACCCTGCTCAATCTGGTGATTTATCTGCTGATGCCCAGGTCCTGGTTTACCGTTGAATCCGTGCTGGCTGTCTATCTTGGGGTCTATGTTTTGAAAACCGTCGCCTATTATGTATGCCTGAAACATTTCTCTTTGCTTCGTGACGGTGGGGGACAGAAGCATATTTCGTTTCAGGAGAGTCAGGACTATCTCAAGCAGGCGATGCCTTTTTATTTGATGTACCTGCTGAGCCTGTTTACCGGACAATTCCCTATTTTGTTTCTGGAGCACAATACAGGCGTGGTAGAGGTAGCCTATTTTAATACGGCAAACAAGCTGTTGCTCCCCATAACGCTGTTCATGCAGACGGCTTTCAGTGCCTTCTTTCCGAACCAGTCTATTCTTTTTGCCAGGGATCGTGCGGCCTTCAGCTTGCAGACCCGTAAAGTGTTGGCATTGGTCTGTGGCCTTGGGGTTTATATGGCAATTAGTGCCTCGCTTTTCAAGGGGGAACTGGTCGCGCTTCTTTATGGTGCGGATTATGCAAATACAGCCAATGTCCTGGCCTATCAGTGCTGGTACACTGTACTTTATGGAATCTTTTGCCTGAACGGAAATACGCTCGGCGCGGCTGATGCGCAGGGGAAGCTGGCCGTATGCTCTGTGATTTATGCGCTCGTCAGTACGCCTATCCTGTATTTCTCCTCGCGCAGAGGGGCGGAAGGACTCGCTGCCGGTTTTGTCTTGGCGAGTATTTTGAACCTGTTGTATATTTTCCCTGTGCTGAAGAAGACAGTTGGCGGGGCAATGACCTGGAAATTCTCGGGGTTGTTACTTGCCGTTGTATTTGCATCGATCGCTTTTTCGCTTTTTGCCATCGATGCATTGTCTTTGCCTTGGAGAATCGCTTTGTTCTTCGCGTTGTCAATGGGAATTTTTGCGGGTAGGAAAACTTTTGTCAAAGTATGGAAAGAGTAGCTGTTATTGGTGCCGGTATTTCCGGATTGAGCGTTGCCCGGCTCCTTCAGGATCGTTATGCGGTCAAAGTCTTTGAGAAGGAAACTGTTCCCGGGGGCTTGATCCGTTGCAGGAGGGTAGAGGGGAGCCTCTTCCATCTTTGTGGCGGGCATGTCTTCAATTCCAGCAGGCAGGACGTTCTGGACTGGTTCTGGGGACAGTTTGACCGGGGCCGGGAATTCCGTAAGGCAGACCGCAATGCCGTCGTAGCGATGACAGGGTCCTTAATGGTGCCCTATCCTATCGAGAATCACTTTTATCGCTTCGCTCCGGACATTCAGCGGAATATTATCGGGGACTTGTTGCGGATTTCGGCTGTAGATGGTGCTTGTCCGGATAATTTTGCCGATTTCCTGCGCAAGCGTTTCGGGGAGACCTTGTATGAGCTGTATTTTAAACCTTATAACGAGAAGGTGTGGCGTCGTCCGCTGGATTGTGTGCCTCTGGATTGGCTTGAGGGAAAACTGCCTATGCCCAGTCCAGCAGAGATGCTCTTTAACAACATCAATCATGTGGAGGAAAAGAGTTTTGTGCACGCCAGTTTCTGGTACGGCAACACCGGTGGTTCCCAATTTATCGCCGACCGCCTCTCGCAGGGCCTGGATATCTGTTATGGAACGGAAGTCGGTCAGATAACATATACCGGAGGTGCATGGCGGATCGCCGGCGAAAGTTATGATAAGATCGTGTTCTGCGGGAATGTAAAGGGCCTGCCTGCGATGACCCGGGGGGTGGATATTGACCGGTGGACCTCTTTTATTGACAGTCTGGAATCCCATGGGACAACAGCGGTTTTCTGCGAATTGGATACCAATCCCTATTCATGGGTATATCAGCCTGGGGCGGAACATCGTTCTCACCGTATTATCTGTACGGGTAATTTTTCCCCGACCAACAATGCCCCCGGTAAGATGACGGGTACGGTGGAGTTTACCGATGAAGTATCGAAGGATGAAATTCTCGACAACTTGCAGCGGATTCCCTTCCATCCCAGATACATTACCCATCATTATAGTCCGTATACTTATCCGATACAAGGACCTGAGACGCGTCGGGTGATGGCTGAGATGAAGGAGGTGTTGGCTGAGAGCGGGCTCTATCTTTGTGGACGTTTTGCCGATTGGGAGTATTATAATATGGATGTAGCCATTGGTGCGGCGATGGATCTTTGTAAGACGCTATGAGAACGCTGACGCACATTTGTTCACAGCGGAAATTCGCTCCATATCCCTCTTTTCAAATTGTTTATGAATGGGAGGATATTCTTGCCCGTTCCTTGGGGTTAAGGATCAATGCACCGGGTGAGATCAGTAATATTTTTCACCGCCGTTTTGAAAAAAACGGGCTGACGGGATTGTATCATGCGCTACTCCCATCTTCTTCGTTGGGGGTGCGTTTTATTATGACGGCAACAACCGAGGAGCTTTGCTGGAACAATCGAAACAGCATCCCAGTCCTGATTGATTTTTGGCTGGAAGAGGAGGACCTACCTGCGTTTTTCAAGGCCTATCGCCATGTGCCCCTGATGCTGGTTTCCAACCGGGAAGTCTATGATTTCCTCTTGGCGCACAACTGCCCTTTCCCTGTTGAACATTGGGCATTATCAGTGCCGGACTCCTATCTGGAACGTCTGGCCCGTCCGGTGGAAAAAAAGTATGATTTTTGTGTCTTCGGGCGCCCAAATCCCTTTTTCCTGCGCTTATTAGAGGAATATTCCCGACGACATCCGGATTTTGAATATATCCTCAACAACGGCGAGATTGAAAACCGATGCTATATGAGTAACAAGGGGCGTTTTGTCGCTAAAGATACTGGAAGAGAATCCTATCTGCAAATGATTGCAGCCACGCGAGTTAGTTGTTATACTACGCCTGGTTTGGATGAAGCGAAAGCGGAAAGCTCTAGGTACAATCAGGTAACGCCACGTCTTTTCGAGATGCTATCGAACCGCTGTCACGTTATCGGACATTATCCTAAAAATCAGGATACGGAGTGGTATAATCTTTCATCGGTAGTCCCTAATGTGAGTGGTTACGAAGAATTTGAAATGCAGTTGGACCGTATGCGGGGCCTCCCATTCGATGTGGGGCTAGCTACCCATTTCCTGCTGCCCCATTCAACCGGATGTAGAGCGGCTGAATTGTCTCAGATCCTTTCACGCTACAATATTCGGCTGGTCAATAAATAATGGTTCTTTAAACGGCCTCAATCACGCGTATATGAGAATTGTTATGATATCGATCCCCCCCTTTGCTGACTGTGACTTTCCACTGATTAAGGCATTGCGGGATGCTGGACATGAGGTATACTATATTGTCCGACTGGCTCCGTTTTTTGATAAGACTACCCTGCTGGAATTTGAAAAAATTCAATGTAAATCAGGGATCTATCCAGCATCTTCCTATTCTGCGTTTGCAATGTGGCATGAATGGCTGGATTTAGATAAGGTCTTTGTTTCCAATGACAGCGTTGGTAAAACTGGATGGGCATCGTTCCGTCTCTTTCTAAGTGAATGGAGGCTTATTGACAGGATTAAGCCAGATGTTGTTCACTATGTGAATATCCCTAATGCTTTTCATTTCCCGTTGCTGCTTAAATATAAGAAAAAATCCCTTTGTGTGGTTCATGATCCGATACCGCACAGTGGAGAGGGATCTTTTCGGGATACGATTAAGCGTATGTTTTTGCCCTATGTTTGTTCTAAGTTTGTTTTGCTAAATCATTTACAGGATGAGGTGTTCTGTCGAAAATGGCATGTCTCTCCCCAACGTATTTTTCATGCATCTCTTGGGCCATATACCTGTTATACGGTTTTCGGCAAAACACAGGTGCCGGGTCCCCCTTTCATTCTTTTCATGGGCCGCTTTTCTCCTTATAAGGGGATTGATTTTGCTTTGAAAGCGTTCAATCGAATTCGCGACCGTTTCCCCGAGGTTCGCCTGGTGATTGCAGGTGCTGGGCCTATCTGTTTTGATACTAAACTGTATTCCGGTAAAAATGATGTTGAAATTCTGCATCGATATTTGACGGTAAAAGAAGTTGCGGATTATGTATCGTCGGCAAAATTTGTTGTTTGCCCATATACAGATGCGACACAGAGTGGGGTTATTCAGACCTCTTTCGCACTATGCACTCCAGTAGTCGCAACAAGGGTGGGCAACTTTTCGGAGGTTGTTGAAGACGGGATAACGGGCTTACTTGTTCCTCCTAGGGATGTCGAGGGCCTTTCGATGGCTTTTGGGAGACTTCTTGGCGATGCGGAACTTTTGGAGAAAATGCGTGAAAATATTGCGAAACGCAATTCTGAAGGAGGGCAATCGTGGAAGGCAATTGCGGGAAAATATGTAGAGGTTTATAGTAGATGAAACTACGTTTTTTGTTTCTAATTGCTTTTTTGCTGCATGCCGTTGGAGCATGGCCACTTTCTTTTGTCACTCCGGAACAATTCGGAGCATACGGGGATGGTGTTACTGATGATTCCCCGGCCTTTGGTGCCTGTATCAGAAGTGGCTTGCCCATCAGACTCAAAGATCGTGCGTTGTATGCACTTCACAGCCAATTGCCGCGGATATCTGGTTCTTCTTTTGAATTGCAGGGTAGAGGTGCCACCGTCATCATTGATAATGATTATCCTGTTGAAGAGTATGATGAGATATTTGCTTTTGATGATGAAGGGATACACCGTGAAAAGTATTGTGTAAGCAATCTCAAGATTGAGTGCCGCCTGGGTGAAAAATTCCCGGATTTTTATCATACGGGCGACACATATCTTCTATGCTCCAGAAATTGCAAGAAGACAATCATTCAGCGCGTTGATTTCATTGATAAAGGGTGGCATAATAATGTAAGTTTCCTCGTTGTAACAGGTGGGGATCTCTATATGTCTGATTGTGATATTGTTTCTCACTCCGCCTCTCGAATGGGAGGCGCTGTTTGGGTTATGGATAAATGCTCAGATCATGTGAGCGTTTTCATGAAAAGAGTAACCATTGATTATGATACGCTCGATGAGTGTTTTTGCCTGGCTGTAGATGCGCTTTCTTCTTTACCTACAGTCGGGTTGGATGCCGAGATTGATGATTGTTCGTTTAGTGGGGCTGGAACCGTTCCGTCTTCCGGGTTGTTTATCATTCATACGGATACGGCAAATACGATCCCCAACTTCAATATTCATGTGAGGAGGAGTAAATTTTTTTCTAAAGGAATATGGACACATCGAATTGTTATGTATCAGTGTCCGCCCGTCCCTGAAGCCTTGTATTCATGTACATTTCAAAAATGTCTTTTTGATTTCGCCCCTCAAAAATTCTCTGATGTTGGACTCATTGCCCTTATTCAGCAGGATAGGGGAATTGCAGCAGACCACATACGTTCAACCTTTCGTAATTGTGACTTTAGGATTCGCAATATTTGTTCAATTATTGGGGATAAAGATGGTCCTGTAAACGGTTCGTTATACTTTTATAACTGTCGTATCAGTACGGATGGGGAATTGTTTTCTCGTAAGTATAATGCAGGTGTAGGCGATATCCGCATACTTACCCGTGGCGGCAAAATGAAGTATCGTGGTGAAAATCCATCAACGGAGCAATTAAATACCAAGAATACGTTGTTTAGTCGTTTTTTGCGGTGAAATGGGGTGCTTTTTTTCTTCCTGAATTTTTAATTAAATTAGCAAGTTAAAGTAGCGTGAAAAAAGTTCTGGTCATATTACCGAACGGAAACGGCGGGGCAGAGCGGCAGTCCGTGCGGATTGCCTCGTACCTGCCTGTTGAACGCTTCCGGGTGGAATATGTCATTGTCGGCCCTTCTGCTGACAAAGTGGGTGAACTTATCCCCGATGGGGCGAAGCTGCACCTGATCAGGCTCTGGCATATCTGGCAGGGAGGGATTTTCCGGATCTGGCGGCTCTTCCGGCGCGAGAAGCCGGACGTGGTATTCTCCTCGTTCCATTATCTGAACGGCCGTATGATACTGGCTGCGATGCTTGCCGGAGTCGGGCATACGGTGATTCGGGGGAATGTGAGTTACAAGGGCGATGGAGATGCGGCCGGACGGATGTTGGTGCGGTGGCTGTACCGGAGGGCCTCAGCCGTCATCTGCCAGACGGATGAACTGCGGGATGAGTGTATCGCTGATCTGGGGGTCATGCCCGGGCGGGCAGTGACCCTGAATAATATCCCGGACTATTCCGGTCTCAGCGCGAAGGCCGAAGATTCATCGAATCCCTATTCCGGTGCGGGGCCGCACTTCGTCAATGTTGCCCGTGTGGATTTTCAAAAAGGGCAGGATATCCTGCTCAAGGCGTTCTTATCTGTAAAAAGACACCATCCCGATGCCACGTTGCACATTGTCGGAGACATCCCGGACAATGATGCTTATGTGCAGTCGCTGCGTGCAAGTGTCAGGGATAACGCCCTGTCGGACTGTGTTTTTTTTACGGGTTATTGCCGCAACCCTGTTCCCTATATGAAATTTGCCGACTGCTTTGTGCTGACATCGCGCTGGGAAGGCTTGCCGAATGCGCTGGTGGAGGCACAATACCTCGGGGTGCCCTGCGTTGCATCAAATTGCATCTCCTCCATGTCAAAGATTGTCTCGGAGGGGATTAACGGCTTTATTGTCCCGTGTGAAGACGCCGCAGCCACAGCGGAAGCCATGGAACAATCCCTGCGGCTCAGGAATGTACCCTATACTTACCGAGGTGCGGTGCCTGCTGATTTTGTAAAATGCTTCGAATCGGAATAGAATGAAGGCCCTTCATATTGTTCGTGGAAATGTTCCTCTTTTAATAGATTTCCACGGGTTATAGCGCGTTGTTAAATAAGAATTATTATCTTTGCGCAACAGTCAACACAATGATATGCTGATAGGAAGAGAAAAAGAACAGGCACTGCTTCGCGAGCTTCTACGTTCAAAACAGTCTGAATTTGTTGCCCTCTATGGCCGACGGCGTGTGGGTAAGACCTTTTTGGTGCGGGAAACCTTCAATTATCAGTTCGCCTTTCAGCATACAGGAATCCTGGATGCGACAATGAGCGAGCAGCTTACTGAATTCCGGGAATCACTCTATGCGGCCGGACTGCCCAAAAGCCCCAAGCCAAAGACCTGGGGTGATGCATTCCGTCTCCTCCAGCGTCTTCTGGCAGGTCTGCCGGAAGGGAAGAAAGTGGTGTTCATCGACGAACTTCCGTGGATGGATACGCCCAAGTCCCATTTCATTCGCGCGCTGGATCACTTTTGGAACGCATGGGCTACAACAAGGAAGGACATTGTACTTATCGTATGCGGTAGCGCCACCTCGTGGATTATTGATAATATCGTAATGAATTACGGAGGCCTGCACGACCGTGTCACCCGGCAAATTCAACTTCGGCCATTCTCACTCCATGAATGTGAAGAGTACAGCAAGAAAAACAAACTTGATTTTACACGCCGGCAGATTCTGGAGGCCTATATGGTTATGGGCGGAATCCCATACAATTGGAGTTTCTTTCGTCCCGGTTTTTCCGTTGCACAGAACATCGATCGCATGTTCTTTGAAGAAGACGGCGAAATGGTCCACGAATATGACGCTCTCTACGCCTCCCTTTTCAGGCGCCCTAAAACACACATTGCCATTGTTAATGCGCTCTCTGCCAGAAGATGCGGCCTGCTGCGGGAAGAAATTCTGAGCGCAACGTCCCTGAGTGACAACGCGACATTCTCCAAGGCCCTGAAGGAACTGGAGCAATGCGGTTTCATCCGCAAGTACACGATGATAGGCAACATGAAAAAAGGGAGCATGTACCAACTCATGGACAATTACACGCTCTTCTGGTTCAAGTTCATCGGTGAAAACACGCGCGGTGAAACCCACTTTTGGACATCCAGTCTGGATACAGGCGTTTATGATGCGTGGGTCGGCCTGGCCTTTGAGCGGGTGTGCCTGCAGCACATTGAGCAAATTAAAAAGGCAATGGGTCTTGCCATTGTCATTAGTACGGCCCATTCCTGGAACTGGAAGTCCCCAAAAGGGTCGAAAGAACCGGGAGTACAGATAAACCTTCTCATAGACCGTAACGACGATACCATTAACCTGTTCGAGATGAAATACAGCAAGTCGCCCTATTCGCTGTCATCTGAAGAATTGTCCAGGATGGAATACCGAAAAGCTGTATTCAAGCGCGAGACCGGTGTCGGGAAACGGATTGTATTGTCGATGATTACGACTTTTGGCCTCACGGACAATGCCAATGCCGCCGATGTGCCGGTTAAATTGACTATGGACGACCTGTTTCAATCGTAAGTCGTTGCACTTCTATTTTTTATGAGAGTCCTTCATATCACTACAAATTATCCGACGCCGGACTATCCTATTTTTGGCATCTTTGTCAAGGAACAAGTCGAATCGCTGCAAAGGAAAGGTATAGAATGTGATGTTTTGTACTGCGACCGTAAAGGGCGGGGCACCTGGATGTATCTGACTTATATCCCCGTCATCTGGTGGAGGATACTGCGTGGGCGCTACGATGTGGTTCACTGCCACCATGTCCTTTCGGCCCTTCTTTGCATCTGTACGCTGTGGCCGTTTTTCAAAAAGTGTGTGGTTTCCTACCAGAACGACCCGGCCCGGGAATGGAAAATCAACTGTTTCGGCCTGATCCATACCTGCTTCAACCGTATTATCATCAAAAATACCTCTCCTTACCTGAAGCGGAGCAGAACCGTTTATCTTCCCAACGGATGCAATGCGGATTTTTTCCATCCGATGGACAGGATGATTTGCCGTGAACAGCTTGGTCTGGACCAGGAAGCGGTGTATGTCTTATATATGGATTCCAATAAGTGGGGAAGGACGCAGAAACGCAAGGACCGTTTTGACGCTGCTCTGGAATTGCTGCGTAAGGATTTTCCCCATATTCGGGCGCTGGAACTCTACAACACTGCGCGAGAGCAGATTCCCGCTTACATGAATGCCTGTAACCTGCATCTTGTCAGCAGTGACTTCGAGGGCTCCCCGAATTCCGTGAAGGAATGCATGTGCTGTAATGTTCCGGTGGCTTCTACCGACGTAGGAAATGTGAGGGAAATGATAGGTGACATTCCAGGCTGTGTCATAGTAGGGGAGTTTTCCGCTGATGCGCTTGCTGTTGCGGCCCGGAAAGTCCTCCTTTCAACAGCCCCCTTTGAGGGTCGGGAT
This sequence comes from Bacteroidales bacterium, assembly GCA_017445015.1. Taxonomy (GTDB): domain Bacteria; phylum Bacteroidota; class Bacteroidia; order Bacteroidales; family UBA932; genus Cryptobacteroides. The sequence goes on along the minus strand of JAFSVL010000048.1, from coordinate 24,818 downwards.
CTATTTCTCCGGAAAGGGTATTCCTTGTCGGATGTTGCGTTAAAACTGAAACAGTTATACGAATCGATATGAAAATCTTGCAACGTATGCATAAGGCCCTCGGTCATCCCCGTCTGGTCGCCGTACGTGCGTTTAGTAAGGGTTGCCGTTTCTTTTCGGAGGACAGCGAATCTTATCTTCGCATCTATTTTACCCTGAATGGCGGCTATCGCCTGAATCTTGGGCAGCCCCGCACATTCAACGAGAAGTTGAACTGGATGAAGTTGCATTACCATAATCCATTGCTGCCTAAACTGGCCGACAAATATGCGGTGAAGGCGTTTGTGTCGGAGCGCATCGGTGCCGAATATGTCGTTCCGTGCCTGGGCGTCTGGGACAGCGCCGGGGACATTGATTTCGACGCCCTTCCCGGGCGTTTCGTGCTCAAATGTACGCACGACAGCGGGGGAGTCTTCGTTTGCAAGGACAGGGCGGCCTTTGACAAGGCCGGAGCCGTCAGGCAGATCGGACGGAAACTCCGGCGAAACTACTATCCCCCCTTGCGCGAGTGGGTGTACAAGGACATTCCCCCCAGGGTGCTTGCGGATCAATTCATGGATGACGGACACGAAGGCGTCCTGCTGGATTATAAATTCTGGTGCTTCGGCGGCGTGCCCCGCTATATGTACATCACCGTCAAAAACGACGACGTCTTTGAGAACTTCTACGACATGGACTTCAATCCGGTAGCCATAGACCATGGATTCCGGCGCATGGAACCGGAATTCGAAAAACCCCGGAGTTTCGACCTGATGAAGGAACTGGCGGCCATGCTCAGCGCGGGACTTCCCTTTGTGCGTGTGGATTTCTTTGAAATCGGCGGGAAACCCTATTTCGGGGAATTTACCTTTTACGACTGGGGCGGGATGCAGCCTTTCGGGACCTACGGACAGGACCTGGAACTGGGAAATTTATTATCTTTGCCCTCTGACTACGTTTTATAATGGATACACTGCTTAGATGTCAAAGAGAAAACTCAACGGAACCGTCATCGTAACCTACCGCTGCAATGCGCGGTGCACGATGTGCAACCGTTATAAGGCTCCTTCCCGGCCGGAAGAGGAAATCAGTGTGGAAACGCTGAAAAAACTCCCGAAGATGTACTTTACCAACATCACCGGCGGAGAACCGTTCATCCGTGAAGACCTGAAGGACATCGTGCGGGAACTCTACAGGCACTCGGACCGTATCGTCATCAGCACCAACGGCTTTTTTACGGACCGCATCATCGACCTCTGCAGGGAATTCCCGCAAATCGGCATCCGTATTTCCATTGAGGGCCTGGAACAGACGAATAATGAGATCCGCGGGCTTCAGGACGGGTTCAACCGGGGCTATACCACCCTGCGCAAACTCGTGGAGATGGGGATGAAGGACGTAGGTTTCGGGATGACGGTGCAGGACCGCAATGCGCCTGACCTGGTCCCGCTCTACCTGCTCTCCAATGAGATGGGGATGGAATTCGCCACCGCGAGCCTCCACAACAGTTTTTATTTCGTCGAATCGAAGAACATCATCCGCGACCGGGCGATGGTGGCCGGCCATTTCGAAGCCCTTATCAACGAACTTCTCAAATCCAATAGCCCGAAGAAGTGGTTCCGGGCCTATTTCAATCACGGGCTGATCAATTATATCTACGGGCAGGAACGCCTTCTTCCCTGCGATATGAGTTTCGACACCTTCTTCATCGATCCCTATGGCGATGTGATGCCCTGCAACGGCACCCGCGACAAGGAGGTGATGGGAAACCTCAATACGCAGTCCTGGGACGAACTCTGGAACAGCGGCGATGCGGAGAAAGTGCGCGCGAAGGTGCGCTGCTGCGACCGCCGGTGCTGGATGATCGGTTCCGTGAGCCCTGCGATGCACAAGTACATTTCAGTCCCGTTATGGTGGGTGTTCCGGCATAAATTCCTGCGCTTTTTCAAGCGGAAAAAGTATTCGATGTACGAACTGAAGATTGTGCGCGATTTCCGGGACGGGAAAGTCAGCAAGGAACAACTGGATGCCCTGTCCACCTGCGATCTGCATGCGGTGGCAAAAGACGGACTGAAATGAAGGTCGTCGTAACCGGTACCCGTGGCATCCCCCGTATCCAGGGGGGCGTGGAAAAGCACTGTGAAGAGCTTTGCCCGCGCCTTGCGGCCCTGGGAGCGGACGTGACTGTGGTGCGGCGTTCCTTTTATGCCGAAGACACTCTGACGGAGTGGAAGGGCGTTGCCATCCAGGATATCCCGGCTCCGCGCAGGAAGGCTTTCGAGGCCATTGTCCATACCTTCCGGGCCATCCGTTATGCGGCAGCAGTGAAGGCTGACGTGCTCTATCTGAACGCCGTAGGTCCGGCCCTGCTTGCCCCCTATGCCAAAATGCTGGGACTCCGTGTAATTTTTGTGCATCACGGGCCTGATTACGACCGTGACAAATGGGGATTCCTGGCGAGGACCATGCTCCGGCTCGGGGAAAGGATGGGCTGCCGCTATGCGGACGACGTGATTGTCATCTCCGAGGTCATCAGGGAACTCATCCGGCGTCGTTGCGGCCGCACGGAACGGGTGCATCTGATCCATAACGGGGTTTCAACACCTGATTTCTGCGAGGAAGCGCAGTGGTTTGCCAGGCTGGGTATCGAAGCGGGGCGCTATGTCTTCGGGATGAGCCGTCTGGTCCCGGAGAAGCGCCTTCACGAACTTATCGAGGCCTTTTCCAAAGCGAAATTGCCTGAAGGGACGAAGCTCGTCATTGCCGGTGCCGCGGATTTCGAAGATGCGTATTCGCGCAGGCTGCATGCCCTGGCTGCTGAAGCGGGGGTGGTGATGACCGGCCTGGTGCGCGGCAGGAAACTGCATTCGCTGTTGACGGGAGCCTCCTGCTTCGTCCTTCCGTCATCGCACGAAGGCCTGCCCATTGCGCTGCTCGAAGCCATGAGTTACCGCTTACCGGTCATCGTCAGCGACATTCCCGCGAATCTGGAAGTCGGGCTGCCGGCCGCGTGCTATTTCCCGTTGGGAAATACGGACGCCCTTGCCTCGTCCCTTGAAGCGCTTTTTGCGCAGGGGTGCCCGAAAAAGGATTATGATATGTCCGCCTATGACTGGGACTCCATAGCGGCGCAAATTTTCCGCCTGCTCTGATGGAGGAGTTCTTCAATATCCCCATGGAGTTTGACCAGGACCGCTTCGATGTCGTGGTGGAACAGACGGTGCGCGGCGGCGGGAAGGGCTATGTCTGCGCTGCGGAATCCAACAATATTACCGTTGCGAACACGGATCCGGCGTTCCTCCAGGTTTTCCGCTCATCCCTGCTCAATAATTGTGACGGCTCGGTGGTGGCGCTGTTCCTCTCCCGCATTCATCACAGGCCCCTGCAGTCCTACATTTGTGCCGATATTTTCAGCAAGTACATCCGCTGTGGGAAATATCGTCATTTCTTTTTGGGGAATTCGCCGGAGATTATCGCCGGTTTGCGGCAGCGTCTCACGGAGGAAATTCCGGCGCTGGAAGGGATGCGCTTCGAACCGCTGCCGTACTGCAAGGTGGGGGAATTTGACTATAGGGGCATCGCCGATATGATTAATGCCGACCGTCCCGATATTGTCTGGGTATCGCTGGGTGCGCCCAAACAGGAACTGTTCATGAGCCGGCTGCTGCCTCTGCTCGAGCGCGGGGTACTCTTCGGTGTCGGGGCGGTATTCAACTTTTATTCGGGGGTGGGGAAGGTGCGCCGTGCGCCGCTCTGGATGCGCCGCCTCCGCCTGGAATGGCTGCATCGCGCCTTCGAGGAACCCTCCAAGAATATCCCGCGCTATTGGGGATTCATCCGCATCCTCCCGAGTCTGATTCGGCAGGAAAGGAAAAAGTTGCTATCTTTGCGCCGATAACGCTAAGACATGAACGCTAAGACTTTCAGTTCAAAGGAATTCTGGCTGTACAGCGTGCCGGTGGCCGCGGTGGACCTGCTGATCCATCTGCTGGTCTTTGAATGGCTGGGCAGTTTTTTCCGCTTTGACGACAGTGCCGACCTGGTGCTCATCCGGCCGCGTACCCTGTATTTCCTGGTGGTGTCTTTCCTCTTTTCCATCGTCATTTTCCCCATACGTCTTTACGGCCGCGGCGTGCACCGGCGGGACGTGGTGTCGCGGGCGTTCCTGCAGTGCCTCTCCACTTTGGTGATTTTCGCCCTGACGGTGCAAATGATGTTTTTCTCTTTTGCAGGAAAGTTTTATCTCCAGCAGGGAATTGCGGTAACCATCTGTATCTCGCTCTGGCACCTGCTGATGCGCCGGATCATCCTCGTGGCGCGGGCGCACGGACGGAACAAGGTGCATGTCCTGATTGCGGGGGAGGGCGAAAACGCTTCCGCCCTCTGGCAGGAACTCAGCCGCGGCGTTGATTTTCTGGACTATCGGCCCCTGGGCTTTTTCTCTGACGCGCCCGAATTCCTTCCCGAGGGGGCCGCACATCTGGGGCCGCTCTCGGCGGTCATCCCCTATATCGAGGAAGGCAACAAGGTGCATGAACTTTACTGCAGCGTCAATCCCGCCCTGCACCCTGAATGGGTAAACGCCCTGATCCGGGAATGCGAGAACCGCTTCGTTACCTTTTATTACCTGCCCAGTATGGACGGATATGTAAAGCGGAAGCTGCATTTCTCGGACCTCGGGCCCGTCATTGTCGCCCGTCTGCGCGAAGAACCCCTGGCCGCGCCGGTGAACCATTTCCTCAAGCGTATTTTCGACCTTTTCTTTTCCGGTCTTTTCCTGATTACCTTATATCCCTTCATCTGGCTGTTCGTGGCGGTCGGGACCACATTGTCCTCGCCGGGCCCCATCCTTTTCCGTCAAATGCGTACGGGCTACAAGGCCAAGCCCTTCACCATGCTCAAGTTCCGGTCCATGCGGGTGAACGCAGCCGCAGATACGCTCCAGGCAACGAAGGACGATCCCCGCAAAACGCGCTTCGGAAACTTTCTGCGCCGGACCAGCCTGGACGAACTGCCTCAGATGATCAATGTCTTCAAGGGGGATATGTCCCTCATCGGTCCGCGTCCGCACATGATTCTCCATACTGAGACCTATTCCAAACTGGTGGACGCATATCTGGTGCGGCACATGGTGCGTCCGGGCCTGACCGGATGGGCTCAGGTGAACGGATGCCGGGGAGAGACCGAGACGGTGGATAAAATGGCCCGCCGCGTGGAAAAAGACATCTGGTACATCGAACACTGGTCTTTCTGGCTGGATATTAAAATTCTGATAATGACTGTCGTCCAGGTGTTCAAAGGTGACAAACAGGCTTATTGACATGAATTGCGAAATTAAATTTGAACAGATATGGCGGAAGTCGCCTGAAGCGGTGGACTTCTGCCCTTACCGCGTCTGTCCCATCGGGGCGCACTCGGACCATCAGAAAGGCCGCATCACCGGCCTTGCCATCGACAAGGGCATCCATATCGCCTGGTCCGTCAAACGTAACGGCGTGGTCGAGGTGGTGTCGCTCCAGTTCGAGAAACGGGCCCAGTGGCATGTGCGCGGCGTCAGCGAGACACGGGACGGGGACTGGGCGGATTACCTTCGCGGCGCGACGCTCGAACTTGGGCGGCGCTATCCGCTCACCTGCGGAATCTCCGGCGTTATCGAGGGCAGCCTCCCCATCGGCGGGCTTTCTTCCTCGGCCGCAGTGACGATTGCCTTCCTTTCGGCCCTCTGCCGTGCCAATGGCATCCGGCCTTCGGAAAATGAGATTATCGAGGTCGCCGTCGCGTCCGAAAACCATTATGTGGGCGTTTCCAGCGGAAAACTGGACCAAAGTTGCGAACTCTTCTGCCGCAAGGACCATCTGCTGTACCTGGATACGCAGGATGATCACTATGAACTGATTCCCGCCGCTGGGCACTGCAAGCCCTGGCGCATCGCCATTTTCTTCAGCGGCGTGGAGCGTACGCTCGCGGGGAGCAAGTTCAATATGCGTGTCGATGAAGCCCGCAGCGCCGCCTATGCCCTCAAGGCCTTCTCCGGGATGGGCTATGGAAAGTTCGCCCAGACCTGTCTTCGGGATGTCCCCCGGGATATTTATGAAGCCTATAAGGACCGTCTTCCGGAACCCTGGAGGCGTCGTGCCGAGCACTTTTATACTGAATACGGGCGGGTGATGGAAGGTGCCGCGGCCTGGCGGGCGGGCGATATCGAAACCTTCGGACGCCTGATTACCGAGAGCGGCCATTCTTCCATTTATAATTGGGAGACGGGGTCTGCGGAACTGAAAACCCTCTATGAAATCATGTGCCGTACGGACGGTATCTACGGCGGCCGTTTCAGCGGCGCCGGTTTCAAGGGCTGCTGTATGGCGCTCATCGACCCGGCGTATGAGGACAGTATCCGCCGTAGTGTGCGGGAAGCCTACATTTCGGCATTCCCCGCACTGGAAAGCAACTATTCCGATTACGTCTGCGACAGCGCGGACGGAGCCATTTTCTGAAGCCATGAAATGTCTTGTCCTGGCCGCGGGCTATGCCACGCGCCTTTATCCCCTTACCGAGAATTTTCCCAAGCCGCTGTTGCCTGTTGCCGGAAAGCCCATTCTGGACCATTTGGTAGATGATATTGCCGGAAGCAGCGCCGTGGACGGTTTTATCGTCATCTCCAACCATCGCTTTGCGCAGCATTTCACCGACTGGGCCGCGTCGCGTGACGGTCACGCGGAGATACAGATTGCCGATGACGGTACTTCTACCAATGAAACCCGGCTCGGCGCCGTGCGCGACATCCAGTTCGCCATTGAAAAATTCGCCCTGGACGATGACCTGCTGGTCATAGCAGGCGATAACCTCCTGGATTTCAGCCTGCAGCGCTTCATCGGCTACGCACTTGCAGCGCGTACCTCCTGCTTGATGCGCTATTTTGAACCGTCCGTGCAGAAACTGACGAAGTGCGCCGTGGTGGAAGTGGATTCCCACGACCGTATCCTGTCGATGGAGGAGAAGCCTGCGCAGCCGCGCTCGCACTGGTGCTGTCCCCCCTTCTACTATTATACGCGTTCCGACGCGCGTCTGGTGGGGCGGGGTATTGTGGCCGGCTGCGGTACCGATGCGCCCGGCAGTTTTGCCGCCTGGTTGAGTACGCAGGTGCCTGTCCATGCCATGGAGATGCCCGGAAAACGCTTCGATGTGGGGAATTTGGAATCTTACCAAAAAATCGTTGCGAATTTCAAGCCGATTTTTTAATTTTGCACCAAACAGGATTTGGAGCCCCTGATGCCGGAAGACCTTAAACAGAATATTGAGCGGCTCATTGCGCTGTATGAGGCCGAGAAGAAGCGGGCCGATACGCTGGAAGGGGAACTTTCGGAGGAAAGACAGGCCGTCCGGATCCTGCGGGAGCAAATTGTTGAATTGAACAGACAGATTGACAATATGAAGCTTTCCCAGGCGTTCATGGCGGGGGGTGACAACCGTTTGGCCAAAGAGCGTTTGGAAAAACTCATCGGAGAGATTGACAAGTGCATCAGGCAACTCGAGAAGTAAATGGCCCAGAGTATCAAAATCAAGGTTGCAGGCAAGGAATATCCGTTTCAGGTGACATCTGAGGAAGCGGAACACTACATGCGCCTTGCCGCGGAAGATGTGAATGATACCCTTGGGAACTACTCCTCCCGTTTCCCTGACAAGGAACTGGCAGACAAACTGGTCTTTGTCGCTCTCATAGAAGCCATCGGAAAGTTGAAGGCCCTGAAGAAGCTGGATACGAACGACCGGGAACTGAAGTCGCTGGGAAGCGCCCTCAGATCCTACCTGGATTCTGTCTCAAAGTGACGCACAGAGCCGTCAGGCCCATCTTCTGAAAACAACAAGTTCTTCGGAACCGGGTCCACTCGCTGTAAGGAAGGCATGCCCGCACCGACGGGAAACCCGATATGCGGCGGAGCCCAAAACCTATCGGAAAGTTTTCCCGAAATTCGGCTGACGGCTTTTTCATAACGGCAATGCTCCCATCCGTTGGAAGCATTGCCGTTTTTTTGCTGCCGGTACCGGACCGTTGGCCCGGACAGGGTCGCGGAGCGTAAGGCGGACAGGAGCAGACTTCTGCGACCATTTACCCGGATAGGGTCGCGGAGCGACAGGGAGCAGAAGTCTGCTCCTGTCCGATAGCGGAGCGAAAGGGGACGGAAGTTTTCTTCTGTCCGATAGCGGAGCGAAAGAGACCAGATATAGTAGAACGATAAATATACAATTTATAACTATGCAGATACTATTTTATATAATTGCGGCCATCGCCGGCGCAATCGCGGCGTTAGCCATCTACATCGCCATTTCACGCGCTTCCTCAAAGGGGAAGGCGAATGCCATATTGGAGAAGGCGGAGTTGGAAGGGGAGAAGACCAAACAACAGAAAATCCTCCAGGCCAAAGAGAAATTCCTGCAGCTGAAGGCCGCTCACGATGAGAGCGTAAACAAGAAGAACCAGGAACTGCGTGAACGCGAAAACGGCCTCCGTCAAAAGGAGCAGTCCCTGAAGGACCAGCTCGCTGACCTGGGGCGCAAGCAGCATGACCTGGACGCTCAAAAAGGACAGGTGAACGCGCAGAAAGAAAAGCTTGAGCGCAAAAGCGCCGAATACGACGAACTTCTTGCCTCCGTGAACAAACAGTTGGAGACCATCGCCGGCATGACCGCCCAGGATGCCCGGAACATGCTTGTCGAGAATCTCAAGGCGGAAGCCCGTTCAGCCGCACAGGCCTACATCAATGATACGATGGACGAGGCCCGTCTCAACGCGGTCAAGGAATCCAAGCGCATCGTCATCAACACGATTCAGCGCATTGCCACGGAAACGGCCATCGAGAACGCAGTTACCACCTTCCCGATTGAAAATGAGGAGGTAAAGGGCCGCATCATCGGCCGCGAAGGCCGAAACATCCGTGCGCTTGAAGCGGCTACCGGGGTAGAAATCGTCGTGGACGACACTCCGGACGCCATCCTGCTCTCCGGCTTCGATCCGGTCCGCCGTGAGGTCGCCCGCCTTTCCCTGCACCAACTTGTCGTGGACGGACGCATCCATCCCGCCCGCATCGAGGAAGTGGTGGCCAAAGTTTCCCGGCAGCTTGAAGACGAAATTCTCGAGACGGGGAAGCGCACCTGCATCGACCTTGGCGTCCACGGCCTGAGCATGGAACTCGTCCGCCTCATCGGCCGTATGAAATACCGTTCTTCCTACGGGCAGAACCTGCTTCAGCACTCGCGTGAAGTGGCGAACATCTGTGCGATCATGGCGGCGGAACTCGGCCTGAATCCCAAGACGGCCAAACGCGCCGGACTGCTCCATGATATCGGAAAGGTTTCCGACGCGGATCCCGAACTGCCCCACGCCCTGCTGGGAGCCAAACTCGCCGAGCAGTATAAGGAGCGTCCCGAGGTATGCAATGCCATCGGTGCCCATCACGAGGAAATGGAGATGACCTCCATCTATTCCCCGATCGTCCTGGTGGCCGATGCCATTTCAGGTGCCCGTCCCGGTGCCCGCCGCGAGGTCATAGAGTCCTATATCAAACGCCTCCGCGGGATGGAGGACCTGGCCGCTTCCTACCCGGGCGTGACCAAATCCTACGCCATCCAGGCCGGCCGCGAACTCCGTGTCATCGTGGGGGCGGAAGAGGTCTCCGACGACCAGGCTGCCCGCCTGTCCGCCGAAATCGCCCAGCGCATCCAGGATGAAATGACCTACCCCGGACAGGTAAAGATTACCGTCATCCGGGAAACCCGTTCGGTCGCCATCGCGAAGTAAAAACGCAAATCTCCTTTAGATTTCGATATCCTCCAGTTCCTGTTCGGACCGGAGGTTTTCGCGTATGAAGTTCTGCCTTTCGAGGGTGTTGTCCCCCATGTAGAAAGCCATGATGTCCGCAATCGACTCCTCGTCGGCCAGTTTGACGAGATCCAGCCGCATGGCGTCCCCGATAAAGGAGCGGAACTCATCGAAGGAAATTTCCCCAAGGCCTTTGAACCGGGTGATTTCCACGCCCTTGCTCAGTTCCCTGATGGCCTTCTCCTTTTCTTCTATGGAGTAGCAGTAGCGGTTTTCCTTCTTGTTGCGTACGCGGAAGAGGGGAGTCTGCAGGATGTGGACATGACCGCGCCGGATCAGGTCCGGGTAGTACTTCATGAAGAAGGTCAGCACCAGCATCCGGATGTGCATGCCGTCGTCATCGGCATCCGTAGCGACAATGATGTTGTTATAGCGCAGGTCACCGATGTCTTCCTCAACCCCGAGCGCCGATATGAGCAGGTTCAGCTCTTCGTTTTCGGCGAATTTCTTCCGGCCTTCCTTATAGCAGTTGAGCGGCTTCCCGCGAAGGCTGAAGACCGCCTGGTAATTGGCGTTGCGTGCCTTGGTGATGGTCCCGCTTGCCGAATCGCCCTCGGTGATGAAAATGCTGGAACGTTCGATATCGTCTTCCGTCTTTTCCGTGCGCTTGTCGGTCAGGTGGTAGCGGCAGTCGCGCAGTTTGGGGTTATAGACGTTCGTGCGCTTGTTGCGCTCCCGGGTTTTTTTCTGGATGCCGGAAATCTCTTCGCGCTCCTGCTGGGAAGACTTGATCTTTTCCTCGATGACCCCAATCAGTTCCGTGTGCATGCGCAGATAGTTATCCAGTTTGCGGGAAATAAAGTCGTTGACGAAACTCCGGATGGTAGGTCCGGTTTCCCCGTCTTTCTCCCACATATAGGTGGAGCCGAGTTTGGTCTTGGTCTGCCCTTCAAAGTTGGGCTCCTGGATCTGGATGCTGATGGCTCCCACGGTACCCTGCCGGCAGTCGTCCGGCGTGTAGTTTTTCTTGTAGAACTCCTTGAATGTCTTTGCGATGGCTTCCCGGAAGGCCGCCAGGTGCGTGCCGCCGTCCCGGGTGTTCTGCCCGTTCACGAAGGACGCGATATTTTCCCCGTAGGCGTTTCCGTGCGTGAGGACGATTTCTATATCGTCGTCCTCGAGGTGGATGGGGGGATAGAGCGGCTGCTCGCTGAGGTTTTCGTTCACGAGGTCCAGCAGGCCGTTTTCCGATTTATAGGCTGTTCCGTTGAGGTTCAGCGTAAGTCCCTTCTTGAGATAGGAGTAGTTTTTGACCATCGTCTCCACATAGTCCATGTTGAAGGCGAAGCCCTGGAACATCTTCTCGTCCGGGACGAATTCGATGAGCGTCCCGTTCTTCTCCCGGGTGTCGGATTCGGCGCTCTCCAGCAGTTTTCCGCGTTCGTAAACGGCCTTGAAACAGCGCCCGTCGCGGTGTGAACAGACGACGAAGCGCTCCGAAAGGGCGTTCACCGCCTTGGTTCCCACACCGTTCAGACCTACGGATTTCTTGTAATTTTTCGTATCGAACTTGCCGCCGGTATTGAGGATGCTCGTCGCCCGGATGACCGCGTCGAAGGGAATACCGCGGCCGAAGTCGCGGACCGTCACCCTGCGCAGGTCTTCGACCTGGATCTGTACCAGTTTGCCGAAGCCGGCGGAGAATTCATCGACCGCATTGTCGATGATTTCCTTCAGCAGGACATAGATGCCGTCGCCGGGATTGTTGCCGTTGCCCAGACGGCCGATATACATGCCCGGACGCAGGCGGATATGTTCAACGCCTTCAATGGTCCGGATGCTTGACCCGGTATATTGCTCGTTTCCTTCCATCGTACTTATTTTCTTTTTTTGACGACTTCGCCGCGCAGGTGCAGGATGACGGGCTTGGGCGCGCCCCCCAGATAGACCGTCAATGTCTTGTCGAAGGGATAGGGCCCGTCTTCGTTGCTGTATGTGGCTTCCACCGTCCCCTGTGTGCCCGGAGCGATGGCCGCACGGGTCCACTTGACACTGGTACAGCCGCAGGAGGAGACCACCGCCTCGATGAGCAGCGGCTGCGTGCCGATATTCGTCAGCATGAACTTGCAGCTTTGGGCCCCGTCCTTTTCCGTAAACGTCCCGAAGTCGTGTACCGTTTTGTCAACGCGTGCGATGCCGAAAAAATCCTTCTCCGCGGCGCTGGCGGGAAAGAACAGGAACATGCCCAATAGGAGCGCCAAATACTCTTTCATATCTACAAAAATAATCATTATATTTGACAAAATAGCTTTTTAACTATGAAAAGATTCCTTTTTTGCGCCCTCTCGTCTGCCTTTTTCTTTGCTTATGCAGACCCCTCCCTTGCTCAGGGACGCAGCGAGGCTGCCCTTGAGATGCTCCGCGAAAATCCGAATCGCGCAGCCGTCAACGGCTATATCTATGACTTCATTCCGGAAAAGGACACTCCCGCTCCCCGGGGCTATGTCCCCTTTTATATCAGCCATTACGGCCGGCACGGCTCACGGACGGATTTCCATCCGGAGGAGTATCTCTACGTCGTTACCCGGCTGGAGCAGGCGCAGCGTCAGGGAATCCTGACTCCGGACGGAGTGTATCTGCTGGACAAAGCCCGGCGGGTGCTGAAGGGAACCGTCGGCATGGAGGGACAGCTCACCCGTCGCGGAGAGTTCGAACAGCAGGAACTGGCCCGGCGGATCTATCGGCGTTATCCTGAGGTCTTTGCAAAGGGCGGCGGCATTTTGCGCGTGCAGGCCACGACGGTGCCGCGGGTGCTGGCCAGCGCATCCCATTTCACGGCCCAGCTCAGGTCAATGCGGCCTTCGCTGCAATTTACCCTGGATACCGGCGATAAATATTATGCCCTTCTGTACAGCGGTTCGTCCCGGGCGCATCGGGCGAAGGTCCATGTGCTGCTCGATTCCCTGGACAAAGCCGGGGCAGGTTGTGACACTTCATCCATCTATGCCACCCTTTTCACGGACGGAGCGGCGGCCCGGAGGATCGTGACCGACCCCGGTGAATTCCAGCACAATATTTTCCGTACGGCGCGGATCAGCGAGTCGATGGGTATTGCCGATGACCTTTTCCGTCTCCTTCCGGAGGATGTCATTTATAAGTGGTGGGACCATGACGTCCGTTCCATCTATGCGCAGCAGGGCAACTCGCTGGAATGGGGTGCGGAACGTATGGAGCGTACCGAACCGCTGGTCCGGAGCATCCTCTCTGATGCCGACGACGCCATCGCCGGCGGCCGGGTGGCGGCCGACCTGAAATTCGGGCACGATTTTCCGCTCCTGGCCCTATGCGGCTATCTCGGCATTTCCGGCGTAGGGGACCGTCTGGGCTTCGATGAAATTCCCTACCGGTGGTATGACAGCCGCAATACCCCCTTCGCTTCCAATCTGCAACTGGTCTTCTACCGCTGCCCCAAACGGGGCGATGTGCTTGTAAAAGCGGTCTATAACGGTGTGGAACGCGGGATTTCCGGACTTCAGCCCGTTTCGGGGCCGTATTACAAATGGAACGACCTCAAGGCCAAATGCGAAGCGAGGAAGAACTGGCGGACCTCTCTGGTTCCGCTGCCCTCGCAGGTAAAGGTGGGGGAGGGGCTGCACCCCTGCCAGGGCCTTTCCTGCCACTTGGATTCCCGGCTGGGCGCGGAAGAATACATCCTCGATACCCGCGGGCCGCAAGTACTCATCCGGGGCGGAAGTGAAGCCGGGATTTTTTACGGACGGCAGACGCTCCTCCAGATTGAAAACCAGCATCCCGGCGGGTTGCTCCCGTCCCTGCTGATTCAGGACAGGCCGCGCTTTGCCTGGCGGGGTGCGATGCTTGACTGCTGCCGCTATTTCCGCAGCATCGATGAGATAAAGACCTTTATCGACATCCTTGCGCTCCATAAACTCAATGTCTTCCACTGGCATCTGACCGACGACCAGGGCTGGCGTGCCGAAATCCGGAAATATCCCCGCCTTACCGAAGTGGGGGCCTTCCGCAGTGAAACCCTGATCGGCCATGCACGCACGTCCACGCAATATGACGGCAAGCCGCACGGCGGATTTTATACGCAGGAACAGATGCGCGAAATCGTCGCTTATGCGGCCGAACGCCATATCACGGTGGTGCCTGAAATCGAAATGCCGGGGCATGCGCTCGCGGCCCTGGCGTCCTATCCCGAATTCGGCTGTACGGGCGGACCCTACGAAACGGCGACGACCTGGGGCGTTTTCAAGGATATTTTCTGTGCGGGAAGCGACGATACCCTGCGTTTCCTCCTGGATGTTCTGGACGAGATCTGTGAAATTTTCCCTTCGGAATATATCCATATCGGCGGGGATGAAGCGCCGCGTGACCGCTGGAAAGCCTGCCCGCATTGCCAGTCCCGCATCCGTGCGGAACATCTTGCAAATGAGGCGCAACTGCAGAGTTGGCTGATTCTTCAGGCAGAGAAACACCTTGCCCTCAAGGGCCGCAAGATTATAGGCTGGGACGAGATCCTCGACGGGGGCGTAGCCCCTTCTACGATGGTGCAGAGCTGGAGGGGGACGAGCGGCGGAAAGAGGGCGGCATCCCTGGGAAACAAGGTGATCATGTCCCCCAACATTTATTTATACCTGGATTACTATCAGACCCCGGATCCTGCCGCGTATGGCGAACCGTTGGCCATCGGGCATTATGTCTCCCTGCAAAAGGTCTATTCCTTCAATCCCTATGAGGGGCTGAAAGCCCGCGAACGACCGTTCATCCATGGCATCCAGGCGAACCTGTGGGCGGAATATCTCCCCTCCTTCGACTTGGCTCAGGAACGGCTTCTGCCGCGGCTCGCCGCCCTCTCGGAAGTGGCCTGGAGTACGGGCGAGCGTGAGCGTTATGAAGATTTTCTGGAGCGTTGCCGCTGTGCCATGCTTCCCCTCTATGCGGAATTTGGCTGGAAGTGGGGACCTTATGCATTCCTATTTGCAGATTTGGAAAACTTGCAGTAACTTCGCAGAAATTTTTGAGATACTTTTTTTTAACCAACTATCACCACTATGGCTTACAAAATTTCTGCTGAGACCTGCGTTGCCTGCGGCACCTGCATGGGAGAATGCCCGACCGGCGCAATCAAGGAAGGAGACGTTTACTCCATCGATCCCGAAATTTGCGTAGATTGCGGCACCTGTGCCGATGCCTGTCCGATGGGTGCTATCGCTCCTGCGGAGTAATCCCTGAAGCAGCTATGAAACGCTTGTCTTTGGCATGCATAGCGGCGCTGACCCTCTCTCTGACGGTCGGCGCTGTCGGTTTTACGCCTACCCGTACCGTTGTCCTTTATCCTGAAGGCCAGGATCCGGCCCGATGCAAGGGAATTCAGGAGGAAGGCGTGTATATTACGGGCGGTCCCGGTGAGCACAACGGATTGAGCGGCGGTATTTCCGTTGATGACCGCGGCCGCATTACCAATATCGGGGACGAAGCCTGCATTGACCTTTATCTTCCCAAGAAGTGCAACGGGCAGATGATTGTCGTCTGTCCGGGCGGAGGTTATTCGTTAGTTTCGTCCGTCAATGAAGGTGAGAATGTGGCCGAGTGGCTGTATCGGCGGGGAATCGGGGCCTGCGTCGTGAAATACCGCCTGCCCAATCACCACGCGAACGTCCCGTTGACGGATGTGCAGAATGCGTTCCGGTACTGCAGGGCGCATGCTGCCGAATGGGGCGTTTTCAAACTCGGGGTGATGGGCTTCTCCGCCGGGGGGCATCTGGCGGCCAGCGCGGCCACGCTTTACACGGATGCTGCCACCAAGCCCGATTTTGCAGTCCTTGTCTATCCTGTGATTACGATGGAAGAGGGGATTACGCACAAGGGAACCCGGGAGAACCTTACCGCAGGCGATTCCACCATGGTCAGAAAATTCTCCATCGAGGAGCGGGTGGATCATAATACACCCCCGACGCTGCTGCTGCTTTCCGCCGGCGACCGTACTGTCGCTCCGGAAAACAGTATCCGTTATTTCGAAGCGATGGCGTCGCACAAGGTCAAGGTGGAGATGCATATTTTCTCTGCCGGCAACCACGGTTACGGCTTTGTGAAAAAGCAGTTCCTCGGCAAGGCCAAGGACCCTCTCGGAGAACAGCGCAGGGATTTTGACAATATCCTGGAACGCTTCCTGTCCGAGTGCCGGTAATCTTGTGGGATTAATCGCCCAGTTCGATGTGAATATCACCGCCCGAGGTCCATACCCGGGCGGTTTTGTTTTCGGAAAGTTTAAGTTCTACGCGCTCCGGGAGGGCTTTTCCCCGGGAAAAGACATCGTCCTTCGCAAAGGCGGCGCCGATGACATCGTACCAGTGCAGCACCTGGCCGGCATAGCCGAGCAGGCGCTCTCCGTCGGGAGTAAGTGTGACTCCGTTGCGGCGGCGCGTGAAAAGCGCACGGTCAAGTTCCTTTTCCAGTTCTGAAATATGCTGGCTTACGGCAGGCTGGCTGATTCCCAGTTCACGCGCCGCCGCCGTAAAGCCGCCGCATCGTGCCACAGCCGCAAAAACCCTTAGTCTGAAATCGTCCAGCATGGTGTAAAAATACGCAATTTTTTTAAATTTGTCGTTGAAAAAATATTTTTGCTATAACTATAAATTTCCTGCCACACGGGCACTTGTTGCTACGCAACCCTGTCCGGGGAATTAACTGACGAAGTGAGCGAAATGAAACTTGTCTCAATTTCCGAACTGAGGAAAGTTAAAAACGTCAGTTAAATGTGCCCTTATGCGGCAGGAAATTTTTTAAAAGATCGGATATGAAAAAGTCTTTATTGATGACTGCGGCCCTCTTCGGGATGTCCGTCGCACTTTGGGCGCAGCAGATTCCTGCGCTTCCCAACGATCCTGCGACAAAGGTCGGTAAACTCGACAACGGGATGACCTATTACATCCGGCACAATGACAAACCTGCGGGGCGGGCTGAATTTTACCTGGCCACCAACGTAGGAGCCATCCAGGAGACTCCGGATCAGGACGGCCTGGCCCATTTCCTGGAGCATATGTGCTTCAACGGTACAAAGAACTTTCCCGGAAAGGGAATCCTGGACTGGCTGCAAAGTATCGGGGCCTCCTTCGGAGGAAACGTCAATGCGTCCACCGGTGTTGAACAGACGGTGTATATGCTCAACAATATCCCCCTTTCGCGTCCTGGTGTCGTGGATACCTGTATCCTTATCATGCACGACTACGCGCATTTCGTTTCCAATCTTCCGGAGGAAATCGACAAGGAGCGCGGCGTCATTCTGGAAGAGCGCCGTTCCCGCCGCAATGCCGCATGGCGTCTCTACGAGCAGAATCAGCAATACATTTTCAAGGGGTCCAAATATGCCGGCTGCACCGTCATCGGCAGCCAGGAGAACCTGGAGACCTTCAAGCCCGAAAGTCTCGTCAATTTCTACCGGACCTGGTGCAGGCCTGACATGCAGGCGCTCATTATCGTGGGCGACATTCATGTGGAAGAGGTGGAAGGCAAGATCAAGGGGATCTTTGCCGATATCCCCGCCCCGGTAAATCCCGAACCGAAGGAGGTTATCAAAGTCCCGGACAACGTCCAGCCCCTGGTCGGCATCGTCACGGATCCGGAAGCCTCTTCTTCGGATGTCTCCTTCATCTGGAAGAGCGAGGCCATGCCTGAGGAGTACAATAATACCCAGATCGGCCTGGTGCAGGATATTCTCAGGGACATTGTCAGCAATGTCATGAATGAGCGTTTTCAGGATATCACCGCCAAAGCCGGCGCTCCGTTCCTCGACGCGTCTTTCGGTGCCGGCAACCTCTGCGAGACCATGGATGCCGTTTTTGCGGATGTCACTTTCAAGGACGGCGAGGCGCTGACAGCCACGGAAGCGATGTTCACCGAAGTGGAACGCATGCGCCGCTACGGCTTCTCCGACAATGAAATCGACCGTGCCAAAGCGGAAATCCTGTCGGCCTACGAATCCGCCTCCAAGAAGGCGGAAAGCCGTAAAAACAGCGAGTTCGTGCAGCCGATGATTGCCCATTTCTTCGATAATAAGGCTTTCATGGAGCCTTCGACGGCCTATCAGATGGCCGGGATGATCATGGAACAGCTGACGCCCCAAGTCATCAATCAGGTGGCTAACCAGATGATCACAAGGGAAAATCTCGTTATCCTTTACAATGGCCCGGAAAAAGCGGCCAAGCCGACGGAAGAAGAACTCGCCGCCCTTGTCTCCAAGGTGCAGGAAGCCGATATCGATCGCCTGGCGGGCGAAGAGGTTCCCGAAAGTTTCCTCGATCCCTCCGCCCTTACGGCGGGTACGATTGTTTCCAGGGAGGACGGAATCAGCGGTTCACGCGAACTGATGCTCGGCAATGGACTTAAACTGATCCTCCTGGCCAATGACCACGAAAAGAATAAGATCCGCTTCAATATCTACAGGAAGGGCGGACGCTGCCGGATCGCGACCCGGGATCTGCCCACCTTCGACGATAATATCTGGGGACAGTACCTCAGCAATACCGGGGTATCTGCGTTCAGTGGAACGACCGTAAGCAAGATGCTTGCCGGCAAGGATCTCAGCGTAAGCCCTTACATCAGCGAATACACGAACGGCGTGCGCGGACAGAGTTCGCCGCAGGATTTCGAGACGGCCCTGCAGCTTTTGCACCTCTATTATACGGCGCCCCGTTTTGACAATGACGAGTTCCAGAAGGGAATCAAGCAGTTGAGGACGCTCCTGCCCAATCTGCAGAACAATCCCGGCTGGGCGCTCCAGCAGCACCTGTATCCCGCTCTCTTCAACTCGCCTCGCCGCTTCGTCCTGGACGAGAATGTGCTCTCCAAGGCCAGACTGGCCACCTTGCAGAAGGTCTATGCGCAGCTCTTCAAGGATGTGAGCGGGGCCACCTGCATCATCGTAGGAGACTTTAATCCTGACGAAATCCTCCCTCTCCTCCAGCGTTATCTCGGATCTCTGCCCGGCGGCCGTAAGAAGACGGACTGGAAGTATCAGGGCGACGGCATCCGGAACGGTCTCGTCAAGGACGACTTCAAAAACGCGATGGAAACGCCGAAGGTGACGGTGGTTCAGGTGTATTCCATCGAGCAGCCCTGGACGCTCAAGGAAGAAATTACCTTCGAGGCCCTGGAGAACATTCTCGATATGGTCTATACGGAAACGATGCGTGAAGAGGAAGGAGGTACCTACGGCGCCCATACGATGTCCTCCTGTAGCAACGCCCCGCATGCCCGGGGGATGCTGCAGGTGGTATTCGAAACCAATACCGAATCTGCGGACAAACTCATCGCCATGGCAAAGGAAGGCCTCGGGAAGATTGCCGAAAACGGCCCTGAGGCGGAGAAGTTTGACCGCGCGCTTAAGAATCTCGAAAAGAAAATCCCTGAAAACCGGATTACCAACCGGTATTGGATGGAGCAGTTGATGCAGTCGGAGAACTATGGTGTGGACTATGACGGCAATATCGAGGCCGTGGTGAGATCCTTGACCCCGGACGATGTCAAGACTCTTGCTGCCCGTCTGCTTGCCTCCGGAAACTTCGTCGAAGTGATTATGCGTCCGGAATAGAACCTGTCAGAACGCGCTGCGTTTGAGCAGGTTTTCTACGGCGGAGATTTCCTTGTAGAAGGGGGTGTCTTCGAGGATGACCGGCTGGATGCCGCGGACGGCCTCGTAAGCCTTCCGCGAGGCGGGGCAGAGTTTGTCAGCAATCCCCAGACAATCCGTGGCCTGCGCCAGGGCGATGTAGTGAATCGTCATCACCTGGAAGGCATTTTCCACCACCTGGCGGCAGAGCAGGGCGCTGTTCGTGCCCATCGACACAATGTCCTGATTGTCGTTGTTGTTGGGGATGCTGTGCACGTAATTCGGCATCGAGAGCGTCTGGCACTCGGCCGTGGTGGAAGTCGCCGTGAACTGGCAGGCCTGCATCCCGTAATTCAGTCCCAGCTTGCCCATATTCAGGAAGGGCGGCAGGATGCCGTTGATGCGGTCGTGGAAAAGGTAGTTGAGCTGCCGTTCGGTGAGCATTGCCACCCGGGTAAGCGCAATCTTGAGTTTGTCCTGCTCCAAAGAAATATAGTCCCCGTGGAAGTTGCCGCCGTGATAGACGTTCTGCGTGTCCGGATCGACGATGGGATTGTCGCAGGCGGAATTGATTTCGGTTTCCAGGACTTCGCGTGCGCCGGCGAGCGTGTCGCGCACCGGGCCCAGTATCTGAGGCGTACAGCGCAGGGAATAATAGGCCTGTACCTTGTGTTCGAAGACCGCTTCGCGGTGTTCTCCCGTATAGAGTTCCAGCTCGCGCTTCATCAGACAGGCGCTTCCTTCGGCGATGGAACGCATCCTGCGGGCGATTTCCACCTGTCCCGGATGCGGCCGGCAGGCGCTCAGCGGCTCCGCCATGAAATCATCGTAGGAACCGGCAATTTCGTTCATCCATACTCCGGCGAGTACGGCCAGGTCCAGCAGTTTTTCCGCCTGGAACTGGTTGACCATCGCAACGCCGCTCATCACGGAAGTGCCGTTCGTGGAGGATAGTCCCTCGCGGATATGGATTTCCAGGGGCTTGAGACCGCATTCTTTCAGGACATCTCCGGCGGGCCGCCACTCTCCTTTGTAATGCACTTCTCCCTCGCCGATGAGGGCCAGTGCCATATGTGCGAGCTGCACCAGATCTCCGCTGGCGCCCACGCTGCCGTGCCGGGGGATGAAGGGAATGATGTCGCGGTTGATGAATTCGGTCAGGAGCAGCACTTCGTCCGGATGAATCCCGGATCTTCCCTGCAGGAAAGTCCCCACGCGCGCCAGCATCGCCGCCTTGGCGGAAAGTAGCCCGAGGGCTTTCCCGGTTCCGGTACTGTGGCTGCGGATGATGTTGTACTGGAGTTCCTTGAGGTGCGCATCATCCACGCGCCACTGCGCCATCGGCCCGAATCCGGTATTGATGCCGTAGATAATCTTGTCCTTATGAAAGGCATCCAGAAATTCGTAACTGCGGCGGACGCAGGCAAGTGCTTCCGGCTTTAACTCCAACTTCCGGCCCAGGAAAAGGATTTCCCGGGCTTCATCCAGCGTAATATATTTCATGCGTCAATAAAGCTTCTGATCAGCGATGTGGACGGCAAATCCTTGTCGGACACAGGGACAAAGTAATGCAGGAATACCAGCAAGCGGTGTGCTTCCGCATATTCAGGGCAGTTCTTGGGAACGGTGCCCAGGATGCGTTCCGCATAGGGGCGCAGCACTGCGAATTCCAGCAGGTACGCGGAATTGAACAGGACGTCGGCGGTCTCCTGATAAGGGTATATCCACTTTGACTCCGCACGGCGTACATTCGGCCAGTTGGAGATGGTCTCCCTCGCGCTGAACGCGCCTTTGTTGTAGTCGCGTACGATACGCCGGAGCAGGCGGTTGTCGCTGGTCGGAATACAGTTGTGGTCGTCCAGCGAAATACTGGTGATGGTATTGATGAAAATCCTGTACTTGGAGGCTTCGTCCACCTTGTCGGTCAGTGCCGGGTTCAGTGCATGGATGCCTTCGACGAGCAGGACGGAAGATTCGTCCAATTTGAGTTTCCTGCCGTTCCACTCCCGTTTTCCCGTCACGAAATTATAGGACGGCACCTTGACTTCTTCCCCGTCCAGCAGGCGCAGCACGTCTTTTTGCAAATAATCGTGGTCAACGGTGTCGAAATTGTCGAAGTCATAGTTCCCGTCAGGGAGTTTGGGCGTATCTGCGCGGTTCACGAAATAATCGTCCGTGGAGAAGGAAACCGGGTGAAGGCCACAGGCCATGAGCTGCACGCTCAGCCGTTTGCAGAAGGTACTCTTCCCGCTGCTGGTCGGACCGGTAATCAGCACCAGGCGGACCGGATGCTCCCGGTCGGCGTGGCGTCTTTCGATTTCTTCTGCGATGCTGACGATTTTCTTTTCCTGCAGGGCTTCTGCAATCTGGATCAGGTCCGGACCCTTCCCCTGTTCGCAGGCACAGTTGACATCGCCGACGTTGTCGAGCCCCATGATGCGGTTCCATCGCAGGGTTTCTGCAAAGATGTCAAAGGTCTTGGGCTGTTCGTTGAAGGGGGAAAGTTCCTCCGGCTTATGGCGGTTGGGTACGCGAAGCAGCAGGCCGCCGCGGTACGACGCCAGTTCCCATACCTTCAGGTAGCCCGTCGAAGGGACCACAGCGTCATAATAATAGTCGGCAGTATCCCCTAAAGTATAATAGGTAATGTAAACGTCCCCGCAGGTGCGCAGCAGTTTGATTTTGTCTTCGTATCCGTACTTGCTGAAGATGCGGACCGCTTCTTCGAGCTGGACTTCGTGCCGGCGGAAGGGGATGTCCTTCTCTACAAGTTCCCGCATCCTGGCGCAAATTGCCGACACATCCTCTTCCGATACGGGATTTCCGTCCGGTTTGGAAACATGGCAGAAATAGCCCTTGCAGATGGGCCTGCGCAGGACGATCTTGACGCCGGGGAAAAGGTCCCGGGTCGCCTTGGCCAGCAAAAAACACAGGGAACGGCAATAGACATTGCGTCCGTTGTACGAGCGATAGTCCAAAAATTCCACGTCCCGGTTATTGAAGACGCGGAATTTCAGACCTTCGGAAACGTTGTTCACGCGGGCCGAAAGGATGTCGTAGGGCTTGTCAAAATCAAAGGCCGGAAGCATCTCCAGGAGGGTGGTGCCCTCCTGGAAATCATGATATGTTCCGGTATTCTTGCAGAATATCCTCAGCATTGCCAATCTCTTGGCGGGATGCTGCCTGCGGCGTAAGGGCACATTTAACTGACGTTTTTAACTTTCCTCAGTTCGGAAATTGAGACAAGTTTCATTTCGCTCACTTCGTCAGTTAATTCCCCGGATAGGGTTGCGGAGCAACAAGTGCCCGCTGCCGCAGGCGGCGTCCCGACTAGTCGTTCTTTGCCAGACGCTTGTAGGTCTCCAGGCGGAGCTTGGCAAACTCCTCGGTCTTGGCGAAGAGCTCACCGGCGCTCTGCGGATAGAGCTTCTGCAGGGATGCGAAACGCACCTCGCCCTTCAGGAAGTCCTGGAATTTGCTCCAGTCAGGCTCCTTGGAATCGAGCGTGAAGGGATTCTTGCCCTGGTCTGCAGCGGCGGGATTGAAGCGGAAGAGATGCCAGTAACCGCAGTCGACGGCCAGTTTTTCCTCCTTCTGGCTCAGCCCCATGCCGGCCTTCAGGCCATGGTTGATACAAGGCGCATAGGCGATGATCAGGGAAGGTCCGTCATAAGCCTCGGCCTCCTTGATGGCGTTCATGTACTGGACGGGACTGGCACCCATCGCCACCTGAGCCACATAGACGTAGCCGTAGCTGATGGCCATCATGCCCAGATCCTTCTTGCGCACCTTCTTGCCGGAGGCGGCGAACTTGGCGATGGCGCCGGCCGGGGTAGCCTTGGAGGACTGTCCGCCGGTGTTGGAATACACTTCGGTATCGAGCACGAGGATATTCACGTTCTCGCCGCTGGCCAGCACATGGTCCAGACCGCCGAACCCGATATCGTAAGAGGCGCCGTCACCGCCGAAGATCCACTGGCTGCGGCTGGGGATGTACTGCTTGAGGGCGAGCAGGCTCTTGCTGGTGTCGCAACCGCAGGCTTCCATCATGGGAACGAGTTTGTCGGCTACCTCGCGGGTAACGGCGTAGTCGTTGCGGTTGTCCAGCCACTTCTGATAGAGGGCCTTCATCTCGTCGGAGCACTTGCTGCACTCGAGGCCTTTCTTCATCAGGGCGGCTACGGTCTCGCGGATGCGCTCGGAACCGAGGTGCATACCGAGTCCGAATTCGCAGAAGTCCTCGAAAAGGGAGTTCTGCCATGCCGGGCCGTGGCCCTTTTCATTGGTGCAGTACGGGGAGGCGGGGAAGGAGGCGCCGTAGATGGAGGAACAACCCGTCGCGTTGGCAATCATCATGTGGTCGCCGAAGAGCTGGGTGATGTTCTTGATATACGGAGTCTCGCCGCAACCTGCGCAGGCGCCGGAGAACTCGAAGAGCGGCTGGGCGAACTGGGCGTTCTTGAGATTGGACTTGGGATCGAACGGGGTCTTGTAGCCGACCTTGGCGTTCAGGTAGTCGAAGGAAGCCTGCTCGGCGGTATTGTCGATGTAGGGTTCCATCTTGAGCGCCTTCTCTTTGGCAAGACAGACGTCCACGCAGTTGCCGCATCCGGTACAGTCGGCAACGGAAACGGAGAGCGCAAACTTGTAGTCCTTGAGATTGGCGCGGCCGTCGGCGAGCTTGACGCCGGCAGGGGCCTTGGCGGCCTCATCGGCGGTCAGCAGGAACGGACGGATGGCGGCGTGGGGACAGACGAAGGCGCAGGTGTTGCACTGGATACACTTCTCTGCATCCCAGACGGGAACATTGACGGCGACGCCGCGTTTCTCGTAGGCTGCGGTGCCGCAGGGCATCGTACCGTCCTGATAAGGCATGAATGCGCTGACGGGCAGGGAATCGCCGCACTGGGCGTTCACTACGTCCGCAATCTCTTTGACGAACGGCGTGGCGAGGCGGTCGGCGTTGGGATTGGTGAATTTCGCGGTGAGGTCCGCCCATCCGGCAGGTACGTCCACCTTGATGTATTCACCACCGCGGTCGATGGCCGCATAGTTCATGTTGACGACGTTCTCACCCTTCTTGCCGTAGCTCTTCAGGGCGGCCGCCTTCATATACTTCACGGCGTCTTCGGCGGGGATGATGCCGGTGATGCGGAAGAAAGCGCTCTGGAGGATGGTGTTGGTCCTTCCGCCCAGGCCGATTTCCGCCGCGATCTTGGTCGCGTTGATAATATAAAGGTTGATCTTCTTGCGTCCGATGACCGCCTTGGCGTGATCGGGAATGCGCTCGAGGGTCTCCTTTTCATCCCAGAGGGAATTGAGCAGGAGGCTGCCGCCTTCCTTGATGCCCTT
>JAFSVL010000047.1 GCA_017445015.1 Bacteroidales bacterium | reverse complement strand
TTGTAGGTGGCGCCGACGGGAAGGGTGGTGCCGCCGGTGAGGACGACTTCGCTGCGGGAGGTCTTTTCAATGGCGTTACGGGCGACGATGTAGGAGCGGTGAATGCGGACAAACTGTTCTTCGGGGAGTTCCGAAGCCAACTTGGCAATACCGTACAGGGTAATCAGGGGCATTGCGTCGCTGCGCCGGTAAATCTTGATGTATTCTCCCATACTTTGGACATAAAGGATATCCTCCACCAGCACCTTGACGCGGTGGTAATCGCTCATAAAGTAAAGTTCGCGCGGAGCAGAGGCCGTCCCCTCGGGCGCGGGATGGCCGGCTGTTTCATTAGGCGGCGTGCCGGCGTGTCCTTTCTCGGCGGCAGCGCGCTTGTCCGCTTCTTCCGCAAACTTTTTTCTCGCATAAAGCGTCCCGACAAAGTCGCCGCTCACCATCAGCAATCCGAGCAGGATAAATGACACTTCCCTTCCTAGGGGATGGTGCGGACCGTCCGGGTGGCCCGAAGATGGTCGGTCGAAAGCGGGTGGAGGCCCGGCGAGACTGTCCGGCAGAGGTCCGGGGTGCATCTCGTGAGGGGAGTTCCCACGCATCTCGTGGGGCGGCGGACCGGGCCGATCTTGCGGCGGTCCGGGGCGATGAGGATCCACAAACTGCCAGGCACCGAACAGAAGCATCAAAACCGCCAGCCCCGTGAAGTACCATCCTTTTTTTCGGGGATACCAACGCATCAGCCCGTCGTGATGCAGGATGTAGAGCACCAGGAACGGCAGGATGCGAAACCAGGTTGAGGTGAATCCGCGCCAGATGTCAGATACGCAGGATACGCGCGTCCAATCCATCAATATGACAGGAAGAACCAGCAGGATAAATCCCCACACGCAGAGAATCATCCCCTGCTCTTTCTTGATGCGGAATCGTTTCATAGGGGGCAAAGATACGAGCAAGCCGGGAGAAAAACAAATTTCGTTGATAAAAATCCCGATTTGGTCGGAAAAGTGTTGCAGGGAGGTGTGTGCAATGCTTATTTTGCACTCGGTTTGAAAGGAAGATGCCCGTTTGATTTTTTAAAAAGGATATGCTATGAATAAGAAAAAACACTTTTTATGGACGCTGCTGGTTCCGATCGCGTTGGCGGGATGCACGAAAGACAACATTCTCACCCAGACTGTCAGTACGGGGGACAATACGACGCCCGCTTCGACCGTAGATGTGCCTGCCGATGACGAAGACGATGTCGACGGGACGAATTTCGTCCGCACAATCTCGCTGGTCTGGTCGGCTTCTTCCGTAGAGGTGACGGGTGATGCGAACAACATTGTCAGCGTCAACGGTACGGATGTGACCGTCAACAACACGGGCACGACCGAAAAGGTTAAATATGAACTTTCCGGCACTTGCCCGGACGGGTCTTTGAAAATTTATTCCAATAATAAGCAGGCGCTGTATCTCAACGGACTCAGCCTGACCAATCCGGACGGAGCGGCTATCAACAACCAGGGCAAAAAGCGTTGCTTTGTCGTGGTCAGCGGCTCCAACTCCCTGGCGGACGGTTCTTCCGCCGCTTATACGGCGAGCGACGAGGAAGATATGAAGGCTGTCTTTTTCAGCGAAGGACAGTTGATATTCAGCGGAAGCGGTTCGCTGTCCATTACCGCCAATAACCAGCAGGGGAAGGCGGCCCTGACCTCCGATGATTATATCCGATTGGTGGAAAATGCACCGACTTTGACCGTGACTTCCGGCTCGAAAGCGGGCCACGGCATCCGGGGCAAGGATTACATCCTCATCGGTGGCGGCACGGTCAAGGCATCGGTCGCGGCTGCGATGAAAAAAGGATTTTCCTCCGACTCGCTGGTGGTCATCACGGGCGGTGCGACGACCATCAATGTGACCGGCGGATCGGCCTATGACAGCGAGGATCAGGACTACAGCGGCTCGGCCGGCATCAAGGCGGACTACGCGTTCAAAATGACGGGCGGTACGGTCAACATCACCAACTCCGGGCAAGGCGGCAAAGGAATCAAAGTGGGCGGCAGCAGCGACAAAGGAGTTCATATCTTTACCAGTGAAGTCTCCGGCGGAACCCTGGATGTCAAAGTCACCGGCTCCGACTATACCGCGGGGGACGTGTCCGCCAAGGGCATCAAAATCGGCTGGGCGATCAAAAGCGGTACGAAAGCCGGGCCGGGCGGTTTCAATCCGGGGGGCGGTGGCCCGGGCGGTCCCGGTGGCAATCCCGGCGGCGGAATGGGCGGCGGAGGCACCACCTATTCCGATATGACCGGCGACCTGCTGGTCAGCGGCGGGACGGTCTGCGTGACCTGCGCCAACAACGAAGCTCTCGAAGTGAAGAAGACCCTGACGGTCACCGGCGGCGAAGTCTTCGCTTCCTCCAGCAGCGACGATGCCATCAACTCGGCCAGCACCTTT
>JAFSVL010000046.1 GCA_017445015.1 Bacteroidales bacterium | reverse complement strand
GCAGATCGGCTTCGTCTTCCAGGCCCATCACCTCCTGCCCGAGTTCAATGCGCTGGAGAATGTGATGATCCCGGCGCTGATTGCCGGCCGACCCGAGCGCGAGGCCCGCGAGACGGCCGCCGCGCTGCTCGCGGAAGTCGGCCTTGCCGAACGCGTAACGCACAAGCCCTCGGAACTTTCCGGCGGTGAACAGCAGCGTGTCGCCATTGCCCGCGCCCTCATCAACAACCCCGCCATCCTCTTCGCGGACGAGCCCTCCGGCAACCTCGACAGCGTGACCAAAGGGGAAATCCACGCCCTCTTTTTCCGCCTCCGCGACACCCGTGGCCAGACCATCGTCATCGTCACCCACGATCCGGACCTGGCCGCCCTCTGTGACCGCACCTGCCACATGAAAGACGGGCTGTTCGTGTAGCAAATGATTATTTGTCAAGGGTTTCCCGGATCATTCAAATAATGCGTCCGGGAGTCGCCCGCAGCATTGTTCCTCTCATATCCGTTGACAAAGGTCAATGCCGATTTTACGAGGTCTATTTCCAATGCGGATTCGATTTTCCAAAGAGTCTCCAGGCTCAGGTTCTCTTTCCCTTTGAGGACTTTGGAAATGTATTGCTGCGAGCATCCCATCTTTTCAGCCAGTGCGGATTGTGTCATGTGCAATTCGTCCATTTTGGACAGCATCCGTATGGCAACGTATTGAGAGTACCTGAGCCATCCTCTGTTGGCTCTTCTCCATTCGACCTCTTCTTTCCAGCGCGAAGGCTCCGGCGAGGCGTTCTTTTTAAGATATGTGACGACCCTGTCCATTATTGTGCTTGCAGATAATCAGTGAAACCTTCTGCATCGATGACTCCTTCGGCGATCAAATGATTCCGTACGAATTCCATCTTTTGCAGTTCTTTCAGCGTATGTTCCCTCTCTTGCATGGTTGCCGTAAGTTTTATGGTGCCCCCGGTTATGATATAAACGTCTTCTCCGGCCTTAATCGCATAAATGCGGAGCCAGGAAGCGTGCCGGCGGGATTCTCCCTTCGCCTTTTCTTTTCCGAGAGAGATGTCGGTCGTGCGGGACGGCTCAAGCGGCCGGAAGAGATGGTCCAGCTTTGAATCAATCGCCAAGTCGAGAATAAGACACTGCAGTATATCGGCTTCGTCGATCGTTTCATAGATAGCCTTGTCGATATTTGTAATTCTGAAATGCTCATTCAGGTCCTTTACATTCTGGAGGAAAAAGCCGCGAAGCCATTCCGGGTCACTCAGGCGGTTAAAAACGGTGGAGAATGCATTATCATTTTCCCCGTCATACCTGACGGACCACAGACTGTCCGGAATGATTGCATCAAAAGTCATGATTTATCTTTTTTGCAAAGATAAACCTTTTTTGCAAATAATACAACCAATAAGTTGTATTGTTATCTTTCAGTCTGCGTCCTGGGACACAGGAGGTTCAATCAGTTGTAATGCGCGGGATTTTCGTCCTGCCACTCGTTGACGCCGTCGCGGATGCGGTTGCGGAAGGAAAGGATGTCCTTCACTTCCCGGCGTGCGCCGCCCGCATCGGTGACGGTGTACTGGAGCGTCAGCTTGCGGTCCTGCAGGAGTTTTGCGTCGTTGAAGGAGCCGGTGCCGCTGACGGAACCGTCTGTGGAACTGATGGTTATGTTGTTTCCGTCGAAGGCGAGGAGCATCTCGCCGGAG
>JAFSVL010000045.1 GCA_017445015.1 Bacteroidales bacterium | reverse complement strand
GCGAATCATTTAGTAAGTCGCTATTTTGCAGTCCCCCGGTGCCTTGCAATTGCCGTCGAGAATGATTTCGCCGTAACCTTTCGCGGCAATGTGTCCGCTGCGCGGGTTTTTCACCGAAGGAACGGTCCCGAGCATCCGCGCCTGAACGGTCGAGTATTCGAAGGCAAGGTCGGCGTCCTCGGCGAAGGTACAGTCTTCCAACACCAGGTTTTCCGCGTAACATAGGGGCTGGGTGCCGCCAATGTGGCAACGGACCAGCCGCAGGTTTTTGGAATACCAGCCCAGGTACTCTCCGTTGATGACCGAGTCGTACACCGTGACATTTTCCGTTTCCCAGAACGCATCCTTGGTCTGCAGGTCGGAGTTGCGGATGACGACATTCTTGCAATATTGGAAGGAATAATTGCCCGACAGGTGAAAATGGTCGATTTCAATGTCCCGGCTATGCATAAAGATATAATCGCCCTCCTGCGCTTCGACATCTTCCATCCGGATGTTCCTGCATCCCCAAAGCGTCTCGTGGGCGTGGGGAAAGCGGACGCGGGCGAGTTTCAACCCGTTCATCTCCCGGAACATCTTGGGGGCTTCCACCCGGCAGTCGCTCATCTCTCCGTCGCGGGAATACCAGATGGCGGCGCGGGCCCCTTCCGTGAAGTGGCAGTCCCGGATGGTGAAGCGGTCACATTCCCAGAAGGGGTATTTTCCCTCGAAACGGCAGCGGACGGCCTCGATGTCCGAAGATTCCTTGATGGCGGACTCTCCGGCGTGGACGGTGACCCCCTCCAGATATAAGTTGGAGCGGCAATACAGAGGGCGTTCCCCCTCATATTCCTGTCCGATTATACGGTCTTTTTCTGTCTTTTCCATATCGTTCGTTTTTCTTTGTTCAAAATATCTTTTTCCAACCATTTGTGCCCGGAAATCCGTCCCATAAAGAGCAGTCCGCGCACATTGAGTTCGATGCACATCGCCACCCAGTAGCCCACCAGGCCGAAACGAGGGGTGAGCACGAGAGCCAGCCCGATGCGGACCACCCACATACTCGCGAAGTTCATCACGCTGGGCATCAGGGTGTCACCCGCGCCGACGCAGGCTCCGTAGGCCACAATGGAAACGCCGTACATCAATTCGGCGAAGGCCTCGATACGCAAAACCCGTGCCCCGAGGGCAATCACTTCCGCATCATTCGTCAGCAATCCCATCATCTGCGGGGCGAACGCGTACATCAGCACAGCCAGCCCGGTCATCATCAGGGCGCCGGCCGCGGTTGCAATATGGGCGAAACGGCGGGCAAGGTCCTTGCGGCGGGCACCGACGCTCTGCCCCACCAGCGTCGTGACGGCTTCTTCCATTCCATAACCGGGCATATAGCAGAAACTTTCCGCAATGATGGCGAAAGAATTGGCTGCGATGGCGATGGTGCCCAGCGGTGCCACAATCAGGGTGCTGATGATGTAGGCTCCGCGCATCACGATGTTTTGCATCCACATCGGTCCGCAGATGCCGAAAGCCGTCTGCAAAGTATCCTCATCCGGAAGGAAACTACGGTCCCGCGGGGTGGCGACCTCTCTCCGGTCCAGATGCAGGCTCAATTCGGGCGAGCGTTCCAGCAGGAACCACAGCATCACCAGCGCCGTCAGCAGATGGGACAGGCCGGTGCCGATGGCCGCGCCCTTGACGCCCATTCCCCATCCGTAGATAAAGAGGTAATTGAAGCCGACATCCATCAGGCACATCAGCACATTGCAAAGGCTGGGGATTTTCATATTGCCGGCCGCTTCGAGCATCATCCCGCTCGTATAGCAAAGTTGCATCATCGGCAGGAAGGCCATATGGATGGCAAAATAGGCGCTCGCGTCGCTCCAAAGTTCCTCGCCGCCTCCCAGCCAGCGGGGGAGGGAGCCGCTGATGGCCACGCCCAGCAGGGCCAGACAGGAACTGAACAACAACAGGGAGGTGAAGGACTTGCGCAGGACGCTGCGGGCCCCGACGAAATCATTGGCGCCGATGCGCTGGGCCACCTGTACCGTGAAACCGCTGCTGCTGGCGGTGCAGAAACCGCCGAAAATCCACGAGGTGGACGACACCAGTCCGATGGCGGCGGCCTG
>JAFSVL010000044.1 GCA_017445015.1 Bacteroidales bacterium | reverse complement strand
TTCTCTCATCCAGAAGATACTTGGCGTGCAAGAGGATTTCACGGGCGGACCATTCCAGATACTTGCGGTCTCCCGTCGCCTTATAACAAGCGATAAAGGCGATGTTGAGCATATAGAGGGTGTCGTCCCAGAGTTCCACCCGGTCCGTCCGGTGGGAACAGGCCCCATCCGCCGTCCGGGGAATCCGTTCGTACTGTGCCAGGACGCGGGCAAGTGCCTTGTCCGTTGCGGGTGTGGCGCGTCCTGTTTCCTTCAGGAACGCGAATCCCACCGCCGATGCGATCCCGTTGGGATGTGCACCATGTGCTTTCGGGGCCACCCGTTCCATCTCTGCGGCAATATATGCGGCAATTTCCACCTGCTTGTCAGGCATCGTCCGGTATAGGTCGGTCAGGGCCTTCAATAGGACGGCGTCCCGCCAGTTGTACTCATAGCGGCCCGGGGGGACGTCGCGCGTGATGGCGGCCTTGTACAGTTCTTCCAGCGGCGACGCTGCGTGCGCCGCCGCCTGGAAGACCAGTAACATCAAAATTATGAAGGCTTTACTCCTCATCGTCCGGGTTGCAGGCGAACCTGAAGCCGATGTAATTGCTGTAGGAAACCGGTGCTGTGATGGCGATGGCATCCCTGGAGTTGTTCTGGAAGGTGCTCACGACACCTCGCTGGGCGCGTCCGCCTCGCAGTACAATCTGTTTGTTGGCGTTCATCGCGTTCTCCTTGTAGGTAGCCGAATAGTTGCCCCAGCAGGACGAGGTCATCTCCTGGGCATTTCCGCTCATGTCGTAAATACCAAGCTGGTTGGGCTGCATCTGTCCTACCCTTTCGCAGCGGGGACGGTTGACCCCGTTCGCCCAGATGGCGACATCATTCAAATCGTCGCTACCGCTGTAGGTGTACATCGGCACGGAAGGATCGTCTGAATAGACATTGCCTCGGGCAGCGACCTCCCATTGCGCTTCGCTGGGCAGATAACCGCCGAAGAAGGAGCAGAAGGTGACTGCGCCGTACCAGGTGACACCCACTGCGGGGCAGTCTTCGTATTCTTCATCTACGGTCCAGTGGCTGCCGTCAAAGCGGATGTCGGTGTAGGCATCGAACAATATGGCCTGTCCCTGCCAGGTGCCCTCCTTGACGATAGCGCTGCCATAGGCGTTCATGAACTCGCAGAACCAGCGGTTGGTCACCTCGTATTTGGCGATGCAGTAGGGCTGGACCGTCGCCTCCGAAGGGGTGGGCGTCCCGCTGCGGCCTACGCTCTGGTTGATGGAGAAGACCCCGTCGTGTGCCTGGCTGTATTTGGCCGGCATGCCGGGCTGTTCGTAATCGCCGAGCCAGCCGATGAAGACAGGATTGTTCGGAACGACCTTGATCATGCCGCCGTCGCAATCATAGGTAACGACCTTGAGACGGGTGACGCTACCGTAGTTGACGCCGGCATTCTCCGTTTCCGCATAAGGCCGCACGTAATAGACCTTGCCGGGACGGGCATCCTCGAAGGAGAGGGTGAAGCGCTCGTCGAGGGCCTGGTAACTGCCGTTCTTCTGTGTCGGGAACTTGACGGTGGAAGACCAGCAGAAGCCGTACGCCGTAATCGTGTTGCCCTTCGGGTCCGTGATGGCGGACTTGATGACCAGCGATGAGTAAGTGTTTTCAAGCACCTCGATGTCGGCAAATTCCACCGGTTTGATATCCAGGGTCGCAAAAGTGGATTCCTCCGAATAGCCGGCGCCGTTCTCCGTCATCGCATAGGCGCGCATACGGTAGGTAGTGCCGATTTCCAGGTCGCCGACGGAACTGGAGAAATCCGCTCCGCTACCCTTGCCAATCGCGGACCGAACGCCTTCCTGCCCGATTTCCAGTATCGCTGTCTTCGAGGAAGTATAGACGAAACCGCGGGTAGTGACGGGATAGTCGCCTTCGTCGATGACGGAGCCGTTAAGCGTCGCCTCGGTGGCGTAGATGTCTGTCGCCGCGCCGATGGCTACCGTCGGCAGGGCGAAGTCCGTCGTCGAGAAGGACATTTCCTCCCCATAGACGATGGTCCCGTCCTTCATGACGGCGAAGGCCTTCATATTGTAGCGGTGCATCGGAATCAGTTCGTAGGTCTTGATGGCAAAGACGCCTTCCCCGGCATCCGTGGAGACGCAGGGACTGTCCTTGAAGGAGAAGACCTCGTTGGAGGAGAAGCAGACGCCGCGGCAAAGCATACTGGCGGTGCCGCCGGTGGTGGAGCCCCTGAGTACGGCGGTGGAACTGCCGGCAATCTCTACGGGGAACGTCTCCACTTTGGGGAGTTCCGTCTCACCGGGTCCGTAACCCTTGCAGGCGGCCAGCAGCGCTGCACAGAAAAGAAGGATAAGATATCTGGTTTTCATTTCGTTGCGGTTTTATTATTGCCCAATGACGGCGAGTCCGACATCTTCCCCGTTCACGGAGAAGAAGGCCTGGGAACGGTCGGAGAAGTCCACACTGCTCCCATACGCCTGTTTGAGGTCGAAGTTCCAGTAGGCTTCCTTGGTATACTCCGGTTCGGTATTGCTATAAATCCAGCGGTTGTAGTGCTGGGCCTTGCCGAAGTTGCCCTTAATGCCGAGTTTGAGGCCTTCCGGCGTGGTGACATAGCATTCCAGCCCGTCGCCGATGCCGTAGGTCTTCTGCTCGGGGGCTACGACCTCGGCGGCGATGATGCGCTGCCGCAGGTCGGCAAACTTTTCGTCGCTGTCGATGCCCTTGTCCACACGCCACCACATAATGACACCGCCGAGTTCGTCGATAGTGGGTGTCGTTTCCTTGAGGGTGGTGGTCACGCGCAGCGCCGTACCATAGACGTAGTTGGAGTTGTTTGCGTCATAAACCAGGAGCGGGGTCTTGGCCTTGCCGTCCGTGCCGAAGGTGAAGAGGTAGCGAACGGAGAAGACGACGTCCTCAATCCTGGAGAAATAGGAGAGACCGTCCTGGACCTGCAGGGCTTTGGCGTTCCCGCTCATCGCGAACCAGTCCTCAATCTTGGTGTTGCCCACCCACATTTCGTCCACGAAGGTGCCGGGGACGATGATATGGGACTGCAGGTTGGCGGCGCCGCCCGGTTGGTCCCGGCCGTTGCTGGCCTGCAGGACCACGACTTCATTCTCGTGCTGGGCGCGGGCCCAGGCGTCCCGGAAGCAGCACCAGACGTGGCCGCCGTTGTAGGGATTCCTGCCGAAGGGGTCGTTCCGGCCCTCCATATAGTGGGCGAAGTTGATGATGGAACGGTGCTTGTCGCCGGCCACCACCACGCTCAGGGACTTTTCCGTACCGTTTCCGGTATAGTGGTGTCCCGCGCTGCTGAGGGAGAATTTCCGGTCGATGTAGTTGATGGCGTTCATCGCCCAGAACGGCTTCCCGGATTCATCGGTACCCATTTCCGGACCGAAGGTATAGGCGACGAGCCGGGGGTAGGTGGCGTTGATCTGTCGGTCCTTCGCGGAAGGATCCCAGACAGCGAGCTGGTTGTACCAGTACATCCCGTAGCCGTAGATGAGCCCACCGGCGAGCTGGTCGATCTTGCCGCCGCTTGAGCCCCGGTAGTAGCAACGGGACATCGCTCCTGTGGAAACCTTTCCGGGCGTGAAGTAGTTGGCGAAAATCATCGCAGAGAGATAGTCCTTGCAGTGAACGGCCAGGGCCCGGGCTTCCTCGTTCTTCGTGTATTTGGCCAGATAGCCGATACATTCCGCCTGTACGCCGGTGTAGGTCGGGCTGTTGTGCTCGTGGATGCCCGTCTCGCACATCCTGTCATAGAAGGCGCGCAGCATCGCGTATCCCTTCTCCGCAACCTGTGCGGGGGTCAGGGCGTGGCCGCAACCCCAAGTGCGGTCCGGACTCAGGTTCTCGCCCATCCAGATCATGTTCCATACGCGCATGATATAGATGTTGGAATACCAGACGGCCACCTGGTCGTGGTTCCAGGAAGCATAGAGCGCGCGGTCCACGAAGTCGTCGAACATTTGCCGGTTCTCTTCGTTCCAGTCCGCGTAGTATTCAATCTTGGCGGGACCGGCGAGCTCGAGGGCGAACTCGATGTTGTTCTCGTCGCTGTAGTCTCCGCCCACATAGCGGGGGACCTTGCCCAGGCTGGGGCCTTCCTTGACCTGTACGTCATTGAAGCGTTTCAGCGCCACGCCGATGTACTTCTGGTCATAGCCCAGATGACAGGCGCTCAGGACAAATTCGAAATACTGGGCCGTGTCAAACCCGGTTTCGCTGGCATTGACACTCGTCCACAAGTTGTCCGTATAAGGGTCGATATTGAACCCCTTTTCCCCCTTGCCGGTGGGCAATACCGTCCGCTCGTCTTCGCAGCCCATCAGGCAGAGGGCGGCGGCCAGGCAATATAAACAGTGCATCAATTTCATTTCCGTTGGGATTAGTTGCCCCATCCGTCACTCTGGACGAGGGCGGGATTGACATCAATTTCGGACTGGGGAATCGCGTATCGCCAGTTCCGTTTCGTGAAATTCCGGACGGACACCTGCTGGAGGGCCATCGGGACGCCGTCGAAACCCAGCATCGGCTGGTTGGTCAGGGATTCGTAGTCAAAATTCGCATCGTCGTGCGCGTACCAACGCTGCCAGTCGGGATAGAGGTGGCCTTCTCCGGCGAGTTCATACACCCGCTCGTTGCGAATCAGCGTCCGCAGGGCTGTCTGGTCCACGCTCCGGTTTACCTTGGGCATTTTGGCGCGGGTGCGGATCTGGTCCAGGGCGTCAAAGATTTCCGTGGAAGGACCCGAACTTTCATTGAGCGCCTCCGCGTAGAGCAACAGGGCGTCTCCCCAGCGCATCAGGGGAATATCGATGCCGGAGTGCCGCCGGATGGTGGTCTCGTTGCCCTGGTTGCAGAACTTGCGCCAGCAGTAATTGGTGTTGGAACTGTGGTTGGACCGCAGGCAGGCATAAGGCGTCGTTTTGGTGTCGTAGGGCGCCCGGTATTCGTAGGTGATGTTGTCCTTGCCCACAAAGAGCCCATAGGGGCGGATTATAGTGGCATCCAGGCGGGGGTCCCTGCGCTTGAAGAAGTTGTTGACCGCGTCGCGGTTGCTCCAGTCCGGGTAGGTCCCGTCGAAGGCCGTACCGTCCGCCATCAGATAGCTGTCCACCAGTTCCTTCGTGGGAATCGAGGTGTTGGTACCGGCACAGTTGGCCGAACGGTTGGAGTAGAGCAGGTCCAGACGGCTGCCGTTCCCCTGCGTGGGAATGCAGTCGATGACGAAGACGCTCTCGTCGTTGTCTTCCCCTTCCTGGAGGAAGAGTTTGGCGTAGTCTCCGATGAGGGCGTAAGGGGAGGCAGACTTTGTATTCTCTTCCATCAGGCGGGAGAAGGTTTCCGCTGCCTTGGCGTAACTGCCGGCGTAGAGGTAAACCTTTCCCAGCAAGAACAGGGCGGCCGCACGGTTGGCACGTCCTTTTTCGTAGGATCGCCAGGGCAGCGCGTCAATGGCGAGGTTCAGGTCGTCAATCATCACCTTGCGCACGTCGGCAGGCGTGGCACGCGGCCGGTAGGCCTTGTCATAATCCGGCATCGAGGTGTAAAGGGGAATGCCGGGATCCACATTCTTGTGACCGCTGTAGTAGGTCAGCAGGTCGAAGTAGTAGAGCGCCCGCAGGAAATGGGCTTCTCCGATGTACCGGGTATAGGTTTCCGGATCGATGACATTTTCCAGGCGCGGAAGATTGGCGATGGCCAGGTTGGCATACTGGACACCGGTGTAGTCAGACAGCCACTTGGAACTGAAAACGCCGTACGAAGTCGTCGCTGAATTGTTGCAGAAATATCGGCAGCCGGTATCGTCGAAGCCCGTACCCCAGGCGAAGGCATACTTGGTATAGGCGTCGGTCATCGGATTGGACGAAATGCAGCCGGCGGGACTTGCCGGGTCTGATCCGACGGGAAAGCACTTGATAGGGGAGTAGGCGCCCGCGATGCCCAGCTCGGCGTGTTCCGCGGTCGTCCACATTTCCAGCGATCCGATGCCGTCTTCCGGGACGGTGTCGAGAAATTTAGAACAGGAGACTTGGACGACATGCGTCAACAGCAAGAGTGTAATGCTTAAAAATCTATGCTTTTTCATTTTCATGCGTATTAGAAAGTGATGCTTACACCGAAAATATAACGCGAGACATTGGGATAGTTGCTGGTGGAACCGGTCTCGGGGTCAAGCCCCTCGAAACGGGTCAGCGTCAGCAGGTTCTCTCCCGTGAAGTAGATTCTGGCCCGGGAAACGAAGGGCGCGAACCATTTTTCGGGGAAAGTGTATCCCAGCGACACGTTGCGCAGTTTGGCATAAGAAGCGTCCTGCAGCCAGAAATCGTTGCTGACGGTGTTGCGTCCGCCGTCATTGGTTGTGATGGCCGGAATGTTGCTGTCCTGGTTCTCATGGGACCAGGCATTCAGGAACTTCTTGTTGATGACGGAACCGTTCTTGAGCACGTTGGTGTACCAGGTATTGTTCAGGTACTGCTTGACGCCGCCCACGCCGCTGAAGAGCAGGGAGAAATCGATGCCCTTCCATTCGGCGCTGAGGCCCAGGCCGAAGAAGTGACTGGGGTAGCTGTGCCCCTTGATGACGCGGTCGTTGTCGTCGATAACCTTGTAGCCGACCTCGCCGGGCTGCTGCTGGTCCTTGTAGATGAAGTCGCCCGGCTGGGGCGTGGAGGGATAGAAGACATAGCCGTCCGCGAGCATCCGGTCGATCTTTTCCTGTGTGGCGATGCAGTCCACTTCGCGCACGTACCAGTCATAGATGCCGTAACCCTCCAGCAGGATGCGCTGGCCGCTGTAGGTCGGCACGTTCCCGTGGTATTTCAGTACTTTGTTCTTGACAAAGGTGTAGTTCCCCTTGATGCTGTAGTGGAAATCCCGGCCGATGGAGCCCTTCCAGGTCAGGTCGCCTTCAAAACCGATGTTCCGGACGATGCCGGCATTCTCGTACGGGGCGTCGAGCCGTCCGAAGACCCCGGGGATGGAGGCGCGGATCAGGATGTCGTCGGTCTGCTTGTGGAAGAAATCCAGGGTCATTTCAAGTTGTCCCTTGAGGGCGGTCAGGTCGACGCCGACATCGGTCATCGTCGTGGTCTCCCAGGTCAGGTTCGTGTTGACGATGGAGGCAATTCCCACACCGGGAACCGCTTTTCCGTCAAAGACATAGCTGTGCCGTTCATAGAGTAGCTGCGTGGCATAGTCGCCCACAGCGTTGTTTCCCAGTTTTCCCCAGGAAGCGCGCAGTTTCAGGTTGTTGATAGAGCGCGTCTTGAACCAGGGCTCTTCGGAAAGTCTCCAGGCGGCCGAGAAGGAAGGGAAAAATCCCCAGCGGTGTCCCCGGGCGAAGCGGGAGGACCCGTCCCCGCGGATATTGGCTTCGAAAATATATCGTTCCTTGAAGGCGTAGTTGATGCGGCCGAAGAAGGACATGACGGCGTTGTCCGTCGTGTTGCCCTTCATCGCGGAGGGCGTGGCGGCCGCGTCCATCGTCGGCGTGGAGGCGCTCAGGACATCCAGGGCCTGCGCGTACGTCCAGTGATAACGGCGGTATTCCTGGTTGTAACCGGCTGTGACGGAGAGGTCGTGGTGCTCGACGTTGGGCAGCACGTCCCAGGACAGGTAGGAATCCAGCATCAGCGTGTAATCCAGGCTGTTCTGCTCCGTCAGCTGGTTGGAAGTCGTACCCGTGGTCAGGAGAATCGCGTTGTTCTTGAGGTCCCAGATGGGAATGTTGGGGTAGTTCATCTGCCGCAGGACATAGAACTCGCCGGTGGCGGCGAAATTGTTGTGCCAGATGAGGTGCGGGGTGAACTTGACGTCCAGTCCCAGTTTCCCCTGGAATTTGTAGTTGGACTGCAGCCGGTCATAACCGGAATTCCCGGCGAAGATATTGCCGGCCTGGGGATTCCCGCCCGGCGCCCATTCTCCGCCGAAGCGTCCGTCGCTGCTGATGGGCAGGGTGCCCGGGGAAGAGTTGGCGACGGAAGACATTGCATTGGAAATCTCCAGTGCGTCCTTGCGTCCGTAGAAAGCGTTGATGTTGAGGGTCAGGCGAAGCCATTTCGTGACATCCGCGCCGACATTGGAACGCACCGAGTAGCGCTTGTATCCGGTGCCCTTCATCACACCTTCATTCTGCAGGTATCCCAGCGAAATGAGGTAGTTGACCGATTTGCTGCCGCCGGAGAACTGCAGGTTGTGCTCCTGGAAGAAGGAAGGGTGGAAAATCTCCCGGAACCAGTCCGTGTTGCAGTAAATCTCGTTCTTTCCCGTATTTTCCTCCCATTCCCGGATGATATCCTGGCTGAAGGGTTTTACGGAACCGGCGTTGGCGGAGGCCTGGTTGATGGTATTCATATAGGTGACATAGTCACTCACGACGTCAATCGGCATGGCGACGGTCTGCCAACCGGCCTTTCCGTTGTAATTGACCTTGGATTTGCCTTCCTTGCCGGATTTGGTGGTAATCAGGATGACGCCGTTGGCGGCGCGAGAACCGTAGATGGCGGAAGATGCAGCGTCCTTAAGGACCGACATCGACGCGACATCCGCCGGATTGACGTCGGCCAGCGATCCGATGACCCCGTCGATGACGACGAGGGGGGAGCTGCTGTTCAGGGTGCCCAGACCGCGGATGGTGACGGTGGCGCCGTCTGCACCCGGTTCACCGGAGGACTGCTGGGCCAAAAGGCCGGAACTTACGCCCTGGAGCCCGGAGGAGAGGTTGGTTACCGCACGATGCTCGCCCGTTTCTTCCAGGTTGACGGCGGATACGGCGCCGGAAAGGTTGACTTTCTTCTGGCTGCCGTAACCGACGACAATCGTCGCTTCGAGGAATTCGGTCGCCGGTTGCAGGGTGACATTGATGTCTCCCTTTCCCTGAACGGGAATTTCCTGGGTATGATAGCCGAGGAAAGAGATTTCCAGAATGTCACCGGATACGGCCGGAATGTTGAAATGACCATCCATATCCGTCACTGTACCAATACCGGATTTCCCCTTGATGCTGACGCCTGCGCCGATAAGGGGGAGTCCTGTCTCGTCATAGATGGTTCCGGAAATTCCGGACTTCTTCTCGATATCCTGTATTCCAGTCTCCTTGGGCGCCGGAGAAACCGTGATGTTTTTCCCCTCTACGTTGATGAGAACATCCTGTCCGGCGAAAATCTTTCCAAGGACGGAATGGATATCCTCGTCGCTGGCAGAGACGGTGATGTGCCGGGAAAGGTCGACGCCCTCGGCTTTGATGACGACGGAATATCCATACAGTTTCTGGATTTCCGTGACCGCCCTGCTGATGGGAATATCGCGCAGATTGAGACTGATCTGCTGGCCCAGTACCTGTAGGGACAGGGCCAGCATCAGGCACAGCGATACGATGGCTCGTTGGTTATTTCGCATGAGCTGTTTAACTGTTTTGGGTAATGTAATAGATTCCATTCTGGAGGGATACCGTAAAGAGATGTCCCGTGTTGAGCGCCTCCAAAATCGTCTCCACATCCTCATTGTTGATAAAGGAGGCGTGGTATCGCTCATTTTCCAATGCGGAATCCAGAATGATGATGTTTACGTTGAAATGCCGTGTCAGGACCTGGACGATGTCATCCAGGCGGGCATCCCGGAACTGAAGTCCCCCCTGGGCGACGACTTCCTCAAAGTAGTTGGCCGAGAAACTCCGGCGCTGGACGTCTCCGTTCAGACGGTTGTGCTTGACAAATTCTCCCGGTGCGAGAAATACGGAACTCTCCTCTCCGGGGAAACGCATCTCGACCGAGCCCTCCAGCAGCGCCACCTCATCTTCTTCATCTTCCGGGAAGGCCGTGACATTGAACCTGGTGCCGTGAACGACTACGTCCATTTTACTCGTGTTGACCACGAACTGGCGCTGAGGGTCCTTCTCGACTTCCAGAAATGCCTCGCCGATCAGGATGACCTTTCGCTGTTTCCCGCGGAATTCGGCGGGATAAAATAACTGGCTGCAGGGGCTCAAACGGACCTTTGTCCCGTCGGAAAGGGTAAGGTCCCGGCTTTCCGAGCGGGCCGTCGTTACGTGCATCCACTCCGTTTCCGGTTCCAGCGCCTTCTTTAGGGACAGGGCGCAAAGCAGGCTGACGGGAAGCAGCAGGGCGGCGGCGATGCGCATAGCCCAGCGGCGGGCGGTATGCCAGCGATGCTGCCGTTTCAACCCGACTTTTCCGGCAAAAGCCGCGTAGCCTTGCTCGGCGAGGGCTGCGCTGCCCTCTGCGGAGGATTCGTAAATCCTCCGCAGCAGCGCATCTGTTTCGGGCTTGCCTTCATTGTCCAGCAGCCACTCACAAGAATCTTTTTCTTTTTCCTTCATTACCAATCGAGTGCGTCATCCTCAAGCTGGTCGCTCATCGTTACGATGTCGTCGTATGAGGTGCAAATCGTAGGTTTCAGGTCAAGCATTTTCTCGATATGTGCCTTCGGCGGGAAATAGGTGATATTCTTTTTCATGGCCTCAAGGTTTTTAGATTTTCATACAACGGACATTCAAACCGAACGAGGTACGGGAACCCTCACGCTTCAATGTCTGTGTGGAAACGTTAACCAGCATGGAATAGCAGAAGTTGGGGGCGGATGACAAGTTTGCGGCCCAGCAACGGGCGGTCACTCCGCCGTCGGTCAAGGTGAAGCCGGACAGATAACCGCCGGCAGGATAGGTAGTGGTCACGCCTCCGTGGGTGTAGGTAAAGTAATTGGAAAAGAAAGTCATATTGTCCTTATTCCACGCAGCGTCCCCTCCGGCAGTAGCCCACAAGTAACCGTCTAGGGTAGGAACCTGATAGCCGGGAGGGCAGGGATCGTAATTGGTCTTGTTGCCGTGCGCATTGCCGGTGAACCACAGGTCCTGCATCGCGGCAAGGTCGTCCGTGTTGGAAATCCAGGAGTAGTTACTGGATCCCGTAATGAAGCGGGTGGGGTTTGCAATGGAGTAGGCTATCGAGC
The DNA here is from genome assembly GCA_017445015.1 of Bacteroidales bacterium. Classification (GTDB taxonomy): domain Bacteria; phylum Bacteroidota; class Bacteroidia; order Bacteroidales; family UBA932; genus Cryptobacteroides. The sequence goes on along the minus strand of JAFSVL010000044.1, from coordinate 11,884 downwards.
CAGCCTTGACCTCATCGAGACTGCTGCTTGTATTGCCGAGAGACACGCCGCTGTTCCTGGTAACGGCATTACGGTCTGCCGGGAACGGGTCTTTGCGGCCCCATTGATAGTAGAGCCCTGCGTCCGTGTTGGACAGGGAACCTACGTTGCGGTTGGCAAGGCACCAGGAATCGTTACGGCTATAAGAATTGGGCGTAAGGGGATCGGAGGTGGTGCACCAGATGTGCCAGCTCCATACAATCTTGCCGTCCGGGTCCTTCAGGGCGATTGTGGCATTGCATTCGGAGGCGGGTTCCACCCTGAAGTTGATGTTGCCGCTGTTGCCGATGCCAACTTCGCTCACCTTGGGCTCAGCGGTGCTCTGCCATAGCCAGTTGGCGCGATAACCGTCAGTGTAAGGTTTGATGCCTTCAAAGACATTCGTTTTGTCTATTCTCTGGGCGGTAAAGCGATAATAGCCGCCTTCGCTGACAATATAGCAGTTGGAGCGTGAACCGCCGTTCATTGATACGAGGTCCACATAGGTGGGAACCCCTTTCCCGGCAGTGATTTTGGCGTCAATCTCCGAGAATTCGAATTTGTAGAGGCTCTGGGAGGCCAGACTCTTCGGGTTGACGGTGAAAGTTACCTTCTGCCCGTTGGTCATTTCCAGGATGAACTGGCAGTGGGCGTTGGTGAGGTCGACCGGGTTGATGGCGGCCCAGGCATCCTGGGCGTCGCTCATCGCTGCCGTGGAGGGGAAGTTGATGACCAGCGTCTTGCCGCCGTCACCGCTCTCCGCAGAGGTGATGTTGCCGGTCTCGCAGTTCAGAATGACATTGCCGACAAAGGCCACGTCCGCCGTCATGGTCAGGGACTTGATGATGGCTTCTTCGTACACGCAGCCCCGGCCGTCGATGTGGAACTGAACGAAGGCCAGGGGGTGATGGAACTGCATCGTGTAGGCGCCGGACTCGCTGTCATAGAGCGTGTTATCCGTCCGTCCTACCATGAAATCGCTGACGCCGATTATGTCGTTGATATCGGTGGTCTGGCTGAGTTCCGTAGGAATCGTGAGCGCGACGCTGGTAGGGTCGCTCCCGTAGGTGGAAGAGTAAGGGTACACGGAGTAGAGCGTGAACGTACTGCCTGCCGGCGTCAGGTTGCCGGCAAACTTGCCGGTGGAGGTACCAACCGACGCTGCCGTGACGGTGAACTGCTTGTTGGCGTTACCGCTGTTGTTCTTCTCCCAGACGCTCAGGGCGTCTCCGGATTTCCAGTTGATTTCCTTGCAGGCGCAGAGCTCTGTGCGGGAGGTGAAATCATCGACGGAAGCGATGAGGGAGAAGTTGGGCTCCTCCACCACCGCCGGTGTTTCAGGCTCGTTTTTCTGCGCGCAGGCGGCAAGTCCCGCAAGACCTGCCAAGAGAATCAGAAAATGATTTTTTTTCATAGTGTTTGGATTATTGTGAAATTAAGATTATTCAAAAATGCGTTTGCCTTCATCCCAACCGTTTACAGAGAAGAACGAGGCGCAGAAGGAAGAGAAATCGGTGCTGCTGCCCCAGGCTTCCTTCTGGGTGAAATGCCAGTACTTTTCGGCGAGGTATTCGGGCGTGGCGTCCGTGGTAATGTAGCGGTTGTAGTATTTCTCCCGCGTGAAAATACCGCTGACCCCAAGCCGGAACCCTTCGGGCGTGTTGACATAGCAAGAGAAGCTGTTTCCCTCGGCGTATGATTTCTGCGCGGGGACGGAGACGCTTGCGCCGAGGACCTTGTTGCGCAGGGCGGTGAACTGTCTCGGGGTGCGGATGCAATCGTCCACGCGCCACCACATCGCAACGCCGGCGATATCCGAACCGGTGAGGGATCCGCTGTTCAACTGGGTGGTAAGCCGCAGGGCGAAGTGCGTTTTGTCCGGCAGGACAAAATAGTTCCGGACGTCCGTACCGCTATCGTCAATCAGAACAGGCGTCACCGCAGCCCCGCTTTTGTCGAAGGTGTAGAGGTAACGGACCGAGAAGACGACGTGGTCGATCTTGACAAAGAAGCAGTTGCCGCTGGGGCGGGAACTCCAGTCCATCAGTTTTGTGTTGCCCACCCAGATTTCATCGACGTTGGTCTTGGGAATCAGGATGTGGGAACTGAGGTTGGAATTTCCGATTTCACGGCCGTTGGCCGCTTCGACGAAGACAATCTGGTTGTCGTGCTGGGCGCGGCCGAAGGCGTCCCGGAAACCGGTCCAGGCGTGTCCGGAACTGTAGATGAAGCCGTAAGGGTCGTTCCGGGCTTCCATATAGTGCGCAAAATTGATGTTGTAAGGGTGTTCTTCCGTGGTAACGACGATGTTGACGAGCTTTTCCGTCCCGTTGCCGGTGTAGTGGTGCCCGCCGCTGCCTACGCTGTAATATTTATCCACATAGTTCATCCCGTTCATCGCATAGTAGGACTTGCCGTTGTTGTAGGTGGACATCTCGTCGCCAAAGAGGAAGGAAATCCTCCTGGGGTAGGTCGCATTGAGCCTTTGGGCCCGGGGACTCATCTCCCAGGCGGCCAGCTGCTGATAGGCGTACATTGATTCTCCGGCGAGCATCCCGCGCGCCATCTGGTCGACTTTACCGCCGCTGGCGCCCCGGTAATAGCAGCGGGACATCGGACCGGAGGCGCTGTGGGCCGGCATATAGTAGTTCCCCGCGATGGCGAGCGAAAGATAGTCCCTGAGTTTCTCCGCTTTGGCGCGGGCTGCAGCGTTTTTCGTAAAGGCGGCGAGAAATCCGATGCATTCCGCCTGTACGCCGGTATAGGTGGGGCTGTTGAATTCGTGAATGCCGTAGGTGGCCGTCTGGGTGAGGAAATTGTTCAGGTACTCATACCCCTTTGCGGCAATGGTGGCGGGCGTCAGACCAAGTCCGGCGCCCCAGGTGCGCGAGGAAGGCAGGTTCTCGCCGAGGGCAATCAGGTTCCATACGCGCATGATATATATATTAGAATAGGTAACGGCCACTTTGTCGTGCTTCCAGAGAGCACAGACCGCTTTGTCGATAAAGCTGTCAAAGGCGGCTTTGGTATCGGCCTTCCAGTTGGGATAATAGCGCACGAGCGCAACGCTGGCCAGCTGCAGGGCGAACTCGATGTTGTTGGCGTCCGAGTAGTCCTGATTCCCTTCCTTGAGGTAGCGGGGGACGCGGCCGGTCTGTTCGCCGGACTGGACCTGGACGGAAGCGAATTTCTCGATGGTCCAGGCGATATAGTCCTCATCCCAGCCGCATTCCGTGGCTTCGATGATGAAGTCGTAGTAGAGGGTGGTGTCGAAGCCGTCTTCACTGTTGTACACCTGTGTCCACAGGCTGGAAGCCCGGTTGGCGTCAGGAATGACTGCGGCGGAGCGGGTCAGGCTCAAGGGTGCCGAAGAGGCGTCTGACGCTGTGCCGGATGCTTCGATTTCTGCCTTTTGGCAGGCCAGAAGCGCGAAGAGCAGCGCCAGGGAGAAAAATTTTGAGGTTCTCATACTTAATGAGAACACGCGAAAGTCCCCGACTACTCAACGGTTATGATAAATTTTTTCGAATTTGCGAAAGCGCAAGGGTGATGTGCCGTTCGACGGTGCGGACGGAAAGCCCCAATTGCTCAGCGATTTCTTTATTGGAAAGCCCCTGTTCCCGGCTCAGCAGATAGCACTTCTTGCGCTGGGCGGGCATTCTGGCCACCTCTTCGCGGACCAGGGAACGGGTGTCGTGCGCAAAAACCGCCTCTTCACCCCCCCCTAATCGCGTAACTAATTGATTATCAATTAGTTGGCTTGTTATATCTGCGTACCATTTCCGGTCGCGGATGAAATTCATCATCAGCCGCTTGACAATCACATACAGGTAGTTTTCGATAGAGAGCCCTTCCTGGAGCCGTTCCCGGCTGTCATAGACCCGGATGAAAGCGTCCTGGACGATGTCCCGGGCGGCGTCCTTGTCCTGGAGGATGCAGTCCACGAACTGTACGAATTTCCCATAGAAACGCTGAAAAAGGGTTTCGTAGCAGCGTGCGTCCCCCTTTTTCAATCCGGCTATGAGTTTGGCTTCATCCATCCGCTATTCCCCGCGGGAATAATTCGGGGTTTCCTTGGTGATGGTGATGTCGTGCGGGTGGCTTTCCACCATGCCGCTGCCCGTCACGCGGGTGAACTTTGCTCTCTGGAGTGCAGGGATATCGGCCGCGCCGCAATATCCCATTCCGGAGCGGAGGCCGCCGATCAACTGATAGACCGTCTCTTCGAGGGTTCCCTTGAACGGTACGCGTCCGACGATGCCCTCCGGGACCAGTTTCTTGGTTTCCACCTCCTTGTCCTGGAAGTAGCGGTCCTTGGAGCCGGCCGCCATAGCGTCCAGGGAGCCCATTCCGCGGTAGGTCTTGAACTTGCGGCCGTTGTAGATGATGGTCTCGCCGGGCGCCTCCTCGGTTCCCGCGAACATCGACCCGCACATCACGCAGTCGCCGCCGGCGGCAAGGGCCTTGACAATATCGCCTGAATAGCGCAGCCCGCCGTCCGCAATCGCGGGAACGCCCGCCTCGTGAGCCACCCTTGCGCATTCGTAAATGGCGGTGAGTTGCGGTACGCCGACTCCCGCGACGATGCGCGTGGTGCAGATGGAGCCGGGGCCGATACCAATTTTGATGCCGTCTGCCCCCGCTTCGATGAGGGCTTTGGCGGCTTCGGCAGTGGCGATATTCCCCACGACTACGTCCAGCCCGGGCCATCTTTCCTTCAGGGCGCGCAACTTGTCGAGCACGCCTTTGCTGTGACCGTGCGCCGAGTCGAGCACCACCGCATCGACGCCTTCGGCAACCAGGGCCTCTACGCGCTGTTCCGCATCTGCGGTAATGCCGATGCCTGCCGCGACGCGCAGACGTCCCATGGCATCTTTGCAGGCATTGGGGTGCGTCTGTTCCTTGGTGATATCCTTGTAGGTAATCAATCCGACGATGTGGCCGTCACTGTCCAGGACAGGCAATTTTTCAACCTTGTGCTGCTGGAGTACCTTCTTTACGTACTCCCGGTCCGTCTGGTTGTCGCGGATGGTGACGAGTCCGCTGCTGGTCATCGCTTCCTCTATCTTTACATCCATGTCCGTCTGGAAACGTACGTCCCGGTTGGTCACGATTCCCACGAGCCGGTTGTCCCCGTCCACGACAGGAATGCCCCCGATGTGGTTTTCCTTCATGATTTGAAGGGCATCGCCCACGGTCTGGTCTTTGTGGATCGTGACCGGATCGATAATCATCCCGTTTTCGGCACGCTTCACGCGGCGTACATGGGCCGCCTGCTCTTCGATGGTCATATTCTTGTGAATCACCCCGATACCGCCTTCCCGGGCCAGGGCGATGGCCATCGGAGCCTCCGTCACGGTATCCATGGCGGCGGACACGATGGGGATGTTCAGGCTGATGTTGCGGGAAAAACGGGTTCCCAGTTTCACTTCCCTGGGCAGGACTTCCGAATACGCCGGAATGAGCAGGACGTCGTCGAAGGTCAGGCCTTCGGACGCAATTCTATCTTCGATGAATGACATGGATGCAAAGTTAGGGATTTTTCCTTTACTTTAGCAACTCTTCGCTGCGGGCGATGAAGTCCGCGAGCGCTTTCCCCTTCAGCATCCCGTTGGAGAGCAGGGCGAGGTCGGTTACCTGGCGGAGCAACTGCGCGTTGCCCTCACGGTCTTCCCAGATTTTCCGCATGACGGGATTCTCCATATTGACGATGATGTTGAAGGATTCGGGCAACTGTCCGTAGAAATTCATTCCGCCGCCCAGGGCGCTCATATCACGGTAACGGCGCATCCATTCGCTGCGAGTGATCAGGACGGCGGCCTTGTCTTCGCCGAGGTTGCGCGCCTCTACCTGATACTCGTTCCCTTCGGGAAGAACGCCCTTCAGCAGGCTGTCCAGGGCCTTTTTGTCGTCCTCGGAAAGTTCCGGCTTTACCTCTTCTTCCTTGGGGATGAGGTTGCCGGGGGCGTCGGAGTCGATGCGTGCAAAGCGGCAGTCCCCAAGTTTGCTTTCCAGCAGGCCGGCGAAGTGGGCGTCCAGTTCGCAGTCCATCAGGAGGACGTCGTAACCGAGGTTCCTGGCCGCCTCGATTCCGCTCCACTGCGCTTCTTGGTCGGTGGCATAGAGATAGACCACCTTTTTATCCTTGTCCGTCTGGTTGCCCTCGATGGCCTTGCGGTAGTCTTCGTAAGAAAAGAATTTGCCTTCCGTATTCTTGAAGAGCGCGAAGTTGAGCGCCCGTTCGCAGAATTTCTCGTCGGAGAGCATCCCGTACTCGATGAAGAGTTTGAGATTGTCCCATTTCTGCTCCAGTTGTTCGCGCTGCTCCTTGAAGATTTCCTCGAGCCGGTCGGCGACCTTCTTGGTGATATAGGTGCTGATTTTCTTGACATTGGCATCGCTCTGCAGGTAACTGCGGCTGACATTCAGCGGAATGTCCGGGGAGTCGATGACGCCGTGCAGCAGGGTCATGAATTCCGGGACGATGTTGTCCACGTGGTCCGTGACGAACATCTGGTTGCAGTACAGCTGGATTTTGTTCTTGTCGATGGCCATCCGCTCCTTGATTTTCGGGAAGTAGAGAATTCCGGTAAGGTTGAAGGGATAATCGACGTTCAGGTGAATCCAGAACAACGGTTCATCTTCCATCGGATAGAGTTCCCGGTAGAATTTCAGGTAATCCTCTTCCTTGAGTTCTGACGGCGCCTTGGTCCAGATGGGCTCGATGTGGTTGATGACATTGTCCTCGTCCGTCTCTACGCTCTTCCCGTCCTTCCATTCGATCTTTTTGCCGAATACCACCGGAACGGGCATAAATTTGCAATATTTATCCAGCAGGGAACGGATGCGCCCGTTTTCGGCGAATTCCTTGTCGTCGTTGTCGATATGGAGGGTGATGGTGGTTCCACGTTCCTTGCGGGAACCCTTCTTCATGTCGTACTCCGGGCTGCCGTCGCAGGACCATTGTACCGGCTGCGCCCCTTCTTTCCAGCTGAGGGTGTCGATGGTCACTTTGTCAGCAACCATGAAAGCGGAGTAAAAGCCCAGTCCGAAGTGCCCGATGATGCTGCCGAGCTGGTCCTTATATTTTTCAAGGAATTCTCCTGCCGAAGAAAAGGCGATCTGGTTGATGTATTTGTCCACTTCTTCTTCGGTCATGCCGATACCGCTGTCGATGATTCTGAGCAGCTGCTTTTTCTCGTCGAGTTCGATGCGGACTTTGAGTTCGCCGAGCTCGCCCTTGAAGTCGCCGCTGGAGGCGAGGGCCTGCAACTTGCGGGTGGCGTCAACGGCATTGGCTACGAGTTCCCGCAGGAAGATTTCATGGTCGGAATAAAGGAATTGCTTGATAACGGGGAAGATGTTCTCGGTGGTTACGCCGATGGTTCCCTTGATTTTTTTCTCTGCCATAGCTCTGTTTGTATTAATAATTTTTCATTTTTCTGCTCCCTGTCGCTTCGCAACCCTATCCGGGTAAATGGTCGCAGAAGTCTTCTTCTTCCCGGAAAACGCTCCGCGACATTGTCGGAAAATGCCGGCCTTTTTTCAAAGCGCCGGCATTCCATAAACCAAATAATGTTCCAGTGACAAAATGTCAGTAAGTGTAGTTCCCGTCGTTGTAGTGCAGTTCGCAGCGGTTGAGGTCTTTGCCCCGGTACAGGGTAACCGCTGTAAAATTCCCGCTTTTGAGCAGACTGTAACTATATCCTTTCGGCCATTCGACAGTATAGCGTTTCCAGTAGTAAAGGACCGGATTGCCGTTCCGGGAAGAAATTTCACAGGTGTAGCCGTTATCTTCGTCATAGACACCTTCTCCGCTCCAGGTCCACTGGCGCAGGTCGTCGCTTTTGGAGGGTAGCAGGCGCACGCAGGAAGTGAATGTAAGGTTTCTGCGGGAACGTTCGCAATTGACGGTCCAGGTGCTGTCCCTGGAGGCGTCTTTCGTGATATGTAGTTCCATTCCCCCTTCGGTGACGAAATTGAGATCGAATCCCTCGGAGAAGAAATCCTGGGATTTGTCGATTGAGAGTTCCATGGCGGCGTTGACTGCCCCGTCGGACATCTCGGTGATGATTCCGTCGCAAAGGTTGGCGATGCGGGAGATGCGCAGTTCCTCCGCGTCCCGTTTTTCACAGGACATGGCGATGGCGGCAAGGGCCGCGATAAGTGCGATGCGTTTCATAACCTGTCTTAGAATTTATAACCGATGCCTGCGCTGATTCCCATGTACATCGTGCCGACACCTACTTCGCAGAATCCGAATACTTTGCGCCCGAATTCGACGCCGAAGGGGACGACCTGGATTTCGGGCTTGAAACTATTGTCCACGTACCTGCGTCCGAACGAGGTCGCGTAGGAATACTGAAGTTCGTCGAAGCCGAAATACTTACCAACGCCCACGCCGAGGTTGGCATAGAGACGAACAGCCTCACGGTTCAGGAAGGTGAAGCGGATCTTCGGCATCAGGTAGATGGCTACGCCGCTCTTTTTCCCGGTGCTCGCGTCGGTGACGCCGTTGAAGCTCTCCATCCAGAACGGACAGGCCCCGAGGCAGATATCCATTCCCAGCCACTTTTTGAAAAGGATGCCCATGTCGGCCGTGAATGTTCCGGTCGTATGGACGGGGCCGTGATAATCGCCGTAGATGTCGGCGAGCGTGTTGTTGAAGTAGGTCTCCGTCGCTGAGAAGTAACTGCTGCCGGCTACGGGAACCAGGCTCGCTCCGATCCGCAGGTCGTACTTGATCTCCGCCTGTGCTCCCAGTGCCGTCAGGAGCAGCGCGATGCTTATCAATATTTTCTTTTTCATACTAAAAAAGCGTAACCATGCAAAGTTACGCTTTTGCTTTTAAAAATACAACGATTATTTGTAGAGGAAGCGTTTGATGCTCATCTTGGGCGTTTTCTCAAAGGGGGCGAGCATGACTTCCACTTTGGTCAGCTGGCTGTAGGAAGGAAGTTTGCGGTTGGCCCCGACACGGATTTTCTCCGGGATGTCGGACACCGCTTCCTCATCCAGTCCGGCGCTCTTGATGGCCTCCTGGTCCAGATAGACCAGGGCGACGATCTTGCCGTTGCGGTCCACGACCACGGATTCCGCCACGAAGGGCTGGTTGTTGACGACGGCTTCCACTTCCTCGGGATAGACGTTCTGCCCGTTGGCGGTGAGGATCATGCACTTGGAGCGGCCTTTGATGAAGATGTTGCCGTCCTTGTCCATGATGCCCAGGTCGCCGGTGCGGAAAAATCCGTCCTCGGTGAAGGCATTGGCGGATGCCTCGGGGTTCTTGAAATAGCCGATGGTGATGTTCTCGCCCTTGGCCTGGATTTCTCCGGCGATGTGCTGCGGGTCTTCGGAGTCGATGCGTACGGTGGCGCAGTCCACGGCCTTTCCGCAGGAGCCGGGTACATACTTGGTCCAGTGCTCATAGGCAAGCAGCGGGCAGGCTTCCGTCATGCCGTAACCCACAAGGTAGGGGAATTTGATGCGTTTGAAGAGTTTTTCCACCTCGGGATTCAGCGCAGCGCCACCCATGATGAATTCCAGGACCTCGCCGCCGAAGGCCTGCACCAGCCCCTCTTTTACCTTCTTATAGATAATGTTGTTGATGCCGGGGATTTTGGTCAGGACCTTGACTATGGGCTTGTCCAGCGTAGGCTTGATCTTGGATTTGTAAATCTTTTCCATGACCAGCGGAACCGTGATGAGCAGGTAGGGCTTGACTTCGGCAAAGGCCTTGAGCAGCGTCGCCGGGGTAGGGGCCTTGCCCAGCCAGTAGATGGCCGTACCGTTGCAGAGCGGATAGATGAATTCGATGACCAGTCCGTACATGTGCGCCATCGGCAGCATGGAGACCATGCGCTCGCCGGCGGCGACGTGCCGCTGGCTGAAATCGACGTTGGCGCTGAAGTTGCGGTAGGTCAGCATCACGCCCTTGGGATCGCCGCTCGAACCGGAAGTATAGTTGATGGTGGAAAGATTGTCCCAGTTGTCGGTGGGGAAGACGACATCTTCAGGGCCGTAGCCTTCGGGCCATTTTTGCGCGAAAAGCTCGTCCATCGCATTGTAGGCCGCGGCGATTTCGTCGCTTTGTGAATAAAGCAGCTTCCAGCTGTCGATATCGACGACAAACTTGAGCGCCGGCATCTGCGCAATGTCCATCTGTGCGAATTTGTCCGCATTGGTAAAAAGGGCGATGCTCTCGGAATGATTCACCAGGAAGGTGGCGCCGTCCGCGGTGAAATCGGCGAGCAGCGGGACGATGACGGTTTCGTAGGTGTTTACGGCAAGGTAGGACATGCCCCAGCGGGCGCCGTTGCGGGCCCAAAGCGCAATTTTTTCTCCTTTTTGGATGCCGATCTTTTCAAATGCGAGGTGGATTTTTTCGATTTGTGTGGCCATCTGGCTGTAGGTGAAGGACTCTCCTCCGATGCTGTTCAGCGCGGCCTTGTCCCAAAATTTACGGGTTGCGTTCTGGAGCCTTTCCAGGTAATGGGGATATTTTTCCATAGTTGGTGTGATTAGTTTCCTGATAGCTTTTGCCTGCAAAAGTAGGACGGTGTTCGATTTTTGCCAAAGAAAATTTGCGAATGTGGTGAAAATCACGATATTTGGGGCGAATCATAAAATATGGGGGTGAATTTCTATGAAAAAAATGCCAATCGTCGCCTTTGTATACGATTTTGACGGGACGCTCTCGCCCGGAAATATGCAGGAGTTCGGTTTTATCCAGGCCATCGGATCGACGCCGGAGGAGTTCTGGAGGATGAGCGACTGTATCGCGCAGGGGCAGGACGCTTCGAATATCCTGGCCTATATGAAACTGATGTTCGATGAGGCCAGAAGGCACGGGGTTGAACTGCGACGGGAGGATTTTCATCGCTTCGGAGAGAATATCACCCTTTTCGAAGGCGTTCGCGAATGGTTTTCGCTGATCAATGCCTATGGCGCCTCACGCGGTGTTCTCGTCGAACACTATATCAACTCATCGGGCCTGCGCGAAATTGTCGAGGGCAGCCCCATCGCCTCGGAATTCAAGCATATTTTCGCAGGTTCCTTCCTTTATGACGGGAAGGGTGAGGCCGAGTGGCCCGGCATTGCCGTCGATTATACCGCCAAAACGCAGTTCCTCTTTAAAATTTCGAAGGGAATCTTTTCGATGCGCGACAGCAAAAAGGTGAACGAGTCCGTCGCCGATGAGGACAAGCGCATTCCTTTTCCGCATATGGTGTATTTCGGCGACGGGGAGACGGATGTGCCCTGCATGAAGCTGGTGGGAATGTTCGGCGGTCATTCGATAGCCGTATATGATCCTTCGTCCGAAGGGAAGAAGGCGGCGGCCCGTAAACTGAAACGGCAGGGGAGGGTGGCCTTTGCCGCCCCTGCGGTCTATACTGAAGGTTCCGCGCTCTTCAAGGTCAGCTGCGCGATTATCGACAAAATCCGGGCGGATTGGCAACTTCGTCGCTTAACCCGTTGACGGATATTGTTTTTTTACTATCTTTGCGCCTTAAACCGAATTGTTATGTATTGGACTCTTGAACTAGCCAGCAGCCTCGATGACGCACCGTGGCCTGCCACCAAAGAAGAACTCATAGATTATGCCATCCGTTCCGGCGCTCCGGAAGAAGTCGTGGAAAACCTCCAGGAACTCGATGAGGAAGGAGAAATCTACGAAACCATCGAGGATATCTGGCCGGATTATCCGACGAAAGATGATTTCTTTTTTAACGAGGAAGAGTACTAAGGGGTTAAGTAACTGAAATACAGCAATTTAACGCGGATGGGTGCCATTTTGACGAATGGCGCCCATCCTCATTCTATCGCATTCTATCGCATCCTGTCGAAATGAAAGTTAACACAATAC
>JAFSVL010000043.1 GCA_017445015.1 Bacteroidales bacterium | reverse complement strand
TTGGAGGTGGTGGCCTCATGCTCCACGGTGGCCGTGGGCTGCTGGCTCTGGATGACGGGGAAGGTGTGGGCTCCGCACCTGGAGCCGATGAGGAGGCTGTCGCACTGGGAGTAGTTGCGTGCGTTCACGGCGCCCTTTCCCATGCGCACCAGGCCGCGGTAGCTGTTCTCGCTCACGCCGGCCGATATGCCCTTGCTCACGATGCGGCTCTTCGTTCCCCGGCCCAGATGGATCATCTTGGTGCCGGTATCAGCCTGCTGGCGGTTGTTGGTTACTGCGACAGAATAGAACTCCGAGGCGCTGTAGTCCCCTTTCAGGATGGTGCTGGGGTATTTCCAGGTCACTGCGGAGCCGGTTTCGACCTGGGTCCAGCTCAAGTGCGAACCTTCTCCTTTGCAGATGCCCCGCTTGGTCACCAGGTTCAGGATGCCGCCCCGGCCCTCAGCGTCGCCGGGATACCAGTTCTGGACGGTGCTGTACTTGACATCCGCGCCTTTCTCGACGATGATTTCGACCACTGCGGCATGCAGTTGGTTCTCATCCCGCATCGGCGCCGTGCAGCCCTCCATGTAGCTGAGGGTCGAATCCTCGTCCGCCACGATGAGCGTACGCTCGAACTGCCCCGTGCCGGCTGCATTGATGCGGAAATAACTGCTCAACTCCATCGGGCACTTCACACCTTTCGGGATATAGCAGAAAGATCCGTCGCTGAAAACGGCACTGTTGAGTGCCGCGAAATAATTGTCTCCCGCCGGCACGACGCTGGCGAGATACTTCCGGACCAGTTCGGAATGCTCGCGTACCGCTTCGGAAAAAGAGCAGAAGATAATCCCTTTCTCCGCAAGGGTCTTGCGGAAGGTTGTCGTCACGGAGACGGAGTCGAAGACGGCATCCACCGCCACCACACCGGCCAGCGCTTCCCGCTCCCGGAGCGGAATGCCGAGCTTCTCGAAGGTCTCGGCGAGGGCCGGGTCGATCTCCTGGGGACGCTCACGGTCTTTCTTGGGCGCAGCGTAATAAATGATGTCCTGGTAGTTGATGGGAGGCAGGGTGAGATGACCCCAGGAGGGCTGCTTCATCGCCTGCCATTTCCGGAAAGCATCCAGCCGGAAATCGAGGAGCCAGGCGGGCTCTCCCTTCTTGGCGGAAATCAAGCGGATGATATCCTCATTCAGGCCTTTGGGCACGAATTCCTGCTCGACTTCCGTTACGAAGCCTTCTTTGTACTCCTGGGCCGTAATATCCCTGATAATCTCATCCATAGGATACAAATATACATACTATTTCCATATTTTTCTTACCTTTGTTTCCGCGAGAAACTAAAGCCGAAACCTATGATTGAGATTGTCGAGACCCTGACCCGTCGTCAGCAACTTGATTTCTTGAATTTCCCGAACCGTCTGTTCAAAGGCAATCCCAGTTATGTCCCGCCGCTCTGGGTGGATGAAAAGAAGATTTTTCGCAAAGATTATCTCTATTATGAAACCTGCGAAGCCGTCTATTATAATGCCTACAAAGACGGAATGATGGCCGGACGCATCAGCGGCATCCTCCAGAAAGCGTCCAACGAAAAGATGGGGCAGAAACGTATCCGCTTCACCCGCTTCGACTGTATCGAGGATTTTGAGGTCGCCAAGGCCTTGTTT